>CAWGJL010000056.1:0-81298 GCA_963822765.1 uncultured Actinomycetes bacterium | reverse complement strand
CGCCCATCATGTGAGACCGCAGACGGCCTGCGATGTCAGGTTGGTAACGGACGGCGCAGCTTGGCGCGCAGCAGATCCAGTTCCCCGGCACCGAGACCGTGCTCGGTCAGCCACCGGGTGACGCCGCCGTAACGGGAATCCATCTGCTCCAGGAACGCCGCCATCGTCTCCGCGCGGGGCCGGTGGGCATCGGCGGGCACGCTGTCGATATCGCGGGCGTACGTCGGTGACCGGCGCAGGCGGCCGATGATCGCCTCGGTCCGCTCCCCCGTCGCGGCGTAGTCGGCCACTACCGCCGCCCGCCGGACGCCAGCCGCGGTCAGCGCCAGCGCTATCACCACGCCCGTGCGGTCCTTGCCCGCCGCGCAATGGACCAGTACCGCGCCCCGGTCATGAGCGATGCTGCGCACCGCGCCCAGCACCTGATCCGGGCGGTCTTCCAGGTAGCCCAGGTAGTGCCCGCAGGTGGGATCGCTCGGGAAGCGCGATCGATCCTGCATCTTCTTGAGCAGCAACGCCTCGGCCACCACGTCCGTCGCCTCGCCGATCTCGGGCACCACCGGGTGATGGACGTGCCGGACCGCGGGGACGGCGTCCAGCGGCGCCGGGCCCTCGGCCGCCAGCTCGGCCGAGCTGCGCAGGTCCACCACGGTGGTCAGGCCGATGTCGTGCACCAGGCGGCTGACGTCAGAAGGCGACAGTTCCTGCAGGTTGTCGGCGCGCAGCAGGCGTCCGGCCACCGTCTGGCCGCCGTCGTCAGTGGGCATGGCGCCCAGGTCACGTACGTTGACGGCGCCTTCAAGGTCAATCCACGGCATGACAACACCCTGACAGACGGCCGCCGGTCCGGCGGATCCGGGTTTACGCCGCTTACCTGGCCTTGCGGACTAACCGGGTGAGGCATACTGGAACTATCGCCACGCCGCCCAGACCCCCGCGGCCCGCCGCCAGGCCGGTACTGGCCCTGCCTCTTCCGGGATCACCCCGGGAAGAGGCCTCCTGACAGGAGCCGGCTCGAGACCTGACCGCTGCTGCTGAGTGGGGTTCTCATGACGTTGCTCTCACGTTCTGCCGGCTCGCCCGCCCGTCCGGACCCGCCTGCCCGTCGTCCGTCCGGCCCGCCGCTCGTGATCGAGGCGGATGCCGGCCCGGAGGGGGTCACGATGGTGATCACCGGCGAGCTGGATCTCACCACCCGGCCGGTGCTGGCCGAGCATCTATCGGCGGTCCTGTGCACCAGGCCGCCGCGGCTGATCCTGGATCTGGCCGGTACCGGCTTCGTGGATTGCGGATCCGCGCGCCTGATCGTCAGCGCGGGTCAGTTCCTGCCTCCGGGCAGGCGCCTGGTCGTCCGGCATCCCAGCCGGGCGGTCCGGCGTGTTCTCGAGCTGACCGCATTCGGCACCGGCTGCGAGATCGAGGGATTACCATCATTTCCTCTAGCCCACCCCCGGAGCGAGCATGACCGTCACGCTGCAGGATGTACGCCACGCCCTGCACGAGCTTGGCCGGCTGCGTTTCGGTGAGCTGCGGGTCGAGGAGGCGATGCACCGGATCGTCGAGACGACCCACGCGATCTTCTCCGTGGACGGGGCCGGCCTGATGCTGGCCGACGCCGATCACCACCTGCGCAACGCGGCGGTCTCCGACGACCGGGTGCGGCGCCTGGAAGAGCTGCAGATACATCACGGGGAGGGCCCGTGCATCACGGCCTTCGACGACAAGGTGCTGGTCGGGGCCGAGGATCTCACCTCGGACTCGCGCTGGCCGTCGTTCAGCCAGGCCGCGGTCGACCAGGGCGTCCGGGCCGTGCTGGCCAGCCCCATCCCCTACAACCAGGACGCCGTGGGGGTGGTGGCGGTGCTGTCACGGGAACGGCACCCGTGGTCCGCCGAGGCGGAGCTGGCCCTGCTGGCCTTCACCGACCTGGCGGCCCTGCTCATCGCGAGCATGATGATGGGCGAGGAGCAGACGGTGCTGACCGCGCAGCTGCAGAGCGCGCTGAACTCCCGGGCCGTCATCGAGCAGGCCAAGGGCGTGCTCGTCGGCCAGCGGGGACTTTCCCCGCACGCCGCCTACGAGCAGATCCGGGCGCAAGCCCGGGCTGAGCGCCGCAAGATCGCGGTCGTCGCGGGCGAGCTCGTGACCCGCGCCGTCCGCGAAACCTGATGTGTCTTAACCCCAGATGTCCTCGGCCGTCTCCGCGATCAGGCGGAGCTTGGCCACCTGCTCGTCGTAGGTCAGCGCGTTGCCCTCCACCGTGGAGGAGAATCCGCACTGACCGGACAGGCAGATCTGGTCCAGCGGCACGTACTTGGCCGCCTCCTCCACCCGCCGCTTGAGGTCGTCCTTGGACTCCAGCTCCGGGCGCTTGGTGGTGACCAGGCCGAGGACGACCATCTTGCCCGCGGGCACGAACCTCAGCGGCTCGAAGCCGCCCGAGCGCTCGTCGTCGTACTCCAGGAAGAACCCGTCCACGTCCAGCTCGGAGAACAGCGCCTCGGCCACGTAGTCGTAGCCGCCCGACGCGGCCCAGCTCGACCGGAAGTTGCCGCGGCACATGTGGGTGGTGATGGCCAGGCCGGCCGGCTTGTCCTTCACCGCCGCGTTGATCTGGTTGATGTAGCGCAGGTGCAGGTGCTCAGCGTCCTCGCCGCGCCCGCTGATCTGCGCCCGCTGGGCGGGGTCGTTGAGGTAGGCCAGGCTGGTGTCGTCGAACTGCAGGTAGGTGCAGCCCAGGTCGCCGAGCCGGCGCACCTCGTCGGCGTAGGCGGCGGCCAGGTCGGCCCAGAACCCCTCGATGTCGGGATAGACCGCCGGGTCGAGCATCGCGGGGCCGCCGCGGTAGTGCACCATGTTCGGCGACGGGATGGTCTGCTTGGGGACGGCCGTGGTCACGTGATCCCTGACGAACGTGAAGGATTCGCCGAAGATCGTGTGGTCCAGCCGTACCCTGCTGCCGACGTGCAGTGCGGCGGGCGTCCACTCGATAGTCCCGGACGGGTTGGTGAACTGCACCGCGAGGTGGCCTGGAGCCTGGGATATACCGCCGAGCTGGTAGATGAAGTCCATGTGCCAGGTCGCCCGCCGGAACTCCCCGTCGGTGGCCGACTGCAGGCCCACCTCTTCCTGCATCCGGATCGCCTTGACGATCTCTTCGTCCTCAACCGCGCGCAGGTCAGGAGCCGTGATCCGGCCCGCCGCGAAGTCCTCACGCGCCTGGTGGAGCCGGGGCGGCCGGAGCAGGCTGCCGACGTGGTCGGCCCGGAACGGAGGGGTGGTCCTGCGGGACATGGCGAACCTCTCTTCCTAATTTCCCGAACGAGCCGTGGTTCTCACCCCGGGCCAGCCGGGGGGTGGCGGTGGGTCCCGAGCAGCGAGCGGGTGAGCGCATGGCGCTCAGAGTTCATCTCGGCCAGCACCTCGGTGAAGTAGGAGCCGCGCAGCACCGGCGGGCGGTCACCGGCGCGCAGCGAGACCAGGACCGTCCGCCTGAGCATCTCCTTGATGAACGACGCGGTGATGCCTTCGGTATCGGCCGCGACCCGGGCGAGGTCGGCGTCCACGCTCAGGCCGCGCGCGTAGACCTGGAGCAGCCGCTCCCGGCAGCGGAGGTCCGGTCGCGGGATCTCGACGGCCAGGTCAACCCGGCCCGGCCGGTCGGCCAGGGCGGTCTCCAGGATGTCGGCCCGGTTGGTGGTCAGCACGAACGTGACGTCGGCATCCGCGCCGATCCCGTCCATCGCCTCGAGCAGCGAGAACAGGAGCGGATTCCCGTCCTGCGTGAAGTCTCGGTCCACCGCGACCAGGTCGACGTCCTCCAGGACCACCATCGAGGGCTGCAGCCGCCGGGCGAGCGCCGCGGCCTGGTCGATGAACCTGATGGACCGGCCGGTGAGCAGGATGATCGTGCTGCTGGCCAGCCGTCCGGTCAGGTAGCGCACGGTGTGCGTCTTGCCGGTCCCCGGCGGGCCGTGCAGCAACAGGCCTCGTTTGAGGTGCTGGCCCGCGCTCAGCAGTTCCCGCGACCAGTCGGCCACCCCGATGATGTGCCGCTCCACGGTCTCCAGAAGCCCGTCGGGCAGCACGACGTCTCCCGCCGCGACCTGCGGGCGTGGCAGGAAGGTGACCAGTTCGTTGCCGTGATGCTCGCTGGCGGTAAAGCTGAGGACCTGACCGCGGAACACGTCGTGCACCCGCATCAGCCGGTCGATCTCGTCGCGGGTGGCGGTGGCTGCCTCCCGGTCGGCCGCGAGGATCTCCAGGCTGCAGGCCGGCGGCCCGAACCGGCTCTCGTCGCGGATGCCGATCACCACCGGGTCCCCGTCCGGCGCGGTCGTGGTGACCAGGCCGAGCGTCACCACCTCGGTGTTTTCCTCGGGTCCGACGGGGGCGGTGCCGTAGCTGGCGGTACCCGCCCGGTCATCGGCGCCCGCCCCGACCCGGATTCCGGGCCTGGCCATGAGCCGGGCCGGGCCGAAGGGCGGGGGCGAGCCGATCAGCGACAGCAGATCCTCGTGCGGCCGGTGACCGGCGCCCGAGGGGCCGAACCATTGCGGTTCTTCGTGCCGCGCCGCGAGGTAGGCGTCGACTCCCCGCTGGATGTTCACGTGCTCCCAGGACGCGAACCGTTCGGTCACCGGCACCACGGCGGTCAGCGCGCAGCCGAGGTGCCCCGTCACCCGCAGCGCGATCGGCGAGGGCCCCGCGTCCTCGGCTAGCGCCCTGGCCCCCAGCTCGACCAGCTGGCGCAGCCCGCGAGCCAGACCGCGCAGGTCCTCGGGGTCCGCCGGAAGCGGAGGGTCAGGGTTGCTCACCCGGTCCACAATGCCGCGCGTGCGACTGGGATGCCAAGGGGGTTTTCCACAACGCGAAGTCTCGTTCGGGCCGCGAAATCACAACCAGCCCCTCACGGCATGTCCTTGTTCCTTGCGTCGCGCAACCAACAGTGGCAATGTTTCGGGAATGATCCCTCTGTTTGCCAGGAAAAGAGCGCCTCTCGTCGCTCTGCTCGCCATCGCCTGTACCGCGCTGGCCGCGGGCTGCAGCAGCAGTACTAGCAGCTCAGCGGGCTCGGCCTCGACGTCGAGTTCGCCGGCCAGCGCGTCCGCGTCTTCGTCGCTTGCCGACCGGCACGGTCAACGTGGCTTATGCCTCCTCGCTGCAGTTCCTCAACGAGAAGGTGGTGAGCCCGGCCTTCACCGCGGCTAACGGCTACGCGTTCTCGGGCCGCGGCGCGTCCTCTGGCGACCTGGAGGCCGATATCGCCTCCGGCGAGATTACCCCGAACGTCTTCGAAAGCGTGGGCGGCGACAACATCACCCCGCTGGAGCCCAAGTTCACCAACTGGTATATCCAGTACGCGGGCACCTCGATGGTGGTGGCGTACAACCCCAAGAGCAAGTACGCGAGCAAGTTCAAGGCCATCGCGGACGGCAGCATGCCGTTGTCGTCACTGTTTACCCTGCTGCAGACGCCCGGCCTCAAGCTCGGCCGCACCGACCCCAACGCCGACCCGCAGGGCCGGGACTTCATCGAGATGCTTGAGCTCGCCCAGACCTACTACCACCTGCCGTCCGACACCGTGGCCAAGATCCTGGGCACTTCGGACTTCGGCTCAGCGTCGTCGTCGGAGATCTACGCCGAGTCCGCGCTGGACTCCACGCTGGAGTCGGGCCAGCTCGACGCGGCCAGCGCCTTCGTTACCCAGGCGGTGGAACTGCACCTGGCTTACATCCCGCTGCCGACGGCCATCAACCTGGGCAGCGCCGCGGATGCCGCCCAGTACAAGAAGGCGAAGGTCACGATCAAGGGCGGGGTCACCAAGAGCGGGTCCCCGCAGGTGATCGACATCACCATCATCGGGACGCCGACCCCGGCCGCGATCGCGTTCGTCAAGTACACGCTGTCGGCCGCGGGCCTGGCCCAGTACAAGGCCGGCGGGTTCACCTTGCCGACCCCGACGATCGTCGGCTCGGCAAGCTCGGTGCCCACAGAAATATCGAGTGAGCTGGGCGGCTAGCCCGGCACCGCCGCGACGGGTCGGCGCCGCTCCGCTCAGGCTCCGCTCGGTGTCCGCGTGGGTGTCCGTGGCCGGGGCGGGCGTGATCTGGCTGGCCCTGCTGGGTCCGGTGATCGCCTTGGCGACCAACCTGTCGGGCAGCGCTATCGCGAGTTCCCTGACCGCGCCGGGGGCGCTCGATCCGCTCGTGACCTCGCTCGAGTCCGGGCTGGTGACCCTGGGCGTGCTGTTCGTGGTCTGCACGCCCCTGGCCTGGATGCTGGCCCGCGGGAAGCTGCCCTTCCCGCGGGTGTGGGAGACCGGGGTGCTGTGCAGCCTGCTGCTGCCGCCGCTGGTCATAGGCCTGCTCCTGGTCTTCCTGGTCGGCCCGTACACGCCGATCGGGCGGGCGATCGGGTGGCTGCACCAGTCGGCGACCAACACGTTCCTGGCGCTGGTCATCGCGGAGGTCTACGAGTCGGCGCCGTACTACGTGCTCGGCGCGCAGTCGGCCTTCGCCAGCGTCGAGCCCCGGCTGGAGCAGCAGGCGGGCCTGCTCGGTGACCGGCCGCGCCGGGTTTTCCGCCGGGTGACCCTGCCGCTGGCCGCCCCCGGCCTGGCTATGGCGCTGTCCATCGCCTGGGCGCGGGCGATGGGCGCCTTCGGCGCGGTCATCATCATCGCCTACCATCCCGCTGGCATACCGTTGCAGATATATACGACGCTGCAGGAGACCGGCCTGGCCTCGGCATTGCCGTACGCCCTGGTCCTGCTGGTGGTCGCGCTGCCGCTGCCGCTGGCCGCCTACATCTGGAGCGCCCGTGCTGGACGCCGACGTCGAGGTTGACCGCCGGGAGTTCACCGTGCGCGTCGCCTTGCAGGTGAACCCCGGTGAGCGGCTCGCCTTGTTCGGCCCTTCCGGAGCGGGAAAGACGACGTTGCTCGAGGCCGTCGCCGGCCTGGTCCAGCCCCGCCGGGCCCGCATCGTGCTCGGCGACCGGGTCCTGACCTCCACGGCCCCGCCGGTGTGCGCGGTACCACCCTGGCAGCGGCGGGTGGGGCTGCTGCGCCAGAACCCGGGCCTGTTCCCCCACCTGTCGGTCCGGGACAACCTGTGCTACGCGCCGTCCGCGCCCCGGTCGGGGACCGAGGTTGCCGAGCTGGCCTCGGTCCTGGGCATCGACGGCCTGCTGACCGCTATGCCCGCGCGCCTGTCCGGCGGGCAGGCGCACCGGGTGGCACTGGGCCGCCTGCTCCTCGCGCGGTGCGACACCCTGCTGCTCGACGAGCCCTATACCGGACTGGACGCCAGCCTGCGTCGCGGCCTCACCGACCTGGTGAGCTCCCTGGTGGCGGAGCGATCCGTGCCTTCCATCCTGGTCACGCACGAGCTAGCCGACGCCCAGGCCTTCGCCGACCGGCTCGCTGTCCTCGACCGCGGCGAACTGCTCCAGGTCGGCGCGCCCGACGAGGTCGTGCTGCGACCCGCGTCGCGCCGCGTGGCCGAGCTGATCGGTTATCTCGGTTTCGTGCCCTCGGGGAAGGCGGTGGCCGGGGTTCACCCGGAGCGGGTCGTCGCGGGAACCTTCCCCGACCGGGGCCTGACGCTGACCGGAGCGGTCCTCGCCTGCCGGCCCGCAGGCGCGGGGTGGGAGGCTGACCTGCGGGTGGGCGGAGAAACGATCACCTGCCGTCTCGTTGAGAAGGCACCCTCCCCCGGCGCCGAGTTCGCTGTTACCGTCCTGCACCCGCCGTACTTCGGCGCCGACGGCAATGCTCTTTCTGCCTCCCGGGCAGGTGGCGTTGAGATCCGGCCGGAGCAGGTGCACTGAACCTGATCCACCGCAAGGCGAACCGGGCCGGGTGGCATCACCCGGCTCCGCTGAGACAACAATGCCCTTAACCAGCACAAGGGGAGATACACGCAGGCTCAGGAGGGCTCTGTCTCATTTTTTGGCGCGATAGCGTCGAGGAAACCCAGGGCGGCCGCGGCCGTGGCGCGGCGCCAGGCCAGCAGGATCTCGTCGAAGCCATCGGGCCCAGCCTGCGGGACCTGCATCGCTCGCGCGATCGGATCGAGGGCGGCTCGCTGCCGCTTGATCAGGTCGGCCGGGTCGCGCCCGGCCCGGTGCAGGAGGGCAAGCTTGATCAGCAGCTGCGACCGCATGTCCCGGACGTGCTCGACCGGCGTGTTCAGCCAGTGCTCGGCCTCCTCGCGACCACGCACGGTGACGGTATAGATGGTGCGCTGCGGGCCAAGGCCCGGTTCGACCGCCGCGGGCGTGATGAACCCGGCGTCAAGGAGCCTGCCTATCGCCCGGTAGACGACGGGCCGGGGGATGCGCCAGATCCGGCCGAGCTCGCCGTCGGGCGCGGTGAGCAGGGACACGGCGAAGCCATGAGCGGGACGCTGGCTGAGCACGACGAGAACCGTCCACTCGGCCAGTGCCATCGGCACTTCCATGTGCCCGAGGGTAGCGGCTCGGCGACCCGGTGCCGAGTACGAGGCCTGCTTGTCACATCCACCGGGTTCGATCCGACAGAGTAATGACGGATCATGGCGAGGGGATGAGCGGTGGACGACGGTGACTGGCTGGCCGAGCGCTTCGAGGTGCACCGGCCCCGCCTGCACGCGGTGGCGCATCGGATGCTCGGCTCGGCGGCCGAGGCGGACGACGCCATGCAGGAGGCGTGGCTGCGGCTCAGCCGGTCCGGCGCCGAAGGCGTCGAGAACATGGCCGGCTGGCTCACCACCATCGTGGCCCGGGTCTGCCTGGACCAGCTGCGCTCGCGCCGGTCCCGGCATGAGGAGCCGATCGGCGAGCAGCTGCCCGAGCCGGGCAGCGACGCCGACCCCGAACACCAGGCGCTCATGGCCGACTCGGTCGGCCTCGCGCTGCTGGTGGTCCTCGACACCTTGACCCCGGCCGAACGCCTGGCGTTCGTCCTGCACGACATGTTCGACGTGCCCTTCGACCAGATCGCGCCGGTCATCGAGCGCTCCCCCGCCGCCGCCCGGCAGCTCGCCAGCCGGGCCCGGCGCCGGGTCCGGGCGGCAGGCCCGAACCCGGGCACTGACCCGGCCCGGCAGCGGGAGGTGGTCACGGCCTTCCTGGCCGCCTCACGCGGCGGTGACTTCGCCGCCCTGGTCGCCCTGCTCGACCCCGGCGTCGCGCTCCGCACCGACCTCGACGGCGTCCGGCTGGGCGCGCCCGAGGAGATCCTCGGCGCTCGCGCCGTGGCCCGCGTCTTCGTCGAATACGGGGGCGGGGTGCGCCCGGCCCTGCTCGCCGGGCTGGCCGGGGCGGTCTGGGCTCCGGGCGGTCGCCCTCGGGTCGCCTACGTGTTTACCGTGACCGGGGGCACGATTACCGCCATCGACCGGGTCGCCAGTCGCGAACGACTGACCGAACTCGACCCCGTCATGCTCGGCGACTGAACCGGACCAGGTCCGCTCGCCCCGGCCTCACGACCCAGGAAGCGCCTTGCGGCGCAGGTCGCGGCGGATGTCCTGACCGAGCCTGCGAGTCTCGCGGCTGTTCAGGTACGCGCCCGCCGCGGCGCCGGTGAGCAGCGGGGCCAGCGAGAACGCGCTGCGGCCCGCCCGGACGGCCAGTCGCCTGCGCAGCAGCCGGCCCAGCGGGGACCCGGTGGCCAGGACCAATCCGCCGGGGATCATGAACACGCCGCGGCGGTGCGCCCACGCCGCCACGTAGGCGCTCATCCGCTCCGGGAGGTTGCCCGGGGCCGGGGCCCCGTATGCCTCGTGCAGTTCGGCGATGAGCTTGATCTCGACGCCGACCAGGACCAAGGTCTCGGCCGCCACCTCGGCCGGGAAGGCGGGCAAGGCCGGCAGCGCGGCCCACACGCCGGCCGCCCCGCCGACCGCGGCCGCGGCGTGAGAGGCCCCGTCGATGAGCGCGTCGGCGATCTCCTCGGCGGACTGGCCGGGGAACTGCGCCCGCAGCGCGGCCTGGTCACGTACCCGCAGGCGCGGCGCCATCGCCATCACCTGCGTCGCCAGCCAGCCCGTTCCCGAGCCGGCTCCGCGCCGCACCGCCCCGATCCCGCGCGTGGCCGCCCGGGTGCCGCGGCCGGCCACCCGCGCACCCGAACTCGCGGCCCTGCTGAACGCGGCAGCCAGCCGCTTGCGGTCCTGCGGGCCCTCTGCCTCGGCGACGTCGGAGGCCACCTCGGCGGCGCGTACCGAGATCGCGTCCGGTTCGGTTTCCGGTTCAGCCATGCCTTGAACCTACCCGCCCGAGTTCGCGACCCACCTGAACGAGGTGAGTGGCCGGTTCAGTTGGGGCTGTACGGCGTGTGCCGCAGGTCCGGGGCGGGCCGGGACGTGGTGGCCCGGAGCATGGCGGTTTCCCGGGCCAGCAAGGCGCGCTCGGCGTTCAGCCGCCGCACGGTGTCGGCCTCGTCGAGCAGGCCTTGTCGTTCGGGCAGGTCGATCACCATGGTGGCGGCGATCACGAACGACAGCAGTCCCGGCTCGCTGGGCAGATCCTCGATCCGGACCGTGGCGCCGCCCCGTTCGGTGAGCGCATCGAGGTAGGCGCGGAACGCCACCTGGACCGCGCGGACGGTCGGTGCCGCGGCCGCCTGGTCGACCGCATCCTCGGCCAGGACCTCGATTTCGCCCTGCAGGTACGGCAGCGTCTGGTCCAGGGCCAGGAGCCTGAACCGCTGGGTGCCGACGGTGACCACGTCGAAGCGGCCGTCGTCGAGCTCGTCGACCCGGCGCAAGGTCGCGGTGCAGCCGATCTCGTACAGCGAATGCACCCCGTCGATCCCGGTCTGGAGGCCCTTGCGGATCGCGATCACCCCGAACCGCCTGGGCTCCGGCCGGTCAAGCAGGTCCCGGACGAGCTGCCGGTACCGTTCCTCGAAGATGTGCAGCGGCAACAGCATGCCGGGATAGAGCACGGCGCCGAGCGGGAACAACGGCAGCATCTCGGCCATACCCTGACAGTACGCCGCGATCGCGGCTTACGGCAGCAGGACGATCTTGCCCAGGACGTGGCCCTCCGCGAGCCGCCGGTAGGCGTCCTGGACCCGGTCCAGCGGGAACGTCGCGGCGATCGGCACCTCCAGCTCGCCGGCCGCGATCAGCCCGGCGAGCTCGGCGAGCACGCTCGCGCTGGCCCCGACCGCGTTGCCCTCGGCCTTGACCCCGTACCGCGCGACAGCCTCGAAGTTGGCGATGGTGTCGACACGGGACGGCTCGACGCCCAGCTCGAGCGCCAGCTGCACGTAGTCCGCGCCGAACGTGTCGATGAACGCGTCCACCTTGCCAGCCGCCTGCCGGATACGGTCGGCCACCCCGTCGCCGTAGGCCACGGGAATGACCCCGTGCCCGGCCAGCCACCCGAAGTTGGCCTCGCTGGCCAGCCCGATCACGGTGGCGCCGGCCCGCCGGGCCAGCTGGATCGCGAGCGAGCCGACCCCGCCGGCCGCGCCGGCCACCACCACCGTGTCGCCCTCGGTCAGGCTCACCGCCCGGACCGCCGCCCACGCGGTGGCGCCCGCCACGAACAGCGCCCCGGCCACCTCCCAGGGCACGCCAGCCGGCCTGGCGGTCAGGTTCTGCGCCTCGACCAGGACGTACTCGGCGTGGCTGGCCCGGTTGTCGGTATAGCCGATGACCTCGTCGCCGGCCGAAACACCGGTCACGCCCGGGCCGGTCTCGGCCACGATCCCGGCCAGGTCGCTGCCCTCGCCGGACGGGAACGTGCTCGGCCACATGGCGTGCAGCAGGCCCGCGCGGATCTTGGCCTCACCCGGGTTGATCCCCGCCGCCTTGACCCGGACCAGCACCTGTCCCGCACCCGGGACCGGCCGCGGCACGTCCACGACCTTCAGGACCTCGACCCCGCCGTACTCATCGAACCTGACTGCCTTCACTAGCTGCTCTCCCTTTTTCATGGGGGGACGCCATCCCCCCAGACCCCCTGGCCCGAGGGGACGCCATCCCCCCTCTGGCTCTAACCCGCCACTAGCCAACTGCCCTCCGCTCCTCTTTATGCCGGCCGGCGCAAGTCCCGGGAGGGAAATGTCGGCGGCGCGCGTAGGGTGCCCCTGTGGAGGGACGCTGGGATCGCGCGCGGGTGCTCGCGCTGGCGCCCGACGCGTCTTCGCTGCGGGCCGCGCAGGCCCTGGCGTCCGGCCGCTCCTGGCCGCTGACCGGCACCGCGGACGACGGCGCGCTGTGGGGCGAGTGCCTGGGCAGCGCGGCCACGCCTTACCGCACCGTGGTCGACCTGTCCGGCCCGGCGTACCGGTGCTCCTGCCCGAGCCGGAAATTCCCGTGCAAGCACGCGCTCGCCCTGATGCTGCTGTGGTCGGACGGTACGGCCGGGACGAACGGCGGCCCGCCCGACTGGGCCGCGAGCTGGCTCGCCTCGCGCTCGGCCAAAGCCAGTGACCCGAAAGAGCCGAAAGCCCCGGCCGACCCCGCCGCCGCGTTGCGGCGCGCCGAGCAGCGGGAGACACGGGTCGCGTCCGGCCTGACCGAACTCGACCGCTGGCTCTGCGACCAGGTCCGCCAGGGCCTGGCCGCCAGCCAGCGGTACGGCTACCGGCACTGGGACGACATCGCCGCCCGGATGATCGACGCGCAGGCGTCCGGCCCGGCCGAACGCCTGCGGGCCCTGGCCGCGGTCCCGCACTCAGGGCCGGGCTGGGACAGCCGGCTGCTGGAGGAGTACGCGCTGCTCCGGCTGCTGGCCGCGGCCGGCCGGGCACAGGCCGCGCTGCCGCCGCCGCTCCGGGACACCGTGCGGTCGCGGCTCGGTTTCACCGTCCGCCAGGCCGACGTGCTGGCCAGCGCGACGCCGGTCCGGGACCACTGGCACGTCCTGGCCCGGCGGGACCTGGATCAGGACCGGATCCGGACCCGGCGAACCTGGCTGCGCGGTCGGCGCACCGCCCGGACCGCGCTCGTCCTCAGCTTCGCCGCGGCAGGCCAGTCGCTGGACGACTCGCTCACCGTCGGCACCCAGACCGACGCCGACCTGGCCTTCTATCCCGCCGCCGTCCCGCTCCGGGCGCTGGTGGCCACCAGGTACAACACCGGACCCTGCGGCCCGCCGCCCGGGACCACCACCGGCGGGTTGCTGGCCGGGTACGCCGCCGCGCTCGCCGAGGACCCCTGGCTGGACTCCTGGCCCGCCGTGCTGGAGGTCACGCCGGCCCGCGCCCCGGTCCCCTGCCTGTTCGACGCGGCCGGCGAGGCCCTGCCGCTGCACCCGGGCGCCGGCGACTGCTGGCCGCTGCTCGCGCTGTCCGGCGGCCACCCCCTGACGGTGGCCGGGGAGTGGTCGCCGCGCGGCCTGTGGCCGCTGACCGCCTGGGACCAGGACGGGACGGCGGTACCGCTATGAACTCATGGCATGACCTGGTCACCGCGAGTCTTATCGGGACCGAACGGAGCGTGGTTCCCGCGGTCGCCATCCCCGGCCTGCCTCCCGCGGAAGACGACCCGGGCGATCCCGCGGCCGCCCTGCTCGACCGGGCCGCGCTGCTGACCGCCGCCCGCCGGGCGGGCCGGCGGCCCGATCGCGCCGAACCGCTGCCCGTCTGCGAGCCAGACCCGCGACCGGTCGTGAGCCGGGCCGCCGCGCGCCGGCTGGCGCGGATACTCGGCGGCGAGCACCCCGACCTGCTCAGCGAGTGGCTGTCGGCGGCGGTGCGACGCGGGCTGCGGCCCCCGGCCCAGTCGCTGCCCGCCCTGCTGGACCGGGCGCGACGCGCCGACCCGGGCCTGCGCAGCCTGGTCGCCGCGGCGGGCGGGCCGCGAGCACGGTGGCTGGCCAGGCTCAACCCGGACTGGACCTTCGTCGGCACGCCGGTCCTGGCCGACGAGGACGCGTGGCGGTTCGGCGACCCCGATCAACGCCGCTCCTACCTGGCCGGCTTGCGGGCCCGCGATCCCCGTGCCGCCCGCAAGCTGATCGCCGCGAGCTGGCGCGGGGCCAGTGGCGATCGCGTGATGTTCCTGTCCGTCCTGGCGGACAACCTCACCCCGGCCGATGAGCGGCTGCTGGAAAACGCTCTCGCCGACCCGGCCGACACGGTCCGGAGCTGGGCCGGGTACCTGCTGGCCAGCCTGCCCGGATCTGCGCTCGCGCAGCGGATGGCCACCCGCGCCCGTGGTTTCCTGTACCTCCACCAGGGCATCCACGGCATGCGCCTGATCGTCAGCCCGCCGGCCCGGCGCGACGCCTGGATGTGGCAGGACGGGATCGGGTCGCGGGGCGCCGTGGCCCTCACGACACAGGCCGACCGTGCTCGGCTCATGCTGGAGATTCTGGCTAGGACCCCGCTGCGGACCTGGACAGATGAGTTCGGCCTGACGCCGGCGCAGATCGCCGCCCTGCCGGCTGGCAGCTGGGCGCCGGTCCTGCTTGCGGGCTGGTCCCGGGCCGCGATCGCGCAGCGTGACCAGGACTGGATGGGCGCTCTGATCGGCCGGGCCCTCACCGGCCCTCCCCCGGGCACGGCGGCGGAGATCGAGGCGCTGCGGCAGCTGGCCCGCCGGGCCGATCCCGCGCTGGGCGCGCCGGATGCGCTGCCCGAGCCGCGGCCGGACGCGCCGCCGGTCATCGCCGCCGCTGTCCTGCAATTCCGGTACGAGATGCTCAAGGAGTTGGGCGATGACAACGGTTCGTGATCCGGGCACGGTCCTGCGGCCTCATGCGGAGCAGGAATACCGGGCTGAGCTGGCCGCCCTGGCCGCCGCCGACGACCGGCCCCGGCCGCCGGGCTGGCGGCTGTCGCCGTGGGCGGTGACGACCTACCTGCTCGGCGGGACGGCCGCCGACGGCACGCAGATCACGCCGAAGTACGTGGGCTCACGCCGCCTGGTCGAGGTCGCGGTGGCCACCCTGGCCACCGACCGCGCCCTGCTGCTGCTCGGCGTGCCCGGCACGGCCAAGACCTGGCTGTCCGAACACCTGGCCGCGGCCATCTCCGGCGACTCCACGTTGATGGTGCAGGGCACCGCGGGAACCGCTGAGGAGGCGGTCAGGTACGGGTGGAACTACGCGCGGCTGATCGCCGAGGGCCCGTCCTGGGACGCCATGGTGCCCAGCCCGGTCATGCGCGCAATGGCCGCGGGCCAGATCGCACGGGTCGAGGAGCTCACCCGGATGCCCTCGGACGTACAGGACGCGCTGATCACCATCTTGTCCGAGAAGACGCTGCCCGTCCCGGAGCTGGGCAGCGAGCGGCAGGCGGTCCGCGGGTTCAACGTCATCGCTACCGCCAACGACCGGGACCGCGGCGTCAACGAACTATCCAGCGCGCTGCGCCGGCGGTTCAACACCGTCGTGCTGCCGGTGCCTTCCTCGGCCGAGCAGGAGGTGGAGATCGTCACCCGCCGGGTCGCCCAGCTCGGCCGCTCGATCGGGCTCCCGGAGACCTCGCCCGGCGCCGAGGAGATCCGGCGGGTGGTCACGGTCTTCCGCGAGTTGCGCCAGGGCGTCACCGAGGACGGCCGGTCCAAGGTCAAGTCGCCGAGCGCCACGCTCTCCCCCGCCGAGGCGATCTCGGTGATCACCAGCGGCCTGGCCCTGGCCGCGCATTTCGGTGACGGCATGCTCCGCGCCGCCGACGTGGCCGGCGGCATCACCGGCGCGGTCATCCAGGATCCCGTGTCCGACCGGGCGGCGTGGCAGGAGTACCTGGAGACCGTCGTGCGCGAGCGAGACGACTGGAGCGACTTCTACCGCGCGTGCCGCGAGGCGGCCGGGTAGTGACCAGTACGACGCTGTACGGCATCCGGCATCACGGGCCGGGGTCGGCGCGGTCGGTCCGGGCCGCGCTGGCCGAGCTGGACCCCGATGTGGTGCTGATCGAGGGCCCGCCCGAGGCGGACGGACTGGTGGAGCTGGCCGGGGACCCGGAGATGCGGCCGCCCGTGGCGTTGCTGGCTTACGTGCCCGGCGAGCCCAAGACGGCGGCGTTCTGGCCCTTCGCGGTGTTCTCGCCGGAATGGCAGGCGATCAGGTACGCGCTCGGCGCGGGCATACCGGCCCGGTTCTGTGACCTCCCGGCCGCCCACCAGCTCGCCATGGCCGGCCGCGGCACAGGCAAGCCGCGTGCCGACCCGGTCAGCGAACTGGCCGCGGCCGCCGGATACGACGACCCGGAGCGGTGGTGGGAGGACGTGGTGGAGCACGTCCCCGGGCCGGCGGTCTTCGCGGCCCTGGCCGAAGCCATCGGGTTCCTGCGCGCCGAAGACGCCGAACCGGACCCCCGCGACGCGGTCCGCGAGGCGTACATGCGCAAGGTGCTCCGCCGCACGGTCAAGGACGGCTACCAGCGGATCGCCGTGGTGTGCGGCGCCTGGCACGTCCCGGCCCTAGCCGACCTCCCGCCCGCGGCGGCCGACGACCGGCTGCTGCGCGGCCTGCCCAAGCTGAAGGCCACCTTGACCTGGGTCCCGTGGACCTACGGCCGCCTGGCTTACGCGTCGGGTTACGGGGCCGGCATCCGGTCGCCCGGCTGGTATGACCATCTGTTCACATCGGCCGGGCAGCCGGTCGAGCGGTGGCTGGCCAGGGCCGCTGCCGTGCTGCGCGACGAGGGGGTCCCGGCGTCGTCCTCGCACGTGATCGAATCGGTCCGGCTGGCCGAGGCGCTGGCCGCGCTGCGCGGCCGGCCGCTGGCGGGCCTGGAGGAGGTCACCGAGTCGGCCCGCGCCGTCCTGTGCGAGGGCAGCGACCTGCTCACCGGGCTCATCCAGCGACGCCTGGTGGTCGGCGAGCGGCTCGGCGCGGTGCCCGCCGCGACGCCTATGGTCCCGCTCCAGCGTGACCTGCATGACCAGCAGCGCAGCCTGCGACTGCGCCCCGAGGCCGAGCCCCGCGACTATGACCTGGACCTGCGCAAGCCCAACGACCTGGCCCGCAGTCACCTGCTGCACCGGCTTATCCTGCTCGGCGTGCGCTGGGGGACGACGCGGCAGGGCCGGACCCAGAACATCGGGACGTTCCGGGAGAGCTGGCAGCTGGCCTGGCGGCCGGAGCTGGACCTGGCCCTGATCGAGGCGAGCATGTGGGGCAGCACGGTCCAGGCCGCCGCCGCGCAGCAGGCCCGTTCCGCGGCCGCCGAAGCCGCCGCGCTTGAGGACCTGACCGGACTGGTCGAACGGTGCCTGCTGGCCAGCCTCGGCGACGCCCTGCCGGACGCGCTCGCCGCGGTCAGGGACCGCGCCGCGCTGGAGGGCGACGTGACGCACCTGATGGCCGCGCTGCCCGCCCTGGTCCGGGCGGCCCGGTACGGCGACGTGCGCGGCACCGATCCCGGCAGGCTCGGCGAGGTCGCCGTCGAGCTGATCACCCGGATCTGCGCCAGCCTGCCCGCCGCGGTGATGTCCCTGGACGAGACGGCCGAACGGGCCATGCGGGACCGCATCGACACCGTGCATTCCGCCACCGGCCTGCTGGCCGACGCCGGGAGCCGCATCCGCTGGCTGGATACGCTGGGACGGATAGCCGCCCGGTGCCCGCCGCTCATTTCCGGCCGGCTGACCCGGCTGCTACTCGACGCGGGACGGCTCAGCGCGGACGACGTGGCGATCCGGATGTCGCGCGAGCTGTCCGCCGCCGTCCCCGCCGCGGCCGCGGCCGGCTGGGCCGAGGGGTTCCTGGCCGGCAGCGGCCTGCTTCTGCTGCACGACGACAGGCTGCTCGGCCTGGCCGACGGCTGGCTGGCCGGATTGAGCGCCGAGGCCTTCGCCGCCGTGCTGCCCGCGCTGCGGCGGACCTTCGGCGAGTTCGCGCCGCCCGAACGGCGCGCCATCGGCGACAAGGCGGGCAGGCTGGACGGGAGCGGCAGGCCGCCGGCGCCGGCCGCCCCGGCCGGCGACGACCTGGACGAGGACCGGGCGGCGATCGCGGCGCGGGCCGTGGCCGCGATCCTGGGCCTGCGCGCTGCATCGGTGCCCGCGCCATGAGCCACGAGCACGATGAGCGGATGCGGCGCTGGCGGCTGGTACTGGGCGCTGCGGACGGCACCGAGGTGACGCTGACTGGCGACGACGCTCGGATCGACGAGGCACTCGGCGCGTTGTACGACTCCGGCGAGAGCACGGGACTCGAGCCCGCCAGGAAGGGCCGGGCGGGGCTGGGTGCCTCGGCCCCGCGGGTCGCCCGCTGGCTCGGCGACATCCGCACGTTCTTCCCGGTCAGCGTGGTCCAGGTGATGCAGAAAGACGCGATCGACCGGCTCGGCCTGACCCGGCTGCTGCTCGAGCCCGAAATGCTCGACGCGGTCGAGCCGGACGTCCACCTGGTCGGAACCCTGCTGTCGCTGAGCCGGGTGCTCCCCGAACAGGCGCGGGAGTCGGCCCGCGCCGTGGTCCGCACCGTGACCAGCGACCTGGAGCGGCGGCTGGCCCAGCGGACTCGTTCGGCGGTGGCCGGCGCGCTGAACCGGGCCAGCCGGACCAGCAGGCCGAGGCGCCCGGCCGACATCGACTGGGATCGCACCATCCGCGCCAACCTGCGCAACTACCTGCCCCAGCACCGGACCGTGGTGCCCGAGCGGCTCGTCGGCTACGCCAGGAAGCAGCAAGCCGTGGCGCGCGACGTCATCGTGTGCCTGGACCAGAGCGGATCGATGGCCTCATCGGTGGTGTACGGCGGGGTGTTCGGCGCGGTGCTGGCCTCGATCCGGTCCCTGCGCACGTCGGTGGTCGCCTTCGACACGTCGGTCGTGGACCTGACCGAGCAGCTCAGCGACCCGGTAGACGTCCTGTTCGGCACCCAGCTCGGCGGCGGCACCGACATCAACCGGGCCCTGGCCTACTGCCAGCGGCTCATCACCCGCCCGGCCAGCACCATCCTGGTCCTGGTCAGCGACCTGTTCGAGGGCGGCGATGAGGGCGAGATGCTGCGGCGGGTCGCGGACATGACGGCCGCGGGTACCCAGGTGATCGCTCTGCTGGCGCTGTCCGACGACGGCGCCCCGAGCTACGACCACGAGGTAGCGGCCGTCCTGGCCGAGCTGGGCGTCCCGGCCTTCGCCTGCACCCCCGATTCGTTCGGCGACCTGATGGCGGCCGCCATCGAACGCCGCGACCTCACCGACTGGGCCCAGCGAAGCTCAGCCGTTCGATGATCTCAGCGGCCGGGTGTTCGGTGGCCGACCGGTAGCCTTGCCCGGCCCACAGCGACATCCGCTCGGTGTCACCCTCGGCGGCGGCGGCCGCCCGCAGTGGGCGGGTCGCGTTGTTGATCTCCGGATAGGCCGCGGGCGCGTCCCGATGATCGCGGATGAACCCGTTGACCAGCCCGCGGGCCGGCCGCCCGCTGAACGCCCGGGTCAGCACCGTCGCGGTGTAGCGCGGATCGGCCAGCGCCGCCTTGTATCGCGGATGGGCGCCGCTCTCCGGACAGCGCAGGAAGGCCGTGCCGCACTGCGCGGCCACCGCCCCGGCCGTGATCACGGCCCGCACGGCGGCGATCTCGGCGGCCATCGTGGCGGGTGTCTTGTAGCCGGCCGCCAGGAAGCCCAGCGCCCCGGCGCGACCCGCCGCGACGACTAGCTCCGCGGTCGACGGGCCGCCGGCCATGGGCGCGACGACGATCGGGCGGCGGAGCAGGTCCGCGAGGGTGCGCCGGGCCATCACCGGCACCGGGCGATCGAAAACGAGATCATCGGCATGAGCCTACTGGCGGCACCACGGCAAGGCGGGCTGGATAATTACAGCACTGAGTGTCAAAATAGGCCTTCAGGCATGTGAGGGCCGCGAGGGAGTCCGATGGCAAGCACCCGCGAATGGTTCGAGACGGTCGAGGAGGCGCGCCGCCGAGCAAGGCGGCACCTGCCCAGGTCGGTGTATATGGCGCTGGTGGCCGGTACGGAGCAGGGCGTCACGCTGCGGGACAACGTGGCTGCCTTCAGCGAGCTGCGGTTCACCCCGCCGCACATCGGCGACCTGCCCGCGACCCGGCAGCTGGCCACGTCGGTCCTCGGACAGGACATCGCGCTGCCCGTCATCGCGTCCCCGACCGGGGTGCAGGCCGTGCACCCCGAAGGTGAGGTCGGAGTGGCGCGCGGGACGGCCGAGGCGGGGACGGTCGTGGGCCTGAGCTCCTTCGCCAGCATGCCGGTGGAAGACGTGGCCGCCGCGAACCCGAACCTGTTCTTCCAGGTCTACTGGTCAGGAAGCAAGGACGCGATCCAGCAGCGGATCGAGCGGGGCCGCCGGGCCGGGGCCAAGGCCTTGATCGTCACCCTGGACTGGTCGTTCTCCAACGGCCGGGACTGGGGCAGCCCGTCCATCCCGGAGAAGATGGACCTGCGGGCCATCGCACGGTTCGCCCCGGAGGGCCTGACCAGGCCGCGCTACGTCCGTCAGTGGCTGCAGGCCGGCGGCCTGCCCGACCTCACCGTGCCCAACATGGCCGCCCCCGGCGCGCCGGCCCCCACGTTCTTCGGCGTCTACGGCGAGTGGATGCAGACCCCGCCGCCCACCTGGGCCGACCTGGCCTGGCTGCGCGAGCAGTGGGGCGGCCCGTTCCTGGTCAAGGGCGTGATGCGGGCCGACGAGGCCCGCCGCTGCGTGGACATCGGCGCCACCGGCGTCTCGGTGTCCAATCACGGCGGCAACAACCTGGACGGCACCCCCGCCGCGATCCGCGCGCTGCCGTCGGTGGCAGACGCGGTGGGTACCCAGGTCGAGGTCCTGCTGGACGGCGGCATCCGCCGCGGCAGCGACGTGGTCAAGGCGCTGGCTCTGGGCGCCCGGGCGGTCATGATCGGCCGTGCGTACCTGTGGGGCCTGGCCGCCAACGGCTCGGCAGGTGTGAAGAACGTCTTCGACGTGCTACGTGGCGGGATCGACTCCACGCTGCTCGCGCTCGGCCGGCCCTCCGTTCACGACCTGTCCCCCGACGATGTCATCGTCCCGGCGGACTTTTCCCGCGGCATGTCCAAGTGACGGCCGCCTAGCCGGGGCAGCAGCGGCCGGACGGTCCGCCGTTCGCCGCAGCCCTGCCAGACCCCCAGGCTGTACCCGATGTCGTCGAGCAGCCGCGCGGCGACGTAGCGCGCCGGGTCGAGCGGCGGCCGCCGGTCCAGCCAGTCCAGCAGCGGCGGCGCGAGGACCAGCGCCGCCAGCGGCCATCGCATCCGGCGCACGGCCACCGCGGCCGGCAGCGCCACCGGCCACCAGGTGCGGGAGATGGCGCTGCCCAGCGGCCGGCCCGCGGCGGCCGTCCCGCGTCCGGCCAGCCGGGCCGCCAGCGGCCAGGCGGTCCCGGCCGCGTGCCAGGGCCATTCCTCGCCTGTTACCACAGCCAGGCGCCGGGCGAGCAGCGCGATGCTGGCGCCGGTGCACGCGGCGCCCGCCGCCGGCCGGCCCGCGGCGGCCGCCAGCCAGGCCAGGGCGGTCCAGGCGGAGACATAGAGCGGACGCACCGTCCCGGGGTGGCGCTGCTCCAAGATGGCGGCCGACGTGCCGTAGTCCTTCCGCCGCGCGAACCACGGGCGCAGCCGCACCCGGTGCTGATGCGGCATGGCGGCGGCCGGCTCGTAGCGCACCCGCCAGCCGGAGGCGGCCAGCCGCCAGACGAAGTCGACGTCCTCCCCGACCCGCATGGTCTCGGTGAAGCCGGCCCCGGCCGCGGCCCGCCGGACGACCAGCGCCGCGCCGGGTACGTAGGGCACCCGCGAGCCGGGCCGGACGATGCTCTCCCGCGTGCCCATGTCCAGGGTGGAACTGGCTCCCTCGTACCGGGCCAGCCAGGTACGCCCGGGCGCGTCAGGCACGATACGCGGCGCGACCGCGCCCACCGCCGGGTCCGCGAAATGCGGCAGCAGCGCGTCGAGCCAGCCGGGGCCCGGGACGCAGTCCGAGTCGAGGAACGCGACCAGCGGCGTGTCCGCCGCGGCCAGGCCGCAGTTCCGGGCCGCGCCGGGCCCGCCGTTCACGACCTGGTGCAGCACGCGCGCACCCGCGCCGGCCGCGACCCGCGCCACCGCGGCCGGATCGCGCGAGGCGTCGTCGACCACGATCACTCGCGGCATCTGGACCAGGCCCGCCAGGCAGCGGGCCAGTTCGGCCTGCCGGTCCCGGACCGGGATCACCACCGTGACGTCATCGATGCTCCCGCCGCAGCCGTCCGGCACGGGATGAGCGATCCCGGTGTCGAGCAGACGCCGGGCCAGCGCGCGGGCCCGGGTGCTGGCCGGCACCGGCGTCCCGGACCACCAGCCGGCCACCTGACGCGCACCGGACGGCGTCAGGCGCAGCACCCGCACCGGGAAACCGCCCGCTAGCACCGTTCCCCCGGCCAGCAGCCGCGAACCCGGATCCGGCCGCAGGCCCGTGCCCGCGGGAACCAGTTCGCGGTCAGGATCGTGGGTCAAAACCCATGCCCTGGCATGAGTAACGACCCACGATGATGACCCTGGCCAGCCAGGGGGTTCTCGTCGCAGGCTCGCTGCGGCGGGCGGCGGCCGATCGACACGGGTACCACGCGGTGCGAGTGGTCGGCGGCCGGACGCGGCGGTCTCGCGTCACCCGGCTGGATGACCGCCAGGGCGGCCTCGCCGTAGCCTTGCACGCATTCCGGATCCGGCCCGTCCAGCGGCAGGCCGGTGAAGAACTTGGCCGCCATGCACCCGCCGCGGCACGAATCGAACGACCCGCAGGACCGGCAGGCGCCCCCGGTCTGCGGCTCGCGCAGGCCGGCGAACAGCGGCGACTCGCGCCACACCGTCTCGAAGCCTCCTGGCTGCCGGACGTTCCCGGCCAGGAAGTTCTCGTGGATGGCGAACGGGCAGGCGTACACGTCGCCCACGGGATCGATGAGGCATACCACGCGCCCGGCCCCGCACATGTTCAGCCCGGGCAGCGCCTTCCCGTAGGGCGACAGGTGGAAGAACGAGTCCCCGGTGAGCACTTGCTCGCCGTGGGCGGCCAGCCAGTCGTACAGTTCCCGTTGCTGCCCGGCGGTCGGGTGCAGCTCGGGCCACACGTCGGCGCCGCGGCCGGACGGGCGCAGCCGGGTTAGCCGCAGCTGCGCGCCGTGATCGTCGGCGAGCTGCTTGAACGCGTCGAGCTGCGAGACGTTGTGCCTGGTCATCACCACGGAGACCTTGAAGCCGCGGAATCCGGCCGCGGCCAGATTGGCCATGGCGCGGGTGGCCGTCTCGTAGGACCCGGGGCCGCGTACCGCGTCGTTGACCTCCGCCGTGGCCCCGTCCAGCGAGATCTGCACGTCGATGTAGTCGCTGCGCGACAGCTTGCGGGCGGCCGCGGCGTCCAGCTTGATCCCGTTGGTGGAGAACTTGACCCCGACCTGGTGGGCGGTGGCGTAGTCGACCAGCTCCCAGAAGTCCGGGCGGACCGTCGGCTCGCCGCCGCCGATGTTGACGTAGAACACCTGCATGCGCTGCAGCGTGTCGATGACCGCCCGGCACTCGGCCGTGGTCAGCTCGCGCGGGTCCCGGCGGCCCGAGCTGGACAGGCAGTGCACGCACGCGAGGTTGCAGGCGTACGTGAGCTCCCAGGTAAGACAAATCGGCGACGTCAGCCCGGCTTCGAACATGTCTGTGAGCTTGCCTGGCCGATGCCCGGCCGGGACGGTGTGCCCGGCGCGGCCGGTGTGCCCGGCGCGGCCGGTGTCCTCGCCGGCAATCCTGCGGAACGCCGGCGGCGACACCGGCTCGGCCGTGCGACGCTGCGAGTAGGGCACGATCATGTGCGAGCTGGCCAGACGTCGCTAGCGCACGCCCGTAGGCAGGCAGCTCGGCCTCCGTCACGCCGGCCGCGGCACACGCCGCGCGGGCGGTCGGCTGCCCGGCCAGGGTCTCCAGGACTCTCAATAGGGTGGGGCTTTTGAGGAAGGAGAGGTTGCGGGTGCCGAAGTGGTAGAGCATGGCGCCGAACGGTTCCGGGCGGATCGCGGCGCGATCATCCAGACGCCAGGGGCGATCCAGGTCGAAGGCCGTGGTGACCTGGGGCGCTAGGTCAGTAGACACCGCACATGCCGTCGATCGAGACCTCCTCGACCAAAAGCTCGTCGGTGGCGAGCGGCTCGGCCTCGTCGCGGTCTGCGGCAGCCGGCGCGACGGCTACGGGTTCGTTCACGAGCACCTCCTGCGTTATGGCACTGGGTGCCAGCGTAACGGCACCAAGTGCCAGCGATCAAGGTCCCAGACGTAGGATGGCCCCCGAACGGCCGGATCAGCGGATGGTGGCGAAACGATGTCAGCGGCGGTGGCGCCGGGCGACCAGCCCGACGGGGGCGGACAGCCAGGGCGCCGGCGGGCGACCTCCCAGGCCGAGCTGGAACACGTCGCGTTCGGCCTGTTCGAGGAGAACGGGTTCGAGCAGACCACCGTCGAGGACATCGCGACGGCCGCGGGCATCGGGCGCCGGACGTTCTTCCGCTACTTCCCCTCCAAGAACGACGTCCCCTGGGGCATGTTCGAGGTGGAACTCGAGCGCATGCGAGCCCGCCTCAAGGCCTGCCCGCGCGACGTCCAGCTGATGGACGCCATCCGGGTGGCCCTGGTCGACTTCAATCAGGTGGAACCCGAGCAGATCCCCCGGCACCGGCGGCGGATGGAGCTCATCCTCCGGGTCCCGGCCCTGCTGGCCCACTCCACCCTGCGCTTCGCCGCCTGGCGCGAGGTGATCGCCGAATTCGTCGCCGACCGTACCGGCCAGCGCCCGGATGCTCTCGCGCCGCAAGCCATCGCGCACGCCGTCCTCGGCGTGGCCGTGGCCGCCTACGAGCAGTGGCTCGACGACGAAGACGCCGAGCTGGGCCTGCTGCTCGACGCCGCGATGCGTCAGCTCGGCGCCGCCTTCGCCCACCCCTGAACCCGGCTCTGCGCGGCTTATCTCGCGGCATAGCATGGCCGCATGCCGGACGCACCCAGCCCGGAGCTGGCCTTCGAGCTGGCCCAGGCGTATTGGCCGGACGTGGAACACGACCCGCGGCAGCTGCTCGTGGTGCCGGTCGGCTCGCTGGAGCAGCACGGCCTGCATCTGCCGCTCGACACCGACACGCGCATCGCCGTGGCGGTGGCCCGGCGGGCCTGCGCGGGGCGGCCGGGGGCGGCCCTGGCCCCGCCGCTGCCGATCGGGGCCAGCGGCGAGCACGCGGCCTTCCCCGGCACGCTGTCCATCGGCTCCGAGGCGCTGGCCTCCTGCCTGATCGAGCTGGGCCGGCACGCCAGCCTGCACTGGCCCGCGCTGCTGCTGGTCAACGGGCACGGCGGGAACGTCACCGCGGTGGACGCGGCCGTCGGGCGGCTCCGCTACGAGGGTCGTGCCGTCCTGGCCTGGCACGCGGCACTCCCCGGGGGCGACGCACACGCGGGCCGGTCCGAGACCTCGATCATGCTCGCGCTGGACCCCGGCGCGGTGCGGATGGACGCTGCCGAGCGAGGTGACGTACGGCCGATCGAGCAGATCCTGCCGCTGCTGCGCGAGCGGGGGGTGCGCGCGGTAAGCGCCAACGGCGTGCTCGGCGATCCGGCCGGCGCGTCGGCGGCCGAGGGCGAGCGGCTGCTCGCCCGGCTGGTCAAGAGCCTGAGCGGCACCATGGATCAGTTTCTCGAGCGGAGGCCCGTGTGACCGAGCGGCTGGCCGTGGTCACGGGGGCGGCCCGCGGGATCGGAGCCGCGGTGGCCCGCCGGCTGGCCGGTGATGGCTGGTCGCTGCTGCTGGTCGACGCGTGCGCGCCCCAGCCGCCCGCGGACTACCCGATGCCCGCGCCCGAGGACCTGGCCGCGGTGGCCCGGGACTGTGCCGCGGCCGGCGCGAAGGGCGTCGAACAGCTGATCGCCGACGTCGGCGACGGCTCGGTCCGCGGCCGGCTGCGGGACCTGCTGGCCGGCCGGGCTCCGGCCGCGGTCGTCACGGCGGCCGGAGTGATCCGCGGGGACGCGGCCTGGGCGGTGCCCGACGACGCGTTCGAGCTGATGCTCCGGGTGAACCTGTGCGGGGTCCGGCACCTGGCCGACGTGTGCGTCCCGCCCATGATCGAGGCCGGCGCGGGCCGGTTCGTCGCGGTCTCCTCGGCGGCCGCGCTGCGCGCCATGCCGCGGCTGGCCGCCTACTCCGCGGCCAAGGGCGCTGTGGTCGGTTACGTCCGCGCGCTGGCCGCCGACCTGGCCGGCACCGGCGTCACGGCCAACGTCGTCTGCCCCGGCTCCACCCGCGGGCCCATGCTGGCGGCCAGCGCCGCCGTCTACGACCTGCCCGGCCAGGAGACCTTCGCGGCCCAGGCCCTGCTGCGCCGCCTGCTCGAGCCCGGCGAGGTCGCGGCGGTCATCGCGTGGCTGTGCGGTCCCGACTCCGGCGCGCTCACCGGCGCGATCCTCCCCGTCGACGCCGGGTTGACTGCCTAGTGCCCGACTCATCTGTCATCGCCAGTGCCTTAGGCCGCACCAGGGGCGCGGTCCTCCCCGTCGACGCGGGCCTGACCGCCTGATCACAAGAAAGTAAAGCTTCCTTGACATTTGGGCCTAGGTAAAGCTACCTTTACATCTGTGCGAAACCGGGTCCGGGAACAGCGTGCCCTGCGGGGGCTGTCGCAGGCCGAACTGGCCGCCGCCCTGGATGTTTCCCGGCAGACGGTCATCTCGATCGAGAGCGGCCGTTACCTGCCGTCGCTGCCGCTGGCCTTCCGGATCGCGCGGTTCTTTGATCAGACCGTCGACAAGATGTTCGACCCGGATGAAGAGGAGACGGGGACATGAACATGATGAAGTTCCTTCCGCCGCGGCTGCGCGCGCCGGTGTTCATGCTCGCGGGCGGGACTGTCATCTGCGCCGTTGCTGTGATCGGCTGGGGCTGGCGAAGCCTGATATCCCTCGGGCCCGTCACCCTCATCAGCGTCGTCGGATACTACCTGCTGGCCGGAAGAGACAGCGACTTTGCCGCGATGCTCCGCGACCAAGCCGACGAGCGGCAGGAGTACCGCCGGCTCAAGATCCAGGCACTGGTGGGGAGGGTCACCACCCTGGCCGCCTCCATCGCCTTCCTCGGGGCCATCGCCGGCAAGGCCACGCTGTGGCCGTTCTATAT
This sequence comes from uncultured Actinomycetes bacterium, assembly GCA_963822765.1. Lineage (GTDB taxonomy): Bacteria > Actinomycetota > Actinomycetes > Streptosporangiales > Streptosporangiaceae > Palsa-504. The sequence goes on along the minus strand of CAWGJL010000056.1, from coordinate 54,233 downwards.
CTTCATCACCGTTCCTGGTGTCACGTTCCCGGTCGGGTGGCTGATCTACAGCGAGCATCCAGGCGGCCGGGAACAGCAGATCAGGCACTGAGCTACTGCAGGTTGGCCGGGTTGCCGATCGGGTCGCCGGCGTACTCGTGCATGGCGTCCAGGTTGTCGCGGGCCGGGTACTTCGCCGCAGCGGGCCCGTCGGCGAACGCGCGGAGCAGGTTCTCGGTCACCTGCTTGACGAAGGCCGATGTCCGGGCGCTGATGCCGTGCGGGCGGTCGCCGTAGATCGCCTCCACCCAGCGCATGGTGCCCGAGTTGAACACTCCCGCCCCGCTGGAGTGCGTGTAGTACGCGGAGTCGCCGAAGCTGCGGGCACCCTGGCAGACCAAGGGCGAGTGCGAAAGCACCTGGATCGGCCGCGGCACCGGGTAGGCGGGGTTGACCCGGTCGTACTCGACCCCGACCAGATTCGGGAAGCGAGCCCCGTCGGTCACCGCGGTCCCGGCGAACAGCCAGCTGTCCGGGGCCGCCACCTGGTAGGCCGCGTTGGCCGGGTAGCCCTCGTAGATGGTGCCGATCAGCGCGGACTCCGGGTCGGGCACCGGCGGTTCGCGCCAGTCGCTGGTGACCAGCGCGTTGTCCTTCCCGTACTCCGGATCCTGCGTGTAGCTGGTCTTGTAGCAGATGACCAGCCGCCCGCCGGCGTCCAGCCTGATCCGCCGGAACATCGCGTTGGCCCCGAGGAAGGCCAGGTTGACCCCGGCGTCCCGGGCCGCGGTCACGTTGGCGCGCTCCGCCGGCGTCCAGTACTCGTCGTGCCCAGGCGAGATCAGCGCGCTGGCCCCGTGCAGCAGATGCGGATCCGCCGCGATGTCCATGCCGGTCGCGTACGCCAGCGGCAGGCCGAGGGACTCGGCCAGCTTGACCACGTTCCGCTCGTAGGTGAGGAACATGTCCGCGCCGTTCAGGTCGTACGGCCGGTCCAGGCTGACCGCCGTCGACCGGTTACCGTAGGACCCGCCGGGACCCTTGTACAGGTCGTAGCCACCCCAGGTGTTGTAGGCCTGCCAGGTCGAGACGCAGCTCTTGAGCACCACCCGGCCCGCGGTGCTCTCCGAGCGGACCGTCACCGGCACGTACCGCTGCGCGCCGGAGTCCGCGTCCAGCCGGAGCAGGTAGGCACCGGGCGGCCAGTCGTCGGTCGGGACCTCGACGACCGGGGCCCAGGGGGTCCGCACGGTGTTGGTCGAGCCGGTCAGGCCCGGCGCGCCCTGCCGGCGCCCGCGCAGCGGGCCGGACTTCCAGACCTGCCGGGCGCCGTCACCGCGGTACCACCCAAGCCGGAAGGCGCGGACCCGGAAGCCCGACGCGGTGGTCGACACGAACAGCGGGAACGACTGGCCGGTCACCACGCTGGCCGCGCCGGCGTATCCCATGATCGCGTTCGCCGCGCCCAGGTGCCTGATCTCCCAGTGCGGATCACCGGGGCGCGAGTTCTCCGCCAGCAGACGGGGACCGGCTGCTGGCCCGCGGGGTGGCGCCGCTCGCGGCCGACGTCGAATCGCCGCCGGTGGTGCACCCGGCCGCCGTGGCGGCGATCCCGAACGCACCCAGGCCGAGAAACGCCCGCCTGCTGGCCCCGCCCTGAGGACTGATGTCCCGGGTCATGGCCGACAGGATATGCACTCGCAGCGCCTGCCGCGGAAGCAAAGCGATTACGAGCCGGTGACACCACGGACCGTTCGGCATAAATCCAGGGCGACGGACGGGAAGCGGCGTGCGCGCCGGTACCGGTGAAAGCGCGCTAGGTTGTGCCAGTCCCTACTTTCCTGGTCGCGGAGGACCCGATGACCGAGACAATCTCACCAGCGGACGTCCCGGCCGCCCAGCAGCCGCATCTCGCCCGCCCGCACACCGACGCCGCCGCCCTCCGGGCCATCGACGAGGCCACCAAGCACCTGCACGAGCGGGCCGTGAAGATCCGGGAGTGCCCGGAGCTGCACATGCCCAAGCTGGTCCTGTCCGAACACGTGCGCGGCACCAGCATCCTGGACAAGATCGCCGACGGGGTCAACCGGTTCTGCGGCTCGATGTACGTGTTCATCTTCATCACCGTCGGCATCGTGGTCTGGCTGTTCCTGGGCAACATCGTCGGCTTCGACAAGACGCCGTGGCCGCTGCTGCTCGTCATCCTCAACCTGCCGCAGCTGTCCATCATGATCTCGCTGCAGGTCAGCGCGAACCGGTCCCAGGCCGCCAGCGACCGGCGGGCCATCGCCGACCACGAGACCCTGATCGCGCTGCACGAGATGGCCAAGCAGCAACTCGACATCCTGAACGGCCAGGACCGGGTGCTGGCCATCCTGGACAAGTTCGCCAGCAAGGACATGCCGGGACGGCAGCGGCAGATCCAGGACTGCGTGGACCAGATCCTGGCCAAGGTCGACGCCAAGCCCGCTGGCAGCTGAGCGAGCAGCGTCGCGTGGACCGGACCAGGCTGGAGGCGTTCAGCGACGGCGTATTCGCGGTCGCGATCACCCTGCTCGCGCTCAACCTCACCGTCAAGGGACCTGGGCTGCAGCACCAGCTCTGGGAACAGCGGTGGTCATTCGGCGCCTACCTGATCAGCTTCGCCGTCATCGGCATCATCTGGGTCAACCACCACGCGGTGATCAAGAGCATCGCGAAGGTGGACCGGACGCTGCTCTTCCTCAACCTGGTCCTGCTGCTGTTCGTCGTCCTGATCCCGTTCTCCACCGCGGCCGCGGCGCAGTACCTGCCGGTCAGCGGCGAGGACGTGAAGGTCGCCATGGCCATGTACAGCGCGGTGTTCCTGGGCATGTCGATCGCCTTCGGCTCGATCTTCGAGTGGACCCTGCACGGCGATCACCGGACCGTACCGCTCCCGCCGCAGGCGCACTGGCGTGCGCGGCTGCGGTTTGTCGGCGGCAGCGGTATCTATGCGATCTCCGGCGTGATCTCGCTGTTCAACGCCGTCATCGCGTTCGCCCTGATCGCCCTGGTCGCCGTGTACTACATCGTGGAGCAGACGCCCTCCGCCCCGGCCGCTGAAAGTCAGCCAGATAAATAGTTGCCATCAAGCAAGTATCTCGCTGTAGACTGAGTTAACGTGCGGCGAAGCGTTGACGTGGATCATGTGAACGGGACATCAGGCGACTCACGGTCCGATCGGTACAAGTGGATCGCCCTGTCCAATACGACGCTGAGCATGACGATGGCGACGATCGACGCGTCCATCGTCATCGTCGCGATGCCCGCCATCTTCCGCGGCATCCACCTGAACCCGCTCACCCCCGGCAACGTGACCTACCTGCTCTGGATGATCCTCGGCTACCTGCTGGTCCAGTCGGTCCTGGTCGTGACGCTGGGACGGCTGGGCGACATGTTCGGCCGGGTCAAGGTCTACAACCTGGGCTTCGTCGTCTTCACCCTGGCCTCGGTCGCGCTCTCGCTGGATCCGCTGGACGGTACCCACGGGGCGATGTGGCTGATCGGGTGGCGGTTCGTGCAGGCGTTCGGCGGCGCGATGCTGATGGCCAACTCGGCCGCGATCCTCACCGACGCGTTCCCGGCCAACAAGCGCGGCATGGCGCTGGGCGTCAACCAGATCGCCGGCATCTCCGGGCAGTTCGTCGGCCTGCTGCTTGGCGGTGCCCTGGCCGCGGTGAACTGGCGCCTGATTTTCTGGGTGAATGTGCCGTTCGGGCTGTTCGGCACGATCTGGGCCTACGCGAGCCTGCGCGAGATCGCCACCACCAAGCGGGCCAGAATCGACTGGATCGGGAACATCTTGTTCGCGGCCGGCCTGGGCGCGCTGCTGATCGCCATCACCAACGGCATCCGGCCCTACGGCGGTCACGCGACCGGCTGGACCAACCCCTTGATCATCGCCGGGCTGGTCGGCGGGACCGCCCTGCTGATCGTGTTCTGCATCGTCGAGACCAAGATCGCCGAGCCGATGTTCCAGATGAGCCTGTTCAAGATCCGGGCCTTCGCGGCCGGGAACCTGGCCAGCCTGCTCGGCGCGATCGCTCGCGGCGGGCTGCAGTTCATGCTGGTCATCTGGCTGGCCGGCATCTGGCTGCCGCTGCACGGTTACGACTTCGCGGTGACCCCGCTGTGGGCCGGGATCTACATGCTGCCGCTCACCGCGGGCTTCCTGATCGCCGGACCCATCTCCGGCACGCTGTCCGACCGGTACGGGCCGCGGCCGTTCGCCACGGCCGGCCTGCTGCTGGCCGCGTGCTGCTTCACCGGGCTGATGCTGCTCCCGGTGGACTTCTCGTTCTGGGTGTTCGCGCTGCTGATCCTCGGCAACGGGATCGGCTCGGGCCTGTTCGCCGCGCCGAACACCTCCGCGATCATGAGCGCCGTGCCAGCCAGCCATCGCGGTTCGGCCTCGGGCATGCGAGCCACATTCCAGAACTCCGGCATGTCCCTGTCCATCGGCATCTTCTTCTCGCTGATGATCGCCGGGCTGGCCTCGACGCTGCCTCGCACCCTGACCAGCGGGCTGACCGCACAGGGCGTGCCGCTCTCGGTGGCCACCCAGGTCAGCCACCTGCCGCCGGTCAGCACGATGTTCGCCGCGCTGCTCGGCTACAACCCGGTGCAGAACCTGCTGGCGCCGTACGGGGTCCTGGCGCACCTGCCGGCGCACAACGTAGCGGTGCTCACCGGCAAGCAGTTCTTCCCGGACCTGATCTCGGCGCCGTTCCATCACGGCCTGGTCATCGTGTTCACCGCGGCCGCGATCATGTCGGTCACCGGCGCGGTGGTGTCGCTGCTGCGCGGCAAGCAGTTCTACTACGACGAGACCGGGGTCCCGGTCACGGCAGGTCCGGCTGTCACCGTCCGGCCCGTGCCCGGTTCCGGAGACCATTTCGCCGAACGGACCGTCCCTGCGCTACGCGAACGGTGACTCCGCGCCCGTGGCGGGCGCCGCGGACCATAGCGGCCAGCGAGCCGGCGGGTAAGGGCGGGTCTGGGCGGGTAAAATGGTTGAGTGCCTCGCTATGAGTACCGGTGCCGCGCCTGCGGCGACACGTTCGAGCTGAGCCGCCCGATGACCGAGTCATCGGCGCCCTGCGCCTGCCCGCAGGGTCACGACGACACGGTAAAGCTCCTGTCGACGGTCTCGGTGGGCGGGCTCGCGTCCGGCCGTCCGGCCGGGCTCCCCAGTTCCGGCGGCGGGGGCTGCTGCGGCGGGGCCTGCGGCTGCGGCTAGCAGCTACGGCCTTTGATACATGGTGTCTCAGATGAGACAGCCGCGCTGGCTCGTGTGGCACAGCACCTGACCGGCGCTCCTGCTTGGCTTAACTCGGAAGGTTAAGCGCAAGTACGGAGGCAAATTGTCATGGCCGTCGTGATGATCGAAAGACCATCCTGGCCGGACCGGCCGGCCCGGGGACACAATCCCCAGGGCCGCGACCTGCCCGATCGAGCACAGCCAGATCAGGGGCCCGCCCAAGAAGCCATCGGCGAGATGGCGTGGCTGCTACGAGACACCCGCAGCAGCATGTTCTTGGGCGGAGGCGTGCTGAGCGCTATCACCGTCGCCATCGGCCTGGAGGCCGCGTTCTCGGGCCACGCGATCCGCTCCGGTGTCCTCGGCGCGGTCAACGCCGGCCTGCTCTGCGGCCTGCTGCTGTGCTGGCTCACCGCCGTCATCATGCTGGCCGTGGCCAACCGGCCCGTGCACAACGCGCTCAGCGAGATGCGCTGGAAAACGGGTGCCCCGATCGACCCGCGAGCCGGGTGGCTGACCCTGCCGCCGGCGGGCAGCGATCCCCGGGAGTGGGCGTGGGCGCGTGCCCACCTGCTGCTCGGCGCGGCCCGGCTGGCCCGCCGCCGCACCCAGGTCGCTGACACCTGGACCTACATCACCGCCGCGTACTTCCTGCTCTGGACCGTCGTGATCCTGCTCGGCCTATGAGGGGGGCCGAGCAGGCACGTCTCACCTCGGGATTTGTCATTGGCCCGGCAAGGGCTCATTGTTAGAACCAGTGTCGGCTATTACCCGCTTGCCGCCATATAAGGCATTTCCGACGGTGACACGAGGATGCAGGGGATGGGATCTGGACAGGGATTCTGGTCTCTGCTTTCTCAAGATGAACGAGATGCCCTGTCGAGCCTCGGACTTACCAGGGACTACCCGGCCGCCGCGACCATGTGCCTGGAGGGCGATCTCGCCACGCACGTGTTCATCCTGCTGGCCGGATGGGTCAAGATCTTGTCCGCGACCAAAGACGGTCACGAGATCCTGCTCGCCCTGCGCGGCGACGGTGACGTCGTCGGGGATATCGCGGGTGAGACCACCGGACGCCGGAACGCCACGATTCAGACCATCGAACCCGTCAGAGCGCTGATCGTGCGGCACGACAGCCTCAACTCGTTCCTCGACAGCCACTCGCGAGCCGCCCGCGCCTACCGGCGGGTCGTGACGCAGAAATGGAACGACACGGACGCCAGGCTCCGCCGCCGCGCCGGAACCACCGGCGCACAGCGACTGGCCGACCTCCTGCTCGACCTGGCCGAGCGGTACGGGCGCGCCGCGGACGGGATGATCCACATGACGATGCCGCTGTCGCAGGAGGAACTGGCCAGCCTGGCGGGTACCTCGCGGGCCACGGTCACGCGCGCGTTCAGCAACTGGCGGCGGCGTGGCTTCATCCGGACCGGCCAGCGCCGCGTGGAGATCACCGACGTGCCCGGGCTAAGGAAGCTCACCAACGACCGGCGGTAGGGCAGGGCGGTCAGCGCGTCATGGCGGGGGTCCGGTCGTCGTCGGCGTCGTACCTGGCCGCGGTGCGGGCGGCGGTCTGCAGCGCCCACCGGCCGTTGGTGACCAGGCCCAGTAGCATGATCGCCACACCGCAACCCGCCAGCAGGAGCCAGCCGGCGTGACTGGCCGGGACGAACCGGGCCCGCAGCGGGCCGTGCAAGTTCGCGGCCAGGATCGAGCCGCTGATCGCCACGCCCAGCGAGGTGCCGATCTGGCGGCTGGTCGAGGCTATCCCTGAGGCCACCCCGGCCTGGGCGAACGGCATGCCCGACACCGCCGCCTGGGTGATCGGCGCGTTGACCATTCCGGACCCGAGGCCGAAGACGCTGAACGCGACGATGATCTGCAGCGCGGACCACGACGTGCTGATACCGGTCAGCAGCAAGCCTCCGCCCGCGATCCCCGCGCCCGCGATCAGGGTCGGCAGCCGCCCGCCCCAGCGGGCCAGGATCCGGCTGGATACCACCGCGCCGACCGCCATCACCGCGGCCATCGGCACCATGTGCAGGCCCGCGTCCAGCGCGGACATCTGCCGCACGTCCTGCAGGTACAAGGTGGCCAGGAACAAGAAGCCGCCGAGCGCGGCGAAGGCACTGATCGCGGTCAGCACCGCGCCGGCGAACGGCGCGCTGCGGAAGAACCTCGGGTCGAGCACCGGCTCGGTGCGGCGCGCCTCGTAGGCCGCGAAGACCGCGAGGGACACCGCCGCCACCGCGAACAGCGCCAGGATGTCAGGTGAACGCCAGCCGTCCGTGGGCCCCTCGATGATCGCGTAGGTGAGCGAGCCGAGCATCACCACGATGAGGCCCTGCCCGACCGGGTCCGGGCGGCGCGCCCTGGGAGCCCGCGACTCGGGGACGAACCGCGCGGTCAGGGCGATGGCGGCCAGGCCGACCGGGATGTTGACCCAGAACACGCCCCGCCAGCCGACCGCCTCGACCAGGATGCCGCCCAGCACCGGGCCGAGCGCCACGGACAGCGCGAACGTGCCGCCCCAGGCGCCGAGGGCCCGGGCGCGTTCGGCGCGGTCGGTGAACGTGTTGGTGATGATCGACATCGCGACCGGGTTGAGCATGGACCCGCCGACCGCCTGCATCATCCGGAACCCGATCAGCCAGCCCAGCCCGGGCGCCAGGCTGCACAGCCCGGAGCCGACCGTGAACACGGCCAGCCCGACCTGGAACGTGCGCCGTCGGCCGACCCGGTCGGCGGTCGCGCCGGACAGCATCAGCAGGCTGGCCAGCACGAGCGTGTAGGCGTCCACGGTCCATTGCAGCCCGGCCACCGAGGCGTGCAGGTCCCGGCCGATGGAGGGCAGCGCCACGTTGACGATGGTGGTGTCCAGGCCGACGATGAACAGGCTGAAGCAGCAGATGACGAGCACGAGCGTGCGGCGACGGCGGCTTAGCTCTGGCACGTGGTATCACCCGGATCGGCGGCGTTAGGACTATTGCCTCTCGGCAACTAACTACCTACTCCCCATGACTATTTCCGCGGCCCGTCAGACTCAGGCTGAGATGTTCGTCACCGCCGCCGCTAGCCGAGGCGCGACGCGGTGGCCTTGGCCCACTGGGTGGTGCACACCAGGCCGAGCAGGAGGACCACGTACCCGCAGCCGGCCAGGATCCACCAGCCCGCGTGGGCCGCGTGGAGGAACCCGTCCCGCATCGACCCGCGGATGCTCGCCGCCAGGACCGAGCCGACGATCGCCACGCCCAGCGACTGGCCGAGCATGCGGCTGGAGGAGTTCATGCCGGAGGCCATGCCGGCCTGGGTCTTCGGCACCCCGGACATCACCCCGTTGGTGATCGGCGAGCTGACCATCCCGGCCCCGACCCCGAACAAGGCGTAGGTGATGATCAGGTACGGGTGCTCGGTCGTGCCGGTCAGCCGGGACAGGGCGGCGCTGCTCAAGGTCAGCGCCGCGCCGGCGATGACCAGGGGGACCCGCGGGCCGCGCTTGGCCACCATCCGGCCCGCCATCGGCGCGCACAGCGCCATCACCAGCGGCATCGGCAAGATGGTCAGTCCCGCCTGCAGCGGGGACAGGCCGCGTACGTCCTGCAGGTACAGGGTGGACAGGAACAAGAATCCGGCCATCGCGGCGATCGCGCAGACCGCGGTGAGGTTGGCGCCCGCGAACGGCACGCTGCGGAAGAACCGGAAGTCGACCATGGGCTCGGCGCGACGCGGCTCATAGGCGAGCAGCACGGCCAGCGCGGCCACGGCAAGGGCGAAGAAGCCGAAGATCTCCGGTGAGCGCCAGCCGTAGGCGGGGCCCTCGATGATCGCGTAGGCGAGCGAGCCGAGCATCACGATGATGAGGAACTGGCCGAGCGGATCCGCCCGGCGAGACCGCGGCGCCTTGGAGTCCGGCACGAACAGCGCGGTCAGCGAGATGGCGGCCAGGCCCACCGGGATGTTGGCCCAGAAGATCCCGCGCCAGCCGACCGCGCCGACCAGCATCCCGCCCAGGACCGGTCCCAGCGCCATGGACAGGCCGAACACCCCGTCCCAGACTCCGATCGCCCGGGCCCGTTCGGCCCGGCCGGTGAAGGTGTTGGTGATGATGCCGAGGGCGGCCGGGTTGAGCATCGAGCCGCCGATGCCCTGCAGGATCCGGAAGGCGATCAGGGCGCCGAGCGTCGGGGCCAGGCTGCATAGCCACGAGCCGAGGGTGAAGAGCGAGAGGCCGACCTGGAAGATCGTCCGGCGGCCGACCCGGTCGGCGATCGCGCCGGAGAACATGAGCAGGGCGGCCAGGGCGATGGTGTAGGCGGCGACCGTCCACTGCAGGCCGGATACGCCTGCGTGCAGGTCGCGGCCGATGGATGGCAGCCCGACGTTCACGATCGTGTTGTCCAGCCCGACCATGAACAGGCTCAGGCAGCAGACGGCCAGCATCAGGGTGCGGCGTGCGCGCACGGCGCTACCGGTGACCGTGCCGGTATCGGGGTGCGATCCGGCATCCCGGGCCAGCTCGAGGCTCAGGACGGGAACCGATGTCTGCCTTGGTAGCCGGGCAGGCACGTTGAGTGACCGCCAGTCGGCGCCTCGCACTGGTGCCTGCATCGGGCCAACCCCTCGGGGAACGTGCTCGCCGCGGGCGAGCATGGCTACTTACGTGACGTGGGGCCCGGGGCTCACCGGGGCTGAGCCCGACCAGGTGATCGGGAGCTTGTCGATTCCGTAGATGCCCTCGACCCCGCCCAGCTGCGCCGGGCCGTCGAAGGCGAGGTCGGGGGTCCGTGGCGCGAGGAACGCCAGGGCCTCTTCCAGCTCCGCCCGGGCCAGGTTGGAGCCCAGGCAGTAGTGCATCCCGGCGCCGAAGGTGAGCAGCCTTGTGTCGCGGGTCGCGGTGATGTCGAACTCCTCCCCCGCGCCGCCTTCCCGGTTGGCCCGTTCGGCGCAGACCGCCACGATCGTGCCGGCCGGGAAGATCACGTCGCGGTGCTCGATCTGCTCCAGGCAGATCCGCGCGGTGAACGGCGTGACCGGCTCGAACCGCAGCACCTCGTCGACGGCCCGCGAGGCCAGTGCGGGATCGGCGGCCAGCAGGGCCCACTGGGCGGGGTGCCCGGCGAACAGCCGGATGGCGTGCGCGAGCTGGGCGGTGGTGGTGTCGATCCCCCCGGCCAGCAGGTTCGCCACGAGCTGCACGCATTCCGCGGCGGACAGCCTGTCCCCCTGGTCCCGGGCCGCGAGCAGGTCACTGATCAAGTCGTCAGCAGGCGCCGCGCGCCGGTCCTCGAGCAGCGCGGTCACGTAGTCCTGGACCTCGACGACGGCTTGCTCGATATCATCCCGGTTGGTGCTCAGGGCCCGGATGTCGAACTGCCGCTGAACCCAGCTGGACCACTCCTGCAGTCGCCCGGCGTCCTGGTGCGGCGCGCCGAGCACGGTCGCGATGGTCAGCGAAGGGAAGGGCCGGGCCACCGCGGCCACGAAGTCACAGCTGCCGTTCGGCGCCGCCTGGGACCACAGGTCCTCCAGGAAGCCGCGCATCACCGGGCGCCAGCGGTCCGCCCGCCGGGGCGTGAACGCCGGTCCCACCAGGGCCCGCAGCCGGCGGTGCTGCTCGCCGGTGAGGTTCAAGATGTTGGCGTCGATGTGATCCGCGAGGGGCCCGCCGGTGACCCCGAAGAACTCCGCGATCTGCCGGCCAGGAAACGCCGTCGCTCGTGACCGCAGGAAGAACTCACCGGAGTCACGGTCGAGCACAATGTAAGCGAGCGGCGACTTGGCTAGCCAGCCCCGCTGGCTGGTCTCGGCGAGCTGCTGGTGGTAGCGGTCAGCCGAGAAGTCCGGTGCGGTGTAGTCGAACACCGGCAGGTCAAGATCGGACACAAGGTTCATAACAGTTATGACGGTACACTTACGCGCTGAGTAGTCAAGTGGTTACTTTCAGCACTTCAGAGTGCGTTCGGGCCTCACGGTGTGAGTCTGCGGTCTAGATTTGCTTGCTAAGCAGTCCGTTATGCGAGGATATCAACGTGCTGAGGGGGGAGCCATGAGCCGCAGGCTTCTGCAGCTGGTTATCCCGGTGACTCCGGAACGAAGAATGTTCCGGATTCACGACCCGGCCGTCGACCCCGACGCCCCGGGCGGTCCGCTGCCGCCCGTCGGCGCGCTGATCAGCACCAACCGCGAGCAGCTGTGGGTGGGCAGCCTGCAGGAGGACATCAACGTGCGGCTCGTCCTGGAGGAGTGGGACGGGGCTCCCCCGCCGTGCGGCGACGCCTGGGACGAGGAAGCGAAGGGGAGCGTCTACCTGCGCGGGCAGCTCAGCATCAGCATGGGCCTGGCGGGCACCGCGGTTCACGGCCTGCGCCTCGGCGGCGGGGTCGGCGACTATTCGGTCCGGGTCTACGCGAGCAACCGCGACGTGGTGACCCGTCGCTATACGGCGCTGTTCGACCGGCACCGCAATCCGCTCAGCGATGAGTTCCAGCAGGAGAAAAGGACCCTCGAAGGTCTCGAGAGGTACCTGGTCCAGCTGTGGCGGGAGTCCTTAGCCGAGACCGGCTACGGACTAGCCGTGGGAATCAGCGGCACGTTTGTGGGCTTGACCTTGGTCAGCGCGGCCTTGCCGGTCGCCGTCCCGGTCAGGCTCGTGGTCGACTTGGTGCTGACGCTGGCGGAGGAGGACTGGCGGGTACCGGTGGTCCCGGCCGAAACCGCCGTGTTGGCCGGTGCGCTGGACGTCTGCGGCGGCGTATGCCGCGGCAGGTTCCCGCGGAACGGGACCATCGCGTAGACCATCAGCGAGACCATCGCGACCAGCAGGACCGTGAACAGCGAGCCGATGATGCGGGCCCGGGGCGACCGGAGCACCGTGCCGGGGCCCGGCCGCCGGAATGTCGTCAGGCACGAGGCGAGCCCGGGATCGTCGGCCGCGAGCCGCTGCTCGATCTCCTCGAGCATCCGCTGCTCGTCCTGCGACAGGGCCATACTGCTACCCCCTATGACTCGCGTCCGGGTTAATACCCTCTCACTATCTCTCAGGAGGGCTTCTTTATCCAATTGTTCCGGCTTCGTACTTCGCCTGTTTTCCAGATCGTGAGAACGGCCGGCCGAGCCGGATCGTACCCGGGATCGGTCTAAATATTCATGACGAGCGGCAGTGCGTCAACCTTGTCATAATCGAAAAACCGTTCTATGGTGAGGTTCATGCGCTGGGACAATCTGCGGCTGGACGATCAGCTGTCCGCTGACCAGGACACGGCCGGCGAGACCCTGTTCCCCGCCGAGCGCCGGGACGTGGCGCTCCCGCTCATCGAGCGCGGCGCGGTGGCCCGCACGTTCGACACCCCGGGGTTCCGGGGCATGACCTTCTACGAGGTCCAGGCCAAGTCCGTGGTCAACCGCGTCCCCGAGGCATCCAGGATGCCGTTCCGCTGGACCATCAACCCCTACCGGGGCTGCCAGCACGCGTGCCGCTATTGCTTCGCGCGTAACTCGCATACCTACCTGGACCTCGACGCGGGAGCGGACTTCGACACCAAGGTCGTGGTCAAGGTGAACGCGCCCGAGCTGACCCGGAAGAAGATGGCCTCGGCCAGCTGGCAGGGCGAGCACATCGCGATGGGCACCAACGTGGACTGCTACCAGCGGGCCGAGGGCCGCTATCAGCTCATGCCCGGCATCATCAGCGCGCTCAAGGACGCCGCGAACCCGTTCTCGATCTTGACCAAGGGCACCTTGATCCTGCGGGACATCGACCTGCTCGCGGAGGCGGCTGAGGTTACCGACGTCGGGCTGAACGTCTCGGCGGGATTTATCGATAAAGAGCTATGGCGATCGGTCGAGCCCGGCACTCCCGCCCCGGCGCGCCGGCTCGAGGCGTGCGCCGCCCTGAACGAGCGAGGGCTGCGCTGCGGCGTGCTCATGGGGCCGGTGGTGCCGTTCCTGTCCGACTCCCCCGCCCAGCTCGATGCGGCCGTCAGCCAGATCGCCGCGGCCGGCGCCACCCACGTGATGCCCATCGTGCTGCACCTGCGCCCGGGCACCCGGGAATGGTACTTCCGCTGGCTGGGCGCCCATCACCCCGACCTGGTCGGCCGGTATCTCGACCTGTACGGCCGGAGCGCCTACACCCCGAAGTCCTACCAGGCCAGAATCGCTGGCCAGGTCCGCGAGCTCGCCGAAAAGCACGGCATCGGCCGGCCGAGGCCCGGCCTCGGGCACGGCCGCCGCCCGCCGCCCGGGCGCCCCGCTCCGCAGGCCCGTCCCGCTCCGCAGGCCCGCCGCGGCGCTGCGGAGACTTCCCCGCCTACGGCGGCAGCGGATCCCGCAGTTCCCTCCCCCGCATTCTCCGAGCAGCTCACCCTGCTTTGAAGCCAGCGCTGGGGCCGGCGCGTCCGGGCATCGAGGCAAAAACTGGTTGTCGCCGGGACTGATCCTTTCTTAGGGTGGCCACGGCAGATTTCTAGGATTTTGTCTGGATGTGATCGCCCTCAGCGAAATCAGGCATTTCGCGATACAGCTTGACAGGGGAACGTAACGCGATACATCGTAATTCCTAGGAAAAACTTCAGAGTTCAGGAGGACGACGTGGCACGCGGCTCCACGGGGGCGCCCCGTAACACGCCAGATCCTGATGTCCCCGCCGCCGGCGGGGACATCAGGACGGCTCAGACGCAAGACACCCAGGAACAGGGACCTCGCCACCGGCAGCGGAGGCCGGGCAGCCCTGAGACCTCACCAGACCCAGGAAGACCGGAGAAGCCCAGAGGCGTAAGCCGCCTCATCGCCTTCATCTGCGGCAGGCGAACCAAGTGGGTCGTGGTCGTCTTCTGGCTCGTGGTGGTCGCGGCCCTGGGCTCGCTGGCCGGCAAACTGCAGGGCGCGGAGAAGAACGACGCCTCCTCGTACCTGCCGTCATCGGCCGAATCGACCCAGGAACTCAACCAGCAGTCCATCTTCCAGTCCAAGAACTACAACCCGGCCCTGGTCGTCTACGTACGCGACAGCGGGATTACCCAAGCCGACCTGGCCAAGGCGGATGCGGACGCGCGGTCCTTGGCCTCGCTGGGCGTGGTGGACGGGCGGGTTGCGCCGCCGAAGGTGTCCGCCGACCACAAGGCGATCGAGACCATCATCGGCTCGGACCTCGGTTACAACAGCGACCTGAGCGGCTTCATCACGACCGTGCAGAACACCGCGACCAAGAATGCCGACGGGCTCAGCGTCTACATCGGCGGGCCCGCGGCCAGCGCGAACGACCAGCTCAAGATCTTCAAGGGGATCGACTCCACCCTGCTGTACGCGGCTCTGGGCGTGGTCATCGTGCTCTTGCTGCTGACCTACCGAAGTCCGGTGCTCTGGCTGCTGCCGATCATCTCGGCGGGCGTGGCCCTGACCGTCTCCGAGGCGGTCATCTACCTGCTTGTCCAGCACGCCAACCTGACCGTGAACGGGCAAAGCGGGGGCATCTTGGTCGTGCTGGTCATCGGCGCGAGCACCGACTACGCGCTGCTCCTGGTGGCCAGGTACCGGGAGGAGCTACGCAGGCACTCCGACCGGCACCAGGCCATGGCGATCGCGCTGCGCCGGGCCGGGCCGGCCATCATCGCCAGCGGGCTGACCGTCGTGGCCGGGATGCTCTGCCTGCTGGCCGCAGAATCCAACGACATCTCGGGCCTGGGCCCGGTCGCCGCCATCGGCGTCGGCGTCGGCCTGATCGCGATGATCACCCTGCTGCCCGCACTGCTTGTCGTCGTCGGCCGGTGGATCTTCTGGCCGGTCAGGCCGAGGTACGGCACCCCGGAACCGACCAGCCGCGGACTATGGTCGCGAGTCGGCCAGGCCATCAGCCGCCGCCCGCGTGGCGTGTGGGTGGTGACGGCCATCCTGCTCGCCGCTGGCTCGGCCGGCCTGATCGGCTTCAAGATCGGCACGCTTACCACGGCCCAGGCGTTCCGCGGCACCCCGCCCTCGGTCAGCGCGCAGAACGTACAGGCCAGGTACTTCCCGGCCGGTTCCGGTGAGCCCGTCCAGGTGATCTCCACCGCGGCGAGCGCCGGGGCGGTCCGGACGGCGCTGGCCGGTACGCCAGGCATCGCGTCCGTCACGGCTCCGGTAACCAGGGACGGCCTGTCCTTCGTGCAGGCGACGATGACCCCGGCGCCGGACAGCTCGGCCGCTTACACCCTCGTGGACAAGATACGGACCACCGTCCACGCCATCCCCGGCGCTGACGCGAAGGTCGGCGGCGGCACTGCCATCAACAAGGACGTGGAGGCGGCCGCGGCTCATGACCGGGACGTGGAGATTCCGCTGATCCTCTGCGTGGTGCTGCTCATCCTCGCCCTGCTCCTGCGGGCGATCGTGGCGCCGCTCGTGCTCATCGCCACCGTCGTGCTGTCGTTCGGCGCGGCGCTGGGCATATCCGCGCTGTTCTTCAAGCATGTGTTCGGGTTCGCGGGGGCTGACACCTCGCTGCCGCTGTTCGTCTTCGTATTCCTGGTCGCGCTCGGCATCGACTACAACATCTTCCTGATGACCCGAATACGGGAGGAGTCGGTCCGGTCCGGGACCCGCCGCGGCGCGCTGGCTGGCCTGGCCGCGACCGGTGGCGTCATCACCTCGGCGGGCCTGGTCCTGGCCGGCACGTTCGCGGTGCTTGGCACCCTGCCGCTGGTGGAGTTCACCGAGATCGGCTTCGCGGTCGCGCTCGGCGTGCTGCTGGACACGATCATCGTCAGGTCGGTGCTCGTGACCGCGCTGACCTTGGACATCGGCCGGCACATGTGGTGGCCGAGCGCGCTCTCGCACCCAGAGAGCAGGTCAGTGACGGACGGCACCTAGAATGTGGGTTCGTGGCGGGTGACCGGGTAACGCGGACGGCAGCGTGGCGGTGCTGAGCCGCCCGGACGCCGGGCGGCTCACCGTCCGCACCGTGCCCGTCCCCGATCCCGGGGATCTCCTCGCGCAGCTACCGCAGCCGGACGCGGTCGCCTGGGTCCACCGCGGTGCGGGCCTGGTCGGCTGGGGCGAGGCGGCCCGGATCACGCTGCCCGCCGGCGAGGACAGGTTCACCGCCGGGGAGAAGTGGCACCGGTCCTTGTTCGACGCCGCGGACATCGACGACCGGGTACGGGTGCGCGGCACGGGGCCCGTCGCGTTCGGCACGTTCACCTTCGACGCGTCGTCGGAGGGATCGGTGCTGATCGTCCCGCGCACCCTGATCGGCCGCGACGGCCGCGGCCGGGCCTGGGTCACCACCGTGACCGAGGACGGTCAGCCGGTACCGGAGGACTGGCCCTTCGGGGAACAAGTCGTCCCGGGCCAGGCCCCGGCCAGGGTCCGCTGGCACGATGGCAGCCTGCCCGCGCCGCAGTGGGAGCAGGCGGTAGCCCAGGCGGTGGCCGCGATCAAGGCAGGCAGCCTGCGCAAGGTGGTCCTGGCCCAGGACCAGTTCGCCACGGCCGCCGACCCCATCGACGCGCGGGTCCTGCTCCAGCGGCTGGCCGCCCGCTATCCCGAGTGCTACACCTACGCCTGCGACGGCATGGTCGGGGCCACCCCCGAACTCCTCATCCAGCAGGCTGGCCGTGAGGTCAGCGCGCTGGTGCTGGCCGGCACGGCGCCCCGCGGCGGCAACCCGGCCGAGGACGAGGCGCTCGGTACCGGGCTGCTGGCCTCGGCCAAGGACACCGAGGAACATGCCTACGCGGTCACCTCCATGCGGGACACGCTCGGGCCGCTCTGCGACGCACTGGACATCGAGGCGCGGCCCTCCCTGCTGAAGCTGCCGAACCTGCAGCACCTCGGCACCTGGGTCCGCGGCACGCTCGCCGCCGACGGCGTGCCCCGCTCGGCGCTGGCCCTGGCCGCCGCGGTCCACCCCACCGCCGCGGTGTGCGGCACCCCCACCGGCGCCGCGTTCGAGCTCATCCGTGAGCTCGAGCACATGGACCGGGAACGCTACGCCGGACCGGTGGGCTGGGTGGATGCCGACGGCAACGGTGAGTGGGGCATCGCGCTGCGCTGCGCGCAGCTCTCCGGCCGCACCGCCCGCCTGTTCGCCGGCTGCGGCATAGTCGCGGGTTCGGATCCCGCCGCTGAACTCGCCGAGGCCCAGGTCAAGTTCCGCCCCATGCGCGGCGCCCTGGAAGACTGAGGACCGCTGGGCGTCTCCCCCGACGCCCGGCGATAAGAGAACCCTTAATCTGAGGTCGCCCGCCCGGCGACCAGGACCTACAGTCGGTAGCAAGATCGGCGTGCGCGACAGGAGGCTCCGGCACATGAGCGGTAACACCGAAGAAGCTCTCGGCGTCCTGCGCGAGGTATGGAGCGCCCAGGGGCAGACCGCGGAGGACGTCGAGGAAACCTTCGGCCCGGCCAAGTCCTGCAAGCGGATGACCGACGTCGGCTTCGAGGGCCTGGCCGAGGAGACCGACGGCGACCTGCGACTGGCCTGGCGGACCCAGCTGGCCCGCGAGGGGAAGCTCAACCAGGACACAGGCAGCGTGCGCGACCTGGTCATGGGGCCCGCATCCGGCTCCGAGACCCGATAGCCGCCGGACGCGGACGGCGTGGAGAACGGCGGAATGGAGGTTTCGGGGTTCCCCGAGTCCGTCGGCGAGCTGACCGAGACCCTGCGCCAGGGTGGCTACCTGGCCGATCGCGGGCTGGCCACGGCGCTGTTCGTGGCGCTGTCGCTGAACCGCCCCATCCTGCTCGAGGGCGAGGTCGGGGTGGGCAAGACCGAGGTGGCCAAGGTCATGGCGTCGGTCTTCGGCCGCAAGCTGATCCGGCTGCAGTGCTACGAAGGCATCGACACCAACCAGGCGCTCTACGAGTGGGACTACGCCCGCCAGATGCTGCACATCCGTGCCCTGTCCGAGCACCAGGTGGCCGACTCCGGCGAGGTCGACAAGCTGTTCGGCCCGAAGTTCCTGCTGGAGCGGCCGTTGCTGGAGGCGGTCCGGACCGGGGATCAGGCGGTGCTGCTGATCGACGAGATCGACCGCGCCGACGACGAATTCGAGGCGTTCCTGCTCGAAGTGCTGTCCGACTTCCAGATCAGCATCCCCGAGATCGGCACCATCAAGGCGGCCAGCCCGCCGCTGGTGGTACTCACCTCCAATCGCACCCGCGAGCTGCACGACGCGCTCAAGCGGCGCTGCCTGTACCACTGGATCGGCTACCCGGCCGCCGAACGCGAGGTCGAGATCGTCCTGATCCGCGAGCCCGGCATCTCGGCGGCGCTGGCCGGTAAGGTCGTCGCCGCCGTCCAGCGGCTCCGGGAGCTCGACCTAGCCAAGCCGCCGGGCGTGGCAGAGACCATCGACTGGGCCCGCACCCTCGATTTCCTGGGCGAACCGGACCTGGCCAACGCGCGGGACACGCTGGGCGCCGTGGTCAAGGACCGGGACGATCTCGAGGTGGTCCTGGACAACCTGCAGGAGATCACCTCCGGTGCCCGCGGCGCCTGAGCTGGAGCGCGTACCGTTCACCGGGCTGCTGGTGGCGTTCGCGGGTGAGCTCCGCGCGGCCGGGCTGGCCGTGGGCTCCGGGGACGTCCTGCTCTACTGCTCGGCGCTGGCGCGGCTGAACCCGGCCGACCTGGTCGACCTGTACTGGGCCGGCCGGGCCACGCTGGTGAACCGGCACGACGACATCGCCGTCTACGACCGGGTGTTCCGCCGGTTCTTCCTGGCGGCCGACGACGGGACCGGCGATCCGCTGACGCTCATGTTGCGGGCCTCGCCGCAGGCGCAGGGAACGCTGGCCATGCCGTCCACCGAGGCGGGCGAGTCCGATCAGCAGGACGACGCGATCCTGGGGTGGATGGCCTCGGACGTCGAGGCGCTCAAGCACAAATCGTTCACCGTGTGCACGCCGGAGGAACTGGCGGCCCTGCGCCGGATCATGGCCAGGATCAAGCTGACCCCGCCGCGGCGCCGGACCCGGCGCAGCACGCCGGCCCGGACCGGCCCGCGGCCCGATCCGCGGCGTACGGTACGGGAAGCCATGCGCACGCACGGCGAGCCGGCCCGGTTGTACTGGCGGCGGCGGAAGGTCCGGCTGCGGCCGCTGATCCTCATCCTGGACGTATCCGGTTCGATGGCCGACTACTCGCGCAGCCTGCTGCAGTTCGCGCACTCGGCGGCCAGGTCAGCCGGCCGGGTCGAGGTGTTCTGCTTCGGCACCCGGCTGACCCGGGTGACCGGGGCGATGCAGTGCCGGCGCCCCGATGAGGCGCTGGAGCGGGCCGCGCGGATGTCGTTCGACTGGGACGGCGGGACCAGGATCGGCGACAGCCTGGACGCCTTCGTCCGGGGCTGGGCGCGCCGCGGTATATGCCGCGGCGGCATCGTGGTGATCTGCTCCGACGGGCTGGACCGCGGGGATCCGGCCGTGCTCGCCGCGGCGATGGAGCGGCTGTCCCGGCTGTGCCACCGGCTGGTCTGGCTGAACCCGCACAAGGGCGACGACCCGTCCTTCCGGCCGAGCACGCTCGGGATGATGGTGGCCGCGCCGCACGTCGACCTGCTGCTGTCCGGGCACGACCTGGCCAGCCTGGAGAAGCTCGCTATTCTCCTACCGGGGTTGAATTAGCGTCCGCGGTAGCTGGTCATGGGCGGGGCAGCGTGGCTGCGCCGGCGGAGCAGCCAGGCCAGGGCGCAGACGGCCGCCAGCGAAGCCGTGATCCCCACGATGATCGAACTGCAGATGCCCCCGGCGCGCGGACCAGACGACCGCGCTAAGTCCCAGGGTGGGCAGCTGGACCAGGTATACCGCGGCGCCCGCCACGGCCACCTGGCGCAAGCTCGCGGCCAGTCCCTGACGCAGGTTGGCCGTCCGGCGGGCGCGCATGCCCGCGGCGACAAGCGCGACTGTCTCCCGGGACGGCGGCCAGTCCCGGCCGGGCGGAACCGCCTCCAGGAGGGTGCCGATGATCTCCTCGCCCCGGTCCGCGCGGTAGGCCGCCGGGTAAGCCCGCAGCAGCCACCGGGCCCGCCGCTCCAGCCGGTCCTCGCTCATGTGGTCCTCAATTTCCGGATCAGCGGGCCGGCCTTCGTCTCCCGGGCCTGGCCGATTACTAGTTCCGCCGCCTCGGCCATCCGCACGGCCTCCGCGCGCAGGGCGGTAGACCCGCTCTCGGTGAGCCCGTAGGTGCGGCGGACCCGCCCGCCTACGCTCTCCTCGCTGACGAGCTGGACGTGCCCCTCGGCGGTAAGCCGGTCGAGCGCGGTGTAGAGCGTGCCAGTGGCCAGCCTGACCCGCCCGCCGGACAGTTCCTCGGCCCGCTTCATGATCGCGTAGCCGTGCAACGGCCCGCGCAGCAGCGCGGCCAGCACGTAGAACGTGGGTTCCCGCATCGGTGGCTCTGCCATGCGCCCATAATAGGTAGATGACCGACATGTAGTCAATCGGACTATGGGACATAACGGCGGCCAGCTCCCGGTTGTACCTGGCGCGGATCGTCCCGCCGCCAGCGGGACCGCGGACCAGGGAGCTGACATGTCCGACGACTATGGCAAGGACCCCGAGGCGGTCGCCCGGCTGACCCCGGAGCAGTTCCGGGTCACGCAGCAGAACGGCACCGAGCCGCCGTTCCGGAACGAGTACTGGAACAACAAGGAGCCCGGCCTCTACGTCGACGTCGTGTCCGGCGAGCCGCTGTTCACCTCGGCCAGCAAATTCGACAGTCACACCGGCTGGCCCAGCTTCACCGCCCCGGTCGAGCCGGGCAACGTGGTCCGGCGCCGCGACTTCAAGATGCTGTTCCCCCGGACCGAGGTTCGCTCCGCCCACGGCGGCAGCCACCTGGGCCACGTGTTCCACGACGGGCCCAGGGAAGCCGGCGGCCTGCGCTACTGCATCAACTCCGCCGCCCTCCGCTTCATCCCCGTCGATGACCTGGAACGCGAGGGTTACGGCGCCTACCGGAAGCTCTTTGAGCCGGCCGACGACACCGGCGCCGCGTCATGACGATACTTGCCTCGTAGTCTTGAGCCGTGCCGGACAGGAGCGTGCCGTGAGGTGGAGCGTCGGGATCGAGGCCGAAGCTGGCCGGGTGCTTACCCGTGAGCAGGTGGTCGAGCTGGCCGACGCGGTTGCCGCGAGCGGCGGCGTGGCCAGCGGCATCGGCACCAGCCGGTACGGCGCGCGGCTGATCGTAGAGGCTGACAGCCGCGAGGACGCGGTGGCCAGGGCGACCGAGGAGTTCACCCGGGCCGTGGCGAAGGCCGGCCTGCCGCCCGGCCCGTTGGTGCGGACCGAGGCGGCCAGCGAGGACGAGGAATGATCAGGCTCGGGTCGCTGGCCGGGTACCCGTTCGAGGGACCGCGCGTCCTGGCCGGCTGGACCCCGCCGCAGGCAGCAGCGGTCTACGTCATCGCCTACAAGCCCGACCCGGACGCCAAACCGGACCGGTACGCGGTCATCTATGTCGACCACTCCGAGGACCTGACCGCGGAGCGGTTCCCGTTCCAGCATCCTCGCGCGCACTGCTGGATCAAGCGCGCGGGATCGAAGTGGACGGTCTACATCTGCACCTACGAGGTCCCCGGCGGCGGCCGGGCGCACCGGGAGCAGATCGCCAGGGAGCTGACCGCCATCTACCGTCCGCGCTGCAACGACCAGCAGTACGAGCAGGCCTGGAAGGACCAGTGGATCGGCGAGACCACCTCGTCCTCCCCCAGCCTGGCCAAGGATCCGGTCCGGCCCGAGGCCAGCTCCGGCTAGCTCACGATCCGGGCCGGAAGCCGACCGCGTCGAGCAGGCGCGAGCGGCGCGTCCCTGACGCGGGGCGGGCCGGCTCGGGCACCGCGGGCGGCTCGGGCCGGGGCGTGACTCCGGTCACGATGTCCTCGGCCATCCCGTAGAGCAGCGGCAGGGCCCCGGCCACCACGCCGCCGGTCTCGTTGATGTGCTCCACCCCGGGCCTGATGAGCTTGGCGTGACCCACGATGGTCTGCACGATCTCCGCGCACTCCTCCAGGTTCCCGGCGATCCGGGTCAGCAGGCTGCCCACCCAGAACAGGTAGAACGCCAGCCCGGCGATCAGCAGCAGGACGTCGATGACCGTCCAGACGACCAGCCCGGTCAAGACTTCACCTTGCCCAATACGCGGCCGAGGAACAGGTGGTGCTGCAGGCCCTCGGCCAGGACCGCCTCGACGCCCGTGGCGACCTGCGGGATCAGCACGGTGTCCGCGGTGTTAGCCGCCGCCGCGTTGAGTGTGTCCCGCACCGTGACGACCCGGCGGTCGATGACCTTGACCAGGTAGATGAGCAGGCTCAGCAGGGCGGCGACCGCCACCACCACGACCAGGCCCAGGATGTTCGCGATCGTCCACAGGTTGTGCTCGGTGGACGACATGGCCAGCGTGTGGTGCATCGCTATCCTCCCAGCCGGGCGCGGCCGCGCTGCAGGCCGCCGATGATGATCGTGGCGTGCTCGATGGT
The DNA here is from genome assembly GCA_963822765.1 of uncultured Actinomycetes bacterium. Taxonomy (GTDB): domain Bacteria; phylum Actinomycetota; class Actinomycetes; order Streptosporangiales; family Streptosporangiaceae; genus Palsa-504. The sequence goes on along the minus strand of CAWGJL010000056.1, from coordinate 31,514 downwards.
GGTGCGCAGCGCACCGAGCGGCGCGGTGTTGTGCACCGCGTCGGTCAGCGCGTCGTTGATCTTCGGTGCCTCGTTGCCGATCGACCGGGCCAGCAGCAAGATCGGCACGACCAGGGCCACCACGACCAGCACGATGACGATGCCGATGGTGTAACCCACCACCCAGCCGGTGGTGCTGTACCCCGCGGCGAGGACATGCGGTTCCATGGACAGCGCCTCCTAGACCGTTTCGCAGAAGTCGCGGACCGGCTTGAGGCTGGCGTTGACCGAGGTCAGCCGCTCCGGCACCGTGCTGGTGAGCTGGGCGACGGCCTGGACTCCGCCGGTAGTGGCGACGAGCGTCGCGCGGACCGCCCTGAGGTGGAAGATGACCCGTAGCAGGCCGACCGCGGTGATGGCGATGATCAGCGCGGCGACGATCAGTGTGAACCAGGCAGCGGCAGGCATAGCCGTTTCCCCTTTCCTCAGCCGAGCAGCTTGGCGACGGAGCCCGCGTACCGGACCGCGCCGACGGAGACTTCCTTGACCGTCTCGTCGGTGACGGCCAGCGCCTCGGGCAGGCCGTTCAGCTCGCCGATAAGGGCGACGCCGCCGGCCAGGATGTTGTCGGTCGCGCCGCGGATCCGCTCCACCGCCGCGAGCACGCGGTTGAGCAGGAAGATCACCACCGGCAGGACCACGACCAGCAGGACGACGTTACCTATCCACCACAGGACCATGACTGACGCCCTTCAGCTCGCGGGTTGGTAAGGCAGGAAGAAGCGGCGGAACACCCGGCTCAGGGCCATCACCGCGGCTCGCAGGCCCAGGGTGAAGCCCCGGGCCGGGGCGGCGGTGGCCGCCGCGACCTGCTCGGCCGACTCCCCGCGCTCGATCCGCTCGATGCGGTTCTGCATGTTCGCGGCGAAGTCGCGCATCAGCACGGCCGAGACGTCGCTGATCATCCCGCGGCCGTACTGGGCCGCCGCGCCGGACAGCTGCAGGTCCTGGGCGACGCCCACCTTGGTGCCCCGGCCGGCCCGGGTCAGCGTCGCGGTGACGACCATGTTGGCCTGGCCCCGGCCCTTCTCGTCGGCGCCGCTGGCGTGCACCACGACCCGCTTGGCCGCCTCGTCGCGCTCGGTGATGTCGGCGGTGCCGGCGAACCGCAGCCGGACCGGGCCCATCCGGACGGCGACCGTGCCCTTGTACTTCTCGCCGCCGAGATCCTCGGTCAGCTCGGCGCCCGGCAGGCACGCCGCGACCTGGGGGATGTTCTCGAAGAACTGCCAGACCTTCTCGACCGGCTCAGCGACCTCGAACTCGTTCTTGATCAGCATCGGGTCTCTTTCTTGGTGTAAGCGTCAGGGTCCTGCTCGAACGCCTGGCGGCAGCCTGCGCAGCAGAAGTAATAGTCGGCGCCGTCGTGCCGCAGGGCTCGGCCGTACGTCGTGGCCACGGTCATGCCGCAGACCGGGTCGACCGCCTCGGCGGACCGGTCCGCGGGCTCGGGCCGACCCGGCTTGGCTGCGGTGCCGGCCCCGGACCCGGTGCTGGATCCGGCGCTGGATCCCGGCAGCGCGCCGGAGGCGCGGAGCTGGACCAGCTCGGCCAAGATGGCCACCGCGATCTCCTGGTGCGTGGTCTTGCCCAGGTCCAGCCCGGCGGGCACCTTGACCCGGTCCAGCTCCTGCTGGGGCACGCCCCGGTCGGCGAGGTAGCCGAGGACCGTCGCGCCCCGGCGCCGCGAGCCGACCAGGCCCAGGTAGGCGGGATGGGCCGCGACCGCCCGGGTGAGCACGTCCTCGTCGTCGTGTCCCTGGGTGGCGACCACGATCATGGACCGCTCGTCCGCGCTGTCGGTGGCGAAGTCCGGGCCGTCCACCAGGTCGGTACGCCAGCCGAGCGCCCGGGCCAGGCTGGCCAGCGTCCGGGCCATCGGGGAGCCGCCGATGACGACCAGGTGCGGCACCGGTACGACCGGCTCGATGTAGATCTCCAAGGCACCCTCGCTCTGGCAGGAGATCGGGATGACGATCATGCCATCCGGCACCGCCCCGCCGAACTGGTCCGGCGTGCCGAGCAGCAGCAGCCGGGCGGTGCCTTCGGCGATCACCCGCTGCGCCTCGCGGATCACCACCGGCTCGGCGCAGGCGCCGCCGATCCAGCCGCGCAGCTCACCGTCGGCGGTGATAACCGCGCGCGCGCCGGGCTGACTGGAGGACGGGGGCTGGCGCCAGACCACGGTGGCGAGCGCGAACGCCTGCCCGCGCCGGGTTAGCTCCCCCATCTCCTCGAAGACGTCCATGGCTCAGTCGTCCGACCGCACTGGCGGGGCCCCGGAGACGTCGCGGCGGTAGGTGATCGCCTCCCACACCCGGTCCGGGAGCAGCGGCATGTCGATGTTGCGGACGCCGGTGCCGGACAGCGCGTCCATCACCGCGTTGACGAAGGCGGCCGGGCCGCCCACCGCGGCGCACTCGCCGATGCCCTTGGCTCCGATCGGGTGGTGCGGGCACGGGGTCACGACCTCGCTGTGCAGCTCGAAGCCGGGTGTCTCCCAGGCGGTGGGCAGCAGGTAGTCCATGTAGTTCGAGCCGACGCAGTTGCCGTCGGCGTCGAACGTGATGAACTGCATATTGGCCATCGCGTAGGCCTCGGTGAGCCCGCCCATGATCTGGCCCTCGACGATCATCGGGTTGATCCGCACGCCGCAGTCGTCGACCGCCACCGTCTTCAGCACATCCCAGACGCCCGTTTCCGGGTCGACCTCGACGGTGATGATGTACACCGCGAACGGCCAGGTGAGGTTGGGCGGGTCGTAGTAGGCGGTGTTCTCCAGGCCGGGCTCCATGCCGTCCGGCATGTTGCTGTACGCGGCCATCGCGCACTCCTGGATGGTGACGCCGCGGTCAGGGGCGCTGCGGACGTAGAACCGGCCGAGCTCCCACTCGACGTCCTCCTCGGACACCTCGAGCAGGTGCGCCGCCAGCTTGCGCGCCTTGGCCCGGATCTTGCGGGACACCATGGCGACCGCCGCGCCCGCGACCGGGGTGCTGCGGGAGGCGTAGGTGCCCATGCCGAACGGCGCGGTGTCCGTGTCGCCTTCCTCGACGACGATGTCCTCGGCCGGGATGCCGAGCTCATGGGCCACGATCTGGGCCCAGGTCGTCTCGTGCCCCTGCCCCTGGGTCTTGGCGCCGGTACGGACGATGGCCTTGCCGGTCATGTGCACCTTGAGCTCGGCCGAGTCGAACATCTTGATCCCGAGGATGTCGTACTCGCGGCTGTTGCCCGCGCCGAGCGGCTCGGTCATGGTGGAGATCCCCAGGCCCAGCAGGCGACCCCGTTCCCGTGCTGACGCCTGCTCGCGGCGGAAGTCCTCGTAGCCGATCGCCTTGAGCCCGACGTCCAGGCACTTGGCGTACTGGCCGGAGTCGGTCAGGAAGCCGAACGGGGTCCGGTGCGGGAAGTCATCGTCGCGGACGAAGTTCATCCGCCGGAACTCCGCCTGGTCCATACCCAGGTCGTCCGCTGCGGCCTGCATCATCCGTTCCTGGAAGAACATCGCCTCGGTGACCCGGAACGAGCAGCGGTAGGCCACTCCGCCCGGTGCCTTGTTGCTGTAGGTGCCGCGGTCGGACAGGTGCGCGACCGGGATGTCGTAGGCGGCGAACGCGGAGTGCAGCAACCCGATCTTGAACTTGCTGGGCTGGGCGTCGGAGAAGAACGCGCCGTGGTCCGAATCGCAGCGCATCCGGACCCCGAGGATCTTGCCGTCCCGGCGCAGCGCCATCTCGCCGTCCAGGTAGATGTCACGGGCGAAGCCGGTGGAGATGAGGTTGCCGGTCTTGTCCTCGATCCACTTCACCGGCCGCTCGAGCAGGATCGAGGCCAGGATCGAGCAGACGTACCCCGGGTAGACCGGGACCTTGTTGCCGAAGCCGCCGCCGATGTCCGGGGAGATGATCCGGATCATGTGCTCGGGCAGCTCGGCGACCAGCGCTACCGCGGCCCGGATGATGTGCGGCGCCTGGGTGGTCATGTACACGGTGAGCTTGGACGTGGCCCGGTTGAAGTCCGCGATCGAGGCGCAGCACTCGATCGGCGACGGATGCGAGCGGGGGTAGTGCAGCTTGAGCCTGGAAATCACGTCGGCCTGCTCGAAGGCCCGGTCGGTACCGGCCGCGTCGCCGACCTCCCAGTCGAAGATGACGTTGCCCTGCTGGTTCTCCTTGTCGTCCCGGATGACCGGCGCGCCTTCGGCGACCGCCTGCTCGGGGTTGACGATGACCGGCAGCTGCTCGTACTCGACCTCGATGGCCTCGCACGCGTCCTTGGCGATGTACGGGTCGTCGGCGATGACGCAGGCCACCTCCTGGCCCTGGAACCGCACCTTGTCGGTGGCCAGCACCGCCTGCGTGTCGTAGGACAGCGTCGGCATCCAGGCCAGGTTCCTGGTCGCCATCATCTCGCCGGTCAGGACCAGGTGCACCCCGGGGATGTCCCAGGCCTTGCTGGCGTCGATCGACACGATCCGGGCGTGCGCCAGCGGGCTGCGCAAGATCTCCATGTGCAGCATGCCGGGCAGCGTGATGTCGTCGGTGTAGTTGCCCTTGCCGCGGATGAAGCGGCTGTCCTCGACCCGCTTGCGGCTCGCGCCGAGCCCGCCGATCTTGATCTCGTCAAGCGCCTGTGACACGTCATGCCTCCCCGGACTCGGCCCTGAGCTTCGCGGCCGCCCACAGCACCGATTTGACGATGTTCTGATAGCCGGTGCAGCGGCACAGGTTGCCGGACAGCGCCCATCGCACGTCCTCTTCGGTGGGGTCCGGGTTGGCCTCGAGCAGCGCCTTGGCGGCCATCATCATGCCCGGCGTGCAGAACCCGCACTGCAGGCCGTGCTCCTCCTTGAAACCCTCCTGCAGCGGGTGCAGCTCGCTGGCCGTGGCCAGGCCCTCGACCGTGCTGATCTCGTGGCCGTCGGCCTGCACGGCCAGCATGGTGCAGGACTTCACCGGGCGGCCGTCGACGAGCACCGTGCACGCGCCGCAGTTGGTGGTGTCGCAGCCCATATGGGTGCCGGTCAGCCCGAGGCCGCGGCGGATCAGATGGGACAGCAGCAGCCGCGGCTCGATCTCGGCGATCTTCTTCTGGCCGTTGATGGCGAACTTGATCCGGCGCGTCGGGATGTCGCTCGCGGCCTGGCCGTCCTGGTCGTCGTAGACGATCGTCATGGTTACGCTGCCCTTTCCGCCGCCGCGTCGGTCCGGCTCAGCAGCCGCACGACGAACGTGCGCACCATGTGCCGCTTGTATTCGGCGCTGCCCCGGTGATCGGTCCTCGGCCGCGCGGCCTGCGCCGCGAGGTCGGCGGCCCGGGTGATGTTCTCCGCGGTCAGCGGCCGGCCGGTCAGCGCGCCGGCCGCCTCGGTGGCCGCGATGGTGGAGCCCCCCACGCCGGTCAGCGCGATGCCCGCCCGGGTCACGGTCTCGCCGCTGGTCTCCAGCGCCACGGCGACCCCGACGGTCGCGAAGTCGCCCACCCGGCGCTCGAGTTTGAGGTAGCCGCCGGAGCGGGTTCCCTGCGCCGCCGGGATGACGGCCTCCACCGCGATCTCGTCCTGGTCCAGGACGTTCTGGAACGGCCCGGTGACGAAGTTGGCGAGGGCAATGGCACGGGTGCCGCGCGGGCCGCGGGCGACCACCGAACCGCCGAGGGCCAGCACCACCGAGGCCCAGTCGCCCTGCGGGTCGGCATGGCACAGCGAGCCGACCAGCGTGCCTCGGTTGCGCACGATCGGATCGGCGATCAGCGGCGCAGCTGAGGCCATGGTCGGCTGGGTCGTCTTCAGCAGGTCCGAGCGCTCCAGGTCGGCGTGGCGGCACAGCGCGCCGATGCGCAGCGTGCCGTCCGGGTCCGCCCGGTGGTAGTCCAGGCCGGGCACGTTGTTGATGTCGACGACCAGCTCGGGTGAGGCGAAGCGCAGCTTCATCAGCGGGACCAGGCTCTGGCCGCCGGCCAGCACCTTGGCGTAATCCCCGCCGTCATGCAGCAGGCCGATCGCCTCGGCGAGCGAACGCGGCGCCTCGTAGCGGAACCGCGACGGATACATAGATCCTCCAGGTGTCGCAGTGGATAGACCGGTCTACGGCTCGGATTCCGGGTCCGGCACGGCCGTCGGGAGCGACTCATAGTCAGGGTCCGGCCGCGGCTCCTGATGCGGCGGCCACGGTCCCGCGACCGGCTGGCCGGCCACCTTGAGGTAGTCGATCAGCTCGGGCCAGGCCCACACGGTCGGGCTCTTCCCGGTCTTGGGAGCGTGCTCGATCAGCTCGTACAGCCGCGGGTTACCGCGGCTGTGGCCGTCGGATTCGATTCGCATACTGAATACTCCCGGCGCTGGAAGTGCTGACGGGCGGCCGTCAGTGGTGACCGTCAACATGATCCGCCCGGCCCTGCCGGCCCGCAATGCGCGAATAAGCTCTTGCTTAAGGGTGCTGTTTTCGGGCATCTGAGCTGGTATTAGCTCCAGATCGTGACGTACACCGGGGGCCGGAACCGGGACGGCGGGACGCCGCCGGCCGGCGAGCGCATCAGGTGCATCGCTTCCGGCGTGCCCAGGTAACGGCGGAACGAGCTGGCCGCCGTGCTCCGGTGCTGCCGGTCCAGAAGCGTCACGTGCCAGCAGGCGTCCATCCGGCATCCCGGCGAGTCGACGCGGGACAGCTCCCCGCGGCGCAGCCGCTGGGCGACCAGGTGCTCGACCGCGGGCGCGACCCCGGTTCCGTCGGCGGCCGCCGCCCAGGCGGCGGTCTGGTTGGGGAACACCCTGATCTGGTCCTCGGGAATGCCCAGACCGGACAGCATCTGACCGGTCTCGCTGTCCGGGTCGGTGCCGGAAGGGTCAACGAACCACAGCCACTGTCGCGGGCCGCCGCGCAGCCGCGGCTGGCCTGCCGTCACGACCACGAGCTGGTACTTGAAGATCGGCTCGGTCACCAGGGTCAGGGCGGGATCGTCCGGCATCGCGGACGAGATCGCCACGTCCGCGAGCCGGTTGGCGATCAGGACACTCATCTCTTTGGTCACCGCGACGCCGGCCGACACTTCGACGGAGCCGGGGAAGCGCTTGCTGAATGCCTCGGTCAGCGGGCTGATCAGGAACTCGGCGGCGGTGGAGCTGGACACCACCCGCAACTGCTCGGGCGCGCCCTGCGCGGCGCGGACCGCGGCGTGCGCCTCGGCGCCCAGCACGACGATCTGCGAGGCGGTGGAGAGCAGCCGGGAACCGCCCGCGGTCAGGGTCATGCCCACCGGGCCGCGGGTGACCAGCTGGTCCCCGAGGTGCAGCCGGAGCGCCGACAGGGCCTGGGAGACGGCCGATTCACTGACTCCGAGCGCGTTGGCCGCGGCGGTCACCGAGCCGAGCCGGGCCACCAGGACGAAAGCGTTCAGCTGGGTAAGCGTCATGGCACTTCCGATTATCACGCAATGGCCGGCCGTTAACGTCCAGGCATCGCAGGTGCTTATCCTTCGGACCATGACCGATGTATGGCACGGTCCGGCCGGCTGGGAAGACCCGGCGCCTCGCCGTTACGGCCCGCGATGCGCGGCCTGGGCGAGATCATCGCGGAGACCGAGCGCCTGGTGTTCTCCGACTAGCCGGGTGATTCCCTGACGGCCTCTCGGACGGCCGCGGCGGCCGCCTCGCGCAGCCGCCCGCGCAGCGCGGCGCCGTCCGCGCGGCCGGTCTGCGCCTCCACGATCCGCAGTCCCGTTCCTGCTAGCGCCTTGCCCAGGTCCTCGGGCTGGTCCAGACGCTGGTAGGGCAGGCCGAACGTGGCGGCCAGGTGGTCCAGGCGGGCGCCGTGCGGTGTGCCGAACAGCCGCTCGAACGAGCCGGTGAACGCGGCCTGCTCGAGGGTGGAGAAGATGCCGCCGCCGTCGTTGTTGACCACGATCAGGCACAGGTCGGGCCGCGGCTCGCCCGGCCCGAGGGCCAGGCCGGGCGCGTCGTGCAGGAAGGCCAGGTCCCCGATCAGGGCGAAGGCCGGGCCTGCGTGAGCCAGCGCGGCCCCGATCGCCGCCGACACGGTGCCGTCGATGCCGCTGGTCCCCCGGCTGGCCAGGACGCGGACGTCGGCGCGGGTCAGGGCGTGAAAATCAATATCCCGAACGGGCATGCTGCTTGCGGCCCACAAAAGTGCGTCTTCGGGCATGCCCAGGACCAGATCCCGGGCCAGCCGCGGTTCGGTCAGCCGGTCCTGCTCGTCCAAGATGGCGTCTACCGCGCGCCGCGCCGCGGTATCGGCCCGCCGCCACGAGTCCAGCCAGGGCGTCGTCCTGGCCGGCGCGCCGCTGAGCCGGATGCCCGCGGCGACGTCGGTGGCGGCTCGCTGCGGGTCCGCCCAGCGGCCCGGCCCCTGCCCGATGACCACGTGCCGGTCGGCCGGGCCGGCCAGCAGGGCCGACTGGGGGCGGGTCAGGCCCGGCCGCCCGGCCGATATCAGCACGTCGGGCCGGTGCGCGGCGATGAATTCCGGCGTGGCGAGCAGGTACTGGTAGGCGGGCAGCGCGTTCGGCCCGCGCCGGGCTCCCGACGACGGTTCCGCGAGCACCGGCCACCCGGCCTGCTCGGCCAGCGCGACCAGGGCCGTCGCGTCATATTCCCCGTCGCCGCAGACCACCACGCCGCGTTCGGTCCAGGGCAGCTCGAGCTGGCCCGGGGCGGTGCCGGGCGGCTCGAAGCGCGTCCACGGCATCCCGCCCGGACGCCCGTCCAGGGCGTCCGGCCAGTCCTGATCCCCGGTCTGGTCGGGGGTAAGCGGATCGCGGAAGGCCAGGTTGAGGTGGACCGGTCCGGTGAAGCCGCCGGCGCTGCCCGTGGCGTGCCCCCACGCCTGGCAGGCCACCGAGCGCCAGTACGCGGCCGCTCCGGCGCGCCGTTCGGGCACGCCGACCTCGCAGAACCAGCGCACCGCGCCGCCGTACAGCTTGATCTGGTCGATGGCCTGGTTGGCGCCGGTATCCCGGAGCTCGGGGGGCCGGTCGGCGGTCAGCACCAGGAGCGGGACGCCGGACTCGTCGGCCTCGATGACCGCCGGATGGAAGTTGGCCGCCGCCGTGCCCGAGGTGCACAGCACCGCCACCGGCCGCCGGCTCGCCTTGGCCAGGCCGAGCGCGGTGAACGAGGCGGACCGCTCGTCGATCCGGACGTGCAGGCGCAGCCGCCCGCGCCGCTCCAGGTCCTCGAACGCCATGGCCAGCGGGGTGCTCCGCGATCCCGGGGCCAGGACCACCTCACGGAGCCCGCACCGGGTGAGTTCGTCGCAGAACGCCAGGCCGAACGCGGTGGACGGGTTCATACGCGCGGCTCCGCGCCGAGGAACGCCGCGGCCGCCGCGGCCCGGTCCCGCCACGGCGCCGGGTCGGTCTCGAAGCGTGCCAGCCGGGCCGCGTCCACGCCGGGACGGCGGACCGGCAGTTCGCCCGCCTCGGGTACCAGCGGGTCGGCGGTGACGTCTCCGGCCAGCAGCGACATGGTGGCCAGCCCGCACGCGTAGGGCAGTTCGGGCAGCGCGGCGGCCAGTGCCACCCCGGCGGCGAGCCCGACCGAGGTGTCGACCGCGCTGGACACCACCACGGGCAGGCCGCACGCCTCGGCCACCCGCAGCGCGGCCCGGACGCCGCCCAGCGGCTGGACCTTCAGCACCACGATGTCAGCCGCGCCCGCGGCCCGGACCCGGAGCGGGTCGTCGGCGCGCCTGATGGATTCGTCCGCCGCGACCGGGATATCGACATGTCGACGCAGCTCGGCGAGTTCGTCCAGGGTGGCGCAGGGTTGCTCGGCGTACTCGAGCCCGAACACGGCCAGCCGGCGCAGCATGCGCGCCGCCTGCCCGGTATCCCAGCCGCCGTTGGCGTCGACCCGGATCCGGCCGGACGGGCCGAGCGCCTCCCGGACCGCCTCGACGCGGTCGATGTCCGCCGCCTCGTCCTGGCCCCGCTCGGCCACCTTGACCTTGGCCGTCCGGCAGCCGGAGGCGGCGACGATCCGCATCGCGTGCTCCGGTCCGACGGCGGGTACGGTCACGTTCACCGGAATCCGGTCCCGGACCGGCGCGGGCCACCCTTCGGCGGCCGATTCCAGCGCGCTGGCCAGCCACCTGGCGCACTCGCGCGGCCCGTACTCGGCGAACGGCGAGAACTCCCCCCACCCCGCGGGCCCTTCGATCAGCGCCCCCTCCCGCACCGTAACCCCCCGGAACTTCACCGGCATCGGGATGGCAAACGCCCGCAACCCCGCCCAGTCCCCCCTCAGCACGGGTCACTCCCATGATCGTGGACAGTTACTGGTGTCATAGCACCAGTAACTGTCCACGATGAGGCGAAGGAGGGGGTCAAGGGCGGCAGACCGGAACGCGTTCGGTGCAGGACGGCTGCCATTCGGCCATGCGTAACCTCCTAAGGTCTGAGAACTAACCTTAACGATCGTGACGAACCGCTCTGTCAGCCCGGGGGGACGACCCCCTCAAACCCCCCCGCGCTCGCGCAGACTGCACGCGGTCCTGGTCGACCGCCCGGGGCCGCGACTGCTCGAGGTGCTGGCGGCGGCGCTTGACGGCAGCGGGCCGGCCATCGCGCCGCTGGACGCCCGGCTCCCGTCGTCGCGGCTGGACGCGCTGGTGGAGGCGCTAGCCCCGGGCAGCGTGGAGGGGCCGGACGGAGTCACCACGGGTCGTTCGGGCCAAGAAAAGGGGGTGGCCGAAGGTACGGCGGTGGTGGTCGGCACGTCGGGGTCCACCGGAGTGCCGAAGGGGGTCGAGCTCAGCGCCGCCGCGCTGCTGCACTCGGCGCGGGCTTCGCTGGCCCGGGTCGGGGCCCGGCCGGGCGAACGATGGCTGTGCTGCCTGCCCGCCACGCACATCGCCGGGCTCCAGGTGCTGGTCCGCTCGCTGGTCAGCGGGACCGACCCGGTGCTGGCCGACCGCGCCGACGCGCAGACGGTCGCGTCCTGCGGCTGCGCGCACGTCTCGGTGGTACCGACCCAGCTGCAGCGGCTGCTAGATGTCGATATATCGCCACTTGCCGGGTTCTCGTCCGTCCTGCTCGGCGGGGCCGCCGCCCCGCCCGGCCTGCTGGACGCCGCCCGGGCCGCCCGGGTGCCCGTGGTGACCACCTACGGGATGACCGAGACCTGCGGGGGCTGCGTCTACGACGGGATCCCGCTGGAGGGAGTGCGGGTCAAGGTCGGCGACGAAGACGGCCGGATCTGGATCGGCGGCGCGGTGCTGTTCTCGGGGTACCGGGGCGGCCCTGAGGTGCCGGGGGACGGGTGGTTCCGGACCGGCGACCTGGGCCGCGTGGACCCGGCCGGGCGCCTGGTGGTGCGCGGGCGCGCGGATGACGTGATCAACACCGGCGGGCACAAGGTGGTGCCCGGCGAGGTGGCCGCGGTGCTCCAGACCCATCCGGGCGTCCGCGACGCGGCGGTCCTGGGCCAATCCGACCCGGAATGGGGCGAACGGGTCGTCGCGGTCGTGGTACCGTCCGACCCGGCCGATCCGCCGACGCTCGAATTGCTCCGTCTCCATGTGCGGGAGCGCCTGCCGCGTTACGCTGCTCCGAGCAGGGTCGTGATGGTCGATGCCGTCCCCATGCTCCCCAGCGGGAAGCACGACCTCGCCCGGCTCAGGCGAGAACTCCTCGCCGGGAACAATCTGAGGCGGAGAGCGTTACTTATTAGTGCCCGGACAATGTGCCCCGCTGATGACTGCGCGGGGAAACGAGGGGTACTTGGTGGAAGTCCGTGAACGACGTGTGGATTGCGTTCGTATCTAGGAGGAGGGAGGTGTCTCATGCCGCAGATCGCCATGGCGACCTCATCGGTCGTCGAAACTGATGAAGAGGCGAGCACGATCCGAGTGGATGACCTGATCCAGCGGGGACGTAGCCAGGGTCACCTGTCTCTTGCGGAGCTGAGGAGCGCCTTTGACCAGGCAGGCCTGACGCCCGCCGAGGGACGTTCCATCCTGCGCGAGCTGGCCGAGTCCGGCGTGCGGCTGGCTAACGAGCTTGGCGAGGCGGGCAAGACCCGGCCGGCGCGCTCGGCTGCGGCCCCGGCCCGGGCCGTCAAGGGCGCGGACGACTCCGATTCCGGCGATGAGTCCGACGGGGAGCTCGCGGACGCCGATGTGGTGAGCCTCGAGGCGGAGGCCGCGGCGCTCACCGAGTCCGACCGGCTGACCGAGGTTGACCTTGACGACCAGACGCCCGCCATGGGCGACTCGGTGCACACCTACCTGAAGTCGATTGGCCGGACCAGCCTGCTGACCGCCGAGCAGGAGGTGGACCTGGCCAAGCGGATCGAGGCTGGCCTGTTCGCCGAGCACAAGCTGGAAACCATGGGTCTAGAAAGCACTGTGGGGCTGGACGAGGGTTACCGGCGTGACCTGGAACTGATCGCCGAGGACGGGCGGCGCGCCAAGGCGCACATGCTCGAGGCGAACCTGCGCCTGGTCGTCTCGGTGGCCAAGAAGTACAGCGACCGGGGTCTGTCCCTGCTGGACGTGGTGCAGGAAGGGAACCTGGGCCTGATCCGGGCCGTCGAGAAGTTCGACTACACCAAGGGCTACAAGTTCTCCACCTACGCCATGTGGTGGATCAGGCAGGCCATCCAGCGCGGCTTCGCCGACTCGGCGCGGACTATCCGGCTGCCGGTGCACGTGCTCGAGATGCTCAGCAAGCTGAGCCGGGTCGAGCGTGACATGCACCAGCGCCTGGGCCGCGAGCCGACCCCGGAGGAGCTCGCGGTCGAGCTGGACCGGACCCCGGACCAGATCGAGGAGCTGCTGCGCACCAGCCGGCAGCCGATCAGCCTGGACTCCACCATCGGCGAGGACGGCGAGACCAGCATCGGCGACCTGATCGAGGACGTCGACGCGCCCGAGGCCTCCGAGCTTGTCGACCGCCAGCTGATGGCCGAGCAGCTGCGTTCGGCGCTGGACGCGCTGACGCCGCGTGAGGCCACGATCATGGCGATGCGGTTCGGCCTGTACGACGGCAACCCGCACACCCTGGACGAGATCGGCCGCGCGCTCGGCCTGACCCGCGAGCGGATCAGGCAGCTCGAGAAGCAGTCACTGTCCAAGCTGCGCCACCCGAGCCGCGCGCAGCCGCTGCTCGACTTCGCCAGCTAGGCGTTCCTGCTCCTAGCCTCCCGGCCATATGCCGGGCCCGACCTCCCGCCGGGCCCGGCATTCGGCTGTTACGGCGCGACCTGGTACAGGTCGGTGCCCTCGGCCGAGACCGAACGGGTCACCTGGCCGCGCATGGCCAGCACCTCCAGGTGCGCGGCCGTCTCGTTGACCGACATCACCTGGCTGAACAGGTCCAGCTCAGCGAAGTCCCGTTGCCGCCGGGTCCACTTGATCGCTTTCGCCGCCTCGAACGCCGTGGCGTGGCCGGCCTGCACCGCGGCGAGCGTCTCGGCCAGGCGCGTGTCGTGGTGGGCCAGCAGCTCGCGGACACGCTCGTGGGTGCTGTCGGCGACCGGCCCGTGGGCGGGCAGCAGCCGGGCGTCGGGCAGCGCCAGCGTCCGGGCCAGCGAACCGAGGTAGTCGCTCAGGGCCATCCGGTGGCCGGCCGGCTCGAACCCGATCGAGGGGGTGATGTGCGGCAGCACGTGGTCGCCCGCGAACATGAGCTGGGCCGCGGCGTCGTGGTAGATGAGGTGGCCGCGGGTGTGACCGGGGGTGTGCACCGCCCGCAGGGTGCGCGTCCGCAGGTCAAGATCGGTCCCGTCCGCCAGCCAGCGGTCCGGGTCCTCCCAGTCGACGATGGCGGGCGGTTGCCGGTGCTGCGCGGAAAGCTCGGTGGCCAGCTCCAGCGCGCCCAGCCGGCGCAGGCCGTCTATGCCGAAAAACCTGTTCCCGCGGCCGTTGACCATTTCCCGGGTCGCGACCAGGTTGGCCCGCTCCTGCTCGCCCAGGCTGATCACGTTGTGGAACGTCTTGCGCAGCTCGACCGCCAGCGAGTAGTGGTCGATGTGAATGTGGGTCACGAAGAAGTTGCGGACGTCGCCGAGCTCGTAGCCGATCTGGCGCAGCCCCGCCGCGAGCTGCTCGCGCGCCGGGACCAGGGCGATTCCCGCGTCGACGAGGTCGACCCCGCCGGGGTCCGCGATGGCGTAAACGTTAACCGCCCGCAGCCCGTCCAATGGCAGCGGCAGCGGGATCCGGTACACGCCCCCGCCCAGATTCTCGACTCCGGGCTCGATCCAGGCGTACCTGTCCGCCGTCGCATGGCTCATCGTGTCGCTGATCCCTTCCGTCGGACCCAAGACCCGGCGAGCCCTGAGCTACCGCTAGATAACGATATCGGGCTGCATGTCGCTTCCCGGCGCCGCCGTACGCTCTGCCTTCCAGATCGTGGGCCCCGCCGGGAAATGATCGTCGGCTTGGGTCAGCACCAGCAGGCATCTTTCTATGCTGAGTTCGAAAATGACCTCCTCCTCAAAGCCGGGCCAGACCTTCCCGTCTCGTTCGGCCAGGACCTGGCGGCGGACCAGGCCCGCGGTCTGTGCGTCGGTTACCTCCCGGACGCGGCCGGTGATCGCGAAGCCGTCGTCGTGACGCGGCGGCGGGCATGCCTCGCTGTGCAGCGCGTAACGCCCGTCCCGGCGCAGGTCCTGCAGTTTCGGTCCCGCCTTGATGAGCAGGTGCAGCCCGGCCACGCCGATGACCGGGCAGACCGGGTGCACGCGCGGGCCGCCGTCCGGCCGGATGGTGGCCAGGAAGGCCAGGCCGATGCCGAACTGATAGACCTGCTTGCGGCCCGCGCCCGCCAGGAAGGGCTGGTGCTGCTCGAATTCGCTCCAGGTGATCATGTGCCGGGACGCTACCGGTGTATTACTGACACGTGGTGTCAGCGACTCCGGCTAGCCTTGACTCGTGCGTGCCGACCGGCTGCTGTCCCTGGTCCTGCTCCTGCAAGCGCGCGGCCGGGCGACGGCCCAGGCGCTCGCAGCCGAACTCGAGGTGTCGGTCCGGACCGTCTACCGTGACCTGGAAGCGCTGGTGGCGGCGGGCGTGCCCGTGCTCACCGAGTCCGGCCCTGGCGGCGGATGCCACCTCATGGAGGGGTACCGGTTCCCGCTGCGCGGGCTGCGGCCCGACGAGGCCGAGGCGCTGCTGATCCTGGGCGTGCCCGCCGTCCTGCGCGAGCTCGGCCTGGACACGGCCCTGGACGCGGCGCAGCGGCAGATCCGGGCCACCGCAGGCGGCCCGGACCTCAACGGGGCCGCCCTCGTCCACCTGGACATGCCGCGCTGGTTCGGCAGCCAGGAGGACGTCCCGTGCCTGCGAGCCCTGGCCCGGGCGCTGCGGTCCGGTCGCCGGCTGGCCCTCGGGTACCGCGCCCCGGGCGAGGCCGGGGAGGCCGAGCCCCGCGTGGTCGGGCCGATGGGCCTGGTGAACAAGGCGGGCCTGTGGTACCTGGTGGCAGCGTCCGGTGTTCAGGACCAGTCCGGGATCCGGGTGTTCCGGGTCGCCCGGATCGCGTCGGCCCGGCCGCTGGCCGAGCCGTTCGAGCGCCCGGCCGGCTTCGAGCTGGCCGCGTTCTGGCGGCAGTGGTCGGCGGAGTTCGAGGCCAGCCGGCCCCGGGTCCCGGTCACGCTCCGCGCTTCGCCCCAGGCGCTGTCCATCCTCGGCGAGGTGTTCGGCCAGGCCGCCGGGCCGGCGCTGGCGGCGGCGCGGCCGCCCGACGAGCACGGCTGGCGGGTGCTGACGCTGTCCTTCGAGCACGAGCGGGCCGCTGTCCACCGCCTGGCTGGCTTCGCAGACCAGGTGGAAGTCCTGGCGCCGCCCTCGGTCCGGGCCGGGCTGGTGGCCACGGCCCGCCAGATCCTGGGACGCTACGATGCGGCAGAGCCCTGATCGGAGGGCGCTAATCGGAGGGCACTGATCGGAGGGGCATGAGAGGCGACCCGCTTCCCGGTGGACCGGAGATCCTCGAGCTGAGCTCGGTCCCCGGCTTCGTGGTGTTCGACCTGCCCGGCGCGGCGGAGTCCGCCGGCGGAACCCGGCTGGCGCCGGACGTCAGCGCGGCTGAGGTGGCGCTGCTGGCCCGGGCCATGACCTACAAGTTCGCCGCGCTTGGCGAGCAGATGGGCGGGGCCAAGGCGGGCGTGCGCGGGGATCCGTCGGACCGTCCGGGCAAGGCCGAGCTGATGGCCCGGTTCTGCGCCGAGATCGCCCCGCTGGCCGATAGCGGCCGGCTGCTCACCGGGCCTGACATGGGCACGGCCGAGGAGGACTTCACCCCGCTGCGCGCGCACCGGGCCTCGCCGGCCGCGATCGGCGCCGTCGTGGACGGAGTGCCGTTCGAGGACGTGCTGACCGGATACGGCGTCGCGACGGCGGCCGAGGCAGCGCTGAGGGCCCGGTGGGGCGGGGACTGGCACGGGCGTTCGGTGGCCATCGAGGGGTTCGGCAAGGTGGGCGGCGGAGTGGCCCGGGAGGTCACTCGCCGCGGCGGCCGGGTGGCCGCGGTCTCCACCGTGGCCGGGTGCCTGGCCGACCCGGCCGGGCTGGACGTCGAGCGGCTGCTCGCACTGCGCCGCGCGCATGGCGATGCCTGCGTCCTGCGCTACGGCCGCGCGGCTGGGCCGCCTGGCGAGCTGTTCACGGCGGTCGAGGCCGACGTGGTGGTCCCCGGCACCCGGCCCGGGGTGATCAGCGCCCGGATCGCCGGATCCCTGCCGGCGAGCGTGCGGGTCATCGCGCCCGCGGCGAACGCGCCGTACACCGCGGCGGGCGCCGGCGTGCTGGCCCAGCGCGGCATCGTGGCGCTGCCCGACTTCGTGTGCAACGCGGGCGGGGTCATCGGCTACCGGTCGGCGGCCGACGCGACCCCGGGCCAGGTGCTGGCTAAGGTCGAAGCCACCATCGGCGGCCTCATCCGCGAGGCGCTCGGTCATCCGTCCGGCGCGCTGGCCGGCGCCTGCGACCGAGCCGGACAGTTCCTGCGCGGCTGGTGGGGCGCCCCGCCCGCCCCGCCCTACGCCCCCGAGAGCTGAGACCGTCATGGAAACCTGGGACGCGATCACCGCACGCCGCAACGTCCGGTCCTTCACCGACCGCCCGATTGCGCCGGCCGACCTGGACCGGATCCTCGAGGCGGGGCGCCGGGCTCCGTCCTCGCAGAACTGGCAGCCGTGGGACTTCATCGTGGTCACCGATCGCGAGCAGCTCCGGGCGCTGGCCCGGGTCTGGCGCGGCGCCGGTCACGTGGCCGGCTCGGCCGCCACCATCGTGCTGATCGGGCCCCAGGCCGACAATCCGTTCGGCCGGGCCCAGCTCGATCTGGGCCAGGCGACCATGGCCATGCTGCTGGCCGCCGCCGATCTGGGCATCGGCAGCTGCCACGCCGGGGTGGCTGACCTGCCGCTGGCCCGCGACCTGCTGGGCTTCCCCGAGGACCGTGACTGGGCCTTCCTCATCTCACTCGGCTACCCGGCCGACCGGTCGCTGGCCCCGATCCGCCATCCCGACCGGCGCCCGTTCAGCGACGTCGTCCACCGCGGCCGCTGGTAGCGCGCCTCGACCCGCGGACCTTGCGGACCCGCGCCGCCCTAGCGGCGGGCCCGCGCCCGCCGTCTGGGGTGCGTGTGCCACGACCACCTTCTATCGGGGCATGTGTGCCACGACCCCCAAACGTTCGCCCTCAGCCCTTGGGGCATGTGGACCCCCGGCCCCTTCTATCGGGGCATGTGTGCCACGACCCCCGATAGCAGGCCAGGGAGGGCCGGAGCGACCCGGGGCAGAGCAGCATGGGAGACCCATAAGCGACGGCTTTATCGGATGGATGGCATTTAGCGGTGGATGCCGTGCGGATTTCTCGGGCCGAATCGGTGCCGGGCGGTGGCCCGCAGGCGCCGGCGCAGCGAATTGAGGCCGGCGAGAGCCACCAGGGTGATCACGGTAATCGCGACCGGAGAAGACATACCGAGAATCAGGACCGCTAGCTGGAGCACGGCCGCGCCGATGGCGCAGGCCATTACCGCAGCGGCGGCACAGAACAGTCCCCGTTGAAGCATTTCGCACCCCTTTGTGCGCTTTCCTTGCTATCTACAATTCAAGGCTAGGAATCGAGCGCTACGGGATCGTTACGGGCGGGTGGCAGGGCGGGCCCGCGCGTTTACCCGGTCGTGAACTGCGTCACGCTAACACCCTCGGTCACGAGGTGCGACCATACCAGGAGGCGCGGACGCGGCGCCCACGCTGTCACCAATCGGGCTCATACAACTACTGTGAGCTACTATAAACGACAGCTTTTTGCTCTCGTCGCAGGCCAGGTACGGGTACCCGCAGCAGGCGCCGCGACTTGGTTGCATGTTCGGATGCATTTGCATTTGCTCTGTTAGGATGCGCTGTGCACATGGTGGACGCCCCGGCCACGGGCCCGGCCGCGCGGGGTCCGGAATTCCCACGAAATGAGAAGCAAGGAGAACGATGCAGTTCAACAACGGCATCCCCGCTGATCAGCTGGTAGGGGCGGCCTGGCGCAAGAGCACAGCGAGCAATCCCAGCGGGAGCTGTGTCGAGGTCGCCGAGCTAGGCGATGGCGCGATCGCCCTCCGCAATTCCCGGCACCCTTCGGGCCCGGCGCTGATTTACACGCGAGCCGAGATCACGGCGTTCTTGACCGGGGTGAAGAACGGCGAGTTCGATGACTTGCACCGCAACCCCGGTGGTAGTGTCACGTTATTACCCATATGTCACTTATGGTCGCCTGACGATGTGATGGCGCGGTGATATCGTGCTGCATGTGCATCCGCTGTTGTCGTTCGGCTTACGGGCGGCGGCGGCACGGCGGTGACCGGTCGGCAGGGCGAGCGGGCACTGAGCGTTAACGTACCGGCTCTCGGAGCAAGGATGACCACGGACGGCGAGCCACCTGCCGACATATCCGGGCCCACCGTGCCGCGGATGATCCTCGGCAACCAGTTGCACCGCTTCCGCGAGGCGGCCGGGATCTCGCCGGACCGCGCTGGCTACGAGATCAGGGCGTCCCGGTCGAAGATCAGCCGCATGGAGAACGGCAAGGTCGGATTCAAGGAACGTGACGTCGCCGATCTGCTCGACCTGTACGGGATCACCGACGAGGAGTCCCGGGGCGGGCTGATGACGCTGGCCCGGCAGGCGAATGCCCCGGGCTGGTGGTCCAAGTACGGCGGCGACATCATGACCGACTGGTTCGAGGAGTATCTCGGCCTGGAGGCCGCCGCCTCGGTTATCCGCGCGTTCGAGCTGCAGTTCGTGCACGGCTTGTTCCAGACCGAGGCCTATGCTCAAGCGGTCACGCTGCTCGGCAACACCGGCGCACCCGCCGACGAGATCGACCGGCGGGTGGGCCTGAGGCTCAAGCGCCAGGACCTGCTCACCGGGCCCCGGCCACCGCAGGTATGGGCGGTCCTCGACGAAGGGGCGCTGCGCCGCCCCTTCGGCGGCCGGGCGGTGATGCGGGGGCAGCTGAACCGGCTCATCGAGGTCTCCGAACTGCGTCACGTCACCATCCAGGTGGTACCGTTCAGCCGGGGCGGGCACGCCGCGGCCGGCGGGTCGTTCACCGTGCTGCGCTTCGGTGACGATGACGTGCCGGACGTGGTGTACATCGAGCAGCTCACGAGCGCCCTCTACCTGGACAAACGCGAAGACGTGGATCACTATCTCGAGGTCATGAACCACCTGTCCACCGAGGCTCTCACGCCCGCTCAGACCCCGCAGTTCCTGGCCGAGATCATCAAGGAAACGTGACCGACCCTGGGATTCCGTGACTGACGAGCTTTCCGCGACGCAAGGCAAAACCGCCGGGACGCAAGCGGTAGGAATCAGTCCGGCGGGTGCACCCCGGGCAGCCGGTCGGTGGCGGCCACGGCGGCGACCACGCCCGCGGCGCACGCGGCCAGCCCGAGCTCGGGGATCGCCGTGGCGGCCAGGCCCAGCAACGCGAGCGCGGCGACCCCGGTCAATCGAGGCCAGGACACGGTGCGCCACACCACCCGCTTGAACGCGGCGTGCCCGGCCAGGAACAGGGCCGGGCCGCCGAGGATCATCCAGGCTGACGACGTGCTGGCGGTTGCACCCGGCTGGGACAGGACCTTCTGGTCGGCGGCCGCCGCGACGATGATGCCCGCCACCATCACGGGATGGATCAGGTGGTAGGCCGAACGGCCCAGCCGGCCCGGGTCATCCGAGCGGGCGATCTTCTGCGCCGCGGCCTCGGCGCTCCGGTCGAAGTACAGCCACCACAGCGCCACCGAGCCGATGAACGCGACCACGAACGCGGCCACGTTGGCGGCGGTGACCGGCTTCTCGGTCAGCGTGGCGCCGATGATGACGATCGACTCGCCCAGCGCGATCAGCACGAACCCCTGGCAGCGCTCGGCGAAGTGGCCGCCCTCGATGGTCCAGTCGGAGGTGCGGGACCGGCCCAGGCCCGGCGTGTAGAAGCCGACCACCCCGCCGAGCAGGTCGACGCAGACCGAGCCGAGCCACAGCAGGGCCCGGGCGTTGCCGTGGGCCAGGCCGCCGGCGACGGCCAGCGCGCTGCTGGCCACGCACCAGGACAGGATGCGCTGGAAGTTGGCCTCCAGCCGATGCCCGCGCAACGCGATCATCATGAACACGGTGCGGCCGATCTGCTGCACCGCGTACGCCGCGCCGACCCACAGGCCCAGGTCTTCGAACGCCCTCGGCAGTGACACCGACAGGGCCAGGCTGGCCAGCATCAACGCCACGAGCAGCAGGCGCACCGCCATCTGGTCCGGGTCGAGCCAGTTGGTGACCCAGGTCGTGTACGCCCAGACCAGCCAGACCATCAGCAGGAGCAGGCCGGCCTGCAGCGCGCCGCGCAGGTTAGCGTGGCCGAGCAGGTAATGCGACAGCTGAGTGATGGCGAACACGTACACCAGGTCGAAGAACAGCTCGATGTTCGTGACCCGCTGCACGCCCGTCCGGTCCCGCAGCAGACGAGGGGTCCGCGGCGGGGCGCTTACCAAGCTCACCAGGCGTAGTGCTCCGGGGCGGGACGGTAACCGGGGAACAGGTCGTCGAGTCGCTTGAGCACGTCGTCGCCGAGTTCCAGGGTCACCGCACGCTGCGCGTCGTCGAGCTGGGCGAGGGTACGCGGCCCGATGATCGGCCCGGTGACACCCTCCTGGTGCAGCAGCCAGGCCAGTGCCACGTTGGCCGGCTCCTCGCCGAGTTCGTCGCACAGGCCCTCGTAACCCTCGATCTGCTCGCGGTGCCGCTCGAGCGTCTCGCGGGCCCGGCCCGCCAGGCGGCGCGCACCAGCGGAACGCTCCTTGCGGAGCACGCCGCCGAGCAGCCCGCCGTCCAGCGGGGACCACGGGATGACGCCGACGCCGTACTCGATCGCCGCGGGCAGCACCTCCAGTTCGATCTCCCTGGTCAGCAGGTTGTAGATGGACTGCTCGCTGACCAGGCCGAAGAACCCGCGGGCGGCCGCGGTGTCGTTGGCCTGCGCGATATGCCAGCCCGCGAAGTTGGACGAGCCGACGTAGATGATCTTGCCCTGGGCGACGAGCACCTCCATCGCCTGCCAGATCTCGTCCCACATGGTGTCCCGGTCGATGTGATGCATCTGGTACAGGTCGATGTGATCGGTGCGAAGCCGGCGTAGCGACGCGTCGCAGGCGCGCCGGATGTTCAGCGCGGACAGCCGGCCCTCGTTGGGCCAGTCCCCCATCGCCCCGTAGAGCTTGGTGGCGAGCACGGTCCGCTCCCGCCGCCCGCTGCCGCCCGCGAACCAGTCGCCGATGATCTCCTCGGTCCAGCCCGCATGGGCCCCGGCCAGCTGGGTGAGCTGGCCGGGCGGGCTCTGCGCGCCGCCGTAGCGGTTGGCGGTGTCGAAGAAGTTGATGCCGATCTCGTGCGCGTGATCCATGATCTCGTGCGCCTCGGCAGGCGGGGTCAGCGGCCCGAAGTTCATCGTGCCCAGGCAGAGGCGGCTTACCGACAGGCCCGAACGGCCCAGGTTGACGTATTCCATGCTCCCAAGCTTTTCATGATCGGGCGGCGTGGCGGGCCTGGCGGTAGGCGGCGACCCGCTCGCGAGTGCCGCAGGCGGCCGAGCAGTAACGCCGCGCGGCGCCCCGGCCCACGTTCACGAACGGCCTGGCGCAGGGCGGCGACGCGCAGATGCCGGCCGGCGGGGCCTGCCGCTCGGCCAGTAGCACGGCCAGGGCTAGGCAGGACGAGGTCAGGATCGTTTCGCCCCACAGGGCGTCGTCGCTGCTGTCCACGTGCAGGTGCCAGCCGGACGTCCCGCCGTGACTGGTAAGCCGCGGCGGATGAGCGCGTCCGGCGAGCAGGCTGTTGATCACCGTCGCGGCCGCAGTCGCATCCTCGGCGGTGAAGACCTCCCGCAGTTCCAGTGCGGCCTGGCGCAGCAACTCCAGCGAGGCCGGGGAGATCTCGATCGGCTCCGGCTCACCGTGCGCGCCCAGCACGTCGATCACCGCCGCGCGCTCCTCGGCGCTGCCAGGCGAGAGCCGGTTACCCGCCCGGGGCAGCAGCACGGCGAGGATGTCGGCCGCCCGCTGCGCGGTGCCGTGCACGCTGCCCAGCGGGGCACCCTGGTTGGTCACGCGAGATAGTGTAACGTGTTTTTGTGGAATCTAGTTACACAACGGGACGAGCGCTGTGGAAGTACCTGGGCGGCGCGGCGGCCTCCCGGGCGGGCGATGAGATGACGGGCCCGGCGCTGCTGCTCCTAGGGTTCGCGGTGACCGGCAGGGCCGCCGTCGGCTCCGCGCTGCTGGCTGCCCTGACCGTCGCCGCGGCCGTGGGCGGCCCGCTATTCGGCGCGCTGCTGGACCGCAGCCCGCGCCCGGACCGGGTGCTCGCCCTGACCCTGGCCGCCTACGCGCTGGGCGTCATCGCGCTGGCGGCCGCGGTGGGCCGGCTGCCGGTACCGCTGGTCGTGGTGATCGCCCTGGCCGCCGGCCTGTTCAACCCGGCGGTGGCGGGCGGCTGGACCTCGCAGCTGCCCCGCGTCGTGACCGGGTCCGCACTGAGCCGCGGCTTCGCGCTCGACGCCATGACCTACAGCGTGGCCAGCCTGGCCGGCCCGGCGCTGGCCGCCGTGATCGCCGCCGGGGTCGGCGCCCGGACCGCGGTCCTGGTCTCGGCGGCCCTGGTCGCCCTGGCCGTTCCGTCGGCCTGCTGGCTCTCACGCTATCGCCCGGCGCAGGTCAGCGGGCCGCGCCCGGCCCCGCACCGGCAGGTGGCCGCGGGGTTCGCGGCCATCGTCACCCGGCGCCCGCTGCTGCGGGCCACGGTCACGTCCGTGGTGTCCTACGCCGGAATCGGGATGCTCCTGGTGTGCTGCCCCGTGCTCGGCGCGCAGCGGCTGGGCGGATCGGCCCGTGGCGCGCTGCTGATCAGCGCGATCGCGGCCGCCTCGCTCATCGCCAACTGGATCCTGGCGCGCCGGCCGCCGCGTGGCCAGCCGGACGTTCGGGTCCTGGCCAGCACGGTGGTGATCGGGGTCAGCATGGCCGCGGCGGCGGCTGCGCCGGGCTGGCTGACCCTGGCCGCGGTCGCGCTGGGCGGGATCGGCGAGGGGCCGCAGCTGACCGCGCTGTTCGCGGTGCGGCACCGGGAGTCCCCCGAGCACATGCGCGGCCAGATCTTCACCACGGCGGCGAGCCTGAAGATCGGCGGGCTGGCCGCCGGGGCGGCGCTCGCAGGTCCGCTGGCCGGCCGGTCCGTGACCGCCTGCCTGTTCGTCGCGGCCGGCCTCGAGCTGTGTGCCGCGGCGGCGTACGTCCTGATCGGCCCGCCGCCGCAGGCGGCCAGGCCAACACCGCCGCCGCAGGCGGCCAGACCAGCACTGCGATCCCGGCGGGCGACACGCGCCGGACCGCAGGCGTGTACCACGGTCCGTTCGGAAGAAAGATTGTTATGATGGCGGGGTGCGATGCCTATCAGGTGCCCAGTGGTGGCCGGCCGGTTAGGACGGCCTGCCTGCACTGATGACTGGGGCCGTCCGGGGGGACGGCCTTTTTCCATGCTCGCCAGGCCCGTCCGTCCGGACCCGACGGAGAGGGACGATGACCATGAGTACCGGGCTCGCGCAGCGGCGTTCGGCTGAGCTCGAGGAGCTGATCCACCGGGACGCCTCCCGGTTCCGGATCTTGACCGGGGACCGGCCGACCGGTCAGCTGCACCTGGGACACTACTTCGGCACCCTGCGCAACCGCGTCCGGCTGCAGGACCTCGGCGCCGAGGTGTTCGTGCTGATCGCGGACTACCAGGTGCTGACCGACCGGGACAACGCCGAGCATCTGGATGAGTACGTGACCGGCCTGATGCTCGACTACCTGGCCATCGGGCTGGACCCGGCGCGGACCGTGGTGTTCGCGCACAGCGCGGTGCCCGCGCTGAACCAGCTGCTGCTGCCGTTCCTGAGCCTGGTCTCGGTGCCGGAGTTGCAGCGCAACCCCACGGTCAAGGACGAGATCGCGCACTCGCGCCAGGCGGCGGTCAGCGGCCTGATGCTCTCCTACCCGGTGCACCAGGCGGCGGACATTCTGTTCTGCAAGGCGAACCTGGTGCCGGTGGGACAGGATCAGCTGCCCCACCTGGAGATCACCCGGGTCATCGCGCGCCGGTTCAACGCCCGGTACGGCACGCCGGTGTTCCCGGTGCCCGACGCGCTGCTGTCGGCGGCGCCGCTGCTGCTCGGCACCGACGGCACCAAGATGAGCAAGAGCCGCGGCAACGCCATCGCGCTGGCGGCCACCGCCGACGAGACCGCCCGGCTGATCCGCGGCGCGAAGACCGACGCCGAGCGGTACGTAAGCTACGACCCCGAGCGCCGGCCGGAGGTCTCCAACCTGGTGCTGCTGGCCGCGCTGGCCCTCGGGCGCAGCCCGCAGGACGTGGTCGGCGACCTCGGGACCGGCGGCGCCGCGGCGCTCAAGGACACGGTCACGATGGCGGTCAACGAACTGCTGGCCCCGGTGCGGGCTCGCCGCGCGGAGTACGCGCGCGACCTGGGCTACGTCCGCCAGGTTCTGCGGGAGGGCAACGAGCGCGCCGACGCCATCGCCGCGGCCACCCTGGACGAGGTCCGGGCGGCCATGGGCATGCGCTACTGAAAGTCGCTGATCACCACGGGCGTGTCCAGGACCCGGTCGGGGCCGGCCGGGCGTTCGGCGCCGCACAGCGTGAACGAGCCGTGCAGGACCAGCTGGTCGGAGGCTCCGCCGACCGCGACCCGGATCTCGCCCGGCTCGACCACGCGGGCGCCGTCGCGGCCGCAGAACGCGGTGCGGTCGGCGTGCAGCCGGAAGGTGACCCGGCGGGCCTGGCCGGGCTCGAGCGGCACCCGGGCGAAGCCCGCTAGCCACCGTAGCGGCCGGACCACCTGGGCCAGCGGGTCGCTCAGGTAGAGCTGGACCACCTCGGTCCCCGCCCGGTCTCCGGTGTTCCGCACCGTGCAGCCGATCTCCGCCGTGCCGTCGGTGCCGACCACCGGCGCCGGGTCGCCGTCGCCCGCCGCGGACCGTATGACGAGGTCCCCGTACTCGAACGTGGTGTACGACAGCCCGTGGCCGAACGCGAACAGCGGGACCGGATCGACCGAACTACCCGGATGCCGGTCGGCCAGCCGCGGGCGCAGGTACGAGGACGGCTGCCCGCCCGGCAGCCTGGGCAGGTCCACCGGCAGCCGGCCGCTGGGTACCACCCGGCCGGACAGCACCCCGGCGATCGCCCGGCCGCCCTCCTCGCCGGGGAAGAACGCCTGCACGGCCGCGGCGAGCTGCCCGGCCAGCGGCCCGATGGCATAGGGCCGGCCGGTCACCAGGACCAGCACGACCGGCTTGCCGGTGGCGACCAGGACCCGGAGCAGGTCCTCCTGCACGCCGGGCAGCCGCAGGTCGGAGACGTCGCACCCCTCACCGGAGGTGCCCCGGCCGAACAGGCCGGCCTGGTCCCCGAGCACGGCCACCACCAGGTCGGCCTCCTGGGCGTGCGCGGCGGCGTGCGCGAAGTCCGAGCGGTCCTGCGCGCGCACGTCGCAGCCGCGCGCGTGCGAGATCGTCGCGCCCGGCAGCTCGTCGGCCAGCGCGTCAAGCAGCGTAGTGACGTGCACGCCGTCGATGGCCTCGGGATACCGATCGCCGAGGTGACGGGCCATGCTGTAGCAGCCGAAGAAGGCCAGCGGATCGGCGGCCAGCGGCCCGATCACCGCGATGCTGGCGTCCGGCCGCAACGGGAGAACCGCATCGCCGTTGGCCAGCAGCACCACGGACTCCTCGGCCAGCCGACGGGCCAGCGCCCGGTGCGCGGGCGGGTCCAGGTCGGCAGGCGCGGCCGGGTCCGCCGGCCCGGCCGGCTCGGGCGCGGCCGGCCAGCCGGGGTCGAGCAGCCCGAGGTCGCACTTCTGCCGTAGCACCCGGGCCGCGGCGCGGTCCACCAGCTCGGCCGGGACCAGGCCGTCCCGCACCGCGCCGGCCAGCTCGGGGCCGAAGCACCGCATGCTGGGCAGCTCCACGTCTATCCCCGCGGCCAGGGCCAGCGCCGCGGCCTGCACGGGTGACCCGGCCACGCCGTGCTGGGTCTGCAGGAAGGAGATCGCGAAGTAGTCCGAGACGACCACCCCGTCGAAGCCGAGCTCGTCCCGCAGCAGCCCGGTCAGCAGCGCGGTGTCCCCGCTGACCGGGACGCCGTCCACGTCGGTGTAGGACGGCATCACCGAGCGGGCCCCGCCGAGGCGCAGCGCCATCTCGAACGGCACCAGCATCACGTCGGCGAACTCCCGTGGCCCCATGCTCACCGGGGCCAGGTTGCGGCCGGTACGGGACGCGGAGTAGCCGGCGAAGTGCTTCAGGGTGGCCTCGATCCCGGCCGACTGCAGGCCGCGGACGTAGGCGGTGCCGATGGACCCGACCAGGTAGGGGTCCTCGCCGATGGTCTCCTCGGTCCGGCCCCACCGCATGTCCCTGGCCACGTCCAGGACCGGCGCCAGGCCCTGGTGGATGCCGACCGAGCGCATGCTGGCCCCGATGGCCCCGGCCATCTCGTGCACCAGCCCGGGATCGAAGGACGCACCCCAGGCCAGCGGGGTCGGGAACACCGTGGCCGTCCAGGCGGCGAAGCCGGTCAGGCATTCCTCGTGCGCGATCGCCGGAATGCCGAACCGGCTCGCCCCGGCGATCTGGGCCTGCAGTTCGCGCAGCTTGTTCAGCGCCGCGGCGGGCGGCAGCGGCCGGGTGCCGAACACCCGTGTGACCTGCCCCAGGCCGTCGCGGATGGCGTCGGCCAGTGGCCGCGCAGCCGTGCTCATCGCGCCCTGCATGGGGGCGACGTCGCCGTCTGCGGGCTGGTCGCTGGCCCAGATGCTGGTCAGCTGCGCGATCTTCTCTTCCAGCGTCATCCGGCCGAGCAGGTCCGCCACCCGCGCCGCGGCCGGCCGCGAGGGGTCGCGCCAGATCTCCGCAGTTATCGTGTCCGGACCGGTCTGCAGGCCGCTCACCTGTCGGTCCCGGGGACCGGGCCGGTGGATTCGCGCGTGATCAGCTCGGTCGACAGCTCGACCCGCCTGCTGCGCAGCGGCCGGTCCTCGATGATCTCGCCCAGCATCTGGGCCGCCGCCCGGCCCATCTCGGCCAGCGGCTGGCGCACCGTGGTCAGCGGCGGCGAGACCCAGCGGGCCACCGGCAGGTCGTCGAAGCCGACCACGCTCAGGTCCTGCGGGATCCGCAGCCCGCGCTGCCGGGCCGCCTCGTAGACCCCCAGGGCCTGCTGGTCGCTGCCCGCGAAGATCGCGGTCGGACGTTCGGCCAGGTCCAGCAGCTCCCCGCCGCACTGGAACCCGCCCTCGTGCTGGAAGTCACCGTGCCGGACCAGCGCCGGGTCGAAGCCGATGCCCGCCCGCTCGAGCGCTGACCGGTAGCCGTCGATCCGGGCCCGGCTGCACAGGTAGTCCTCCGGCCCGGCGATGGCGGCGATCCGGCGGTGCCGGAGGTTCAGCAGGTGCTCGGTGGCGGCCAGGCCCCCGGCCCAGTTGGTGGCGCCCACGCTGGCCAGTTCGGGGGGCGGCGGGTTCACCGGGTCGACCACCACCAGCGGGATGCCGCCGCTGCGCAGCTGCTCCAGCTGCGCCTGGGTGAGCTCGGAGGTGACCAGGATCACCCCGTCGGTGTCGTGGCTGGCCAGCGCGCTGGTCCAGCTGGCCGGGCGCGCGTTGCCGTGCCGGACGGCCGACACCGCCACGCCCGTCTCGTGGCTCGCGCCCCAGTCCTCGACGCCGCGCAGGATCTCCACCGCCCACGGGCTGTCCAGGCCGTTGAACACCAGGTCGATCAGGCCCGACCGGCGCTGCCTGCGGGTTCCGGCGCGCAGGTAGTGATGCTGGTCCAGCAGCCGCTCCACCTTGGCGCGGGTGGCGGCCGCGACGTCGGGGCGCCGGTTGACCACCTTGGACACGGTGGGCAGCGAGACTCCCGCCTCGGCCGCGATGGTGGCCAAGGTGATACGCCGCCGCGACCCATCCTCCCGGTTGATACGCGGCACAGTAGGCACAGTAGTAGCCCGGTCGGGCACCTGCTCCCTGCTGGACGGCACTGCGTCACCTTCCCGCCGTTTCGAAACAATTTCGATAACGGTATCGTAACCTATCGCGGCGCGCTAGTCATCTACTTAAGCCTGCATAACGCTAGTTTCATGCCACTTAATACGTCAGAAACGACGGCCTTGGCCGACCGTATTCCGAAAACTGGTGTTGAAACTTTCGGAGGTTCCCGCCGTGCCCACGGTACCGGCCTGGGTACCACCCCGACGCGGGCTGGGCCCGGCGGCGACGCGTTGCGGATCGCACTCGATATTTTTACCGAACGGAGCGTGGTGCCTGCCTCCGGCCACGCGCGCCGCCCGCCGCGACCGCGCGGTCCGTGGCAGGGTGGGGTCCGTGGATCTCGTGACGTCGCTGCGCCAGGCCGGAGCGGCCCGCGGCGGCCTCGTGGGGCTGGTCGTCTCCCCCGCCCTGGGACTCGGCGTGGCCACCGCCGAACGCGCCTGGCCGGTCGCTGGGGCTGGCCTTACCGCACTCGCGGCGGACGTGGGACGGGCCGATGAGGTGATGCGACCGCGGTGGGCGGTCTGGTCCGGGCAGACGGCGGCGCACCTGATGGCCGCCGGCGGCGTCCGCCTGGCCACCTGCTGGGACATCGCGGCGGCGCACCGGCTGCTGTTCGGCGGGTGGCGGGCCGATCCCGGCTGGGCCTGGGCCCGGGTCCGCGGCCTGGACACCCAGACGCTGCCGACGGGCGGCCCGCTGGACCTGTTCGAGATGTCCGGTCCGGACGACGGGGACGACGACGATCCGGTGGCCCCGGGCGGGCACCTGAGACCGGAGTGGGTCAGCGGCGGATGGGCGGACCGCGCCGACCGGCTGGCCCGCTGGGCGGAGCTGGCCCGGATTCTGGCCGGGTTGCAGGAGGCGGCGCTCGCCGCCCTGCCCGGCCGGCCGATGGCGCTGCCCACGGCTCGTTCGGAGTCCACCGCCGAGCTGCTGTGCGCCGAACTATCCGCGGACGGCCTGCCGATGGACCGCACGCTCGCCGAGCAGGTGCTGGCCTCCTTCATCGGGCCCCGGCCGCGCAGCGACACCGAGGCGGTCGCCGCGCGGGCCGCGCGTGACGCGGCGGTGTTCCGCCACCTGCCGGCCGGGGTCACCGCCGACCTGCGCAGCCCGGCCCAGGTCAAGTCGCTGCTGGCCCGGATCGGCGTGGACGTGCCGGACACGCGGGCGTGGCGGCTGCGCGAGCTGCGCGATACCCATCCGCTGGTCGGGGCCCTGCTGGAGTGGCGCAAGGCGGAGCGGATCGCGACCACCTACGGGTACGCGTGGCTGGACGAGAGCCTCGGGGCCGACGGCCGGCTGCGCGGCGCCTGGACCGGGTCCGACGGCGCGGCGGGCCGGATGACCGCGTCGGCGGGTCTGCATAACATGCCGGCCGCGATGCGCCGGGCGGTGGTGGCCGCCGACGGGCACGTCTTCGTCCGGGCCGATCTGGGTCAGATCGAGCCGCGGGTGCTGGCCGCGGTGTCCGGGGATCAGGCCCTGGTCGTGGCGGCGCGCGCCGACGACCTGTACGCCCCCGTCGCCGCGCAGCTCGGGGTGGACCGGCCGACGGCCAAGGTGGCGGTGCTCGGCGCGATGTACGGGCAGACCACCGGGTTCGGGGCGCAGGCGCTGCGCCGCCTCAACGCGGCGTACCCGGTCGCGATGGCCTACCTGGACACGGCCGACCGGGCCGGGCGGGCCGGTCGTGACCTGCGGACCTACGGCGGCCGCCTGATCGTGCTGACCCCGTCCGAACCGCGCAGCCCCAGCCGGGCCGCGGCCTACGGCCGGTACGCGCGCAACGCGATGATCCAGGGCGCGGCGGCGGAGCTGTTCAAGATGTGGGCGGTGACGGTCCGGGCCCGGTGCGGTCACCTGGACGCTCGCGTCGTGCTCTGCCTGCACGACGAGTTGCTCGTGCACTGCCCGGCCGCGCACGGCGAGGAGGTGTCCCGGATCGTCGAGGACGGCTTGCGCGAGGCCACCCAGCGCTGGGCCCCCGGCTCAGGCGTCCGCTTCATCTCCGACACCACCATCGTCCGCTGCTGGTCCGACGCCAAGCCCGCCCCGGTTTCCCCGCCTTGAACCTGGTCGATGTCACGTTGTACCAGCAAGAGAGCTGGCACGGTGCGTCATCGACCAGGTAAGGCAGAGCGCCCTAGCGGGCGGTCTTGCCCTCGTGCAGGGACTGGACGGTCTTGGTGATGCGTATGGTGCGCGTGTCGGGTTTCTTGGCTTCGGTGACCCAGCGCACCCACTCCTTGCGGTGGCTGTACGGCAGGGCCTCGAAGTTGGCCAGGGCCGCGTCGTCCTGGCTGAGGGCGGTCGCAAGATCGGCGGGTACCTCGACCTCGCGCGGCGCGTCGTCGAGCTCTAGGTCGACCTCCACCTCATCCCCTGCCGCGACCCCGGCCGCGGCCCGGTTCTCCGCGCTCAGCGAGATCAGGAAGCGCCCGCCCATCCGCGCCACCGTGGTCCGGTAGGAGTAGCTGCCGATGGTGACCCTTACCGGCGGGCGCTGGCCCTGACCGAGCGCGGCGACGGCGCTCGTCCGGGACCTCGATCCCGGTCGCGGTCTTGCCGTTCAGCTGCACTGTGGCCCGGAATCTCATGCGTTCGATTATGACGCCAGGGCGGCGGTGATGGCCGCGGCGTAGGCATCCGGGGCCTCCACCGGCGAGAAGTGGCCGACGTCGTCGAGCCAGGTCAGCGTGGCCGCGGCGAAGAACTCGCCGATCCGGTCGGACCATTCGCGCGGGAACAGCGGGTCGTGCTCGGGCCACAGCACGGTCGTCGGCGCCGCGATCCGCTGGCCGGGTCCGGGCGCCCGCTCGGCCAGCGAGGCCGCGACCGAGCCCGCGCCCGCCCGG
>CAWGJL010000055.1:0-14806 GCA_963822765.1 uncultured Actinomycetes bacterium | reverse complement strand
CGACGATGAACAGGGTGGCCCGGCCGGGGCCGCCGAGCATGCAGGCGAAGCCCCCTCGGTCGAGTTCGACGGTCTGCAGGATCATGCCGCCCTCGGCGACGCGCACGCACCGCCGGTTGGGCACGTCGGCGTACCAGACGGCGTCCTGCTCGTCGGAGCAGATGCCGTCCGGGGCGCCATCGCCCAGGTCGGCCCAGATGCGCCGGCGAGACAGGCTGCCGTCGGCGCCGATGTCAAAGGCCACCAGGTGGTGCTGGTAGGAGTCCGCGACGATCAGGGTCGAGTTGTCGGCGGTGACCGTCATCCCGTTGGGGAACGCGATGTCGTCGGCCGCCTGGCGCACCGAGCCGTCGGCCGCGACCAGGAACACGAACCCGGGCCGGAACTCCTCCCCCGCCACGGGGTTGAAGCCGGCCCGGTTGACGTAGATGTGGCCGTGCCCGTCGACCACGATGTCATTCCAGCCCGGCTGGCCGAGGTCAGCGTGGGTGACCAGCGACCCGTCGGGCTCACGGCGCAGCAGCTGGCCGTCCGCGGACGAGACGATCACCAGCCGTCCGTCCGGCAGCCAGTCGGTACACAGCGGCAGCGATTTCACCTGCGCGACGACCTCGCTGCGTCCGTCCAGGTCGACGCTGAGCACCTCGCCCGCCGACCAGTCGGAGAAATACAGCCGGTCCTGATGCCAGCGCGGCGACTCGACCAGGCCCCGCCCGCTGAGCACCGTCCGAACCCCGTTCGTCCCCATTGCTTCCTCCTGCGTCCCGTTTTTCGTTGTCGATGGCACATCGTGCTTGTTCTTGGCGCGCGCCGGTTTTTAACACGCGGCTGTGGCCCGATGTCGCTCAGCTTGAGTTGATCATGAAGGTCAGCCCGCCGGTGAACGAGGTGAACCCGGACTTCCACCACGTTAGAGCGCGGTGAACCCAGGGGTTCATTCGGTTCCGGCCGGTGCGGAGGACACGTAAGGCCGCTGATTTCCCATGATCACGGAGACTTTTGCGTGCTATGCCGCAATGCCACTTAGCCTATTTTGATCATGCTGCGTTGCTGGTCGGTGCGGGGCTGGTGAGCCTGATCGTGGGCGCCCCGTCGTGCCTGGTGCCGGTGTCGCCGGTCTTTTCACCCGGTAGGAGTTGTGGCGGCCTCGCTTGATGACGCGGGGGTAGGTCCGGTGCCGGCGGCGGTTGAGGTTCTTTGCCGCGGTGAGGTCGGTCATGATCCGGGCCAGGAGACGGTGCTGGTGCTCAGGGGGGGAAGCCGGGCCGGCGGCCTGGCGGCGGATGATGCGGACGGTCCTTTTGAACTTAACCTGGTCCGGGTCGATGCTGGCCGCAGTGGCGGCTTTGCAGGTCAGGGCGCTGATCGCGTAGTGGGTCAGCAGGTAGCCCAAGATTTCCTGCCGGACCATGTCCGGTGCCTGCGATCGCAGGATCTTCCCGGGTCCGCGCAGGTAGGTCTTCAGTTGCTGGTTGCCCGTCTCATGTTCCCACCGCTGGTGGTAGGCCTGCGCCAGCGTCCCGGCCGGGGCCTGCTGCGGGTCGGTGATGGTGGTGATCAAGGTGATCAGATCGCCGTTCCCGTTCCCGTCGCGATCCGGTACCTGGTACTCGATCACCCGGACGTACCGGGCCGTGTCCTCATCCAGGTCCTCGCCGCGGCGGCCAGCCTCGATCAGCGGCTGCCGCGCCCGGTCCTTATTGATCTTCGGGAGGATCAGCACCGACCGGTACGACCCGTCGGGCAGCAGTTCCAGCACCGGCAGCCGTGTCCAGGGCGACTTGACCCGCCACAGCAGCGCGGCCCCGGTATCAGCCGCCGTGCACCAGTCCTTCCAGTTATAAAATTTCCGGTCCGCGATCAGCAGCCAGTCCTGTTCCAGATCCGGGTACAGCGTGCGGGCCAGCGACTGCTCCCCGGCGCCCTTGCCCGTGCTCCCGCCGATCGCCGCGGCGACCACCGCGTGCGAGCCGCACTCGCTGACGGTCACCACCCGCGCCCTGGGGAACGCCGCCCTATCCTGCCCGCCCGCAGCCGGGTCCCCGAACGCGGCGATGTTCCCCGGCGTATCCGGGACGTCCCACTCGAATCCGTCGATAGACATCAGCCGCCACGGCCCCAGGAACGCCCCCAGCGTGTCCTCCTCCGCGACCGGCGCCGCCACCTGCGAGAACAGTTCCTTCAGCGGCTCGGAGCCCAGCCGCTGCCGGGCCTGGGTGATCCCGCCCGAGGTCGGCACCTCCCAGGCATCCTCCCAGCAGCCCCACGACCGCAGCGTCTCAGTCAGCCGGGCGGCGACCTCCTCGTAATCGTCATCAGCGAACAACGCCAGCGCCATCACGAAATAGGTCATCACATGCGGCGGCAGCTTCCCCCCGGCCCGCCTCGCGCCCCTGCCCGCCACCTCGATCGCGTCATCGACCGCATCTCGCGGCACCCAGGACGCCAGCACGCCCAGGGACACCCAGTCGGTCAGCCGGTCGCCGCCCACCACGCCAGTCTGCGTCATGAACCGTGATCATGCCGGATCAGCAGGCACGACACCGGGCAACAACATCCAGCGCAAACAAGATCAACTTAGGCTAAGTGGCATTGCGGCATGAGCAGTAAAAGTCTTCGCGATCATGAAACTTTGGGTGGGGGCGGCGGGATCTATAACCTGGAGTGTCGCGCCGGCAACTGACAAGCCGCGGGTGCGCTAGCTGACCGGGACGTTGCGGGCGGATCGGGTGACGGCGCCGGCGCCGGCGAGCCGGGCGGCGAGGACCACGGGGATGATCGTCAGCAGGATGACGACCGACACGACGGCGTTGACCTCGGGGAGTTGCTGGCCGAGGCGTATCGCGCCGAAGATCCACAACGGCAGGGTGTTCTGCGCGCCCGCGGTGAACACCGTGACGATGACCTCGTCGAAGGACAGGCCGAAGGCGAGCAGGGCGCCGGAGACCAGCGCGGTCGCGGTCAGCGGCAGGGTGACGTACCGCAGCGTGTGCCAGCCGCGCGCGCCGAGGTCCATGGACGCTTCGGCCAGCGATCCGGGTGTCCGGCGGAGCCGGGCGATCAGGTTGTTGAACACCACCACGATGCAGAACGTGGTGTGCCCGATCACGATGGTCAGGGTGCCGAACTGGACCCCGGTGAAGGAGAAGAACGAGTTCAGCGCGATTCCGGTGATGATGCCGGGCAGGGCGAGCGGCAGCACGAGCATGAAGGAGATCGCCTCACGGCCGAAGAACCTGAACTGATGCAGGGCGTAGGCCACGGCCGAGCCGAGCAGCAGGGCCAGTACGGTGGCGAGCAAACCGACCCTGACCGACAGGAGGAACGCGCTGCGCACCTGGGTGTCGTGCCACGCCACCGCGAACCAGTGCGCGGAGAAGCCAGAGATCGGCCAGCTCTCGATGTTCGACCGGTTGAACGCGTAGAGCACGATCAGCACGATCGGGATGAACAGGAACGCCAGCACCAGCCCGACCCAGATCCGCAGCGCGACGCGCAGGCCCTTGGACTCCATCGGTCAGATCTCCTCGAACGCACCGAGCGCCCGGGCGCTGAGCAGGTAGACAGCCATGATGACGACGGGGACGAGGGCCATCGCCGCGGCGAACGGCACGTTGTTCGCGATGCCGATGTTGGAATAGATGATGTTGCCCATAAAGTTCGCGCTCGTCCCGCCGACCAGGAGCGGCGTGATGTAGTCCCCCAGGGTCAGCGAGAACGTGAAGATCGATCCGGCCACGATCCCCGGCAGGGCGAGCGGGAGCAGCACCGAGCGCGTGGTACGCCAGGTCCGCCCGCCCAGGTCCTGGGAGGCCTCTATCTGCGATGCCGGGATGCGCTCCAGCGCCGCGTACACCGGGATGATCATGAACGGCAGCCAGAGGTAGCAGAACACCGTGAATACGGCCCAGTTGGTGTAGATCAGGTGGACCTGGCCGAGGCCGAGCTTGCCCAGGCTCCAATCCAGGAACCCGCTATGGGTGAAGATCAGCAGCCAGGAGTAGACCTTGGCCAGATAGCTCGCCCACAGCGGCAGCAGGATCGCCACGAACAGGGCGGTCCTGGTCCGGGGCGTGGCGATCCTGGCCATGAAGTACGCGAACGGGAAGGCCATGATGGCGTCGGTGACGGTGACCGCCGCCGCCATCCCCACGGTCCGCACGATGATGGCCCGGTAGGCCCCGCTGCTGAAGATCTGGTCCAGGTTGCTGAAGCTGAAGACCCGCTCGATGTTGGTGGTGAACGGGTTGATCTGCCAGAACGCGGTGATCAGCAGGACGACGAGCGCGGCCAGGTAGAGCAGCACGAACCAGGCCAGCGGCGGCGTGAGCAGGAGTGTGGCCCGCGCCCACGGCCGCCGCCACAGCGCCGCCGAAAGGGTATGTGCTTTACGGTTAACGGGCGCGGTCACTTGACCTGTGTATTCCAGGCGGACACCCACTCGGAGTAGGGCACGCAGTCCTGTTGTCCGTTGTCGCAGGTCGCGATCGGGGTCTTCCACAGGCTGATCGAGTCGAGGTAGCTGGTCGGCGCGTTGGCGTGGTATTCATCGCACGACCCGGCCTGCAGCTGGTTCATGTCAGAGCAGGCCAGCTTGTTGTCCGGGGTCTCGCCGTAGTTGACGGCCTGCTCCGCCTGGACCTTCGGCGTGCTGATGTACTGCATCCACATGTACGCGCAGTTCGGGTGGGGTGCCTTGGCCGCGAGCATCCAGGTGTCGGCCCAGCCGGTGGCTCCCTCGCTCGGGATCGTGGAGCCGATGGTGAACTTGTCGGACTTGAGCGTGCTGACCTGGTACGGCCATCCGGCGCCGAGGATCGCGTTGCCGTTCTTGAAGTCGAAGATCTCCTGGGAGGCGAGGTCCCAGTACTTCTCGATCAGCGGGCGCTGCCCGGCGAGCAGGCTCACCGCGGCCTGGAACTGGGTCTGGGTCAGCTCGTACGGGTCGGTGATGCCCAGCGACGGCTTGATGGTCTTGAGGTACAGGGCGGCGTCGGCGATCTGGATCGGGTTGTCCGGGACGGTGACCTGCCCCTTGTACTTCGTGTTGTAGATGACGCTCCACGACGTCGGAGCGGTCGGGAAGTCCTTGGTGTTGTACATCAGGACGTTCGGGCCCCATTGGAGCGAGACGCCGTAGTGCACTCCGTTGATGGTGTTGAACGCCGGCGACTGGAAGGCGGGGTAGAAGTCCTTCCAGCTCGGGATCAGGTTGATGTTCACCGGGTGGGCATCGCCCGCGTACAGGATGCGCAAGTCGGCGTCGCCCGAGGAGGACACCATGTCGTACTGGCCGCCGCCGCCGTTCTTCATGAGCGCGACCATCTCGTCCGAGCTGCCCGCGTACTTCGCGTTCACCTGGCAGCCGGTCTGCTGCTCGAACGGCTTGACCCACTGGGGCTGCAGGTAGCCCTCCCAGGCGATCAGGTTGAGCTGGCCCTCGCCCTTGCCGATCTTCTGCAGGACCGGGAGGTTGGCCGTGGGCACGCTCTGCCCGGCCGCCGCGCCGCTGGAGGCCGTGCCCGGCGTATTCGTGCTGGTCGCGCTGCTTCCGCCGCAGGCGGTCGCGACCGAGGCGGCGATGAGCATGAGAGCTATCTGCAGCGTGCGCGAGTGGATCCGCGCCCATCTGGTCATCATTGCTTAACCCTCCCCTGGGTTCGGGTCCTGACTGGGAATCGTGAAGGCCTGCTCGGTCCGCCAGGCGATGCGGACCCGATCTCCCCGGGCGATGGGCGCGCCGCCGTCGCGGGCGTCGGGGGCCTCCGCGTTCTGCCGGCTGACGACCAGCTCACCGCCCCCGTCTAGCTGGACGACGTAGCGGGTGAGAACGCCCGCGTAGATGACATCCCGGATCTGCCCGGACTCCGCGTGCGTGCCGGGCGGGTCCGGCTGGCCGTCCTCGAGCAGGGTGATCTTCTCCGGCCGCACGGTGATCCTGCGGCCGTCCCGCTCGATCAGGTTGGAGACGCCGATGAACCCGGCCACGAAGTCCGTCCGCGGGCGCTCGTAGACCTGCACCGGCGTCCCGATCTGCTCGATGCGCCCCTGGCTCAGCACCGCGATGCGATCGCTCATCGTCAGCGCCTCTTCCTGGTCGTGCGTGACGTAGACGAACGTGATGCTCACCTCACGCTGGACCCGGAGCAGCTCGAGCTGCATCTCCTGGCGGAGCTTGAGGTCCAGCGCGCCGAGCGGCTCGTCGAGCAGCAGCACCTGGGGCTCATTGATGATGGCCCGGGCCAGCGCGACGCGCTGGCGCTGGCCGCCGGAGAGCTGAGCCGGCTTGCGGGGACCAAGCCCGGGCAGCCGGACCATCTCCAGGGCGCGGCCGACCCTCTCGCGTCGCTGTGCCTTGGGCACGCGCCGCACCCGCAGGCCGTACTCGATGTTCTGCGCGACCGTCATGTGCGGGAACAACGCGTAGTCCTGGAACACCGTGTTGACGTCCCGGAAGTACGGCGGGACACCGGTGACGTCGCTTCCGCCGAGCTCGATCCGGCCGGCATCAGGACGCTCGAAGCCCGCGATCAGCCGCAGCAAGGTGGTCTTCCCCGATCCTGACGGGCCGAGCAAGGTGAAGAACTCACCGGCCGCGATGGTGAGCTCGACCCCGCCGAGGGCGACCACATCGCCGTACCGTTTCTTCAGGCCGGCCACATGGACGGCTGCCGCCGCGGCACCCGGATCACCTGCAGCGGCGGGCTGCACAGGGCCCGGAACCGTGATCATTCGGCTCGTTGTACCACGGTTCAGCCGGGACCCGCAATGTAACTCGCGCCCAGGCGTGGTCACCGGTTCGGAACGGGCGCTCAGCTGGTGAACTCGCAGGGCAGGCGCTTGATGCCGTTGATGAAACTGGACAGGAGGCGGTCGGGCTCACCGGCTGTGATGTCGGGGACGCGGGTCATCAGCTCGCGAAGCATGACGGTGAGCTCGCGGCGGGCCAGGTGCGCGCCCAGGCAGTAGTGCGGTCCCGGTGCGCCGAAGCCGACGTGCGGGTTCGGCGCGCGGGTGATGTCGAAGCGGTCGGGGTCGCTGAACACCGCCTCGTCGCGGTTGGCCGAGTAGTAGAACAGCACCGTCTTGTCGCCCTCGCGGTAGTCATGGCCGTTCATGGTGTAGTCCCGGGTCAGGGTCCGTCGCATGAACAGGACGGGCGAGGAGTAGCGCACGATCTCCTCCACCGCCCCTTCGAGGCGCCAGTCGAGGTCGGCGAGGAGCAGGGCACGCTGCTCCGGGTGCTCGGTGAACAGCACCAGCCCGTGCGAGAGCGCGTTGCGGGTGGTCTCGTTGCCCGCCACAACCAGGAGGATGAAGAAGGAGGCGAGCTCGGCGGTGGTGAGCTGCTCCCCGTCGATGTTGGCGGTCACCAGGGCGGAGACCAGATCCTCGGCGGGCGTCTCGGCGCGGGCGGCGGCCAGGCCGGTGAGCAGGTCGGCGAGGGCCTGCCCGGCGCCGAGGACCTGGAGCACCGCCTGGTCGAGGTCCTCGCTGAGGAACTCGGGGTCGGCTCCGGACAAGATGATGTTGGTGTTGGCCAGGACCATCTGGTACTGATCATCCGGGATGCCCATCATGTCGCAGATGATCTTCAGCGGCAGCTTGGCCGCGATGTTCGCGACGAAATCGCACGGGCCCGTGGCCAGCAGGTCGTCGACCATCTCGGCGGCCGCGCGCTGCACGTCATCCTGGAACTTCGCGATCAGCCGCGGGCTGAACGCCCGGGAGACGATCCTGCGCAGCCGCGTGTGCCGGGGATTGTCCATGTTGATCATCGAGCCGAAGTACTCGTTGAACTCCACCGGCAGGTCGGGGATGCTGGTGGCGCCCTTCGCCGAGGAGAACACCTCCGGGTGCTTGCTCGCCTCCACCACGTCGGCGTACCGGACCAGGGCGTAGTAACCCGGACCCGGCTCGGCGAACGGTGTCTCGGGCTCGGCGAAGAACGGCGGCTGCGGCTGCGCCCGGAGCGTGGCGAAAGCCGCGGCCCGGTCGGGAAGCGGCAGACCCCAGAACTCGGTGGCCGACAGGTCGATCCCGGCAATGGTCATAACCCGGCGCCTTCCGTGAGAACTGGTTCTACTTCATCACGGCACACGGGGAAATGACTAGCAGGCCGGCTGAGGACCGGCGGCGTTCGGCCTTCTTGAGCCAGACCAGCATCGTCACGATCAGCACCATCAATACGGCCGCAATCAGCCAGTCCATACTTTGCCTCTCCGCTTCGGAGAGTTCATTATCTGGCCTGCGTGTTTCAGGGGTGTTACCAGCCGTGGCATTAGCCGGTGGTGACGGCCTCAGCCGGTGGTGACGGCGAAGGCGAGCGGGAGGACGGCGGGGGCGCCGGCCTCCCGGAGCTGCCTGGCCGCGACGGTCATCGTCCAGCCGGTCTCGATGCGGTCGTCGATGAGCAGGAGCGGCCCGGCGGACTGGCTCAGTGCCCCGCGAAGGTCGTCCGGGATGGTGAACGCATGCCACAGAGAGCGCAGCCGCTGGGCGCTGTTGTGGCGGCGCGGGCCGGGACCGTCCGGGTCGGCATAGCCGAGCGAGCCGAGGTAGGGCAGCCTGCCGACCTGCGCGATCCGCTGGCCGAGGCTCGATATCAGGACGGGCCTGGTGCGCGACGGCATGGTGAGGATTCCGGTCGGGCGCTGGCTCCAGTCCCAGCTGGCCAGGACCTTGACCAGCGCGTCGGTGAGCTGATCCGTCACCGGCCCGTCGGGAGCCTCGTCGGCGAGCAGCGCCCGCAGGGTGGTTCCCCAGCCGACGTCGGTGAGACGACCGAGCGCGCGGCCCGGTTCGGCCGTGCGGTCCGCGGGGATCTTGCCGGAGGCACCGGAGATTCCCAGGTCCTTCATGCCCGGCGGCCACATCCGCCGCGGCTCGACCCCGACGCCGGGACGCAGCAGGCGCTGGCGGGCTGCGTCCGCGCCGGCCTGCGGGACTTCGGTGTCCGGCTCCTGGCCCGTGCAGTTGTCGCAGCGGCCGCAGCGGGCCGCCTCCGGGTCGTCGAGCTCGCGGCGCAGGTACTGCATCCGGCAGGCATCGGTCGCCTGGTAGGCCAGCATGGACTGCTGCTCGCGGATCCGCTCCTGAGTGACCCGCTGGTACCGCTCTTCGTCGTAGATCCACGGCTGGCCGGTGGCCTCCCAGCCGCCGGCCGTGCGGCGCACCGCGCCGTCGACGTCGAGCACCTTGAGCATGGACTCCAGCCGGCCGCGGGACAGGTCGACGCGGGTTTCCAGCGCGGTGACGGACAGCGGCCGGCCCGCTTCGGCCATCGCCTTGAGCGCCGCCCGGACCTGGTACTCCGGCGGAAACGCAAGCGAGGCGAAGTACGCCCAGATGTCGCGGTCCTCGCGGCCGGGCAGCAGGATCACCTCCGCCTTGGTTACGGCCCGGCCGGCCCGGCCGATCTGCTGGTAGTAGGCGACCGGGGACTGCGGGGCACCGAGGTGCACCACGAACCCGAGGTCGGGCTTGTCGAAACCCATGCCCAGCGCGCTGGTCGCCACCAGCGCTTTGACCCGGTTGGCCAGCAGGTCGTCTTCGGCCTGCAGTCGCTGCGCCTGGTCGTCGCGGCCGCTGTACGCGGCGACGTCGATCCCCTGGTCGCGGAGGAACGCCGCCGTCTCGTATGCCGCTGCTACCGTCAGGGTGTAGACGATCCCCGATCCTGGCCAGCCGCCGTCGGCGAGCCGGCCCGCCAGCCAGGCGAGCCGCTGGTGGGCGGTCGGCAGGCTCACCACCGCGAGGTGCAGCGACGCGCGGTCCAGCGGCCCGCGCAGCACGAGCACCTCGCCTGAGTCCTGGCCCGCGCCGAGTTGCTCGGCGACGTCGCGGGTGACCCGGGCGTTCGCGGTCGCGGTGGTCGCCAGCACCGGGATCCCCGGCGGAAGAGCCTGCAGCAGCGTGCGGATCCGCCGGTAGTCGGGGCGGAAGTCGTGGCCCCAGTCGGAGATGCAGTGTGCCTCGTCGATCACGATCAGGCCCGCCGCGGCGGTGAGCTTGGGCAGCACCTGGTCGCGGAAGCCAGGATTGTTCAGGCGTTCGGGACTGACCAGCAGCACGTCGGCCTGGCCGTCCGCGACCTCCGCGTAGACGTGCTCCCACTCTTCGATGTTGGCGGAGTTGATCGTGCGCGCGTGGATCCCGGCCCGGCCTGCCGCCTGGACCTGATTGCGCATCAGTGCGAGCAGCGGTGACACGATCACCGTCGGCCCGGCACCGCGGGCCCGCAGCAGGGCGGTCGCGATGAAGTACACCGCCGACTTCCCCCACCCGGTGCGCTGCACCACCAGGGCCCGGCGCCGGGCGGCGACCAGGGCGCTGATCGCCGTCCACTGGTCCTCGCGCAGCCGTGCGTGGTCGCCGGCCAGGGCGCGCAAGTGCTGTTCAGCCTCGTCGCGCAGCCCCTGCTCGTCCCGCTCCGGTACCGGTCGGTCTGTGTGGGTCACGCTTTCATTGCTACCAGGTGGTTACGACATAAGTTGACGTCGCGCTACGTTGACCGCAGAACCTTCTTCCCGCCGACTCCAGATACAAAGTTTGCTGAGGCGGGCGCCCGGCGGCGGGGGAACGGGTAGCGTACGGTTCCGTGCTGGACGGCGAATTGGTCTTCGTGCCGGGTGAGATCCCGCGGCGGGGGGTGTTCGCACACTGGGGCAAGGG
This sequence comes from uncultured Actinomycetes bacterium, assembly GCA_963822765.1. Classification (GTDB taxonomy): domain Bacteria; phylum Actinomycetota; class Actinomycetes; order Streptosporangiales; family Streptosporangiaceae; genus Palsa-504. Next base: position 4,132 of record CAWGJL010000055.1, on the reverse strand, counting down.
CTCGGGATCGGCGAAGCTGGAGCTGGTCTTCCCCGGCGGCAGGTACGGCATCCGCAAGCGCCTGGTGTCGGCGGATCTCGTCCCGCTCGCCGAGGCGCTCCCTGTTCTGCTCACTATCGAGCCCAGCGAGCGCGCCGGGCGCCCGATGCGGCGCAGCACCCGGGTGTGGGCCGCGGCCGCGGCCGCTGGCGTGGGCCTGGTCGCGCGGGGCAGGCTGCTGCCGACCGTGGGAGCCGACGACGCGGACGTCTGGCGGGCGGGTCCGCTCGACCCGGCCGATCTCAGCTGGCTGCGCGAGCTGGCCGCCGTCTTCCCGCCCACCGCGCATGCCCTGGCCATTGCGGGCTCGCGCCCGATGCGGCTCCGCTCCCCCGAAGCGCTGATCCGCGATCTGTGGGACGCGATCGCCGACCTGATCGCGCGTTCGCCGGCCGCAACACGGACCACCGCCTCGACCGCGTTCGCGGCCGTCGAGCCGACCGGAGTCGGCGATCTCGCGAAGTGGCTCGCGGACACTACCGACGGCCTGGCGGCCGGGGCCCGTCTTGGTCTGCGGATCGAGGCCGTCCCGGGACCGGCGGTCGTAGGCGATGAGGAAGACCTAGCCGACGGCGAGGAGTACTCCCCAGCGGCCGACGGGCTGGAGCCGGCATTCCGGCTGGTCCTGCAGCTGCGGAGCAATGCTGATCCGAGTCTGATCGTCGATGCCGCCGCACTGTGGAACCAGCCCGAGACGGTGCTGTCCAGGTTCGGCTCGCAGGCGGAGACGGACCTGCTGCTGGCGCTGCGTCGCGGCGCGCCGATCTGGCCGCCGCTGGCCGAGGCGCTGGAGCAGGCGAGCCCGTCGGTGATCGGCCTGGAAGACGATGCGCTTTCCAGCCTGATTGGTCCGGCAGCGGAGGAACTGGCAGGCGCCGGCATCGAGGTACTGTGGCCGTCCAGCCTGGTGGACGGCGGTCTCAAGCTGAGGGCCATACCCACCCCGGCGCCGGGCAAGCTCACGGAGGCCGGGTTCGGGCTGGCGGCGCTGCTGGATTTCCGGTGGCAGCTCACGCTCGACGGGGCGCTGCTCGACGCCGACGAGGTCGCCGCGCTGGCCGAGGCGAAACGGCCGCTGATTAGGCTGCGGGGCCGCTGGGTGATGCTCGACCCGGCCCTGCTCGACCGGCTGCGCCGCCCGCCGCGGACGCGGATGCGGGTGTCCGAGGCACTCGGTGCCGTGCTCGCCGGATCGGCGGAGATCGACGGCGAGACGGTGACGGTGGTCGCGGAAGGTCCGCTCGCCGACCTAGCCGCCAAGGTCGCCCACCTCGCGTCCGCCCCGGTCCAGGTCGAGCCTCCATCCGGGCTGATGGCCACGCTGCGGCCCTATCAGCGGCGCGGCCTGGCCTGGCTGGCCGGGATGTGCGAGGCCGGGATCGGCGGCTGCCTGGCCGACGACATGGGGCTAGGTAAGACGATCCAGGTCATCGCGCTGCACCTACGCCGGCGGGAGACCAAGGCGGGACCGACCCTCGTGGTCTGCCCGGCGTCGCTGCTTGGTACCTGGGAACACGAGGTGCGCAGATTCTCGCCCGACGTCCCAGTCCGCCGCTACCACGGGGGCGGGCGGCACCTGGAGGACCTAGCTGCCGACGAGATCGTCCTGGTCACCTACGGCGTGGTCCTGCGGGACTCCGCCCGGCTGGGCGAGGTCGGCTGGGGTCTGGTGGTGGCCGACGAGGCGCAGCACGCGAAGAATCCCCTGTCGCGGACCGCGCGCGAGCTACGGGCGGTGCCCGCGCCCGCCAGGATCGCGCTGACCGGGACGCCGGTGGAGAACCGGCTGTCAGAACTATGGGCGATCCTGGACTGGACGACGCCGGGGCTGCTCGGCCACCTGGAGGCGTTCACCCGCCGGGTCGCGGTGCCGGTCGAGCGGTACCGCGACGCGGAGGCGACCAGCAGGCTCGCCGCCCTGATCCGGCCGTTCCTGCTGCGGCGGCGGAAGACCGACCCGGGTATCGCGCCGGAACTCCCGCGCAAGACCGAGACGGATGTCTTCGTGCCGCTGACCGCCGAGCAGGTCACGCTGTACGAGGCGATGGTTCGCGAGACGATGGAAGCGATCTCCAGATCCGAGGGTATCGAGCGGGCCGGCCTGGTGTTCAAGCTGCTGACCGCGCTGAAGCAGATCTGCAACCACCCGGCTCAGTACCTGAAGCAACCCGCTCCCCTGGCGGGCCGGTCAGGAAAGCTGGCCGCGTTCGACGAACTGACCGACATCATCTTGGCCGGCGGCGAGTCGATGCTCGTCTTCACCCAGTACACGCAGATGGGCGCGCTGCTGCAGCAGCATCTGGACGCCCGCGGGATCGGCTCGCTGTTCTTGCACGGCGGGGTTCCGGTACCGCGGCGGGAAGAGATGGTGGCCCGGTTCCAAGCGGGTGACGCGCCGGTATTCCTGCTGTCTCTCAAGGCGGGCGGTACCGGACTGACGCTGACCCGTGCCACCCACGTGCTGCACTACGACCGGTGGTGGAACCCGGCGGTGGAGGATCAGGCGACCGACCGGGCCTACCGGATCGGCCAGGACCGGCCCGTCCAAGTGCACCGGCTCATCGCCGAGGGGACGCTCGAGGACCGGATCGCAGCCCTGCTGGAGACCAAGCGCGAGCTCGCCGACGCCGTGATCGGCTCGGGCGAGGGCTGGATCGCCGACTTGTCCGACGCGGACCTCGCGGAGCTGGTCAGCCTGCGGGCTACGCCATGAGCGACGGGAGCGGCGGCATGGGCGGGACCGCGCCCGAGGGGCCGGAGTTCGGCCGTACGTGGTGGGGCCGGGCCTGGCTGGAGGCGCTGGAGCAGCGAGCGCGGCTGGACCCCGACCGGCTGCCCCGCGGCCGGGATTACGCGCGTTCCGGCACAGTGGGAGAGCTCACCCTAGCGCCGGGCGAGGCCCGGGCCCGGGTCCAAGGCCGCAAGACCGAGCCGTACGAGGTCAGGATCCGGGTGCGGCGATTCACCGACGACGAGTGGGACCGAGTGCTGGCCGCCATCTCGGTCCGGCTTGGTCACGCGGCCGCGCTGCTGGACGGTGAGCTGCCGCCGGAGATCGCCCGCGATGCGGCCGCCGCGGGTCTCGACCTGCTTCCCGGCGGCGGCGAGCTCGGGCCGCGCTGCAGCTGCCCGGACGACGCCGACCCGTGCAAGCACTCGGCGGCGGCCTGCTACCTGATCACCGACGCGCTGGATACCGACCCCTTCGCCCTGTTCCTGCTGCGCGGCCGGACCCGGGATCAGGTGCTGGCCGGGATCCGGGCCCGTCGGCGGGGCACCGTACCCGCTCGGGCGCCCGGGCCGGGAACTGAAGCGAGTGATCACGCCGACGCGGGGACCGACGCAGGCGTGGACGCGAGGACGGCGTTCGGCGCGCCGGAATCCGCGTTGCCGATCCCTTCCGTGCCGCTACCGCCCCGTCGGCCCGGTGCGCCCGCCGCGCTTCCCGTGGATCCACCGCCGTGGCGCTCTGGCCTGCGCGAGGATCTGGTGGAACTGGCCTCGGACGCGGCCAGCCGGGCCTGGGAGATGGCGGTGGGCCTGTCAGCCGATGCCGGGCTGAGTCTCGACGCGGACGCCGATCTGGCCCGCAGGGCGGCCCGGGCCCTGGGCACGCCCGTGTTCGGCGCGCTCGCGGCGCGATCCGGGGTCGGCGAACGTGACCTCGCCCGTCACGCACTGGCCTGGCGGGCAGGGCGGCCTGACCGGGCTGGACTCGCTGCACGCCGAGTGGGACCCGGTCGCGGACGACCGGGACGCCGCCCGGCTGCTGACCGCGGCGCGGTCCGCGCTGCGGGCCAAGACCGGCGTGGCGCAGGCCGACATTCAGCGCAACCGGGTCACCGCAGGCCGCCTGCAGCTTCGCCTCGGCCGGGACCTGCGCTGGTATCCGTATGCGCGGTCGGACGACGGCTGGGAACCCAGCGGCACCCCGGAGGCTGATCCGGCCCGGGCCCTGACGGACCTGTGACGCGATCAGCTTGACCGGTGCTGATTGCTAGGCCGGCTGTGCCCAGGCGGCGAGTGTGCGGTCGACAGCCGCGCGGATCCGGTCGCGGGCGTCCTCGCGGCTGACGCCCGACATCAGCAGGGA
>CAWGJL010000054.1:0-290924 GCA_963822765.1 uncultured Actinomycetes bacterium | reverse complement strand
CGCCGCCAGCCCGAACCCGGCCTCCGTCAGCTTGCCCGGCGCCGGGGTGGGCATGGCCCTCAGCTTGAGACCGCCGTCCACCAGGCTGGACGGCCACAGTACCTCGATGCCGGCGCCCGCCAGTTCTTCCGCCGCCGGGCCGATCAGGCTGGTCAGCGCGTCGTCATCCAGGCCGATTACCGACGGGCTCGCCTGCTCCAGCGCCTCGGCCAGCGGCGGCCAGATCGGCGCGCCGCGGCGCAGCGCCAGCAGCAGGTCCGTCTCCGCCTGCGAGCCGAACCTGGACAGCACCGTCTCGGGCTGGTTCCACAGCGCGGCGGCGTCGACGATCAGACTCGGATCAGCATTGCTCCGCAGCTGCAGGACCAGCCGGAATGCCGGCTCCAGCCCGTCGGCCGCTGGGGAGTACTCCTCACCGTCGGCCAGGTCTTCCTCATCGCCTACGACCGGCGGTCCCGGGACGGCCTCGATCCGCAGACCAAGACGGGCCCCGGCCGCCAGGCCGTCGGTAGTGTCCGCGAGCCACTCCGCGAGATCGCCGACCCTGGTCGGCTCGACGGCGGCGAACGCGGCCGAGGCGGTGGTCCGCGCTGCGGCCGGCGAACGCGCGATCAGGTCGGCGATCGCGTCCCACAGGTCGCGGATCAGCCCTTCGGGGGAGCGGAGCCGCATCGGGCGCGAGCCGGGGATGGCCAGGGCATGCGCGGTGGGCGGGAAGACGGCGGCCAGCTCGCGCAGCCAGCTGAGATCGGCCGGATCGAACGGACCCGCCCGCCAGACGTCCACGTCGTCGGCTCCCACGGTCGGCAGCAGCCTGCCCCGCGCCACTAGGCCCACGCCCGCGGCCGCGGCCGCGGCCCACACCCGGGCGCTGCGCCGCATCGGGCGCCCGGCGCGCTCGCTGGGCTCGATGGTAAGCAGAACGGGGAGCGCCTCGGCGAGCGGGATGAGATCCGCCGACACCAGGCGCTTGCGGATGCCGTACCTGCCGCCGGGAAACACCAGCTCAAGCTTCGCCGATCCCGAGCCCTTGCCCCAGTGTGCGAACACCCCCCGCCGCGGGATCTCACCCGGCACGAAGACCAATTCGCCGTCCAGCACGGAACCGTACGCTACCGGTTCCCCCGTCGCCGGGCGTCCGCCTCAGCAAACTTGTGTATCTGGAGTCGGCGGGAAGAAGGTTCTGCGGTCAACGTAGCGCGACGTCAACTTATGTCGTAACCACCTGGTAACAATGAAAGCGTGACCCACACAGACCGACCGGTACCGGAGCGGAACGACCAGGGCCTGCGCGACGAGGCCGAACGGCACTTGCGCGCCCTGGCCGGCGACCACGCACGGCTGCGCGAGGACCAGTGGACGGCGATCAGCGCCCTGGTCGCCGCCCGGCGCCGGGCCCTGGTGGTGCAGCGCACCGGGTGGGGGAAGTCGGCGGTGTACTTCATCGCGACCGCACTGCTGCGGGCCCGCGGTGCCGGGCCGACGGTGATCGTGTCACCGCTGCTCGCGCTGATGCGCAATCAGGTCCAGGCGGCAGGCCGGGCCGGGATCCACGCGCGCACGATCAACTCCGCCAACATCGAAGAATGGGAGCACGTCTACGCGGAGGTCGCGGACGGCCAGGCCGACGTGCTGCTGGTCAGTCCCGAACGCCTGAACAATCCTGGCTTCCGCGACCAGGTGCTGCCCAAGCTCACCGCCGCGGCGGGCCTGATCGTGATCGACGAGGCACACTGCATCTCCGACTGGGGCCACGACTTCCGCCCCGACTACCGGCGGATCCGCACGCTGCTGCAGGCTCTTCCGCCGGGGATCCCGGTGCTGGCGACCACCGCGACCGCGAACGCCCGGGTCACCCGCGACGTCGCCGAGCAACTCGGCGCGGGCCAGGACTCAGGCGAGGTGCTCGTGCTGCGCGGGCCGCTGGACCGCGCGTCGCTGCACCTCGCGGTAGTAAGCCTGCCGACCGCCCACCAGCGGCTCGCCTGGCTGGCGGGCCGGCTCGCCGACGGCGGCTGGCCAGGATCGGGGATCGTCTACACGCTGACGGTCGCCGCGGCATACGAGACGGCGGCGTTCCTCCGCGACCAGGGGATCGACGTCGCCGCGTACAGCGGCCGCGACGACCAGGCGCAGCGACTGCAGGCCGAAGACGACCTGCTGGCCAACCGGGTCAAGGCGCTGGTGGCGACCAGCGCGCTGGGCATGGGTTTCGACAAGCCCGACCTCGGGTTCGTGGTGCACCTCGGTGCCCCGCAATCCCCGGTCGCCTACTACCAGCAGATCGGCCGGGCCGGCCGGGCCGTAACCAAGGCGGAGGTGATCCTGCTGCCCGGCCGCGAGGACCGCGACATCTGGGCGTACTTCGCCTCGCTTGCGTTCCCGCCCGAGTACCAGGTCCGGGCGGCGCTCAACGCGATGGCCGAAGCGGGCCGGCCGCTGTCCGTCACCGCGCTGGAAACCCGCGTCGACCTGTCCCGCGGTCGGCTGGAGTCCATGCTCAAGGTGCTCGACGTCGACGGCGCGGTGCGCCGCATCGCCGGCGGCTGGGAGGCCACCGGCCAGCCGTGGATCTACGACGAAGAGCGGTACCAGCGGGTCACGCAGGAGCGGATCCGCGAGCAGCAGTCCATGCTGGCCTACCAGGCGACCGATGCCTGCCGGATGCAGTACCTGCGCCGCGAGCTCGACGACCCGGAGGCGGCCCGCTGCGGCCGCTGCGACAACTGCACCGGCCAGGAGCCGGACACCGAAGTCCCGCAGGCCGGCGCGGACGCAGCCCGCCAGCGCCTGCTGCGCCCCGGCGTCGGGGTCGAGCCGCGGCGGATGTGGCCGCCGGGCATGAAGGACCTGGGCCTCTCCGGCGCCTCCGGCAAGATCCCCGCGGACCGCACGGCCGAACCGGGCCGCGCGCTCGGTCGTCTCACCGACGTCGGCTGGGGAACCACCCTGCGGGCGCTGCTCGCCGACGAGGCTCCCGACGGGCCGGTGACGGATCAGCTCACCGACGCGCGTGGTCAAGGTCCTGGCCAGCTGGGACTGGAGCCAGCGCCCGGCCGGAATCCTCACTATGCCGTCGCGCACCAGGCCCGTCCTGATATCGAGCCTCGGCCAGCGGATCGCGCAGGTCGGCAGGCTGCCCTACCTCGGCTCGCTCGGCTATGCCGAGCCGGACGGTCCCGGCCCGCGCCGCCACAACAGCGCCCAGCGGCTGCGCTCGCTGTGGCATGCGTTCACCATCCCGGACGACCTTCGCGGGGCACTGAGCCAGTCCGCCGGGCCGCTCCTGCTCATCGACGACCGCATCGAGACCGGCTGGACGATGACCGTCGCGGCCAAGCAGCTCCGGGAGGCCGGCGCCCCCGCCGTCCTCCCGCTCGCCTTCGCCGTCACCACCGGCTGAGGCCCACCACCGGCAAGGCCACAGCTGGTAACACCCCTGAAACACGCAGACCAGATAATGAACTCTCCGAAGCGGAGAGGCAAAGTATGGACTGGCTGATAGCGGCCGTATTGATGGTGCTCATCGTGACGATGCTGGTCTGGCTCAAGAAGGCCGAACGCCGCCGGTCCTAGCCGGCCTGCTAGTCATTTCACCGTGTGCCGTGATGAAGTAGAACCAGTTCTCACGGAAGGCGCCGGGTTATGACCATTGCCGGGATCGACCTGTCGGCCACCGAGTTCTGGGGTCTGCCGCTTCCCGACCGGGCCGCGGCTTTCGCCACGCTCCGGGCGCAGCCGCAGCCGCCGTTCTTCGCCGAGCCCGAGACACCGTTCGCCGAGCCGGGTCCGGGTTACTACGCCCTGGTCCGGTACGCCGACGTGGTGGAGGCGAGCAAGCACCCGGAGGTGTTCTCCTCGGCGAAGGGCGCCACCAGCATCCCCGACCTGCCGGTGGAGTTCAACGAGTACTTCGGCTCGATGATCAACATGGACAACCCCAGGCACACGCGGCTGCGCAGGATCGTCTCCCGGGCGTTCAGCCCGCGGCTGATCGCGAAGTTCCAGGACGACGTGCAGCGCGCGGCCGCCGAGATGGTCGACGACCTGCTGGCCACGGGCCCGTGCGATTTCGTCGCGAACATCGCGGCCAAGCTGCCGCTGAAGATCATCTGCGACATGATGGGCATCCCGGATGATCAGTACCAGATGGTCCTGGCCAACACCAACATCATCTTGTCCGGAGCCGATCCCGAGTTCCTCAGCGAGGACCTCGACCAGGCGGTGCTCCAGGTCCTCGGCGCCGGGCAGGCCCTCGCCGACCTGCTCACCGGCCTGGCCGCCGCCCGCGCCCAGACGCCCGCCGAGGACCTGGTCTCCGCCCTGGTGACCGCCAACATCGACGGGGAGCAGCTCACCACCGCCGAGCTCGCCTCCTTCTTCATCCTCCTGGTCGTGGCGGGCAACGAGACCACCCGCAACGCGCTCTCGCACGGGCTGATGCTGTTCACCGAGCACCCGGAGCAGCGTGCCCTGCTCCTCGCCGACCTCGACGGGCGCCTCGAAGGGGCGGTGGAGGAGATCGTGCGCTACTCCTCGCCCGTCCTGTTCATGCGACGGACCCTGACCCGGGACTACACCATGAACGGCCATGACTACCGCGAGGGCGACAAGACGGTGCTGTTCTACTACTCGGCCAACCGCGACGAGGCGGTGTTCAGCGACCCCGACCGCTTCGACATCACCCGCGCGCCGAACCCGCACGTCGGCTTCGGCGCACCGGGACCGCACTACTGCCTGGGCGCGCACCTGGCCCGCCGCGAGCTCACCGTCATGCTTCGCGAGCTGATGACCCGCGTCCCCGACATCACGGCCGGCGAGCCCGACCGCCTCCTGTCCAGTTTCATCAACGGCATCAAGCGCCTGCCCTGCGAGTTCACCAGCTAGCGCCCGGTCGACCGGACACGCCTGGGCGCGAGTTACATCGGGTCACCCGTGCGGCCGCCGCCACCTGGCAGGGCATGAGCAGCAAGGAGACGGTCGCGCCCGGCAGCGGCCAGGTTCTCGCCACCGACGTCGACGTCCCCGGAGCCGGCTTCCCATAGCTCCCGGACCGGCTTCCCGTAACCAAACAAGGGACGGGCTTAGCGCCGGCGGGGAACGGGCGGGTCCACCACGATCCGCCATCCGGGAACCGAAGCACATCGCGGCTCAGGTCGTGCAGTACGCGTCCCCGGCCGAAGTTCACGTCGTAGCCGCCGAAGAACCCGACCTTGACCACCCGCCCCACGCTGCCCGCCGGCACCCGGCCCATGCCCAACGTCCGGGTCGCAACCACTCGCGTTCCTCTGTGCAGCGGCATGAGATGGTCACCTCCAGAATGTCGTACACTAATCGTAATCGATTAATCATCCTAAGTGATGAAATGAGTAGCCAGGCGAGCCCCGGGTCCCCGGGGTGCCGGTAGAGTATGGCCGCACGCCGCCGTCGGCCCGGGACGTCGGCGCGGACCATGCCTGCCGATCGACGGTAGCGGGAGCTAACCACGCCATGCGGCTGACGGGACGGATCGTCGCGGTGACCGCGGCTGCGGTCGTCATCGGCGGCGGCATCACCGCGTGGACGGTCACAGACACCGGATCGGGTGCCCATTCGGCGGGCGGGTCCACCGCGGCGCTCGCCCGCGGGTCGGCCGCGCCCGCGCCCCGGCCCAGCCACTCACCGTCGGGCCCGCTGATCGAGGTGACCGGCACGCCGCAGGGTGTGAAGGCCAAGGGCGCGATCCTGGCTGACGCGGCCACCGGCCAGGTGCTGTGGAGCCGCGGGATGAACACCGAGCGACCCATGGCCAGCGTCACCAAGGTGATGACCGCCCTCGTGGTCCTCGAAAGCGGCAACCTAGACCAGGAGATCCGGGTGCCGAAGGCGGCGTTCACCTACGTCTGGAAGTACGGCGGGGAGAGCGCGGCGCTGCATCCCGGCGACGTGCTGACCACGCAGGAGCTGCTGGAAGCCCTGCTGCTGCCCTCGGGGGCCGACGCGGCGTACACGCTCGCGAACGCCTACGGCCCGGGCCTGACCGCCTTCATCGCGCGGCTGAACGCGACCGCGGCGCGGATGGGCCTGACCCACACCCACTTCACCTCGCCCGACGGGCTGCCGTATCCGACCGAGACCTCCACCTACTCCACCCCCTCGGATCTGCTCACCCTCGGCCTGGCCGCCATGCGGTATCCCGCCTTCCGGTCGATCGTGGACCAGCGCTTCTACCATCTGCCGAAGGGGAAGGGACATCACCAGTACTGGTGGGACAACACCAACGAGCTGATCGGCTATTACCCGGGCGCCGTGGGCATCAAGACCGGGTACACCGACGACGCCGGGCACTGCCTGCTCTTCGAGGCGGTCAGGAACGGCCGGACCCTGATCGGTGTCGTGCTGGACAGCCCCGCGACCGGCGCGGCCGCCGGTGCCCAGGACGCGGCCCGCATGCTGAACTGGGCCTTCACCCTCAAAGAACCCAAGCAGCCCCCAGCGCCAACAGCCAGCCCCTAACGCCAACCGCCGAGCGTCACGGCTTGCGGGCCATCACCGCGTACATGTTGGAGTCCGCGGGGTCGCCGTCCGGCGAGGCGCCGGGCTCGGGCCGCCACGACGGCCCCCACACCAGGCCGGGCTCGACCAGTTCCAGGTCGTCGCCCAGCAGGGCCAGCACCTGATCGCGGCTCCGGGCGTGGATATTGGTGGTGGTCCCGCGGTAGATCCGCTCGACCGCGGCGGCCTCCTGCGGCCGGCTGTCCGACGTGGCGTGCGACAGGGCCACGTAACTGCCCGGCGCCAGCGGCCTGACCAGCTGGTCGATGAGGCCCGCCGGATGAGCTTTATCGTCGATGAAGTGCACCACGGCGACCAGCAGCACCGCCACGGGCTCGGTGAAGTCGATCAGCCCGAGCAGGTCCTCGTCGGCCAAGATGGCCGCCGGCTCCAGCAGGTCACGCCCGATGATCGCGGTGCCGGGCACGCCGTTCAGCATGTTCCCGCCGTGCGCGAGCACCACCGGATCGTGGTCGACGTACACCACCCGGACGTCCGGGGCGTATTCGTGCGCCACCTCGTGCACGTTGCCCTCGGTGGGCAGGCCGGTCCCGATGTCGATAATCTGCCGGATGCCGCGCTCATGGACCAGGAACCGGACCGCCCGGCGCAGGAACGCCCGGTTCTCCCGCGCGAACACCACGACCTCGGGGATCGCCGCGATAACCTGCTCGGCCGCCTTGCGGTCCACCTCGTAGTGGTCCTTGCCGCCCAGGAAGTAGTTGTACATCCGGGCCGGGCTCGGGATATCGGGCCGGAAGGTCTTGCGCCAGTCATCGCCCGCGCCCATCACGACCTCCGCGTCCTGGACCTGGCAGGCGGCGGAATAGGCGATTCGACCAGCTTGACCGTGATATCGGGCCCCGAGGTCTCCACGACCTGGACCCGGTTGGGCAGCAGCGTCAGGAAGGCGCGGAAGCTGCGGGCGCCGTAGTTGTGCTCGTCGAACGCCGGGTCCAGGGCCAGCATCTTGCTCTTCAGCCCGCCGGCCGTCATCGTCTCGGAGCTGGACTCCCCGAACGCCCGGACCAGCACCTGCTCGGCCTCGCTGATGTCGAACGCCGCGGCCGGCCGCGCGTCGGGCTCGACCTCCGCGACCAGCGTGCCCCAGTACTTGTATTCCGAGCACACCGAGACCAGCTTGCGGCTGGCGTTGGCCTCGGTGCCGACGCCCACCACCCACTTGCCGAACTCCCGCAGCCGCTGAACCAGCGGCGAGTAATCGCCATCGCCGCTGACCAGGACGAACACGCTCACCTCGGGGTGGACGATCAGCGTTTCCATGGCGTCCACCGCCATCCTGATGTCGGCGGCGTTCTTGTTCTGGATGCCGACCCGCGCGACCTGGAGCAGGTCCACGCCGTTCATCGCCAGGTCTTCCTGATGGCTGCCGAAGCGCGGATTGGCCCAGTCCGCGTACGCGCGGCGGACCGAGGCGGTGCCGTAACCTCGGCAGAGCCTCGTGATCGCCTCGTACGGCGCCGGGTTCGCCTGGTCGGGCAGCTCCTTGACCGCGCCGAGCACGAGGTTCTCGAAATCCACGAACACGGCGACCTGGGCTGTCCCGTCGGGTTCCATGGCGCCTAATGTACGTGGAACCGCCAGTCGCGCGGCACCCGCGCCTTCGGCCCCGGCACGCCCTGGTCGAGCGGATGATGCTCCGGCGGAGCGAGCTCCGGGCCCGCGAAGGAATCCTCGGTCTCGTAATTCCAGAACCAGTCCTCGCCGGGCTCGAAGCTGCGGATGATCGGGTGTCCCGCGATCTTCGCGTGCGCGGACGCGTGCTGCGACGGAGAGCTGTCGCAGCACCCGACGTGGCCGCACTGGGTGCACCGGCGCAGGTGGACCCACCAGCCGCCGCTCGCGTTGCACTCCACGCACCCCGTCCCGCTCGGCGGCACCGCGGGGTCGATGCCCGGAATCTCGCTCATTCAGCTCTCCTCTTGCGGTGTGACCGGAAGCCGCACCCGGAACCGGGTGTCCCCGGGGACCGACTCTACTGCGATGTCGCCATGGTGCTTGTTCACCACGATCCGCCAGCTGATGTCGAGTCCGAGCCCGGTCCCCTCGCCCACGGGCTTGGTAGTGAAGAACGGCTCGAAGATCCGCTCCCGGATCTTCGGCGATATCCCCGGCCCGGTATCGCCGAACTCCACGAACACGAACTCCCGGTCCACCCCCGTGCGCACCGTCAGGACCCCGGACGAGCCCATGGCCGATACCGCGTTGTCGATCAGGTTCGTCCACACCTGGTTCAGCTCGCCGGCGTAGGCCGGGATCTGCGGCACGCCCCGGTCGTAGTCCTTGACCACGGTGATCCCCGGCGGGAACTTCCCGGACAGCATCAGCAGCGTGCTGTCCAGCAGTTCATGCACGTCGACGACCTGGTACGGGGCCCGGTCCAGCTGGGAGTACTGCTTGGCCGCGCCGACCAGCGTCGAGACCCGGGTGGTCGAGTCCTCGATCTCGTTCATCAGCAGCTCGGTGTCGACGGTGTAGTTCAGCCACCGCAGCGCGCTCTCCAGCATCTCCGGATCCACCGTCGCCTCGACGTGATCGAGCCAGTCGGTATCCAGGCCGGCCGCGACGAACGTCGGCGCCAGCTGCCAGCCGTCACGGCAGCCGCGTTCTTCCAGCCAGTCGGTGATCGCGTCCTCCCGGTCCGAGGCCTCAAGCGGAGACAGAACCGCAGCCTTCGGCACCCGGTCCGCCGCCTCCTCCTGCAGCCGGATCAGCGTCACCAGCGTGGTCCGGTCCCACTTCCCGCCCGCGATCATGCCCAGCTTGTGCCGCATCCCGGCCACCCGCTCGCGCAGCGCCGCGGTGGCCCGGACCGCGGCGGCGGCCGGGTTGTTCAGCTCGTGGGTCAGGCCAGCCGACAGCGAGCCGAGGGCCAGCAGCCGCTCGCGCTGCCCGATCGCCTGCGCCCAGTTCTTGTTACCGAAGAACGCCCCCTCGAGCAGGTGCACCGCCATCGGGAACCACTCGTTCATCAGCTCGGCGAACGTGCTGGCCGACAGGACGAAGAACCGTGACGGCTCCACGGCCCGCATCGAGCCGTTGTAGACCTGGGGCACCCGGTCGCCCATGTAGGCCAGCCACGCGCCCGAGTACGCCCCGCGCTGCGAGGTCCGGCCGATCTCGACGTCGTCCGGCCCCACCCGGCGCGACATGACCACGGTGCCCTCGAGCAGCACGTAAAAGCAATCGGCGGGAGCGCCCTCGGCGAAGACCGGCCCGACCGGGAGCACCTCCACGTGCCCGCGCTCGCACAACCACCGTAGCTGGTCGTCGGTCAGCTTCTCGAACAGGAACAGGGTGCGCAGCTCGTCGATCCCGCACTCCAGCGCACCAGCCTCAGTGTCGCCAACCTCAGTGGCTTCGCTCATCTCTTCTCCAAGTAACGATGCACGAGCATGACCGCTAGTGCGCCTTCCCCGACGGCCGAAGCGACCCGCTTGGCCGATTCCGAACGTGCGTCCCCGGCGACGAACACCCCGGGCACGCTGGTCTCCAGGTGATACGGCATCCGGTCCAGTTCCCAGCCGCGCGGCCGTTCCCCGCCGACCGACAGATCCGGGCCCGCCACCACGAACCCCCGCCCGTCGCGGACCACGAGGTCATCCAGCCAGTCCGTGAGCGGCGCCGCCCCGATGAACAGGAACAGCAGCTGCGCGTCCACCGTCTCCGTCGATCCGTCCGCGGTGTTGCGCAGCGTCAGGCTCTCCAGATGGTCATCGCCGCTCGCCCCGGTGACCTCGGTGCAGGTCCGCACGGTGATGTTCGGGATGTCCGCGATCTGCCTGATCAGGTAGTACGACATCGACCTTTCCAGCGACGACCCGCGGACCAGGATCGTCACCGACTTGGCGTGCCGGGCCAGGTACACCGCCGCCTGCCCGGCCGAGTTCGCCCCGCCGACCACGTAGACGTCCTGCCCCAGGCACGCGCTCGCCTCGGTCAGCGCCGACCCGTAGTACACCCCGCGCCCGGTCAGCTCATCCAGCCCCGGCGCGTCCAGCTTCCGGTAGGACACGCCGGTGGCCAGGATGACGGTATGCGCGTCGATGGAGGCGCCGTCCGCGAACGTCACCCGGCGCGCCGACCCGCAGACTTCCAGGCCGGTCACGTCGCGGGTGGTCAGCACCTCGGCGCCGAACTTGGTCGCCTGCCGCCGGGCCCGGTCGGTCAGCTGCGCGCCGGACACCCCGTCCGGGAACCCCAGGTAGTTCTCGATCCGCGAGCTCTGCCCGGCCTGCCCGCCGGTCGCCAGCCGCTCGACCAGCACCGTGCGCAGCCCCTCGGACGCGCCGTACACCGCGGCGCCCAGCCCGGCCGGCCCGCCGCCGATCACGATCAGGTCGTAGAAATCCTTCGACGGCGTGGTGGCCAGCCCGACCCGCGCGGCCAGCTCGGCGTCGGACGGCTCCACCATCGGCTCCCCGTCCGGGGTGATCACCACCGGCAGCGCCAGCCCGTCCGCGCCCGCCGCATCCAGCAGCCGCTGGCCCTCGGGCTCGTCGGACTGATACCACCGGTACGGCACCTGGTTGCGGGCCAGGAACTCGCGGACCTCCGAGGACCGCGCGGACCACCGGTGCCCGACCACCTTGGTCTCGGGCACCGGCCGGTGATCGGACTCCAGCCACGCATCGAGCAAGGCGTCGACCACCGGGTAGAGCTTCTCCTCCGGCGGGTCCCACGGCTTGAGCAGGTAATGATCCAGGTCGACCACGTTGATCGCGTCGATCGCCGCCCCCGTGTCGGCGTACGCGGTCAGCAGCACCCGCCGCGCGCCCGGGATAGATGTCCATGGCCCGCTCGAGGAACTCGATCCCGTTCAGCTCCGGCATCCGGTAATCGGCCAGGATCACCGCCACCACGTCCCCCCGCAGCTTCATCTGCCGCAGCGCGTCCAGCGCGTCCGACGCGGACTCGGCCCGCACGATCCGGTACCGCGACCCGTACTGTCGCCGCAGGTCGCGGGCCACCGCACGGGACACGCCCGGGTCGTCGTCAACGGTGAGGATCGCAGCGCGGCTCGTCTCGTCCTGGGCGGTCATACCGCCCATAGTAGGTCGGTCCCGTGGCGGTGCCGCGGAAGGTGCCCGGTGACCGTCTCGGACCGTGATTTTTTATGCCGAACGGAGCGTGGTGCTTGCCCCCGTCAACCGCTAGCGGTGCCGCCGCGGATGGGAAAGACTTAAGACCGAGCAATGCCAGACTGGGTAGGGCCGAAGGAGGTAACGATGGCATCTGATTCCTCCGCCACGAGTGAGCCCGAGTTTGTGAGCTCCGATGTGCTCGGAGCCGAGCAGGGCGGCACCGATGAGCTGGGCCCCGAGGAGGGCGGCACCGACGTGCTGGGTCACGGGCCGAGCTGAGCTCAGCACAGGCTCAGCTGCTGGCGGTAGAACCGCCGTTCGATCTGCCATCCTCCGGGCGGCGGGTCGCCTTCGGTGTCGATGGGCCAGAACGTGATCTGGTAGTCCTCCATCGCCGGTCGGCCGCGCACCTCCCAGTCGCGGTAGCGGCCCTCGAGCTCACGGGCCAGTGACGCGTCCTTCCACCATCTGATCCCGTCTGGCGCCAGGGCGGCCCAGCCGTTCAGGCCGTCGCTGAGCGCGGGGCCGTCCGGCGTCCAGCACGCCCGGCGATCCTCCAGCCCCAGGAAGAACAGGAAGTCGGTCTCGTCGTCGGTGAGCTGCATGGGTTCATCGGGCGGCCGGGCGCTGAACCGCGGTCCGGGATCGGGTTCGCGCACCACGTCGGCCGGGTCGGCAACGTACACCCCCACCGCCCACTGCGCCTCGATGTGCAGCGGCCCGCGCACCGGGATGAACCCGGTCCGCAGCACCATCCGGCCGCGTAGCGCGCCGCCGTCTTTCCGGACCAGGACCAGCGGATGGCCATTGGCCTGCTCAAGCGGCACCAGCATCGCGCCGTCGCCGGCCAGCTGCTCGGCCCAGTGCGGCGACAGGTCCGAGCAGCCCACGGTGGCCACGATCCGGTCGAACGGCGCCTGCTCGGCCACGCCCTCGAAACCGTCCCGCAGCAGGACCTGGATGTCCGGGTACCCGGCGCGGGCCAGTAGCCGCCTGGTCTGCGCCACCACGTCCTCGAGTACGTCCAGGGTCACCACCAGGCGCTGGTCGCCCGCGATCTCAGCCAGCAGCGCCGCGTTGTAGCCGGTGCCCGCCCCTACCTCGAGGATCTTCATGCCCTCGCGGAGGTCGAGGAGCTCGAGCATCCTGGCCACCAGCGATGCCTGCGAGGTGGAACTGGCCGGCAGCCCGTCGATATGCCGCGTGGCCAGCACCGTGTCGGCGTAGATGAGCGCGAGATGATCCCGCCGTGGGTGCCCGGGGTCATGCTCGATCGTCCGGCGCCCCTCGGCCATCCGGTAGTAGAACGTCTCGAGCAGCCGGTGCCGCTCGACCCTGCGCAGCGCCCGCTCCACCGCCGCCGACTCGAAGGCGCCGACCGTCTTGAGCTCGTCCACGTACCGCTCGACCATGGTCCGGAGCTCCGCCTGGCTGGCCACGCCGCCGGGGTCCGGCAGGCCTTCGCTCACTAGGCATCCTGCTCCAGGGCCGCCTTCAGCGAGGCCATGGCGCGCGCGGTGTGACTCTTCACCGCGCCGCGGCTGATCCGCATCGCGGCGGCGATATCCGCCTCGGACAGGTCCGCGTAGTAACGCAGGACGATGGCCTCCCGCTGTCGCCCGGGCAGATCGCGGAGCGCGGCGATGACCGCGCTCCGCTCGAGCAGGGCCATGGCCCCGTGTTCGGCGCTCGGCATATCCGGGGCCGGCTTCGGCGCGTTCTTCTCGACCACCATCCGGTGCCGCAGGACCGAACGGGATTTGTTCACCACGGCCTGCCGCAGGTAGGCGAGTGCCTTCTCAGCGTCCTTCAGGCGGTGCCATCCGTCGTGCATGGCGATGAACGCGTCCTGCACGACCTCCTCCGCGGTGGACGTGTCCCGGACCAGCATGGCGGCCAGCCGGACCAGCGACTTGTACTGAAGGGAGTACAGCTCGATGACCGCGAGCTCCGCGTTCCACTCCCCGGGCTGCGTGACCACCGCGCGCAGCGGCATGGTGACGTCCGCTGCGCTGGTCTGGCCGCCTTCGGCGGCGGCCGTGACGCTCGCCGCTGCCTCGGTGTGCTCGCCTAGCCAGGCCTGGTAGGTATCCACACCTGTGCGGAGGTCATACCCGGCGGCAAAATGCGGTTCGCGGACCTCGGCGATTTGCTGGTACACGCGGGACAGCAGCGCGTCCTCATGCGCGCTGGCGTCGCCGCCGCCCCTCATGACGATTCTCCCTCCGGGTCGTCACGGGCGAATGGATGGTCAGCCCCCAGTTGCTCGATCAGCTTACGTCGCGCCCGGTGCAACTGCGCGCTCACGGTCGACTCGGCGATGCCGAGGACAGCGGCTATCTCGGCTTCCTTCATGCCCAGCTGCCAGCGCAGGACGGCGACCACGTGCTGGCCCTTCGGCATCTCCTTGATGATCCGCCAGCAGCGTTCCAGCGCGATCGAGGAGAAGGCCTGCTCGCAGGGGTCCGCTGGGGTATCGCGGTAGCGTTCTTCGAGCTGCGGCAGCCGGTCACGGAACGCGGCCTCGCGGCGGAATCCGCTGGCCGCGATGTTGGCCAGCGTGCTGCGCAACCAGCCCCGGAGCTGCTCTTCGGCCAGACCGCGCAGCGTCTGCCAGACCCGGGCCGCGGCCTCGAAGGTCGCCTGCACCAGGTCGTCGGCCAGCGCCCGGTCCCCGCGGGCCAGCACGCAGGCGAAGCCGAACAGCCGGCGGGCGTGAGCCCTGAAACAGGCGGCCAGTTCGGCGGCGTCATGTGGCGTGATCTTGTGATCATCACCCACCACCCACCTCCGCCTCCTTGACCACCAGTATCACCGCCGTGCCAGGCAGACCGCCGCACTGGGTCACGGGCGCAAAGGTAGTCGAAGGTGGCCGGTATCGCCGCGGGACAGCGAAGAATCACGCTGCTTAGTCGCACGGCGGGACCAAAACCTTTACCCGGAGGGATCCAGCGACCTTCAAGGTGTCCAGGACCCGTACCACGTTCGCGGCCAGGTCGCCGGCCGCGTCCTGGTTCCCGGCCAGCTGATGCAGCAGCGCCTGCTGGAACAGGCCGTCGAGCATCGCGTAGGCCACGCCGGGGGAGACGGCCACGGTGATCCCGGCGAACTCGGCGTAGCGGCTGATCACCCGCCAGATCATCTCCTCGCGGCGCTGGTCGATCTCCAGCACGTCGGCCCGGAAGGACTCCTCGAACAGGCTCTGGTTGCGCAGGTCGTACCACAGCCGGTGCATGGGCGCGTCGGTGCGCAGGGTCTGCGCCATCGCCGCGCTGAACTCGCGCTTAAGCTCCTGCGCCGACCTGGCCGTGGCCACGATCTCGTCGTAGCGGGTGACGCAGGCGGCCTCGTACTGGCGCACGCAGTGGGTGAGCAGGTCGTGCTTGTCGCTGAAGTAGTAGTGCAGCACGCCGTGCGAGAACTGGGAGTTCTGCGCGATCTCCCGCAGGCTGGTCCGGGCGTAGCCGAGCTCGGCCAGCGTCTGCAGCGCGGCGTCGGCCAGCTGCGCCCGCCGCTCGGCGAACTTGTCGACCTGCCGCCGTGAGATCCGCTCCCGGTTCGTCTCCGCCACGTCGGTCACAGCAGGTTCCCGTCCGCTCTGGGCGGCTCGCACCTTGCGGGCCGAAACCCACTGTATCTCGGCGCTTCGTCCCAGCCCAGAACAATCTTGACAAGTGTCCAAGAAAGTCTTGACGACTGTCCAGACATCGTGACACTGTGACCTACGTCGCATGGCCCAGGGCCAGATCCGCCTCAAGGAGGAGATGCAGCATGAGCGTGTACGACTTGACCGGACGCAAGGCCCTGGTCACCGGCGGAGCCCGCGGCCTCGGCGCCGGGATGGCCGAAGCGCTGGCCCGGGCCGGAGCGGCCGTGGTCATCGGCGACATCCGTGAAGACCTCGGCCAGGCCACCGCCGACGAGCTGAAGAAGTCCGGCGCCACGGCGGCGTTCGTGCCCCTCGACATCACCGACGACGCGAGCTGGGAGCAGGCCGTCGCCCGTACCATCGGCGAGCTCGGTGGCCTGGACATCCTGGTCAACAACGCCGGAGTCGAGATCACCAGCCTGATCGTGGACCTGAACCCGGCTGACATCCGCAAGATGCTCGAGGTCAACGTGCTCGGCACCTCGCTGGGGATCAAGCACGCCTTCCGCGCCATGCGCCCGGGCGGTCCGGCGGGCCGCGGCGGCGCGGTGGTCAACATCGCCTCGGTCGCCGCCACCATCGCGTTCCCCGGCATCGCGGTCTACTCCGCGACCAAGTCCGCGGT
This sequence comes from uncultured Actinomycetes bacterium, assembly GCA_963822765.1. Classification (GTDB taxonomy): domain Bacteria; phylum Actinomycetota; class Actinomycetes; order Streptosporangiales; family Streptosporangiaceae; genus Palsa-504. The sequence goes on along the minus strand of CAWGJL010000054.1, from coordinate 275,011 downwards.
CGACCGGCTGACCCGGGTAGCGGCCATGGAATCCGGCAAGCTCGGCTACGCCGTCCGGGTGAACTGCATCTATCCCGGGCTGGTCCCCACCGACATGGGCAACCAGCTGGCCCAGGACGTGGTGACGTGCGGGCTGTTCGCAAGCGTGGAGGAGGCGGTCGGCACCGTGGTCGGCCTCACCCCGCAGGGCCGCCTGGGCGAGGTCGCGGACATGGCCGACGCGGTGGTGTTCCTGGCCTCGGACGCGTCCCGTTTCATCACCGGCGCCGGCCTGCCCGTCGACGGCGGCATGGGCGTGTAGCGAGAGGAGACCACCATGAGCACCGATAAGCCCGTCATCGTCTACGGCGCCTCCGGTTACACCGGCCGCCTGGTCTGCGAGTACCTGCGCGAGTACAACGTCCCGTTCGTCGCCGCGGGCCGGGACAAGGCCCGGATCCAGGAGGCCATGGACAAGGTGCCCGGCATCGATACCGTCGAGCACGAGATCATCGAGGTCGCGCACGACGTCGAGCCCTTGACCGAGCTGTTCGACGGCGCGCAGGTCGTGCTCAACACCGTCGGGCCGTTCGCCCAGTACGGCCGCGAGGTCGTCGAGGCCTGCATCGCCACCGGCTGCCACTACCTGGACACCACCGGCGAGCAGGACTGGCTGATCATCTGCGACGAGGAGTACGGCGCCCGGATGGCGGAAAAGGGCCTGCTGCTGGCCCCGGGCATCGCCCAGATGTACACCACCAGCGAGATCGCCGCCCAGCTCTGCCTGGAGAAGCCCGGCGTCGACACGCTCGACATCCTGGTCTTCTGGAAGGGCACGCCGACGGTCGCCTCGACCCGCACCATCCTGGTCAACGCGTGCCTGTCCAAGGCGTACTACCTGGAGCAGAACCAGTACGCGGAATGGCCCGCCGACGCCGGCCTGTACGACGTGGTGATCCCCGGACAGCACGAGACCGGGCTGGCCCTGCCGTGGGGCGGCATGTCGCATCCGGTGTGGTTCAAGCACGACCCGCGGGTGGCGAACGTCAGGGCCCTGGGCGGCGTGTTCAACCGCCCGCTCATGCTCGGTGTCCCGCAGATCGTCAAGGGCGTCCTGGCGGCTATCGAGGGCCTGCCGGACAGCGAGAAGCTCCGGGTGATCAACGAGCAGGCGGCCGGCGTGATGAACCAGATGCCGCCGCGCGAGGCCACCAGGATCAACACGTCCCTGGACTCGGTGCACGCCTCGGGCCCGCTGGGCCGCGCGCACTGCGTGATCCACGGCAACTCCAACTACAAGCAGACCGGCCTGATGCAGGCCTACGGGGCGTACTCGCTGCTCCAGCAGCCGCCCAGGCGGGTCGGGTTCGCGTCCGGCTGCCAGGCCTTCGGCCACCATGAGCTGCTCGGCGCGCTGCGCAGCTTCGGCCTGGTCATGGAGCCGAACCTCACCGTCCACCACTAAAGGGATCACCAGCGTGCGCCTGACCGACTACCTCGACAAGGGCGCCTCCCAAGGTCCGGAGGCTCCGTGCCTGACCACCGGCGGGCGCACGCTGACCTACTTCGACGTCCAGCGGCTGTCCTGGCAGATCGCCCGCGCGCTGGACCGGTCCGGGGTCGGGCCGGGTGACAAGGTTGCGATCTTGTCCGCCAACGACCCAGTCGCGTTCGCCTGCGTGACCGGCATCTCCCGGGCGGGCGCGATCTGGTGCCCGGTCAACCCGCGCAACGAGGCGACCGAGAACCGCGATTTGCTGCACCTCTTCGACTGCACGTGCCTGATCTTCCAGGCCGCGTTCGCCGATCTGGTTGCCAAGATCCGGCCCGACCTCCCCGGACTCACCACCCTGATCTGCCTCGACGGCGAGCCCCCCGGCGCTGTGCCCTTCGACCTGTGGACCGGCTCCGAGCCCGCCGAACCCTGGCAGGCCGAGCCGGCCGACGACGTCGTCATGCTGGTCGGCACCGGGGGCACCACCGGCCGCCCCAAGGGCGTCATCCTCACCGGCCGCAACATCGAGACCATGTCCGCGCTGACGCTGATGAGTTATCCGTTCCGCCCGCGCCCGCGCTACCTGGCCCTCGCGCCGCTCACCCACGCGGCCGGGGTGCTCTGCTTCCCGGTCATGACCCTGGGCGGCGAGATCGTCATCATGGGAAAGCCGGACCTCGCCGAGTTCCTGGCCCTGATCGAGCGGCACCGCGTGACGCACACGTTCCTGCCGCCGACCCTGATCTACATGCTCCTCGACCATCCCGGCCTGGCCCGTGCCGACCTGACCAGCCTGCAATGCCTGTGGTACGGCGCGGCCCCGATGTCGGCGGCCCGCCTGACCGAGGCCCTGACCAAGGTCGGCCCGGTGCTCGGCCAGCTGTTCGGCCAGTCCGAGGCGCCCATGATGATCTCCACCCTGGCCCCGGCCGAACACTTCCGCGACGACGGCTCGCTGGCCACCGAGCGCCTGTCCTCGGCCGGGCGGCCCACCCCGCTCACCACGGTCGCGATCATGAACGAGGATGGCCACCTGCTCGGCCGGGGCGAGCGCGGCGAGATCGTGATCCGCGGCTCGCTGGTCATGGCCGGCTACTACAAGAACCCGCAGGCCTCGGCGGAAGCCTCCCGGCACGGCTGGCATCACACCGGGGACATCGGCTACCTCGACGACGACAATTACCTGTTCATCGTCGACCGCGCCAAGGACATGATCATCACCGGCGGCTTCAACGTCTACTCCGCCGAGGTCGAGCAGGTCCTGCTCTCCCATCCCGCCGTCCAGGACTGCGCCGTCATCGGCCTGCCCGACGACAAGTGGGGCGAGCGCGTCACCGCCGTCCTCCAGCTGCGCCCCGGCCACGCCGTGACCGGCGACGACGTGCGCGCCTTCGTCAAGGAACGCCTCGGCAGCGTGAAGGCCCCCAAGCAGGTCGAGATCTGGCCCGACCTGCCCCGCTCCAAGGTGGGCAAGGTCCTCAAGCCCGAGATCAAGTCGCAGCTGCGATCCGCCGGAACTCCCTAGGGACCCAGGCTCCCACCCGCCGGAACTCCTTAGCGCAGCTGAGGTTATATACTTGCTATCAGGCAAGTAAGTTCGATGATCGGGAGCCCGTGCACCTAACGTCTACGGCGGGCCGCGTGCGGTTCCAGCCCCGGCAGATGGTCTCATCGCTCCGGCAGCGCAACTACCGCCTGTTCTTCTTCGGGCAGCTCGTCTCCGTAGCCGGCACCTGGATGCAGACCGTGGCCCAGTCGTTTGTCGTGCTGGACCTCACCCACAGCGGGACCCAGCTCGGCCTGACCACCGCGGTCAGGTTCCTGCCGATGTTCCTGTTCGGCCCGCTGGGCGGGGTGTTCGCGGACCGGATGGACAAGCGGCGGGTGCTCTACCTGACCCAGACGCTGGCCGGGCTGCTCGCGGGGGCCTTCGCCGTCCTGGTCGCGACCGGTTCCATCCGGCTATGGGTCATCTACCTGCTGGCCCTGGCCCTCGGCTTCGTCAACGTGTTTGACAACCCGGCGCGGCAGGCCTTCATCTCCGAGATGGTGACCGCGGAAGATCTCCCGAACGCCGTGACCCTCAACTCCGTCGCGATGAACATGGCCCGGGTCTTCGGCGCCGCGCTGGGCGGTGTGATCGCCGCGGCCATCGGCCTGGCCCTGTGTTTCGCGGTCAACGCGCTGTCGTTCGGCGCCGTGCTGATCTCGCTCGCGGCGATGCGCGGGTCCGAGCTGTTCCCCGCCACCCGGCTCCCGCGACGCAAACGGCAGGTCCGGGCGGCCCTGCGCTACGTGCGCTCCACCCCGGAACTGCTCATCCCGCTGATCATGATCGCCGTCATCGGCACCCTGGCCTGGGAATTCCAGGTCTCCCTGCCCTCATGGCAACAAGGTCTTCGGCGGCGGGGCCGCCGCCTACGGCGTGATGGCCTCGGTCATGGGCGTGGGTGCGGTCGTGGGCGGCCTGATCTCCGCCGCCCGCCCGCGTCCCCGCGCGCGTGCCCTGTGCCTGGCCGCCATCGGCTGGGGCATCGCCATCCTGGCCGCCGCGGCCGCGCCGAGCCTGCCGCTCGAGCTGGCCGCGCTGGTCTTCGTCGGCTACGGGAGCATCACGTTCAACTCCCTGGCCAAGACCACCCTGCAGCTCGCGGCCGCGCCGACCATGCGCGGCCGGGTCATGGCCCTGTGGGCCCTGGCCTGGCTGGGTTCCACGCCCATCGGCGGTCCCATCGTGGGCTTTGTCGGCCAGGACGTCGGAGCCCGGTGGTCCCCTGGTCGTCGGCGGCCTGCCCACCCTGCTGTGCGGAGATCCTGGCCCTGCCCGCGCTGGCCCGCATCGACCGGCGGCCCGGCCCTGGCCGGCTGGATCCACGCCACGCGGCCCTCGTCCAGCGCCAGCGCGGACCAGATGGCCCCGGCGTCGGCGGCCGCCTACCCGCTCGGGACAGCCGCCCCGCTGGCGCATCGACCGGCCCGCCGCCTGACCCGGACAGTCCTGACCGGAACGCCCTAAAAAGCGTCACTACTGGCGAACTCCTCATGCCCGGCCGCCCGTGATCGTAGGCTCGGAGCATCATGACAGTAACCGCCGGTGACCTTGACGCTGCGATCGCGTGCATCATGAGCGGCCTGCTGCCCCTGACCGACCGGGACTGGTCCGTGCAGGCGGGCAGCCTGGAGTGGAATTGCTGGCATACCGCCGAGCACATCGGTGACTGCCTGCTCTCCTACGCCTGGCAGCTCGCCGTCCAGCCCACCGCCCGGTACGTGCGGGCCGTGGCCACCGCCGAGAAGGACGCCTCCCCGGCCGAGGTGCTGGAATTCGCCGTCACCGGCGGCCGGGTCCTGGCCTCGATGGTGCGCACCTCACCCGCACACGTCCGGGCCTTTCATCCGGCCGGCACCGCCGACCCCGAAGGCTTCGCCGCGCTGGGCTGCAACGAGGCCCTCCTGCACGGCAACGACATCGCCCAGGGTTTCGGCCTCAGCCTCGACCCGCCCCGCGACGTGTGCCGCCGCGTCCTGGCCCGGCTCTACCCGCAGGCCCCGACCGAATTCGCCGACACCGACCCGTGGACGTCGCTGCTGTGGACCGCCGGCCGCACCGAGCTCCCCGGCCGCCCGCCGTCGGCCTGGCGCGCCCACCCCGCCCCCCTCACCAGCTAGCCAGCCCGCCCCGGTCAGGGCTGGTAGGAGCCGGGGATCCAGGCCCGGGTGCTGACCCCGATCGCGTTCCACGCGTTGATCGTGGCGATGAGGCTGACCAGGGCGGCGACCTCCTGCGGGCCGAACTCCGCGGCCACGGCCTGGTAGGCCTCGTCAGGCACGTGCGTGTCCGCCAGCAGCGTCACCGCCTCGGTGAACGCCAGCGCGGCACGCTCGCGGGCGGTGAAGTACGGGGTTTCGGCCCAGGCGGCCAGCCCGTAGATGCGCTGCTCGGTCTCGCCGATCGCGCGCGCGTCCTTGGTGTGCGTGTCGATGCAGTAGGCGCAGCCGTTGAGCTGTGAGGCGCGGATCCGGATCAGCTCGCGCAGCTTGGGATCGATCTGCGCCTTGTCGAGTTCCTTGGTCGCGGCCTGGTCCAGGTGTGCCATCGCGCGGGCGAAGCCCGCCGCCAGGGTGTCGAAGTCCAGCCGGACCGGTATCTGCGTGGTGTCGCTTGTCATCGTCATGACACCGACTCTATGGCGGTAAACGGCCCAGGATAAGGTCCACTTCTATGTCAGAAACATGGGCCAAAGATGGCGACCGGGCCCGCCAAGGCGGCCTTGACCTGCACCTGGATCTGCCCGGGCCCAAGAGCCCGAAGGGCATCCGTCTCGGCCTGGAGGCGGCGCTCCGTGACGCCGTCCGGACCGGGCGCCTCGGTCCCGGCACCCGCCTGCCGTCGTCCCGGGCCCTGGCCGCCGACCTGGGCCTGGCTCGCAACACGGTGGCCGAGGTCTACAGCCAGCTGGTCGCGGAAGGCTGGCTCACCGCCCTGACCGGCTCCGGGACCTCGGTCGCCGAACGTCCCGCCGCCCAGCCCGGCCCCGGCTGGCTGGCCCGCCCCGAGGCCAGCGCGCCCCGCTACGACCTGCGCCCGGGCGTCCCCGACCTGTCCGCCTTCCCGCGCGGCGTGTGGCTGGCGACCGCCCGCAAGGTGCTGGCGACCGCGCCCCGCGAGCTGCTGGACTACCCGGACCGGCGCGGGCTCCCGCAGCTGAGGACGGAGCTGGCCGGGTACCTGGCCCGGGCCCGGGGCGTAGCCGCCGAGCCCGGCCACATCGTTGTCTGCGCGGGCTTCGCGCACGGCCTGGCGGTCGCCTGCGCCGCGCTGCACTCGGCCGGCGCGGCCACGCTCGCCGTAGAGGCCTACGGCCACCAGGCCCACCGCGACCTCGCGCAGGGCCAGGGCCTGAGCCTGCGGCCGCTGCCGGTTGACGGCCGCGGCGCCGTGATCGGCGCGGCCGACGGAGCCGATGCCGCGCTGCTGACCCCGGCGCATCAGTTTCCGCTCGGTGTGACCCTGCATCCGCAGCGGCGCCGGGACACGGCGCGCTGGGGCGGGGTGGTGATCGAGGATGACTATGACGGGGAGTTCCGGTACGACCGGCAGCCGGTGGGCGCGCTGCAGGCGCTCGCACCCGATCACGTCATCTACGCCGGCACGGCGAGCAAGAGCCTGACCCCGGCCCTGCGGCTCGGCTGGCTGGTCGTCCCGCCGCGGCTGCTGGACGCGGTGACCGCGCAGCTCACCGCCGGCCCGTCGGGCCTGGACCAGCTCATCTTGGCCGAGTTCATCGCCTCCGGCGGCTATGACCGGCAGATCCGCCGCACCCGCCTGGCCTACCGCCGCCGCCGCGACCGCCTGGCGGCCGCCCTGGGCCGTCAGGGGCGGCACGTCACCGGGATCGCGGCCGGCCTGCACGCGGTCCTCGACCTGCCCGGCGCCGGCGCCGAGCGGCAGCTCATCACCCGGGCCGCCCGGCACGGCCTGGCCCTGCAGGGCCTGGACAGCTTCCGGGCCCCCGACGCCAGCGCGGACCGGGCGGGCCTGGTCATCGGGTACGCCCGCCCGCCCGAGCACGCCTACACCACGGCGCTGGCCCGGCTCTGCGCGGCGCTGGACCCCGACCCCGAGGTCATGGGCCAAGCGGGGCCGGCGGCTCCAGCGACGCGGCGTCCAGGAACGGGATGACCGCGGCGGGCAGATCCGCCGAGGCGAAGATGTCGTAGTGCGTGTGACCGGGCAAGATGGCCAGCCTGGCCACCGGCCGAAGCGAGCCGTCCCAGTTCGCGTCGCGCAGCCCGCCGCCCAGCAGCGCGTAGAACTCGACCATGTGCGCCGGGCGCACCGCGTCGGCGTCCGCGTAGACCAGCATGACCGGCGCGGTGATCGTCGCGACTTCCGCCGACCAGTCATAGTCCCGGCGCAGCAGTTCGCCGGTCTTGTCCAGCAGCACCGGGAAGTCCTCGGCCCGCGGTGCGACCCGGGCGTAATTCTCGTACACCGGGGACTGCATCAGCATCCCGGCCAGCGCCGACCCCATCGCGTCCATCCCGGCCAGGCTCTCCGGGTACCAGCCGTCCCGCCGGCACGGGATGCACGCGATCACCAGGCGGCGCACCAGGTCCGGATGCTGGATGGCGGTGCGCAGGGCGGTCGCCGCGCCGAACGAGTACCCCATCACGTCGGCCTGGCCTAGGCCGAGGTGCCTGATGAGCCCGGCCACGTCATCGGCGAGCGTCTCGAACCGCAGCGGCCGGTCTATATCAGCGGTACGCCCGTGCGCCTGCAGGTCGACCGTGATCACCTGGCGGCCCTTGGCCAGCAGCGGCAGGACCGGAGCGTACATGTCGCCCGAGCCCAGCCCGCCATGCAGCAGGATCAGCGGCTGGCCTGAGCCGTGCTCCTCGTAGTACAGGGAAATGCCGTTCACGTCCGCGTAGCTCATCGCCTCTGCCTCCCTCGTCGGATACGCATACAACGGCAGGGCGCCGCGGAACTCATCGCTACGCCGATGAGTCCTGGCCGCCGGTGGCAGTGCTGGCCTGGCCGCCTGTGGCGGCGGTGCTGGCCTGGCCGCCTGTGGCGGCGGGCGTCTCGGCCAGCGTGTGGATGATGTCGTGCCGGTCGGCGCCGGCGGCGAACAGGCGCCGGGCCGCCTGGAAGGTCTCCCGCGGGTCGTCGTCCCACAGTTCGGCGATGACACGGTGCACCGCGGCCAGGAACTCCTCCTGGGTCAGGCCGGCATGCGGCGTGCACGCGCCGAACTCCGCCTCGGTCAGCGCGCGGCGGACCGCCGGATCGCTGACGTCCGTGGCCGGGCCGGGCACCGGCACCGCGAACATGCGGCGCGCCACGTGGGTGGCGAGGCCGGACACGTCGGCGTCGCTGACCGCCAGGTCGGCCAGGTAGCCGCGAGCGGTCACCGCTTCCGGGTCGTCATACGCCGCGCCGAACCGGCCGAACACCTCGGGCAGGCTCTCCGCCAGCCGGGCCGTCGCGGCCTCGTCCAGGCCGCGGTGCTCGGCCGACCAGCGCATCCACGCGGTCACCACCGGCTCCAGGTGCTGACGCTGCGCCGCGGACAAGGTGAAGGTGTTCGGCACGTGGCCGAGCAGCAGGTGCGCGATCTTGCGCGGGCCGACCTGGCCGGGCGCCTCGCCGGGCAGCCGGCTGCTGTAGCCCGTGAGCACCTCGGCCCAGAACCGCGTGGCGTCCTCGTCCGCCGCTACCACATCGGCGGCCAGCGGGCTCTTGCCGAAGTCGTCGACCGCCGCCGCGCGATCGACGGCGGTGAAGACCGGCACGGCCGCGGCGTCCTCGGCGGGCAGCCGCCGGACCCGGGACCGCGCCACCGGGAAATACGCGACGGTGTCGACCGAGATGGCCTGGTCGGCTTCCTCGTCACCGCGGGCCAGCGGCGCCTCCAGGTGGCGCCGCGCCTCGGCCAGGCTGATCTCCTCGGAGCGATCGAACGGATCGTCCTCGCGCTGCACGGCCTCGATCAGCTTGGCCCCGTTGGCGGCCACGCCGACCGCGATCGCGACCGGCAGGCCGGTCAGGTCGATCTGCCCCACGATGCCGTGCTCCGCCTCGCCGTAGCGGAACGTCACCGCGATCGCCTCGTCGTCGCCGAACACGTCGTACCGCCGCCAGGCCCGGTCCGGTACCGCCTTCCCGACCTCGGTCACCCAGTCCGGCGGGTAGGTCCCGGCCTCGGTCAGCCGGGCCAGCCCCTTGCTCGCCGACCGCTTGGTGGCCGGCGAGCCCAGCGACATCAGCAGCCGCAGCACCGCGGCTCCGTCCTCCGAAGGCTCCCGGATCGCCTCCTGGACCAGCACCTTGTCGATAAAGGCCTGCGCGTCGCCGGGAGCCAGCCGGCCCACCCGGGGCAGCGCCATGCACGTCGCGGCCTCGAGTTCGGCACGCAGCGGGTCGGCCGTGGCGACCGCCTGCCACAGGCTCCCCATCATCCGCTCGACGAGCGTGCCGGGATCCTCACGCCCCGGGGCGCTGGCCGGGGCGGTCCGGCGCGGGGGCCTGGTCTTCTTGCTCACCCGCGCCATCCTACGGTGCGGGCTACGACAACCCGACCGCGCGCACCGCGCCGACCACCGCGTCGCCGCCGGTGACCGGGACGGTGGCCAGGTCCTCAGGCACCACGGCGCCCAGCAGGCGCAGCGCCGCCACCGTGACCGGGGTCCGCGGCCGCTGCGCCCCGTCGTCGATCTTGACCACCCCGGCCCGGCCGTCACCGAACGCGAACGCGTCCACGCCCTCGGCACCGCTCTTGAGCAGCAGGCCCGGCACCGCGTTCATCAGCCGTCGCTCGTCCCGGTCCGTGCCGCTGGTCCACTCCGGGTACGCGCGCATGGCGTCGGCCACCCGGCGTTCTGGCGTGCCGGATCCGGCCAGCACCAGAGCCCGGAACGCCCGGACCAGCCCGCCCAGCGTCAGCGCGAACAGCGGCGCTCCGCAGCCGTCCACCCCGGTATCGGTCGACCGCTGCCCGGCCAGATCCTCGATCGCGTCCCGGATCGCCTGCTGCAGCGGATGGCCGGGATCGAGGTAACTGGCCGTCGGCCAGCCGTTCGCAGCGCAGGTGGCCAGCATCGCGGCGTGCTTGCCCGAGCAGTTCATCCGGATCCGCGACATGCCCTCGCCGCGCGCGATCAGCCGGTGCTGGGTCGGCGTGTCCAGCGGCCAGGAGGCCGGGCAGCGCAGGTCTTCCTCACCCAGGCCCGCCCCGGACAAGATCTTCCGGACCCCGTCGACGTGGAAGTCCTCGCCGGAATGACTCGCCGCGGCCAGCGCGAGCAGTTCGGCGTCCAGGTTCAGGCCGCAGCGGAGCATCGCCGTCGCCTGCAGCGGCTTGTTCGCCGACCGCGGCAGGAACGGGACATCGACCCGGCCGAGGCTGATGACCGGCCGGCCGTCGGCGGCCACCGCCGCCACCGCGCCGCGGTGCCGCGACTCGGCGAAACCAGACCGCACCACCTCGGCGACGACAGGATTCACGTCATTGTGTTCCGGAATGATCGTCATGCACGCAGTTTGCCTCATCGCACCGGGTAGCCTGCCGGGTTATGCGAGCGGTGGTGCAGCGGGTCAGCCAGGCCAGCGTGACGGTCCAGGGCCGCACCGTCGGCGCCATCGACGAGCCCGGCCTGCTGGTCCTGGTCGGCGTGACCCACGACGACACCCCCGACCTGGCCGCGAAGCTGGCCGCCAAGCTGTGGGGGCTGCGGATCCTGGACGGCGAGAAGTCCTGCTCCGACATCGGGGCACCCCTCCTGGTGATCAGCCAGTTCACCCTCTACGCCGACCTGGCCAAGGGCCGCCGCCCGTCCTGGTCGGCCGCCGCGCCCGGCCCCGTCGCCGAGCCGCTGGTCGGCGCCGTGGTCCAGGCCCTGCGTGATCTCGGTGCCCGCGTGCAGACCGGCGTGTTCGGCGCGGACATGAAGGTGTCGCTGATCAACGACGGCCCGGTCACCATCGTCATCGACCTGTAGGGCGCCTAGCCCGGGGACGCGCCAGCCGACGGCCCCAGCCCGGCCAGCACGCACTGCGGCCGGGCCCGCAGCGAGATCTGGTCCTGCTTGCGGAACGAGGTCTGGCAGAACGACCGGGCCGCGTCGCCGCAGTAGTGCAGCGTCGCCCCGCCGGTCGAACTCGGCACGGTCACGTTCACGCAGCCGTGCCCCGAGCTCGAGTAGCGGTCCGAGGTCAGCGCCGCCCACGCGCCCAGCCCGGCGAGCAAGGCCACGACCAGCACTCCGACGACCGCGAACACGCGCTTCTGCCGGGACGACAGGCGGCCCGTGCCGGGGTTCGTCTTGGCGTACATGAACGCCAAGTGTAGGAGGCCAGAATGTCGGCGCCCTGTGTTAGCGTCGCCCGAAACGGGATCAACATGGGGAGGTCTTCTCAGTGATCACCCCGCCGGCCAGCTAGGGCCCTTTTAAAACCTTTTCAGCCGAACGGACCGTGGTACCCGCGGTCCGTTCGGCTGATTGCCTTGCGTCCGGTCAGCCGACCGGCGGGGTGCCGTGGGTGTGGAAGGACTCGATCGTCTTCAGTCCCCACGCCTGCCCCTTGGCCCGCTCGGCCTCGGTCCAGGTGATGGTGCGCCAGTCCGGCGCGAGCACCAGCCGCGCGACCGGGTTGGCCAGCTCGATCCGGTTGCCGCCCGGCTCGTAGACGTACAGGAAGAACGTCTGCTGGATGGCGTGCTTGTGCGGTCCGGTCTCGATGAACACGCCGTGGTCCAGGCAGATGTCCGCGGCGCGCAGGATGTCCTCGCGGGTGTCGGGCGCGAACGCCACGTGGTGCAGCCGCCCGGTGCTGCCCGTCCAGTCCCGCGTGTACACCAGGTCGTAGCCCTTGTTGGTGAAGTGCAGCCACTGCGCGGAGATCGTCCCGTCGTCCAGCATGATCTGCTCGGTGACCCGCCCGCCGAGCACGTCCCGGACGAAGTCCCCGCTCGGCGGCACGTCCCGGGCCAGGTAGTTCACGTGGTCCAGCCGCCGGACGCAGACACCGCGCCCCGGGTAGGCCTGGGCCTGGTTCTTCAGTGACGGCTTGAGCTCATCGGGCGGCGTGTACCACTCGCTCTCCCAGTACAGCTCGAGCTCGTGCCCGTCCGGGTCGCGGAACAGGTAGGTGGGCCCGATCCCCGGGTCGCCGTCCTGCCAGCCGACGCCGAGCCCGGCCGCCCCGATCGCCGCCACCCGGGCTTCGAGCGCGGCCTGGCTCGAGGCCCGCAGGCCGACCCGCCGGATGCCCGAGGTCTCGTGCGCGGTGAGCTTGACCGTGTGGTGCTCGTAGTCGTCCCAGGTGCGCAGGTAGACCGAGTTGCCCTGGCGGCAGGTCTCGGTCATGCCGAGCACCTCCACGAAGAACCACAGGCTCTCGCACAGCCTGGGCGTCAGCAGCTCGATATACCCGAGGTGCGCGATGTCGTGCAGCGGCGGCCGCGTCGCCGCCGGGTGCGGGCTGGTCACCGGGACCTCCTGGGGAAGACGGTGCCGTCGAAGAGCTTGCGCGCGGTGCGCACCACTCCGGACCGGATCACCGCGGGCGGCTGGCTCGTCGTGTCGACCTCGGCCTCGACCTCGAGGTGACCGGTCGGGTGCTCGATGTCGAACCGCGTCTGCCCCGGCTTGACCGCGGCCAGGTCAGCGCCGGCCGCCCCGTCCAGTAGCAGCGCGGTGGCCACGCTGATCGCGCCCAGCACCCCGATCGAGTCGTGCACCCGGACCGGGATGAAGGTCCTGGTACAGACCGTGCCGCCGGCGGCCGGCGGCGCGATCAGGGAGACCTTCGGCACCGAGGTCGCGGACACGTCGCCCAGGCCCATCAGCGCCCCGGCCGCCAGCCGCAGCGCCTGCACCCGGTGGCCCAGCCCGGCATCGGCCTCGAGCTCGGCCACGGTCTCGTATCCGGTCCGGCCGAGCGCGGCCGCGGCCACGACCACCACCGGCATGCCGTTGTCGATGCAGGTGACGGTGATCCCCTCGATCATGTTCGTGACGTTCCCGGTGGGCAGCAGCGCGCCGGTGGCCGAGCCCTCGGTCCCGGTGAAGTCCAGGACCACGGCCGCGGCGGTGCCCGGCACCCCCGCGATCGCGACGTCGCCGTCGTAGTCCGCCACACCGTCCGCCCCGGGGAACCTCGCCGTGGCCACGCTGCCCGAGTTGACCATGTGGATCCGGACCGGGGCTGCGCCGGCCAGGCCCCGCTCGACCGCGAACGGCCCCACGCCGGCCAGCAGGTTGCCGCAGTTCTGCCGGTCCGACACCATCGCCGCCTCGACGCCGACCTGGAGGAACAGGTAGTCGACGTCGGCGTCGGGGCGGGCCGACGGGGAGATCACCGCCACCTTGGAGGTCAGCGGGTGAGCCCCGCCGATCCCGTCGATCTGCCGGGCGTCCGGGCTGCCCATGATGCGCAGCAGCAGGTCGTCGCGTTCGGCCGGGTCGGACGGCAGGTCCTCGGCCAGGAAGTAGGCGCCCTTCGAGGTGCCGCCCCGCATGAGCATGCACCGCACCCCGTCACCCACGGGTGTTACCCTCGTCCGCGGCGCTGACCCACTCCACTCCTAGGGCGGCGAGCTTGGCCCGCAGGCCGTACAGGTCCAGGCCGAGCTGACCGCCGGCCAGCGCCTTGCGGGTCTGCTCCTCCTTGGCCACCCGGGCCCGCGCGGCGGCCAGCGCCTGGCTCACCTCGCCCCGCGGCACGCACACCACGCCGTCGTCGTCGGCGATGATCGCGTCGCCGGGCCGGATGATCTGGCCGCCCACCGACACCGGCACGTTGACCGCGCCGGGGGTCTCCTTGACCGTGCCCTGCGCGCTGATCGCGGCCGACCAGGCCGGAAAGCCCATGGCGCGCAGCTCGGCCACGTCCCGCAGGCCCGCCTCGATCACGATGCCGCGCACGCCGCGGGCGGCCAGCGAGGTCGCCAGCAGCTCGCCGAACATCCCGTCGGTGCACGGCGAGGTGGTGGTCACCACCAGCAGGTCCCCGGCCTGGCACTGCTCGGCCGCGGCGTGGATCATCAGGTTGTCACCGGGCCAGCACAGCGCGGTGACCGCGGTCCCGCCGGCCCGCGTCCCGTCCTGGATCGGGCGCAGGCCCGGCCCCAGGTACCCGGCCCGGCCGAGCGCCTCGTGCACGGTGGCTACGCCCAGCGCGGTGAGCTGGTCGACCAGGGCCAGCTCGGCCCGCGGCACGCCCGTGACGATCACGTTGCGCATCAGGCGAGCCTGTCTGTGACCTGCGGGAACACCCGCATGTAGGCCTCGGCCAGGGTGGACTGGGGCAGGCCGAGGTTCGGGCCGGCGTTGCGGCGCAGCTGCGTGCCGCGCCGCTTGGCCAGGTCCGTGTAGTACTCCCACAGGTGCCGCTGGGCCGCCATGGCCTCCATCGCCTTGCGCTTGGCCTCGAACACCGGGGTGATGTCCAGCAGCACCTCCGGCTTGAACCCGCACATCTCGCTCTGGTGCGGCTCGAACAGGAACACCGGCGGCGCGCCGATCGGCTCGCCGGGGGCCGGGTACCCGATCGCCTGGGCCAGCACCCGGGCCCGCAGCGCCATCTGCGCCGCGGCGGGATGATCCTGGTTGTACGGGTCGGCCAGCGGGTGGGTGAGCACCACCGACGGGTTGACCCTGCGGTACACCCCGACGATGCGGTCCACCAGCTCGTCGCTCTCGCGCAGCGGATAGTCCCCGGCGTCGAGGAACTCGATCTCGGCGCCGAGCGCCGCCGCCGCGTTCTCGGCCTCGGCCCGGCGCAGCGCCTTGATCTCCTGCAGGCTCTGGCCCGCCCGCCAGGCGCTCGCCGATTCGCCGCGCTCTCCGTAGGTCAGGCACAGCACCGTGACCCGGTCGCCCCGCGCCGCGGCCAGCGCGATCGCGCCGCCCGCCCGCCAGACGAAGTCGGCGGCATGCGCGCTGACCACCAGCGTGGATTCACCGGTACTCACGGGGCTCCTCCGTCTCCCGCAGGACGGCCCGCCGCAGCGCCCGCCTGCGCTCGCACTGTGCGATCCTAGAGAATTTGCAACAAAATTGTCAACAATTGATCGCCCGCGCTGCTGTGTCGCCGCTCAGGCGCGCCACGGTCTGCTGCAGAGCCTTCCAGGCATGCTCGGCGTCTGCGGTGCGGCCGTGCGGAGAACGGAGCTGGTACACGAAGGCCGAGATGTCATCCAGCGCCCAGCGCAGCCGGTACCACTCCAGCAGACCGTGGTCGACGGCGCGACCGGTCAGGCCGGCGTAGCGCCGCGCCTCCTCGCCGGTCACCAGCCACAGGTCGCGCTCCGGCGGGCCCAGCCCGACCGTGTCCCAGTCGATCAGCATCCGCCGGGGACCGACCCGCATCACGTTCCCCGGATGAGGCTCGCCGTGGGTGATCACGAATCCCTCCGCCCGTATCGCGCCGGCTCGCCGGTCGAAGCCTTCCAGCAGCCCGCGGATCTGGTCGCCGGCTCTGGCCACCAGCGTGCGCACGGGCTCGCCGAACGGCCCCGCCCGCCAGGGCCGTCGCAGGTCCCGTAGCGCCGCGTCCAGTTCCGCGCGCCGGGCCAGGCCGACCGCGGCCACCGGCGACCCGGCCAGCGCCGGCCAATCCAGCATCGACCGGTGCAGTGTCGTTTGATGCAGGGCCGCCAGCATGTCGGTCACCGCGGCCCGCTCGGCGGCGGGCAACGGCTCGCCGAACCGCCCCGAGGTCCCGCGCAGGAACGGGAAGACCGCCACCGCGTGTCCCGGACCCGCCAGCCGTACTGCCGCGCCGTCCACGGCCGGGACCGGCGCCACCACGAAGTCCAGGCCGGCGTCGCGGCGCAGCGCCAGCGCCGTCTCCATCGCCGACACCAGGCCCGCCATGACCGCGGGCCGGGTATCGCCGAGCCAGGCCTTGTCGTCCAGGTCATCGGCGGTCACGAACCAGCGTCGCCCCGTGCCGTCCCGCACCACCCAGTGGTAGCTGCCGCCACCCACCGGGGCGTACCGCAGGGCCGCTACGTCGATCCGCCAGCCCTCGGCCAGCGCCAGCCGCAGGTCATGCTCCCGCAGCCCGGTCGGCCGGTCCCTCACGGGCGGCTGACCTGGCCCAGGAACAGCGGCACGCCGGGCGGCGCGGACCAGATCGCGAACAGGAACGGCCGGTCCACGGTCATCGTGACCGGCTGCGGGGCGCGGAACGCCGCCGTCGGCCGGAAGCTGATCGCGGTCGCCGCGGCCGCTTCGGTGCCCTGCTCGTCGACGTCGACGTACGCCTTGTGCGCGATCGCGTTGATCAGCAGCCGGGTGGCCCCGGTGATGCCGCTGAAGTCGGCGTGGTCGGTGAAGGCCTGCTGCACGCCGAGCCGGCGCAGCACCGCGACGAGGTCGAAGCCGGTCTCCAGCCGGAACCGCGGCAGGGCCAGCGTGACCTCGTACCTGGCCGTCCCGGCCAGCAGGCCGCGCACGCCGCCCGCGGCCAGCACCGGGGTCAGCGCCGCCAGCGGGCCGTCGGGCAGGACCACGGCCATGGCCAGGTTCCCGCCCCGGTAGGGCAGCAGGACCGCCTGGTACCCGTCGCCCCGCACGTACATCCGGGCCGCCGTGCTGTGCATCATGCGCACGGTCCGGCTCGGGCGGTCCGGGCCGTCCGGGTAGAACGGCGCGTCCGCGGTCTGCGTGCGCCGGGAAGGTCTGGGCCCAGCCGGCCTTGAGGTAGATGGCGCTGGTCAGCACCAGCCGGGTCCGGCCGTCGATCGCGGCGGCCGGCAGCAGCCCGGTGATCTTCTCCTCGGTCTGCTCCGCGACCACCCGGTTGATCTGCGCCCGGGCCTGCTGCGGCGCGCCGGCGAAGTCGGCCTCGGCCACGGCCGCCCCGAGCCGGGCGGTGAAGTCGGGACGCAGCGGCAGGCCGGCTTGCAGCCAGAGCGCGGCGGGAGCCAGGAACGTGACCGTCCCGTCCGCCGTCACGTTGGCGACCAGCGCCGACAGGGTGCGCAGGGCCGCGGCCGCGGCGTCCGGCGACCCGTCCAGGTGCAGGGCGCCGGCCAGTTCCGAGGCCGTCTGGCCGCGTGCTCCGCACCACGCCATCTGCAGCACGCTGGCCACGCTCACCGGGGAGAACACCACATCGGAGCCCGGCTCGGACAGCAGCCGGTACAGATCCGCGCCGAACGCGTCATCGGGCGCCGGGGCTGACTGGGCAGGCATCGCCGCTTCGCACCTCCGAGCACCATCCGATCACACCGCCGCGGCGCCGGGTCCGGCGGGAAGAGCTAGGGAAGAGCTAGGCTGGCGCGGTGAGCGGACTTGAGGAGTTCGCCCGGCTGGTCGACGGCGATCACGGCCTGGTCGTGGTGTCGACGCTGCGGGCGGACGGGACGATCCAGTCGTCGGTGGTCAACGCGGGCGTGCTGCCCCATCCGGTCACCGGCGCCCAGGTGGTCGGCCTGGTCAGCCGGGGCGATGCGCGCCGGCTGACCAATCTGCGGGCCCGGCCGCGGGCCACGGTGGTGATCCGGGCCGGCTGGCAGTGGGCGTCGGCCGAAGGCCCGGTCGAACTCGCCGGGCCCGACGACCCGCTGCCCGGGGTGGACGCCGAGCGGCTGCGGCTGCTGCTGCGGGAGATCTTCACCGCGGCGGGCGGGACGCACGACGACTGGGACACCTACGACCGGGTCATGGCCGAGGAGCGCCGCGCCGCCGTCCTGCTGACCCCCGAGCGGACTCAACCCCGGTGACAGACACCGAGCGCCGCCTCGTCACCCTGCCCGACGGGCGCGACATCGACCTCCTGCTGGCCGGCCCGGCCGGCGGCCTGCCGCTGGTCATGCACGAGGGCACGCCCCAGGGGCTGGTCCTGTACCCGCCGACCGTACAGGCGGCCCAGGAGCGTAACCTGCGGCCCGTCCTGGTCGCCCGGCCCGGCTACGAGCGCTCCACGCCGCGGCCCGGACGGCGGGTCGCGGACGTGGCCGCCGACGTCGCCGCCGTGCTCGACGTACTCGGGCTGGACACGTTCGTCACGGCGGGCTGGTCGGGCGGCGGCCCGCACGCGCTGGCGTGCGCCGCCCTGCTGCCCGGCCGGTGCCTCGCGGCCGCCTCGATCGCCGGGGTCGCGCCGTCCGGCGCGCCGGGACTGGACTTCACCGCGGGCATGGGCCCGGAGAACGTCGCCGAGTTCGGCGCCGCGGTGCGCGGGCCCGCCGCGCTGACCGAGTTCCTGGACCGCGAGGCGGCAGCGTTCGGCAACGTCACCGGCGCCCAGGTGGCAGCGGCGCTGGGCGGCCTCATCGCGGACGCCGACCGGGCCGTGCTCACCGGCGCGTACGCCGACCACCTGGCCGCGGGCGCCCGCGCCGCCCTCAGTTCCGGCATCGCGGGCTGGCGCGACGACGACCTGGCCTTCGTCGCCGACTGGGGCTTCTCGCTGACCGGGGAAGGCAAGCTCCCGGTCGCCATCTGGCAGGGCGACCAGGACCGGATGGTCCCGTTCGCGCACGGCCAGTGGCTGGCCGCGAACATCCCCGGCGCCCGCGCCCACCTGCTGGCCGGCGCCGGGCACCTGACCATGACCGTCTCCGTCTTCGGCCAGGTCCTGGACGACCTCCTCGACCAAGCCGGACTCGGCTAAACCGGACCCGGCCGCGCAAGCCGCTCCAAACCATGATCGTGAACAGTTCGGGACAAATGCTGCCCCGAACTGTTCACGATCATGAAAGGGAGCCCGGCTAGGAGACCGTGACGCTCACCCCCGCTTCCCGCTGCAGGTCGCCCATCGTGGCGGTGGCGTGCACCACGGCACTGGCGTTAGGTGCGTACGACGGCGGGGTGACCAGGAACGTGGCGGACGCGGCCTGGCCGGGCGCCACCGAGCCGAACACCGCCGGCCCGGCTGGCACCGCCTTCCACCCCTGAGGCAGTTGCAGCGCCAGCCGGACGTGATTGAGGGTCGCGTCGCCCGCCGCGGACAGCGTGACCCGGACCGCCGCGGTCTTGCCCGCCCGCATGACCGACGGCGCGCTGACCGTGACCTGGCGCGCCCCCGGCGTGGACGCCATGGCGAACGAACCCCGCAGGGGCAGGTCGGCCAGCGCCGAGGAGTCCCCGACGTAGACGCGGTACGGGCCTGCGGTCTGCGTCCAGCCGTTGGCCGAGGCGTCCCACCAGGACTCCTGCTGCGGGGTGATCACGAACGAGACCCGCGCCGAGGCCCCGGGCGCCAGGCTGACCCGCTGGAAGCCCGCCAGCTCACGCGGCGGCTCGCCCGAGGCGGCCGGATCGGCCAGGTACAGCTGGGCGACCTCGGCGCCCGCCCGGTGACCGGTGTTGGTGACCACCGCGGACACCCGCACGTCCTGCGTCCCGCCCGTCGCGGCGCGGCTCACCGACAGGTCGCGGAACGCGAACTTCGTGTACGACAGCCCGAACCCGAACGGGAACAGCGGAGTCACACTGTGCGCGTCATACCAGCGGTACCCCACGTCGATGCCTTCGGAATACTGGACGGTCGAGCCGTTCCCGGGGAACTGGGCCGTGGTGGCGGCAGGCACCTGGCTCAAGGACGAAGGGAACGTCACCGGCAGGTGCCCGGCGGGATCGGTCTGGCCGAACAGCACGCTGGCCAGCGACGTCCCGCTGGTCTGGCCCGGATACCAGGCATCGACCACGCCCGCCACCGACGACAGCCACGGCATCGCGACCGGCGCGCCCGCGTTGATCACCACGACCGTGTGCGGATTCGCCGCCGCCACCGCGGAGATCAGCTCGTCCTGGGCAGACGGCAGGTTCAGCGACGGGCGGTCCGTCGCCTCGGACTCGGTGTCGTCGGAGACCACGACCACCGCGGCCGACGCCGACCTGGCGGCGGCCACCGCGGCATTGATCGACGGCGCCAGCGCCGACGGCGTGGCCCACAGCAGCTGCGAGGAGTCGCCGCTGATCGAGAGCGTGTACGTCTGCCCCGCGGTCAGTTGCACCGCCGCCGAGTACGTGTGCACCGGCGGCGTGGACGGGTCATCGATGACCTGCTTGCCGTCCAGCGACAGGTACGTCGAGGTGTAGCAGCCGCACGAGTTGGTGATGGCCAGCACGTAGGTGCCGGTCTGCGGCGCGGTGAGCGTGCCGGTGTAGCTGCCGCCGAACGGGGTGGGGGCGTAGGCGGGGGACAGGTCGGAGGACGGGATCGAGGGCAGCGACGTGTCGGCGGGCAGGCCCGGCGTGTACGACACCGAACTCGCGACGGCCTTGATGCCGGCCAGCGGGCTCACCGTGCCCGATGGGATCACGTACGCGCTGCCGCCGCCCGCGTACGTCGCCGACGCGTCCGCCGCCGGGCCGACCACGGCGACCGAGCCGGAAGACGACAGCGGCAGCACCGAACCGGCGTTCTTCAGCAGCGTGGTGCCGGACTCGGCCACCTGGCGTCGCCAGCGCGACGTGTCCCGGCGTGGTCACCGTGGCCGAGGTCGACCCGGTCCGCGGCTGGCTGAACAGCTTGTACTGGAACATCACGGTCAGCACCCGCTGCACCATGGTGTTCAGCACGCTCTTGGCGATGGTCCCGTTCTGCACGTCGGTCTGCAGCGCGGTCCCGTAGTAGGTGTTGAACGGCTGCTCCTGGTCGGTGCCCTCGACGGCGCCCTGGGTGGAGTGCAGCGCCCCGTAGTCCGACATCACGAAGCCCTGGAAGTCCCACTCGTCGCGCAGGATGGCGGTTTCCAGCTCGGAGTCGTTGCAAGCGAAGTTGCCGTTGATCATCGCGTACGAGCACATGACCGAGGCGTCGCCCGAGGTCACCGCCGCGTGGAAGGCCGGCAGGTAGATCTCTTGCTCGGTCCGGGGGTCGATGATCACGTTGTCGGCCGGCGTGTTCCGGTACGTCTCCTGGTTGTACACGGCCAGGTGCTTGACCTGGGATTCCACGCCCTGGCCCTGCACGCCCGCGATCTCCGGGACGTCAAGGGAGGAATTGAGGAAGGGGTCCTCCGAGAGCGCCTCGAAGGACCGGCCCCAGCGCGGGTCCCGGTCGATGTTCACCGTCGGCCCGAGGTTGGCGCTGGCGCCCTTGCCGAACTCCTCGGCCCCGATCACCTGGCCGTACTGCTCGGCCAGGGACGGATCCCAGGTCGCCGCCAGGGCCACGCCGGCCGGCAGCTGGGTCACCCCGGTCAGCCCGTCGGCCACGCCGGCCCGTCCTCCAGGCCCACGGCCGGGATGCACAGCGCGGGGATCGCGGGCGTGTAGAACACGTACGGGTTGGTCGTGCCGTGCCCCTCCACCATGGTGATCTCGTCGGCCAGGCTCATCTGGCTCATCAGCTGGGCCACGCGCTGGGCGACGGGAGCCCGTGACGATACCCATGGGCAGCTCGCACCGGCCTGCCCGGCGGCTCCCGGGCTGGCCGACGCGGCCGACGCGGCCAACGGCACCGCGACCACCGCGGCCGCGGCGACCGCCAGCGCTGCCACCCGCCCTCGTCGGTACCTGCGGTAACTGGACAGAACTCGAGCACCGAACATCACGCTGTCCTCCGGTATCGGACGTATCCCCCCTTATGGACCGACGCAATCCAACAAGAACTAACATACGAGCCGCCGAAACGAAAGGCCCATCCGGGTGGGCCGGACGGGACGCGGTCAGCTCGCTGGCACAATTGCTGTGGTGACCCAGACTCAGGCAGCGAGCGGCCCCTCGGTGGACCAGCGGATCGCCGACGAGCTCGGCGTGGCGGTCCGGCAGGTCAGGGCCGCGGTCGAGCTGCTCGACGGCGGCGCGACCGTACCGTTCATCGCCCGGTACCGCAAGGAAGCCACCGGCACCCTGGACGACGCGCAGCTGCGCACGCTCGAGGAGCGGCTGGGCTACCTGCGCGAACTCGACGAGCGCCGGGAGGCGGTCCTCAAGGAGATCACCGCCCAGGGCAAGCTGACCGGCGAGCTCGAAGCGCAGATCCGGGCCGCGGACTCCAAGGCCCGGCTCGAGGACCTGTACCTGCCGTACAAGCCCAAGCGGCGGACCAAGGCCCAGATCGCGCGCGAGGCGGGCCTGGAGCCGCTGGCCGACCTGCTGCTGAACGACCCGAGCCGGGACCCGCAGCGCGAGGCGCAAGGCTTCCTCAACGAGAACGTCCCGGACGCCAGCGCGGCCCTGGAGGGCGCCCGCGCCATCTTGGTCGAGCGGTTCGCCGAGGACGCCGACCTGATCGGGCAGCTGCGCGAGGCGATGGCCGCCCGCGGCACGCTGATCTCCAAGGTGCGCGAGGGACAGCAGGAAAAGGGCGCCAAGTTCGCCGACTACTTCGAGTTCAGCGAGCCCTTCGCCCGGCTGCCCGCGCACCGCATCCTGGCCCTGTTCCGCGGCGAGAAGGAGGAGGTCCTCGACCTCACGCTCGACCCCGGGGCCGACGACGCGGCGATCGAGGCGACGATCGCGGACCGCTTCGGCCTGCGCGACGAGGGCCGGCCCGCCGACCGGTGGCTGGGCGCCACCGTGCACTGGGCCTGGCGCACCCGCATCCTGACCCACCTGAGCGTCGACGTCCGGGTCCGGCTGTGGCAGCTGGCCGAGGACGAGGCGGTCCGGGTGTTCGCCGCCAATCTGCGTGACCTGCTGCTGGCCGCCCCGGCGGGCGCGCGGCCCACGATCGGCCTGGACCCGGGTTTCCGGACCGGGGTCAAGGTCGCCGTCACCGACGG
The DNA here is from genome assembly GCA_963822765.1 of uncultured Actinomycetes bacterium. GTDB lineage: Bacteria > Actinomycetota > Actinomycetes > Streptosporangiales > Streptosporangiaceae > Palsa-504. The sequence continues at coordinate 252,340 of CAWGJL010000054.1, read as the reverse complement.
GACCGGCAAGGTGACCGCGACCGCGACCATCTACCCGCACGAGCCGCAGCGGCGCTGGGACGAGGCTCTCGCCACCCTGGCCAGGCTCGCGCGAGAACACCACGCCGAGCTCATCGCGATCGGCAACGGCACCGCCTCCCGGGAGACCGACCGGCTGGCCGGCGACCTGATCAAGCGGCACCCCGAGCTCACGCTGACCAAGGTCGTCGTCTCCGAGGCCGGCGCCAGCGTCTACTCCGCCTCGGCCTACGCGTCGTCCGAACTCCCCGAGCTCGATGTCTCGCTGCGCGGTGCCGTATCCATCGCCCGCCGGCTCCAGGACCCGCTGGCCGAGCTGGTCAAGATCGACCCGAAGTCCATCGGCGTCGGCCAGTACCAGCACGACGTCACCGAGGGCAAGCTGTCGCACTCGCTGGACGCCGTGGTCGAGGACTGCGTGAACGCGGTCGGCGTCGACCTGAACACCGCCTCCCAGCCGCTGCTGGCCCGGGTCTCCGGCATCACCGGAGGCCTGGCCGCCGCGATCGTGACCCGCCGGGACGCCGAGGGACCGTTCCGGACCCGCCAGCAGCTGACTAAGGTGCCCCGGCTCGGCCCGAAGGCCTTCGAGCAGTGCGCCGGGTTCCTGCGCATCCGCGGCGGTGACGACCCGCTCGACGCGTCCGGCGTGCACCCCGAGGCCTATCCGGTGGTGCGCCGCATCCTGGCCGCCACCGGTTCCACCGCGGGCCAGCTGATCGGCAGCACCGCCACTCTCCGCACGCTGAAGCCCGGGGCGTTCACCGACGACCGGTTCGGCGTGCCGACCGTGACCGACATCCTGCGCGAGCTGGAAAAGCCCGGCCGCGACCCGCGGCCCGCGTTCGCCACCGCCACGTTCGCCGAGGGTGTCGAGAAGATCGGGGACCTGCGGCCCGGCATGATCTTGGAGGGCGTGGTGACCAACGTCGCCGCGTTCGGCGCGTTCGTGGACGTCGGCGTGCACCAGGACGGCCTGGTGCACGTGTCCGCCATGTCGAAGAACTTCGTCTCCGACCCGCACTCGGTGGTCAAGTCCGGCGACGTGGTGCGGGTCAAGGTGCTGTCCGTCGACGTGCCCCGGCACCGGATCTCGCTCACGCTGCGCCTGGACGACGAAGCACCGGGGCCTGCCGGCGACCGCGGACGACCTCAGGACCGTTCATCAGAAAATTTGGGCCGAACGGACCGTGGTGCCCGCCCTCGCCCCCGGGCCAGCGGCTCCGGCGCGTCGCGGCCGCCCGAGCCCGATGGCGCTCTGGCCGACGCCCTGCGTAAGGCCGGCCTGGCCCCGAAGACCCCGTCAAACCCCGAACCACGCCGGCACCGGTAGCATCGGGTCACCAACCTCTCCCGACCATTCAAGGAGTCCGCCGTGTCCAGCCAGCAGGTTCGCATCACCCTCGCCGGAAGCGAGCACGTGGTGCAGGCGGGTACCACGGCGGGCGCGGCGCTAGCCCGCGGCGCAGCCGCCAAAGTACACGGCGGCCCGGATGTCATCGCCGCGCGGGTCAACGGCGAGCTACGCGACCTGGCCTGCCCGCTCGCCGACGGGGACGTCGTGGAGCCGGTGGACATGGCCAGCGACGACGGGCATTACATCGTGCGGCATTCCGCCGCGCACGTCATGGCCCAGGCCGTGCAGGAGCTGTTCCCGCAGGCCAAGCTCGGCATCGGCCCGCCGGTGGACAACGGCTTCTACTACGACTTCGACGTGCCCGAGCCGTTCACCCCGGAGAACCTCAAGGCCGTCGAGGCCCGGATGCGCCAGATCGTCAAGCAGGGCCAGCGGTTCTCCCGCCGGGTCGTGACCGACGAGCAGGCCCGGGCCGAGCTCGCCGCCGAGCCCTACAAGCTGGAGCTGATCGGGCTCAAGGGGCACGGCTCCGGCTCGCTGGACTTCGAGCTGAGCGAGGGCGTCGAGGTCGGCGGGGACGTGCTGACCATCTACGACAACCTGGACGCGGGCACCGGCGAGCTGCGCTGGAAGGACCTGTGCCGCGGCCCGCACGTGCCCACCACCAGGCAGATCCCGGCGTTCAAGCTGATGCGCAGCGGCGGCGCCTACTGGCGGGGCAGCGAGAAGAACCCGCAGCTGCAGCGGATCTACGGCACCGCCTGGGAGTCCCGCGAGCGCCAGGACCAGTACCTGGAGTTCCTGGCCGAGGCCGAGAAGCGCGACCACCGCAAGCTCGGCGCCGAGCTTGACCTGTTCTCGTTCCCGACCGAGATCGGCAGCGGCCTGGCCGTCTTCCATCCCAAGGGCGGCCTGGTCCGCAAGATCCTGGAGGACTACTCGCGCCAGCGGCACGAACAAGCCGGCTATGAGTTCGTGAACACCCCGCACATCACCAAGTCGGAGCTGTTCGAGATCTCCGGCCACCTGGGGTGGTTCGGGGAGAACATCTTCCCGCCCATGGAGCTCGAGGGCGCCAAGTACTACCTCAAGCCCATGAACTGCCCGATGCACATCCTGATCTACCGCGCGCGCGGCCGGTCCTACCGGGACCTGCCGCTGCCGCTGTTCGAGTTCGGCACCGTCTACCGGTACGAGAAGTCCGGGGTGGTGCACGGCCTGACCCGGGTCCGCGGCCTGACCATGGACGACGCGCACATCTTCTGCACTCCGGAACAGGCCGGCGCCGAACTGCGGCGGCTGCTGGCCTTCGTGCTCGACCTGCTGCGCGACTACGGCCTGAACGACTTCTACCTGGAGCTGTCCACCCGGGACGACGAGAAGGAGAAGTGGGTCGGCAGCCGGGAGGACTGGGAGCAGGCCACCCGGGAACTGCAGGAGGCCGCCGAGGAGTCCGGCCTGGAGCTGGTGGCCGACCCGGGCGGCGCGGCGTTCTACGGCCCCAAGATCTCCGTACAGGCCCGGGACGCGATCGGCCGGACCTGGCAGCTGTCCACCATCCAGGTCGACTACAACCTGCCCAAGCGGTTCGGCCTGGAGTACCAGGCCGCCGACGGCACCCGGCAGCAGCCGATCATGATCCACCGGGCGCTGTTCGGGTCGATCGAGCGCTTCTTCGGCATCCTGGTCGAGCACTACGCGGGCGCGTTCCCGCCCTGGCTGGCCCCGGTCCAGGTGGTCGGCATCCCGATCGCCGACGCGCACGTGCCGTACCTGTCGCAGGTCGCCGAGCAACTGCGCGAGCACGGCATCCGGATCGAGGTCGACGCGAGCGATGACCGGATGCAGAAGAAGATCAGGACCGCGCAGCGGCAGAAGGTCCCGTACATGCTGATCGCGGGCGACGACGACGTGGCCAAGGGCGCGGTGTCGTTCCGCTACCGCGACGGGTCGCAGAAGAACGGCGTCCCGGTCGCCGAGGCGATCGCCGAGATCGCCGCCGCCGTCCGCGACCGCGTCCAGGTGTAGCCCCGGTGCCGGCCGAGCCACCCGACGACGTCTTTCGCCGGCGTTCCCGATTCGTTCGGACGGCTGTGGACGCCGCACCGGATGGCCTACATCAAGGGGGCGGGCAAGCCGACTGGGCCGGGGGAGGACGACGGCTGCCCGTTCGACCTCGCGCCCACGCTGAGCGACGAGGACGCCCTGATCGTCGCGCGCGGCTCGCTGGTCTACGTGATCCTCAACCTGTACCCGTACAACGCCGGCCACCTGCTCGTCGTCCCGTACCGGCACGTGGCCGACTACACCGACCTGACCGGGCCGGAGACCGCCGAGTTCGCCGAGTACACCCAGCGCGCCATCCGCGCCCTGCGCCAGGCCTCGGGGCCGCACGGCTTCAACATCGGGATCAACCTGGGCTCGGTGGCCGGCGCCGGGATCGCCGCGCACCTGCACCAGCACGTGGTACCCCGGTGGGGCGGCGATACCAACTTCATGCCCGTGATCGGCCGTACCCGCGTGCTGCCCCAGCTCCTGGCCGACACCCGCAAGCTCCTAGCCGACGCCTGGTTGGCAGTGTTGGCCCGGGGGGACGACCCCCCGGAACCCCCCGCTGCGCTTCGCGCCCCGCCGCGGCCCTCGCCGTAGTATCACGCGGCCGGAGGGGCCAGAGGCCCCTCGCGGACCGCGCGATCTCGGAGCTGCCGCTCCTCGCTACCCGCCGTAGTAGCCCTTAGTGGTCCTTGGCCTCCGCCGCGACCTTGGCCGCCAGGTGCGACGGCAGCGGCTCGTGCCTGGCGTACTGCCGGGTGAACGAGCCCGTGCCTTGCGACATCGACCGCAGGTCGATGGAGTACCTGGTGATCTCGAGTTCCGGGATCTCCGCCTTGACCAGGGTCCGGCCCACGCCGACCGGCTCGGTGCCGAGCACCCGGCCGCGCCGCGAGGACAGGTCGGACATCACGGCCCCGACGTAGTCGTCTGGCACCAGCACGTTTACCTCGTCGACCGGCTCGAGCAGCGTCGGCTGGGCCTTGTCCACCGCGTCCCTCAGGGCCAGCCGCCCGGCCTTCTGGAACGCCATGTCCGAGGAGTCCACCGAGTGCGCCTTGCCGTCGAACAGGGTGACCCGCAGCCCGGTCATCGGGTAGCCGGCCGTCACGCCCTGTTCCATCTGCCAGCGGACGCCCTTCTCCACCGAGGGGATGAACTGGCGCGGCACCACGCCGCCGACGATCTTGTCGACGAACTCGAAGCCGGCCGAGTCCTCCAGCGGCTCCACCTCGATGTGGCAGATGCCGTACTCGCCGTGACCGCCGCTCTGCTTCACGTTGCGGCCCAGGCCCCGGCCCTTGCCCCCGATGGTCTCGCGCAGCGGGATGCGCAGGTCGGTGGTCTCTACCGCGACGCCCTGCCGGTGCGTGAGCCGGTCGAGCAGCAGGTCGGTATGGGCCTCGCCCATGCACCACAGCACCAGCTGGTGGGTCTCCGGGTTGTTCTCCAGGCGCAGCGTCGGGTCCTCGGCTACCAGCCGGCTCAGGCCCTGGGACAGCTTGTCCTCGTCCGCCTTGGACTTGGCCACGATCGCCACCGGCAGCAGCGGCTCCGGTATCGACCACGACTCCATCAGCAGCGGGTGTTCCTTGTCCGACAGCGTGTCGCCGGTCTCGGCCGTGCTGAGCTTGGCCACGGCGCAGATGTCGCCGGCCGCGCACTGGGTGACGGTCCGCTGCTGCTTGCCCAGCGGCGAGGTCAGCGCGCCGATCCGCTCGTCGTTGTCGTGGTCGTCGTGGCCGCGGGCCGCCCGCCCGTGGCCGGACACGTGCACGGAGGCATCGGGGCGCAGCGTGCCGGAGAACACCCGGACCAGGCTGATCCGGCCCACATAGGGGTCGGTGGTGGTCTTGATCACCTCGGCCAGCAGCGGGCCCTTGGGGTCCGAGGTCAGGCCTCCGACGGGCTTGCCGTCCGGCGTAGTGACCGCGGGCAGCGCGTGCTCGGCGGGCGAGGGGAAGGCCTCGGTCATGATTTCGAGCAGCTCGAGCATCCCGGTCCGCTGCGGCGAGGAGACGGCCAGCACCGGGTAGAAGCTGCCGCGCGCGACGGCCTTCTCCAGGTCCTCGATGAGCACCTTGGGGTCGATCTCTTCCCCGGACAGGTACCTGTCCATCAGGCTCTCGTCTTCGCTCTCGGTGATGATGCCCTCGATCAGCTCACCGCGCAGTTCCTCCATCCGGTCCTGATCGGCGCCCGACGCCACGTCCTCGGTCCGGGTCCCGCCCGAGTAGCGGTACAGCTTCTGCGACAGCAGGCCGATCAGCCCGTCCACCGGGGCGCCGACCGGCAGGTACAGGGGCGCGACCGCGTCGCCGAAGGCCTCACGGCAGGCGTCCAGGCAGGCGTCGAAGTCGGCGCGCTGATGGTCGATCTTGGTGATGACCACCGCGCGCGGCATGCCCACCGCGGCGCACTCCTCCCACAGCATCCGGGTCAGGCCGTCGATCCCCTCGGCGGCGGAGACGGCGAACAGCGCCGAGTCCGCGGCCCGGAGCCCGGCCCGGAGGTCCCCCGTGAAGTCGGCGTAGCCGGGCGTGTCGAGCAGATTGACCTTGATGCCGTTGTGCACGAGGGGCGCGAGGGTCAAGTTGACCGAGCGCTGCTGCCTGATCTCGACCTCGTCGAAGTCACTGACGGTGGTGCCCTCTTCGATGCTGCCCTGCCGCTGGATGGTCCCCGTCGCGGCGAGCAGCGCCTCGACCAGGCTGGTCTTACCGGACCCGGAATGGCCGACCAGTACCACGTTCCTTACCTGGTCGGCCGCCGGTGCCCTGCCAGCGGCTCCTCCCGCCCCACTGCCTGTTGTTGCCAATTGCCTTCGCCTCCTTGCGACTTGATGCTGCGCACGACCAGCCTTAACCCGCGAGCGCCGTGACCACAACCCCCACGTAAAGAATCTTCCCGGTGACCAGGAGGTGAAGCCGGCGTCTCGCCAGGCCCAGCGCAAAACCTCCCGGGCCGACACCGTATTATCGGACGGCCATGCTGAACCCGCTACGGCCCGTCATGACCCGCGTTTTCACTCCGGTCGGCGCGGCCCTGGCGCGTACTCCGGTTACGGCGAACGCGATCACGATCGTCGGCACCGTGGGCGTGGCGGGCGGGGCGCTCGGTCTGTTCCCGATCGGCGAGCTGTTCCCCGGCGCCCTGACCTGCACGATCTTCGTGCTCCTGGACATGCTGGACGGCGTGCTGGCCCGGATCAAGGGCACCAGCGGGAACTGGGGTGCGTTCCTGGACTCGACCCTGGACCGGATCGCCGACGCCGGCATCTTCAGCGGCCTGGTGATCTGGTTCTTCCGCGGCGGTCACGACCCGCTGCTCGGCGGGGTGTCGCTGTTCTGCCTGGTCGCGGGGATACTCGTGTCCTATACCAAGGCCCGGGCCGAGGGCCTCGGGCTGGAGTGCGACGTGGGCCTGATCGAACGGCCCGAGCGCATGCTCATCTCGCTGATCGCGGTCGGCGTATCCGGCCTCGGCGTGCCGTACATTCTCAACGTGGGGCTCTGGGCGCTCGCGGCGGGAAGCGCCTTTACGTTCGCGCAGCGGGTACACGCGGTCCACCGGGCCGCCCGGCCTCCGGTGGATGGGTGAGGAAGGCTGGTTTGTCGGGGTCATGGGTGTCAGTGAGCGGTTGACGGGGCTCGCCTACCAGCTCGGCTGGAAGCTCATCTGCCGCGTCCCGGAGTCGTGGGCGCGATGGGCATTCACCACGGTGGCCGACATCGCCTGGCGACGGCAGGGCCCGAAGGTCCAGGTGCTCGAGGCCAACCTGCGCCGCGTGCTCGCTTATCAGCACGCCAGCCCGGAGGTGGACGGCAAGGAACTGCGGGCCCTGTCCCGCGACGCGCTGCGCTCCTACGCGCGGTACTGGCTCGAGGCGTTCCGGCTGCCGGCCATCCCGGTCGAGCGGATCCTGTCCGGGATGCACATCGACCCGGCGGGGGAGCAGGCTCTGTTCGCCAACCTGAAGGCCGGCCGGGGCGTGGTCATCGCGCTGCCGCACATGGGGAACTTCGAGCAGGCCGGGGCCTGGGTCGTGGCCCGCGGGGCGGGCTCGTTCACCACCGTCGCCGAGCGGCTGCGGCCGGAATCGGTGTACGAGGCGTTCGTCCGCTTCCGCGAGCGCCTGGGGATGGAGGTCCTGCCGCTGACCGGCGGCCACAGCCCGTTCGGCACCCTCGCTCAGCGGCTGCGCGCCGGCGGCCTGGTCTGCCTGGTCAGCGACCGTGACCTGAAGGACACCGGCATCGAGGTCGAGATGTTCGGGGAGAAGGCGCGGATCGCCGCGACCGCCGCCCTGGCCGTGCACACCGGCGCCGCGCTGATGCCGGTCGCGACCTGGTTCGAGGGGGAGGACTGGGGCGCGCACATCTACCAGGAGATCCCGGTACCCGAGTCGGGCACCCGGGTGGAGAAGATCGCGGCCATGAGCCAGGAACTGGCCCGGGTCTTCGAGGCCGGGATCGCCGAACACACCCGCGGACTGGCACATGCTCCAGCGCGTCTTCACCGCGGACCTGTCTCCCCGGAGCAATCCATGAGGAATCGGGCCATGAAGATCGGAATGGTCTGCCCGTATTCCTGGGATGTGCCGGGCGGTGTCCAGCAGCACATCAGGGACCTGGCCGAAGCCCTGATCGACGAGGGGCACGAGGTCTCGGTCATCTCCCCGGCCGACGACGACACCCCGCTGCCGCCCTACGTGGTGGGAGCCGGCCGTGCCGTGCCCGTGCCCTATAACGGGTCGGTGGCCCGGCTGTCGTTCGGCTTCCTGTCGGTGAGCCGGGTCCGGCGCTGGCTGCACCAGGGCGGATTCGACGTGCTGCACGTCCACGAACCCGGCATCCCCAGCCTGTCCCTGCTGGCCTGCTGGGTGGCCTCGGGTCCGATCGTGGCCACCGTGCACACCGCGATCCCGCGCTCGCGGGTGCTCGTGGTCACCTATCCGGTGCTGCGCACCGCGCTGGAGAAGATCAACGGCCGGATCGCGGTCTCCGAGGCCGCCCGCACCACGCTGGTCGAGCACATCGGCGGCGACGCGGTCGTCATCCCCAACGGCGTGGCCACCCGCCGCTACCGCAAGGCCGAGCCGCTGCCCGGCTGGCCCGGCCCGGGCGGCGCCATCGGCTTCCTGGGCCGGATGGACGAGCCGCGCAAGGGCCTGGCCGTCCTGCTCAAGGCGTTCGAGATCCTCGGCCCCCAGCGACCCGGGCTGCGCCTCCTGGTGGCCGGCCCGGCCGCGGACACCGAGGACGTGCTGGCCCGCCTGCCCGCGGGCCTGCGGGACCGGGTCGCGCTGCTCGGGCAGGTCAGCGAGGACGACAAGGTCCGGGTGCTGCACTCGGTCGACGTGTTCTGCTCGCCGAACACCGGCGGCGAGTCGTTCGGCATCGTCACCGCCGAGGCGCTGGCGGCCGGGCTGCCCGTCGTGGCCAGCGACATCGACGCGTTCCGCCAGTTGCTGGACGGCGGCGAGGCGGGGGAGTTGTTTGCCGTCGGCGACGCTGCCGACCTGGCCCGCGTGGCCGGGCGCCTGCTGGACGACCCGGCGCGCCGCGCCGGGCTGTCGGCCGCCGCGCTGGCCGCCGTCGCCCAGTACGACTGGTCGGTGGTGGCCCGCGACGTGATCCGCGTCTACGAGATGGTCATGCTCGGCCGGACCCGGGTGGCCGTGGCCCAGGACGCGGGAGACTTCCCGTGATCGCCGACATCATCCTGGTCATCGCCGGCGCGCTGTTCGTCGGGGTGTACGTGTCCTGGCGGGCCGGGCGGATCGACCGGCTGCACGCGCGGGTGGACATGGCCCGCGTCGCGCTGGACGTGACCTTGCTGCGACGCAGCTCGGTGGCCCAGGAACTGGCCACCTCCGGGCTGCTCGACCCGGCCACCAGCCTGCTGCTGGCCGGCGCCGTGCACGGCACCCGTCCAGGCGGGGACCGGCCGCGCGACCTGGCCGAGAGCGACCTGACCCGGGCCCTGCAGGCCGCGTTCAGCCAGCCGGACTTCCGCGCCTCGCTCAGCGGCAAGGAGGGCGCCGACGAACTGCTGTCCGAGGTCGAGGAGGCTGCGTATCAGGTGTTCGTGGCCCGCAAGTTCTACAACGACCTGGTCGCGGTGACCCGGGACGCCCGGAACCGGCCGCTGGCCCGCGTGCTGCGCCTGTCCGGCCGCGCGAAGGCCCCGGTGTTCTTCGAGATAGACGACTCTCTCATCGCGGACAAGCCCGGCGCCTGGGTAGGCCCGGCTGGTCATACGATGGTGTGAAGCAGTCCTGATTGATCAAGCGAGGTTCGAGTGTCCACTGTCAACGCTGATACCACCACCGAGTCCACCGCGGGGACCGCACGGGTGAAGCGCGGCATGGCGGAGATGCTCAAAGGCGGCGTGATCATGGATGTGGTCACGCCCGACCAGGCCAAGATCGCCGAGGATGCCGGCGCGGTCGCGGTGATGGCGCTCGAGCGCGTGCCCGCCGACATCCGGGCCCAGGGCGGCGTGGCCCGGATGAGTGATCCCGACATGATCGACGGCATCATCGCCGCGGTGTCCATCCCGGTCATGGCCAAATGCCGGATCGGGCACTTCGCCGAGGCGCAGGTCCTGCAGGCCATCGGGGTCGACTACATCGACGAGTCCGAGGTGCTCACCCCGGCCGACGAGGCCCATCACGTCGACAAGTGGAAGTTCACCGTGCCGTTCGTGTGCGGCGCCACGAACCTAGGCGAGGCGCTGCGGCGGATCACCGAGGGCGCGGCGATGATCCGCTCCAAGGGCGAGGCCGGGACGGGCAACGTGGTCGAGGCGACCCGGCACATGCGGTCCGTCCGGTCCGAGATCGCGCGGCTGTCGGGTTTGCCCGGCGAGGAGCTGTTCACCGCGGCCAAGGAGCTCGGCGCGCCATACGAGCTGGTGGCCGAGGTGGCCCGGGCGGGGCGGCTGCCGGTCGTGCTGTTCACCGCGGGCGGCATCGCGACCCCGGCGGACGCCGCGCTGATGATGCAGCTCGGCGCCCAGGGCGTGTTCGTGGGCTCGGGCATCTTCAAGTCCGGCGACCCGGCCAAGCGCGCCGCCGCGATCGTGAAGGCCACCACCTTCCACGACGACCCGGACGTGGTCGCCAAGGTCTCCCGCGGCCTGGGCGAGGCCATGGTCGGCATCAACCTGGACACCCTCCCCCCCGACCAGCACTACGCCGGCCGGGGCTGGTAACCGCGGCTGCCCGCGCCGCCGCACCCGGTAAAACGGGAAGAAGAGCAGCGGTTCCGGTGTTTTAACGTGGTTACGTTACGTCTGGAGGGGTGATGGCGCCGCGGGTTATCGGAGTGCTCGCCTTGCAGGGTGACGTGCCCGAGCACCTGCGCGCGCTGGAGGACACCGGCGCCCGGGCGGTGCCGGTGCGCCGCCCCGAAGAGCTTCATCAGCTCGACGGCCTGGTGATCCCGGGCGGCGAGTCCACCACGCTGTGGCGGCTGTCCGTGGCGTTCGACATGCTTGAGCCGCTGCGCAAGCTGATCACCTCCGGCCTGCCCGCGTTCGGGTCCTGTGCCGGGATGATCATGCTGGCCGACCGCCTCGCCGACGGCGTGGCCGGCCAGCTGACCTACGGCGGGATCGATATGACCGTGCGCCGGAACGCGTTCGGCCGTCAGGTCGACTCGTTCGAGAGCGACATCACGCTTCGTACCTTGGCGGCTGCGCCTCGGGCCGGCCTGGGCGCAATCGAGGCCGCGCCGCTTCGGGCGGTCTTTATCCGGGCCCCCTGGGTGGAGCAGAATGGCGAGAACGTCGCCGTCCTGGGCACCGAGCAGCGCACCGGTAGGATCGTCGCGGTGCGGCAGGGGCAACTGCTGGCCACGGCCTTCCACCCCGAGCTGACCCCGGACCGGCGTATCCATGAGCTATTCGCAGACATCGTGAAGGAAAACACATGAGCGGCCACTCCAAGTGGGCCACCACCAAGCACAAGAAGGCGGTGGTCGACGCCAAGCGCGGCAAGCTGTTCGCCAAGCTGATCAAGAATGTCGAGGTCGCCGCGCGCACCGGCGGCGGAGACCCGGCGGGGAACCCGACGCTGTACGACGCCATTCAGAAGGCGAAGAAGAGCTCGGTCCCGAACGACAACATCGACCGCGCCGTACGCCGGGGCAGCGGTGCCGAGGCCGGCGGTGCGCAGTACGAGAACATTACCTACGAGGGCTACGGTCCTGGTGGCGTCGCGGTCCTGGTGGAGTGCCTGACCGACAACCGGAACCGGGCCGCGTCGGACGTGCGCACCGCGTTCAGCCGCAACGGCGGCTCGATGGCCGACCCCGGGTCGGTGTCGTACCTGTTCCACCGCAAGGGCGTCGTCGTCGTCGACAAGAGGGGGGGAGGGGAGGTGGGTGGGGTGACCGAGGACGACGTGCTCACGGCCGTGCTCGAAGCGGGCGCCGAGGAGGTCAACGACCTCGGCGAATCGTTCGAGGTCGTGTCCGAGCCGACCGATCTGGTAGCGACCCGCACCGCGCTGCAGGACGCCGGGATCGACTACGACTCGGCCGACGTGGCCTTCCTGCCCAGCGTCGAGATCGACCTGGACGAGGAGCAGGCCAAGCGGGTATTCCGGCTGATCGACGCGCTTGAGGATTCCGACGACGTGCAGGATGTGTACGCCAACTACTCGGTCTCCGACGAGATCGTGGAGAAGCTCGAGGCCTGACGTCGGCCGGTAGCCGGCCCGCCCGGCTCCTGCCGTACGGTGGGTGGTCGTGGCTGACCAACCGGATGCGATACCCGTCCTGATCCGTGCCGTCCGTCCCGACGACGACCTGGACGCGCAATTCGACCTGGCCGAACGGTCCTTCGGGCCGTCCCGCCGGACCGGGCGGGACCAGCGGCGCCGGGCCGTCGCGGACCCGGTCGCCGCAGGCCGGTCCCTCGGCGCCTTCGACGGCGGCCGTCCGGTCGGCGCGGCCACCTTCCACGATATGCGGCAGTGGTGGTGCGGCCGGGCGGTGCCGATGGCCGGCGTGGCCAGCGTCAAGGTGGCACCCGAGGACCGCGGCCGGGGCATCGCCAGGCGGCTGATGACCGCCCTGCTTGACGAGGTGGCAGCGCGCGGTTATCCGTTGTCGGCCTTGTACCCGGCGACGACGCCGTTGTACCGGTCACTGGGCTGGGAACTGGCTGGCGTGCGCGATATCGCCGTGATCCCGACGCGGTCGCTGCGCGACCTGGTGCCGCCCGATCCCACGGTTCTGGCCGTCGGCCAGGACGTCGCGGCCGGATCCCCCCGCCTGCGGCGGGCCGCACCCGCGGACGCCGAGGCGGCGATCTCGGTCATCGGCCGGGTGCACCAGTCGTCCCGCGACTGCGGCCCGATCACCTGGGACGTCGCGTCGGTGGCCCGCTCGCTGGCCGACCCGGACCTGTACGCCTACCTGTGCGACGACGGCTTCCTCGTCTACCGGTGGCACAACGGGAACGACGCGCTGTTCGTTGAGGGCGCGCAGGCGATCTCCGCCCCGGCCCAGCGCGCGTTCTGGGCCCACGTCGGCTCGCATGCCTCGATCGCGGACCAGGTATTCGCGCGGGTCGGCCCGGCCGACGCGTTCTGGTGGCTGACCCGCGAGCGCGACGCGGACGTGCACCACCGCTCGATGTGGATGCTCCGGGTGGTCGACGCCCCGGCCGCCATCGCCGCACGTGGCTTCCCCGCCGCGGTGTCTCTTAGCGTGCCGCTGGCCATCGCCGACGACGCCCGGCCGGCCAACTCCGGCCGCTGGGACCTCGCCGTCAGCGACGGCCGGGGCGCCCTGGAACCGTTGATCGGCCGGCCGCCCGCCGGACGTGCCGCTCACCGTGGGAGCGCGTGGGCTGGCCGCGCTGTACGCCGGGACCCCGGTCAGCGCGCTGCGCCGGGCGGCCCTGGCCGCTGGCGGCTCGCCCGGGGACGACGCCGCCCTGGACACGGCGTTCGGCGGGACCGCCTACATGCTCGATGCCTTCTGAAAGGCAATTCACGCAACACGCCGCCCCGGTACGCGACCGGGCCGCCGCGGGCCGGTAGGTTCGTGGCGAACAGATGTTCGTGGACCTCGCGCGCCGGATGGAGCACCTCGTGGGCCTGACCTATGCGCGGCACCCGGTCCGGGTGCTCGGCGTCGACCCCGGGCTGACCAGGTGCGGCGTCGGCGTGGTGGACGGGGCACCGGGCCGGGCGCTGAGCCTGGTCCGGGTCGGGGTGATCAGGACCTCGGCGGCCGACGACATCGCGGCGCGGCTGCTGGCCATCGAGGTCGAGCTGGAGCAGTGGCTGGACGCGTGCCAGCCCGACGCGGTGGCCGTCGAGCGGGTGTTCAGCCAGCAGAACGTGCGGACGGTAATGGGCACGGCTCAGGCCGGCGCGGTCGCGATCGTGTGCGCCGCCCGGCGCGGGCTGCCGGTCGCCACCCACACGCCCAGCGAGGTCAAGGCCGCCGTGACCGGAAACGGGCGGGCCGACAAGAACCAGGTGACGACCATGGTGACCAAGCTGCTGCGGATCTCGGACCCGCCCCGTCCGCCGGACGCGGCCGACGCGCTGGCGCTGGCCATCTGTCACATCTGGCGTGGCGCGTCCCCGCTGAGCACCGGGATGCCGCTCGCGGCCAGCATGAGGAGGTAGGGCGTGATCGCTCATCTGCACGGCACGGTCGCCGCGGTGGCGCCCGACGGCGCCGTCATCCAGGTCGGGGGCGTCGGGATGCGGGTCCAGTGCACGCCGGGCACCCTGGCCACGCTCACGCCGGGCGAGCCGGCCCAGGTCGCCACCTCCCTGGTGGTCAGGGAGGACTCGCTGACCCTGTACGGCTTCGGCTCCGACGACGAGCGGAACGTCTTCGAGCTGCTGCAGACCGCCAGCGGCGTCGGTCCCCGCCTGGCGCTGGCCATGCTGGCCGTGCACGCGCCCGACGCGCTGCGCCGGGCCGTGGCGACCGAGGATCTCGGCGCGCTGACCATGGTCCCGGGCATCGGCAAGAAAGGGGCGGAGCGGATCGTGCTCGAGTTGCGGGACCGGCTCGGCCCGCCCGGCGAAAGCGGCGCGGCCGGCGGCCTGCCCGGCGCCCGGCCGCAGCGAGCCGCCCAGTGGCGGGACCAGGTGCAGTCCGGCCTGGTCAACCTGGGCTGGGCCGCCCGTGACGCCGACCAGGCGATCGCGGCCCTGGAGGAGGACGGCACGATCGGCGCCGCCAACGGCGAGACCGTGGACGTCGCCGCGGTCCTGCGAGCCGCGCTGCGCAAGCTCGGCAAGCCATGAGCGAGGACCGCGACCGCGACTCCCTAGCTAAGGCCGAGGACGCCGAGCTGGCCGCCCGCCGCGGGCGGATGGACCGCGAAACCGACGCGACGGTGTCCCCGCTGGCGGACGCGGACGAGCGCGTCATCGAGAGCGCGCTGCGGCCCACGCGGCTCACCGAGTTCACCGGCCAGGCCCGGGTGCGCGAGCAACTGTCGCTGATCTTGCAGAGCGCGCTGCGCCGCGGCCGGCCGCCGGACCACGTGCTGCTGGCGGGCCCGCCCGGCCTGGGCAAGACCACGATCGCGATGATCGTGGCCGCCGAGCTCGGCGCGCCGATGCGCCAGACCAGCGGCCCGGCGATCGAGCGGTCCGGTGACCTGGTCGCGACCTTGTCCACGCTCAGCGAGGGCGAGGTGGTCTTCATCGACGAGATCCACCGCCTGCCCCGGCCCGCCGAGGAGATGCTGTACCTGGCCATGGAGGACTTCCGGGTCGACGTGGTGATCGGGAAGGGCCCCGGGGCGACCGCGATCCCGCTCGAGATCGCGCCGTTCACGCTGGTCGGGGCGACCACCCGGGCCGGGCTGCTGCCCGCACCGCTGCGGGACAGGTTCGGGTTCACCGCGCACCTGGACTTCTACGCTCCCGACGAGCTCGAGCACATTATCCGCAGGTCCGCCGGACTGCTCGGGGTGACGCTCACCGACGAGGGCGCGACCGAGCTCTCCACCCGGTCGCGGGGCACGCCACGGATCGCGAACCGGCTGCTGCGGCGGGTGCGGGACTACGCCGAGGTCCGGGCCGACGGGGTGGTGACCAGGGAGGTCGCCCGCACCGCGCTCGAGATCTACGAAGTGGACGCCCATGGTCTGGACCGGCTCGACCGGGGCGTGCTGGAGGCGGTGATCCGCCGGTTCGGCGGCGGTCCGGTCGGCCTGTCCACGCTCGCGGTGGCGCTGGGCGAGGAGGCGGAGACGGTCGAGGTGGTGGCGGAGCCGTTCCTGGTCCGGTGCGGGCTCCTGGCGCGGACCCCGCGCGGCCGGGTAGCCACCGCGGCCGGCTGGGCTCATCTCGGCCTCACGCCCCCGCCGTCGCTGGCCGAATTGCCCACGCTGTTTGATTAGTCCTGCCCGGCAAGATCGCGCCGAGGTCACGATAACCTGCAAAACCTCGTAGCCTGTTGGTGCGCGGTCAAAGCGCGGCTAAACTTCGGCAGTTGGTCGTTGGCCTTTCGCCGCGACCATGCATGCAGAATCAACTGGAAGGATGCCCCGGTCATGGGGAGTTTCTCAGCGGTCGTCGCGGCGACCTCAAGCAAATCAGGCAGCAGCTCGTATACGTTCCTGCTCCTGATCGTGCTGGTCTTTGTCGGCTTTTACTTCCTGATGATCCGGCCGCAGCGTCGCCGCCAGCAGCAGGCTCAGCAGCAGCAGCGTACCCTCACCCCCGGGGCCCGGGTCCGGACCACGGCCGGGATGTACGCCACCGTCTCCGCGGTGGACGGTGACGACGTCATCCTCGAGGTCGCGCCCGGCGTGGACGTCCGTTACATCCGGCGTGCCGTCATGGAGGTCATCTCCGGCGGGGACGACGAGGAGACCGAGACGGTCGAGGACGATCAGCCCGAAGACGCCGACGGCTACGTCGATGACGACGTGCACGAGGACGCCGACGACCACGAGGTCCATGACCGTGCCGACTCCGCCGAGGCAGGCCTCGCCGATTCGCACGACAGCAACCTGGCCAAGTCCGACAAGGACAACGTGTTCTGACCCGGCCGCTGGCAGCAGGGTCTAAACGGGAACGACCGATCTAGGGACAGGCGGAGAAGTGGCAGGCCCGACGAAGACCGTCCCGCATCCGGGACGGGCGCTTGCGGCGCTCATCGCGCTCATCGTGATCATGCTCCTGGGCATCGCAGGCGGAGATCTGTTCAGCCCGTCCCAGTGGCATAAGGATTTCCGGGTCGGCCTGGGGCTGGACCTGTCCAGCGGCACCGTGCTGAGCATGAAGGCGACCACGCTGTCCGGGGGTACCCCGTCAGCTTCCGAGCTGAACGAGGCCAAGACGATCATCTTGTCCCGGGTGAACGCCTCAGGTAACACCGGTGCCGAGGTCCAGTCCCAGGGCAACAACGTCCTGAACGTGTCGGTCCCGGGCAAGACCAGCGAGCAGACCGAGCAACTGGTCAGCGAGACCGCCCTGCTCAACTTCCGGCAGACGCTGCTGTACCAGGCCTACAGCGCCACGCCGAGCACGCCGGTCCCCTCCGCCTCGCCCAGCACGTCCGCCAGTGCGAGCCCCTCGGCCAGCGCGACTTCCACCGCGACGGCGACGCCGTCCCCCTCGGCCAGCACCACCAGCACGGCCAGCACCTCGGCCAAGATCGTCCCGGCCGCGAGTTCCAGCGCCAGCCCCACAGCCACCGGGACCGCCTCGCCCACGGCTTCCCCCTCGGCGTCCGCGTCGGCCAGCCCCAGCCCGAGCGCGACGGCCGCTCCCACCTATTTCGGCGACCCGAGCCTGGTCAACAAGCAGACGCTGGCGCTGTTCAACAAGGTGAAGTGCACGCCGGGCGACACGACGCAGTGGAAGAAGGACGCCGGGTACACCAAGCCGCAGGACTACGACGCCATCAACGCCCAGATCGTCTCGTGCGACTCAAGGGGCGGCAAGTACGCCCTGGACGTGGCCAAGATACCGGGCACGCAGATCGCCACCGCTACCGCCGAGCTGTCCACCACCAGCAACCAGTGGCAAGTCCTGGTGACGCTCAAGGGCGCGGGCACCACCGCCTTCACCAACCTGACCTCGGAGCAGGCGACCAAGTACTACCCCAGCGCCTCGACCAACGAGGATGACTTCTGGCTGGACACGATCGCGGTCGTCCTGGACGGGAACGTCACCACCGCGCCGGAGACCAATGGCGCCATTCCCGGCGGCACCTTCCAGATCACCGGCAACTTCACCCAGGCCGAGGCCACGCAGCTGGCTAACGTGCTGACGTACGGGTCGCTGCCGCTGAACTTCGAGATCCTCACCGCCGATACGGTGTCGGCCTCGCTCGGCCATGCCCAGCTGACCGGCGGCCTGATCGCGGCGGCGATCGGGCTGGGCCTGGTGGTGATCTACTCCTTCCTGTACTACCGGGGCCTCGGCCTGGTGTCGGTCTTCAGCCTGGTCATCGCCGCCACGCTGGCCTTGCTGACGGTCATGCTGCTCACCAAGTACCAGAACTTCGCCCTCGAGCTGGCCGGGATCGCGGGCCTGATCGTGGCCATCGGTATCACCGCCGACTCGTTCGTCGTGTTCTTCGAGCGATTGCGGGACGAAGTCCGCGAAGGCAAGGCGCTGCGCCCAGCGGTGGAGGCGGGCTGGAAACGGGCCCGGCGCACGATCCTGGTGTCGGACACCGTGTCGTTCATCGCCGCGGTACTGCTGTACTACTTCTCCATCGGAGAGGTCAAGGGCTTCGCGTACACCCTCGGCCTGACCACGGTCATCGACATCATCGTCGTGTTCCTGTTCACCAAGCCGATGGTGACGATACTGGCCCGGACCAAGTTCTACGGTGACGGCCACCCGCTGTCCGGTCTTGACCCCGTCCGGCTGGGCGCTCGCACTCCGTGGCGGTCCTCGGTCCGCCGTAACCAGGTCAGCAGGCGCAGGCCGGATGCCGCGCCGCGCGACACAGTGTCCCGCAACAACGGGGAGGCATGATGTCGCGGCTCGGCCAGGTCGGCAGCAGGCTCTACCGCGGCGAGGTCTCCTACGACTTCGTCGGCCGCAAGCGCCGGTGGTACGCGATCTCCGGTGCCATCCTGCTCATCAGCGTCGTGGCCCTGTTCGTCCACGGGCTGGACTTCAGCGTGGACTTCAAGGGCGGCGCGGTCTTCCAGTTCTCCGCGCCCGCGGCCACGCAGACCCAGGTCCAGAACACGGTCAGCAGCGAGGGCATCAACGGCGCCGTGGTGCAGCAGCTCACCGGCAAGCTGGGCAACAAGTCCTGGCAGGTGCAGACCGACACGCTGACCAGCCAGCAGACCTTCACGGTCGAGAACGCGCTGACCAGCCAGCTGGGCGCCAAGAACATGAGCACCAGCTTCGTGGGAGCGAGCTGGGGCGGCCAGATCACCACCAAGGCGGTCCAGGCCCTGATCGCCTTCCTGGTCGTGATCGTGCTCTACCTGTCGATCGCCTTCGAGTGGAAGATGGCGGTGGCCGCCTTCGTGGCCCTCATCCACGACCTGGTCATCGCCACCGGCGTGTACGCGCTGACCGGATTCCAGGTCAGCCCGGCGACCGTCATCGGGCTGCTGACCATCCTCGGCTATTCCCTGTACGACACCGTGGTGGTCTTCGACAAGGTCCGGGAGAATACCGCCGGCCTGATCGGCGGAACCAGGACCACCTACAGCGATGCGGCGAACCTGGCCCTGAACCAGACCCTGGTCAGGTCGATCAACACCTCCTTGATCGCGCTGCTGCCGGTGGCCGCGATCTTGTTCGTGGGCGGCGGCCTGCTCGGCGCCGGCGAGCTGAAGGACCTGTCGCTGGTGCTCCTGGTGGGCATGCTGTCCGGCACCTACTCCTCGATCTTCATCGCCACCCCGGTGCTGGCCGACCTGAAGGAGCGGGAGCCGCAGTACAAGGCGCTGGCCAAGCGGGTCAGCGTGCGCGCGGCCGGCGGCCGCGCGGCCAAGCGCACCGCGGCCAAGGCGGGCAGCCGCTCCGGGACCGTCGCCGCGCGGGCGCCGCTGGCGGAGGACGACGCCGATGACGTCGTGGCTGAGACGGACTACGACGAGGCCGCGCCGCCCGCGAGCGCGCTGACCACCAGCGCATCGCGGGTCCCGGCCGCCCGGGGCACGCCGGGCACGGCCCGCCCCGGCCCGCGGCAGCAGCCACGCCGGAGCGGCGGCTCGACCCGGCATCGCCCCGCGGGCAAGAAGAAGCGGCGCTGAGCATGGCCGATCAGGCGGAGGCTCCCGTCGGGGAACGCGAGCTGACCCGCCTCATCGCGGCCCGGATACGTGACGTACCGGACTACCCGCAGTCCGGGGTGGTGTTCAAGGACATCACCCCCCTGCTGGCCGACGGCGAGGCGTTCCGTGCCGTGATCGGTGCCCTGGCGCAGACCTACGGGCCCGTTGACAAGGTGGCGGGCATCGAGGCGCGCGGCTTCATCCTGGCCGCCCCGGTGGCGGCCCGGCTCGGCGCGGGATTCATCCCGATCAGGAAGAAGGGCAAGCTGCCCGGGGCCACGCTCGCGGAGGATTACCAGCTCGAGTACGGCACCGCCACGATCGAGGTGCTGACCGACGCCTTCGATCCCGGCGATCGCGTCCTGGTCATCGACGACGTGCTGGCCACCGGCGGCACCGCCCGCGCCTCGGTCGACCTGGTGCAGCGCACGGGGGCCCGGGTAGCGGGCCTCGCCGTGCTGCTGGAACTGTCCTTCCTGCACGGCCGGGCCAAGCTCGCCGACCTCCCGGTCACCGCGCTGACCACCGTCTAGGGGTGCGCGCCGATGTCACTGCCGGGGCATGCCTACAGCGATCCGGTGGCCCAGCCGGCCTCGCCGGCCCCCGCGCCCGCTGACCAGGGCGGGGTCAGCCCGCGATTCCCGCTGGCCCTGGCCGGGGTCGCGATCTTCGCGAGCATCCGGCTCCTGTCCCTGGCGGTCTCGGCGTTCCTGCTGCCCCGCGGGAAGTTCCACAACCTGCACTATTCGCTGTGGCACCTGATCGCGTCCTGGGACAGCGGCCGTTTCCTGCACATCGCGGCCCACGGCTACTCCTACGTGCCGGGCAACCTGCGGTTGGACGTCATCTTCGCCTGGTTCCCCGGGTACCCGGCGGCCATCGACTCGCTGGCCTGGATACCCGGGGTCGGCGCCCACCGGGCCGCGTTCACCGTCACGATCGCCGCCGGGCTGGCGGCCGCCTGGGGGCTGACCCGGCTCGGCCTCAAGCTCACCGGCGATCCGCGGATCAGCCTGCTCCTGGTCGCGCTGTGGGCGGTCGCGCCCGGCTCGCTCGCCTGGGCCACGCTCTACTCCGACGCCCTGTTCTGCGCGCTGGCCGTCTGGTCCCTGGTCGCCCTGGTGGAGCGGCGCTGGCTGACCGCCGCGGGCCTGACCATCCTGGCCGGGACGGTCCGCAGCACGGCCCTGGCCTTGGTCGCGGCGGTCCTGGTCGCCGCGCTGCCCCCGCTGATCCGGGCCCTGCGAGCGCGCGAGCCCCTGCCCACGTGGTGGCGCCCCGCGGCGGCCGTGGTGACCGCCCCGCTCGGCCTGGTCGGCTACTGGGCCTACTCGGCCTGGGCCACGCACCACCTCGCCGGGTTTGCCTGGGTCGAGGAGAACGCGCACAACAGCTTCGACTGGGGCAAGGGCATCATCCTGGCCGCCAAGCAAGCGATCATCTACGGACCGAACGCCTCGGTCGCGCTGACCCTGCTGGTCATCGCGGCCGCCGTCGCGCTCACCGGCTGCAGCCTGGCCGAGCGCATTCCCGTCTGCCTGCACGCCTACACGCTGGTGGTCATCGTGCTGGCCCTCGCCCCGGGCCCGTACTACCTGGGCTCCAAACCCCGGTTCCTGCTGCCCGCGATGCTGCTCGGCCTGCCGCTGGCCCGCCTGCTGGCCCGGGCCCCGGTCTGGGTCCTGATTCCGGTGATCGCCATCCTGGCCGCCGCGTCCACCTGGTTCGGCATCTACCTCATGACCACCGGCTGGGCCCCGTAACAGCCGGGAATCCCACGCATGTGATCAGGTGTTTAACCCAACTAAGTAGAATGATGGCTTGGCAGATGTGAGGAGCACTGTGGCCGGTGACGTCATCACGACCGGCACGAGGGCTGCCGATCCTGCCCGGGTGGACGCGCCGGGGGGTACCGAACCCCTGACCGATGCGGAACAGGCCGAGGCAGGGACAGCCGGCGTGCCGGGTGGCCGCGCGGCCGCCGACGCCGAGGCCACCGCGAGCCCCGAGGCCCCGGAGAGCTCCAAATCCGCCGGGGACCCGGCCGAACCCCAGGCGGCAAGCGCCGGAAGCACCCAGGCCCGCCCGAGCCGGGCCCGGGCCGCGGTCGCGGCGGTCCAGGGCCAGGCGGCCGACGTCGCCGCGTCCGCGTCCGGTGTCGGGGTCCGGCGGCGGCTGGCCCGGCTGGGCGCCCAGCGCGGCACCACGCTCAGCCCGGTGCTCGACCCGCTGATCAAGACCGTCCGCGCCACGCACCCCAAGGCCGACGTGCGGCTCATCGAGCGCGCCTACGACAAGGCCGCCTACTGGCACCGCGAGCAGAAGCGGCTGAGCGGCGATCCGTACATCACCCATCCGCTGGCCGTGGCGACGATCTTGGCCGAGCTCGGCATGAATACCGACACCATCTGTGCCGCGCTGCTGCACGACACGGTGGAAGATACCCCGTACACGCTGACCGAGCTGCGCGGCGAGTTCGGCGAGGACATCGCCGCGCTGGTGGACGGCGTCACCAAGCTGGACAAGGTCAAGTACGGCGAGTCGGCCGAGGCGGAGACCGTCCGCAAGATGGTGGTCGCGATGTCCCGCGACATCCGCGTGCTGGTCATCAAGCTCGCGGACCGGCTGCACAACATGCGGACGCTGCGCTACCTGAAGCGGGAGAAGCAGGAGCGCAAGTCCCGGGAGGTCCTGGAGATCTACGCCCCGCTCGCCCACCGGCTCGGCATGAACACGGTGAAGTGGGAGCTGGAGGATCTGGCCTTCCAGACGCTCTACTCGAAGCGGTTCGACGAGATCGCGCGCCTGGTGTCCAGCCGGGCGCCGCGCCGCGAGGCCTTCCTGCAGGAAGTGATCCAGGACGTCCGTGACGACCTGCACGAGGCCAAGATCAAGAACACGGTGACCGGCCGGCCCAAGCACTACTACTCGATCTACCAGAAGATGATCGCCAGGAACGTCGGCTTCGACGACATCTACGACCTGGTCGGCATCCGCGTCCTGGTCGATACCGTCCGCGACTGCTACGCGGCCCTGGGCGCCATCCACGCGCGATGGAATCCCGTCCCCGGACGGTTCAAGGACTACATCGCGATGCCGAAGTTCAACATGTACCAGTCGCTGCACACCACGGTCATCGGGCCGGGCGGCAAGCCGGTGGAACTGCAGATCCGGACCTGGCGCATGCACCAGCGGTCGGAGTACGGCGTCGCCGCGCACTGGAAGTACAAGGAAGAGACGGTCTTCAGCGGCCGGTCCTCCGGCGTCAAGGACGACACCCAGGAGATGGCCTGGCTCCGCCAGTTGGTCGACTGGCAGCGGGAGACCGAGGACCCGGCCGAGTTCCTCGAGTCGCTCCGCTTTGACCTAGCTGCCGCCGAGGTCTACGTCTTCACCCCCCGCGGGGACGTGATCCCGCTGCCGCAGGGCTCCACGCCGGTGGACTTCGCCTACGCCATCCACACCGAAGTCGGGCACCGGACCATCGGCGCGCGGGTCAACGGCCGGCTGGTGGCGCTGGAATCCACCCTGGACAACGGCGACACGGTGGAGATCTTCACCGCCAAGACGGCCGAGGCGGGACCGAGCCGGGACTGGCTCAAGTTCGTGCAGAGCCCCCGGGCCCGGAACAAGATCCGGCAGTGGTTCTCCAAGGAGCGCCGGGAAGCCGCGGTCGAGGCGGGCAAGGACCAGATCGCCCGGGCCATGCGCAAGCAGGGGCTGCCGCTGCAGCGGCTGGCCGCCGCCGACACGCTGATCACCTTGGCCCGTGACCTGCGCTACCCCGATGTATCCGGGCTGTACGCGGCGGTCGGCGAGGGCCGGGTCAGCGCCCAGTCGGTGGTGGAGAAGCTGGTCAGGTCGGTCGGCGGGCTGGCTGGCGCGCAGGAGGACCTGGCCGAGACCACGTTTCCGACCAAGGCGCCCAAGCCCCGGGCCCCGACCGACAGCGGCGTCGAGGTTACCGGCGCGCCAGACGTCTGGGTCCGGCTGTCCCGCTGCTGCACTCCGGTGCCCGGCGACCAGATCAGCGGCTTCGTCACCCACGGCCACGGCGTGTCCGTGCACCGGACGGACTGCGTCAACCTGGCCCACCTGAGCGGCACCCAGCAGGACCGGATGGTCGAGGTCCACTGGGCCCCGACCGAAGGCTCGGTGTTCCTGGTCGCCATCCAGGTCGAAGCGCTCGACCGGACCAGGCTGCTCTCCGACGTGACCCGGGTCCTGTCCGACCAGCACGTCAACATCTTGTCCGCCACGGTCACGACCAGCCGGGACCGCGTTGCGGTCAGCCGCTTCACGTTCGAGATGGGCGACCCCAAGCACCTGGGCCACGTCCTGCGCGCCGTCCGCGCCATCGACGGCGTATACGACGTAGCCCGTATTACGAGCTGACCCGCGCGGGCGCGGGGGCCGACGGCCCCCCGCCCGCGTGGTACTACGGCGAGAAGCCCAGCGGGCAATGCGGGGGTTCCAGGGGGTCGTCCCCCTGGACAAACACAGCCCCCGCGAGCTAGCTCCGCTAGCTGGAAAACTCAGCCAGCGTGTGCTCGGCTTCTTCCAGCCAGGCGCGGCGGGCGGTGAGGGCTTCCTCGGCATTGCTCGCGGCTCGGTCGTCGCCCCGGTCTCGCGCCTTGGTCAGCTGCTCCTCCAGCTGGGCGATGGTCGAGCGCAGCTGCGCGACCGTGCCCTCGGCCCGGGCCAGTGCCTCGGGGTTGGAGCGGCGCCACTGCGCCTCCTCGGCCTTGCGGATCGCCTCCTCTACGCGACGCAGCCCCGACTCCAGGTGCTCGCGTGAATCCCGCGGCACGGCGCCGATCTGCTCCCAGCGCTCCTGGATGCCGCGCAACGCGGACCGGGCGGCGCGGATATCGGTCACCGGCAGCAGCGCCTGAGCCTGGTCCAGCAGCTGCTGCTTGGCCTCCCCGTGCTCACGCAGCGCGGCGTCCTTGGCCGAGAACACCTCGGACCGCGCGGTGAAGAACTTGTCCTGGGCGGCCCGGAAGCGCTTCCACAGCTCGGTCTCGGCCTCGCGGTCGGCCCGCCCGGCGGCCTTCCACTTGTTCATCAGCTCGCGGAACGCGCTGGTGGTCGGGCCCCAGTCGGTCGAACCGGACAATGCCTCGGCCTCGGCGCATAGCTGGTCCTTGCGGGCCTTCACGTCCTCCCGCTCTGCTTCCAGGGTGGCGAAGAAGGCCTTGCGCCGCTTGGTGAACGCGTTACGCGCCGCGGACAGCCGCTTCCACAGCAGCGCCTCGGCGGCCCGGTCGGCGTGCGGGGCCGCCTTCCACTCCTCGAGCAGCTCGCGCATCCGCTCGCCGCTGCTCTTCCAGTGCGTGGCCTCGGCGGCGATCTGCTCGGCCTCGGTGACGATCCGCTCCTTGATCTGCTTGGCCTGCACCCGGGCCTGCTCGCGGGCCGCCTTGACCTCCTCGCGGCGGTGGCCGACATCCTCGGTCAGCCGCTCCAGGCGGGTTCGCAGGCCGTCGAGGTCACCGAGCGCGTTGGCATCGCTGATGCTGCCGAGCAGACGCTGGACGGTCGCCGCGGCCTGGGCGGGCGCCATGTCGGTGGCGCTGATCCGCTGTTCGAGCAGAACCACCTCGGTCTCCAGCGCCTCGTACTTACGCTGGTAGAAGGCCACGGCCTCCTCCGGGCTGCCTGCCTGCCAGGATCCGATCACCCGCTCGCCATCGGCAGTACGGACATAGACCGTCCCGTCGGCGTCTACCCTGCCCCACGGATGGTCAGCGGTGCTCACGGCGAACCTCCTGCGTGTCTTCCTCGTCAGGTCTTCTTAATCGTCACGCTGTCGATGATGACCTTCTCCTTCGGAACGCCGCCGCCGGCCTGAGGATATGTACACGAGGTTCCGTCCTTTGCCACATTCTGGATGATATTCAATCCAGATGAAACCGTGGCGAAGGGTGTATAGGAGGTTCCCAGCCCGGAACTGCTGTCCTTGTACACGATGAAGAACTGGCTGCCGTTGCTGGTCGCGGTGCCTCCGTTCGCCATCGCGACCGTTCCCGCCGGGTATTTGGCGCCGGTGAGATTCTCGCTGGCGTATTCGTAGCCCGGCGTCCCGGTACCGACCGTGCTGGTGGTGCTGCAATCCAGCTTGGTGCTGGCCGTAGCGTAAGCGTCGCCGCACTGCAGCACGTAAATACCGCTGGTCAGCAGCCGGTGGCACTGGGTGTTGTTGAAGAAGCCCGTCTGCGCGAGGTGGATGAACGAATTGACCGTGCAGGTCGCCTTGTCATTGAGCAGGCTGACGCTGATCGGGCCCAGGTTGGTGTTGATCGTCGCCTGGTAGCTGGCGGCGAAGTCCGGGGTGGCGGGCGGAAGGCCGACCTTTTTCGAGACCGGGGTAGCCGTGGTGTAGGTGCAGTGATGCGCAGGCTCGGCCACCGTGGCGGCCGATGTCGTCGCCGATGCGGAGGCGGAAGCGGAGGGCGACTTGCTGGCTGCGGCCGGCGGCTTCTTGCCGTTACCGCTCGGGAGGAATGCCACGAGCAGCCCGGCGAGCAGTCCCGCCGCCACCACGGCGCTGAACCCGGTCAACCAGCGCTTGCGGAGCTGGCGCTGTCTGGCGAGCCGCAACTCCTGCTGACGACGGTGCTTCTCCCTGGCTTGCCTGCGCTGGCGTTCGCTGTTACCCGCCACCGGTCGTATCCTCCTTGGCCTGTTGCGTTATCTGACTACCGCTGGTATTCACGGGTGGCAGGCCAACGAACCCGTATACCGTTGATCCCGGAACATGGCTGGCGCGGCTCGGGGGACGACCCCCCGAACCCCCGCATAATTCGCGATCGCTCGCGAATCGTACCTTCCAGATGCCGGGATCGGTACCCTTCGTTATCGGTTCGCCGCCATGCGGTCACCTCGGTAGCCTGAGACACCGTACCGTGAGAAAGGACGGTTGTGCTCGTCGCAGGGTTCCCAGCAGGGTCGTTCGCCGCGAACTGTTATATCGTCGCGACCGCTCCCGGCGAGCAGTGCGTGATCATCGACCCGGGCCAGGAAGCCGAGCGCGGGATCGAGGAGATTCTCGCCGAGCACCGGCTCAGCCCGGCCGCGGTCCTGCTCACGCACGGTCATATCGACCACGTGTGGTCAGTCGCACCGGTATGCGGCGCCCGGGGCATCCCCGCGTATATCCACCCCGCCGACCGTGCATTGCTCAGTGATCCGGGCCGCGGTTTCCCGCTCGGTATAGGACAGGAACTGTTCGGCGGGCTGGAATTCACCGAGCCGGATGACGTCAAAGAACTCGCCGACGGGATGACAGTGAGCCTCGTGGGACTACAGATCGTCGTCAATCACGCGCCCGGTCATACCGAAGGCTCGGTGACATTCCGGTTGCCGCTCGAAGAGCAGATTACGGCAGGCGCCAAAAGCAAAATAGACTCCCCTGAAGACGTCTTGTTTTCCGGTGATCTGTTGTTCGCGGGCTCGATCGGGCGGACCGACCTGCCCGGCGGGGACTACCCGACAATCCTGCGCAGCCTGGCCCGGGTCTGCCTGACCCTGCCGGATGAGACCCTGGTCCTGTCCGGTCACGGGCCGCAGACCACCATCGGGGCCGAGCGCCGCACCAATCCGTTCCTGTCCGGGCTCGCGCCCGAGTCAGGTCCGGCCCGCGGGATATGAGGCAGGGCAGCCCGCGGCCCGGTTCGTTCGGATAAATGATTCTGACCATGAGCAGAGGGGAAGTACGCGATGATCCGCACCCATGAGGCGGGGACGCTGCGGGCGTCGCACGCGGGAGAGCACGTGGCCCTGGCCGGCTGGGTGGCCCGGCGCCGTGACCATGGCGGCGTGGTGTTCATCGACCTGCGGGACGCGAGCGGCGTGGTCCAGGTCGTGTGGCGCGGCGAGGAAGCAGTGGGTCACGAGCTGCGGGCCGAGTTCTGCGTGCTGGTGACCGGAACGGTCCGGCAGCGCCCGGCCGGGAACGAGAACCCGGAGCTGCCCACCGGGGACATAGAGGTGGCCGCGGACGAGGTCGAGGTGCTCAGCGAGGCCGACCCGCTGCCGTTCCCGGTCGAGGGCTCCACCGAGGTCAGCGAGGACATCCGCCTCAAGTACCGGTACCTGGACATCAGGCGCGAGGACACCTCGCGTGCGCTGCGCGTCCGGTCGCAGGCCGCCTACCTGCTGTCCGACGTGATGCGCGAGCACCGGTTCGTCAACGTCGAGACCCCGTACCTGACCCGCTCGACGCCGGAGGGCGCGCGCGACTTCCTGGTTCCGGTCCGGCTGCGCCCGGGCAACTGGTACGCGCTGCCGCAGTCGCCCCAGCTGTTCAAGCAGCTGCTCATGGTCGGCGGCCTGGAGCGGTACTACCAGCTGGCCCGGTGCTTCCGGGACGAGGACTTCCGCAAGGACCGGCAGCCCGAGTTCACCCAGATCGACATCGAGATGTCGTTCGTCACCCGGCAGGACGTCATCGACATCGCCGAGGACATCGTCGCGTTGCTGTGGTCCGAGCTGGCCGGCTATCAGGTGCCCAGGCCGCTGCCCCGGATGACCTACGCGGACGCGATGGCCCGGTTCGGCTCGGACAAGCCCGATCTGCGCTTCGGCTGCGAGCTCACCGACCTGACCGCGTACTTTGCCGGCACCCAGTTCCGGGTCTTCCAGGCCCCGTACGTAGGGGCCGTGGTCATGCCCGGCGGCGCGTCGCAGTCCCGGCGCGAGCTGGACCAGTGGCAGGAGTGGGCCCGGTCCCGGGGCGCCCGGGGCCTGGCCTACGCCCTGATCAGCCCGGACGGCGAGATCACCGGCCCGGTGGCCAAGAACCTGTCCGAAGCCGAACGGTCCGGGCTGTCCGGTGCCACCGGCGCCGGCCCGGGCGACTGCGTGTTCTTCGCTGCGGGCCCCGCCTCGGCCGCCCGGGAACTGCTCGGCGCGGCGCGGCTGGAGATCGGGCGCGCCTGCGACCTGATCGACGAATCCGCGTGGTCGTTCCTGTGGGTGGTGGACGCGCCGATGTTCGAGGAGGACAGCGAGGGCGGCTGGACCTCGGTGCACCACCCGTTCACGGCGCCGCTGCCCGAATGGGCCGACAAGTTCGTCGCCGAGCCCGGCGGCGCGCTGGCCGACGCCTACGACATCGTGTGCAACGGGTACGAGATCGGCGGCGGCTCCATCCGGATCCACCAGTCCGCGATGCAGCAGGCCGTGTTCGACGTGATCGGCCTCTCGCCCGCCGAGGCGCGCTCCCAGTTCGGGTTCCTGCTCGACGCGTTCAAGTACGGGCCCCCGCCGCACGGCGGCATCGCCTTCGGCTGGGACCGGGTGTGCATGCTGCTGGCCGGCGCCCCCACCATCCGCGACGTGATCGCCTTCCCCAAAGCCGCCAGCGGCCTGGACCCCCTAACCGGCGCCCCCACCCCCATCACAAAAGCCCAGCGCCGCGAAGCCGGCATCGACGCCCAGCCCACCCCGCCACCTTCATGATCGTGGCCAGTTCGTGCCAAATACGGCCCAATTCTGGCCATGATCATGGAAGCGCTGCGGTGCACCCGGGCCCGCAAGCGCGAAGGGAGCCCGTCCAGCCATAACGGCGCAGCAGGGTAGCTACCGCGCTCGCAGTCTCGCATCGGTGTTCGCCTAGATCGAGCAACCCGAACCTGAGCGTGATGATGCCGCCGACAGTATTGGCGGTGTCCCGGCGCTTGTCGCGCCATTGCTCGTCAGCTGGGTGCGCGGCGGTCCCGTCGAGTTCTACGCACACCCCGAACCCCTCGTAGAGGTTGTCGAGGTACCTGTTGCCCGAGTCTTGCCGGATCCGTGCCTGCCGACGGGCTGCGGGCAACCCGTGCGGGCGTTCCACCCGGTGTACGTAGCGGTACTCCAGCACAGACAACGCGCCATCGGCGGCGTCGCCGAGCGCGAGCGCGATCTCCCGGCGCCAGCGCATCTTCTTGCGCGCGGCCATGGCAACAGCGATCCGATTGGCGGTGGTGCGCCGGCGACCGATGGCCCGGCAGATCCACGCGTACGCGTCGTCGAAGCTAGCCGCGATCTGGATGAGGTCCAGCACCGTGTCTTCTACCCGGGTGCACGGCGGACTCATGGCTGGGTGCCTGGTCCGCAGGATGGCGTCTGACCGGCGAACGATAACCCCTGGGATCTTCACCTGTGCGGGATGCCGGGACGCCGGGACCGTGATGCTGATCAGCGAGCTTGGCTCGTCCATCAGGCCGTGCCGCTCGGCTGCCGTCTGGTGGCTCAGAACGGCACCAGGCCCGGCCCGGAGCAGGGCGGCCCAAAGAGTTGTCTCCCGCGTCGGCTCCCCGGAGAAGGTTGCGTATACACCCCGCTGAAGTCGCTGCCATCTGCCGTTTCTCACGCTGCTGCGCATGGCGCGCGGATCGATGCCGGAGCTCGCACTCTGGCGCCGGGCGATGGCGTTGCTCTGGCTCACCAGCAACGCGCGAGACGGCGAAGATGGTTTGGCTGACACGAAAGCCATGCTCCAGACCCGCGCGGCCGCACCGTCCAGAGCCTGAAAACCTGTGGATAACCTAGGCCTGCAGGCATTCGCCTGTGGATAACCGCGCCTCGAGGATCGTCGGCGTGGTATAACAGCGAGCCGAGATAAGGTCGGGAGATGTCCGGAGCAGACGCAGGCCAGTCCGAGAGCCTGTTCGACGAGGCGGAGGAGACAGCCGCCCGGGCGGCCGCGCCGCTCGCCGTCCGGATGCGCCCGCGCACCCTGGACGAGGTGATCGGGCAACGCCACCTGACCAGCGCCGGCACGCCGTTCCGCAAGCTGATCGACAATGACGCGCCCATGTCGTTGCTGTTGTGGGGCCCGCCTGGCACCGGCAAGACCACCATGGCGTACGTCGTCAGCCAGGTGACCAAGCGCCGCTTCGTCGAACTCTCGGCGGTCAGCGCCGGGGTCAAGGACGTGCGCGCGGCGGTTGACGCGGCCCGCCGCACCCTGGGCATGAGCGGCACGCAGACCGTGCTGTTCATCGATGAGGTGCACCGGTTCTCCAAGACCCAGCAGGACGCGCTGCTCCCGGCGGTGGAGAACCGCTGGGTCTCGTTCATCGGCGCTACCACCGAGAACCCGTTCTTCTCGGTGGTCTCGCCGCTGCTGTCCCGGTCGCTGCTGCTCACCCTGCAGCCGCTGTCCGACGACGACATCCGCGAAGTCATCCAGCGAGCGGTCCAAGAACCGCGCGGCCTCGGCGGCACCGTCACGCTCGACGAAGCGGCGCAAGAGCACCTCATCAGGCTGGCGGGCGGCGACGCCCGCCGCGCGCTCACCTACCTGGAGGCGGCTGCCCTCGGCCAGAGCGAAGGCCACCGCATCGACGTCGCGACGCTCGAGCGCGCGGTGGACCGGGCCGCGGTCCGCTACGACCGCGACGGCGACCAGCACTACGACGTGATCAGCGCGTTCATCAAGTCCCTGCGGGGCAGCGACGTCGACGCGGCGCTGCACTACCTGGCCCGGATGATCGAAGCGGGGGAGGACCCGCGGTTCATCGCCCGGCGGCTCGTCGTGCACGCCAGCGAGGACGTGGGCATGGCCGATCCGACCGCGCTACTGACCGCGGTCGCCGCCGCGCAGGCCGTCGAGTTCATCGGGCTGCCCGAGGCCCGGATCAACCTGGCCCAGGCGGTCATCCACATCTCGCTCGCGCCCAAGTCCAACGCCGTGATCAAGGCGATCAACGCGGCCGGCGCCGACGTGCGGAACGGGCTAATCGGAGCCGTGCCCTCGCACCTGCGTGATGCGCACTATCCTGGGGCGGGCAAGGTCGGCCACGGTGAGGGCTACCTCTACCCGCACGACTTCGATGACGGCATCGTCGCGCAGCGCTACGCTCCCGATCCGGTGGCGGACCGCGTCTACTACGAGCCGTCGGGGCATGGCCAGGAGGCCCGCGTCGCCGAACGCGCCGGTCGGATCAAGGCCATCCTCCGGAAAAGGAACCACAAGGAGCAGCCATGACGCGGACGAGCGAGTCAGGGGACAAGGCGTGAACGCGGCCGGAGCGGCCGCGCTGATCGCCGCCGTCTTCTGGGCGCTGCTGGTCAGCGTGGGCGTATTCGTCCTGTTCCGGCTGGGCCGGCTGGCCTCGGAAAGCACCAGGCTGGTCGCCGACCTGCGCGAGCAAACCGGCCCGCTGCTGCAGCAAGCCCGCAAAGCGGTGGACGGGGCCCAGGCCGCCGTGGATCGCGCCAATACGCAGCTGGACCGCACCGAGTCCGTCGCCGCCAGCATGGACGACCTCGACGCCGGGATGGCCGAGCTGGCCGGGCAGGTGACCGCGCTGGCGGGCCTGGGCCGCACCATCGCCGCCGGTCCGGTGGGCCGCGTGGGCGCCCTGGCCTACGGGGTGCGCCACGCCGTCAGCCTGCGTCGCGGCGGTCCCAAGAACCCGCTGCCGGGGCGTGTCGTGGAGCGCGGCGAGCTCACGCAGAGCAGGGCCGTCAAGTGATCCGCCGCGGCTTCTGGCTGGTCGCCGGCGCGGCGACCGGCATCTACGGTTACCGGCGTGTCTCCGCCGTCGGCCGCCGCCTGTCTGCCAGCCTTAACCCCGCGCCACCCGCCGCCGCGCTGACCCAGAGCGCCCAGAGCGCGCGGCTGGCCCGGCAGGGACGGCGTACCGCCATCCGAGCAGCCCGGGAGACGTACCGGTTCACCCGCGACGTGCGAGAAGGCATGGACCTGTATATGGCTCGGCATTCCGAGCCGCCAGACTCTACCCTCAACATTGACCACGACCCTCGACCCAAGGATGGCCGCTGATGGAGTCGGCAGAGATCGCCCGCCGCTTCCTTGCCTATTTCAAGCAGCAAGGACACGCCATCGTGCCCTCGGCCTCCCTGGTCGCCGAAGATCCCACGGTGCTGTTCGTCATCGCGGGCATGCAGCCGTTCAAGCCGTACCTGCTCGGCCAGCAGACGCCACCCTGGAAGCGGGCCGCCGACGTGCAGAAGTGCGTGCGCACGCTGGACATCGAGGAGGTCGGCAAGACCACCCGGCACGCCACGTTCTTCCAGATGCTCGGCAACTGGTCGTTCGGCGACTACTTCAAGGAAGGCGCGATCCGCTACGCCTGGGAGCTGCTGACCAACTCCGAGGCCGACGGTGGCTTCGGCTTCCCGGAGAGCAAGCTGTGGGCCACCGTCCTGCACGGCGACCACGAGGCGTTCGCGATCTGGCGCGACCAGATCGGCCTGCCCGAGAACCGGATTCAGGAACGCGGCCTGGCCGACAACTACTGGTCCATGGGCGTGCCGGGACCGGGCGGCCCGTGCTCGGAGATCTACTACGACCGCGGGCCGAGTACGGGCGCGACGGCGGCCCGGAGGCCGACGAGGACCGCTTCCTGGAGGTCTGGAACCTGGTCTTCATGCAGGACAGCATCAGCAAGTTCCGGGCCAAGGACGACTTCGACATCGAGGGCCCGCTGCCGTCCAAGAACGTCGACACCGGGATGGGCCTGGAGCGGATGGCGTCCATCTTGCAGGGCGTGGACAACCTGTACGAGATCGACACCACCTGGAAGATCCTCGACCGCGCCGCGGAGCTCACCGAGCAGAGCTACGGCCGGGACCAGAAGGCCGACGTGGCCCTGCGCGTGATCGCCGACCACGTGCGCAGCGCGGTGATGCTGATCGAGGACGGGGTGCTGCCCGGCAACGAGGGCCGCGGCTACGTGTTGCGGCGCATCATGCGGCGCAGCATCAGGAACCTGCGCCTCCTGGCCGGCGCCCAGCGCGGCGGCGGCGGCCACCAGGAGCACTTCATCCACGACCTCACCTCGGTCGCGATCGAGGCCATGGCGCCGCTGTACCCCGAGCTGCGACGTGACGCGCCGAACATCCACACGGTCATGGACGCCGAGGAAGCGGCGTTCGGCAGCACACTGCGCACCGGCACCGCGATCTTCGAGGCCGCGGTCGAGGAGAACCGGCGCAAGAGCCTGAAGGCCATCTCCGGGCCGCAGGCCTTCCAGCTGCACGATACCTACGGCTTCCCGATCGACCTGACCCTGGAGATGGCCTCCGAGCAGGGCCTGTCCGTCGACGAGGACGGGTTCCGGCGGCTGATGGCCGAGCAGAAGGACCGGGCCCGGCGCGACGCGGCGGAGAAGAAGACCGGCAACGTCGACATCTCGGTGTTCGCGGACCTGCTCGAGCGGTCCGGCTCGGTCACCTTCACCGGCTACGACCAGATCTCGGGCGAGGCCACCGTCCTCGGCCTGCTGGTCGACGGGGTGCCCGTCAACGCGGCGGGCGCGGGCACCGAGCTCGACGTGATCCTGGACCGTACCCCGTTCTATGCCGAGGGCGGCGGCCAGCTGGCCGACGCCGGCGTCATCACGGTGGACAGCGGCATCGTCGATATCGTGGACGTGCAGACCCCGCTGACCGGGCTCGTCGTGCATCGCGGCAAGGTCCGCTCCGGCGAGATCACCGCCGGCGCGCCCGCGCACGCCGAGATCGACATCGAGCGGCGCCGGGCCCTGTCCCGGTCGCACACCGCGACGCACCTCGTGCACCGCGCGCTGCGCAACGCGCTGGGGGAGTCCGCGGCGCAGGCGGGTTCGGAGAACTCGCCCGGCCGGCTCCGGTTCGACTTCACCGCGTCGGGGGCGGTCCCGGTGAGCATCCTGCGGGACAGCGAGGACGAGGTCAACGCGGTCCTGGTCAACGACCTGGACGTGCAGGCTTACTACACCACCCAGGAGGAAGCCCGCGAGATGGGGGCGCTGGCCCTGTTCGGGGAGAAGTACGGCGACCGGGTCCGGGTGGTCGAGGTCGGCGACTACTCCCGGGAGCTGTGCGGCGGCACCCACGTGGTCCGCTCCGGCCAGCTCGGCCTGGTCAAGGTGCTCGGCGAGGCGTCGATCGGGTCTGGAGTGAGAAGGATCGAGGCCCTGGTGGGCCTGGACGCGTTCCGCTTCCTGGCCCGGGAGAGCGTGCTGGTCAACCAGCTCAGCGAGCAGCTCAAGGCGCCCCGCGAGCAGCTGCCCGAGCGCATCTCCGGCGTGCTGACCCGGCTCCGGGACGCCGAGCGTGAGCTGCAGCGGCTGCGGGCCGCCCGGCTGCTCGAGTCGGCCGAGCAGATCGCGGCCACCGCGGAGCACATCAGCGGCATGGCCCTGGTCGCGCACCGGGTGCCTGACGGGACCGAGGCGGACGACATCCGCAAGCTCGCCCTGGACGTGCGCGGCCGGCTGCCGCGCAGCCAGCCCGCGGTGGTCATGATCGTCGGCGTGCCCGCGGACCGCCCGGTGGTCGTCATCGCGGTCAACGAGGCGGGCCGCGGCTTCGGGCTGTCGGCCGGCACCCTGGTCGGCGTCGC
Organism: uncultured Actinomycetes bacterium; assembly: GCA_963822765.1. Taxonomy (GTDB): domain Bacteria; phylum Actinomycetota; class Actinomycetes; order Streptosporangiales; family Streptosporangiaceae; genus Palsa-504. Next base: position 217,313 of record CAWGJL010000054.1, on the reverse strand, counting down.
CGCCCGGGCGCTGGGCGGCGGTGGCGGCGGGCGGCCCGACGTCGCCCAGGGCGGCGGCGCGCCGCTGGCTCCGGACTCGAGCGTGGTCGATGAGGCATTTGGTGCTGTTCGTGCCGCTTTGCGGGACATACACGGGTCCGCTAGGTAACGTATTGCCATGCTGCTGCGCCCCAGCGGGGCCTCGTCACGCCCTGCCCGGGCGTGCCACCCTGCGACTAGACCGGAGACGACGCCGGTGAGGGAAGGCGTGCGTCTGGCTGTGGACGTAGGCTCGGTCCGGGTCGGGGTCGCCCGCAGCGACCCGGGCGGCATCCTGGCCAGCCCGCTGACCGTGGTCCGCTCCGGCCCCGGTGAGCTGGACGAGCTGGCCACCCTGGTGGCCGGCACCGACGCGATCGAGGTCATCGTGGGCCTGCCCACCTCGCTATCCGGCCGGGAAGGCATCGCCGCGGCCGGCGCGCGGAGCTTCGCCGCGGAGCTGGCCGGCCGCTCGCCCCCATCGCGGTGCGGCTGGTTGATGAGCGTTTCACCACCACCCAGGCGCACGACGCGCTGCGCCGCGGCGGCAAGGACTCCCGCGCCCGCCGCGGCATGGTGGACGCCGCGGCCGCCGCCGTGCTCCTGCAAGCCGCCCTAGACACCGAACGCGCCACCGGGTCCCCTCCGGGCCAGCTGGTCTCGCCCGCCGGGGGAGCCGAAGCGTGAGCGAGAGCGGAAACCCGTGGCCGCCGAGCCAGGACCCCCGGCTGTTCCAGCCGCCCCAGGGCCTCCGGCCGCCGCCCGGCATGCAGCCGCCACCTGGCATGCAGCCGCCCGACATGCAGCCGCCACCTGGCATGCAGCCGCCACCTGGCATGCAGCCGCCGCAGCCGTTGCACCATGATCCGCGCGACCCCGATCCGCGCCTGGCCGATCCGCGGCGCGCGGCGGACTCGCCGTGGCGCCGGGTCCAGCGGCACGCCAGCCCCGAGGCCACCGGATGGCAGCCTGCGCCCGCCAGTTATGACGCAGGCCCGGGCAGCGATCCTGGCGACCAGCACGGGGGCCCGGAGCCCTACCGCCAGGACGGCGGCGAAGACGACTACGACGAGCGCTACGACACCGGAGGCCGGTTCGTCCCCGGGTTCGGCGACTACGGTGACGAGGACGACGACGCCGAACGCCCCGCCCGCGGCCGGTCTGCCCGCCGGGCCCGCGAGCGCTCTCAGGGCCCGAACGGACCCAGGCCGCCGCGCCGCCGCCGTCGGCTGCGCTGGATCGCGCCGCTGGCCGCCCTGCTGGTCATCTTGATACCGCTCGGCATCGGCGGCTCGTACGTCTACAGCCTGTACCAGAACAAGTACCATCCGGCCGACTACTCCGGCGCGGGCACCGGCAACATCGTGGTCCAGGTGACCTCGGGCGAGACGCCGACCGGCCTCGGCCCGCAGCTGGCCAGGCTCGGCGTGGTCGCTAGCTCCCGCGCCTTCGTGCTGGCCGCCGAGCACAGCTCGAACCCGAACGGCCTGCTGCCCGGCTTCTACGGGATGCACCTGCGGATGAAGGCATCGCTGGCCTATGCGCTGCTCCTCAACCCGAAGAACCTGGTCCAGGTCACGATCACGATCCCGGAGGGCTGGCGGCTCAGCCAGATCGTGGCCTACCTGGGGGCCAAGTCCGGCCTCCCGGCCAGCGCGTACCAGGCGATCTTGAAGAACCCCGCCCAGCTGCACCTGCCCGCCTACGCGAACGGGAAGCCCGAGGGCTACCTGTTCCCGGCGACCTACGAGGTGGTGCCGCACGAGAGCGCGCTGGGCGTCCTGTCCGGCATGGTCCAGCGGTTCGAGCAGGAAGCGGCGCAGCTCAACCTGCCCACCGCGGCCAAGCAGGTGCACCTGAGCGAAAGCCAGGTCATCGTCATGGCCAGCCTGGTGGAGGCCGAGGGCGGCCGGACCTCCGACTACCCGAAGATCGCCCGGGTGATCTACAACCGGCTCGCCCAGCACATCCCGCTTGAGCTGGACAGCACCGTGCTCTACGGGCTGAACACGTATGGCATCATCGCGAGCGACCAGCAGCTGGCCAGCCCCTCGCCGTACAACACCTACAAGCACCAGGGCCTCACGCCCGGGCCCATCGACAGCCCCGGCGCCGCCGCGATCCAGGCCGTGCTGAACCCGGCCCCCGGGAACTGGATCTACTTCGTGACCGTGAACCCCAAGACCGGCGAGACCCTGTTCACCGCCAGCCAGACCCAGTTCGAGCAGTACCGCGCCGAACTCCAGCACTACCTCCAGCAACACGGTCAAGGCTGAGCAGTCCCCGCCGCTAGCTGATCCCGGCGACCGGGCGGCCGTTCTCCAGGTAGACCAGCCCCTTGCGACCCGATCCGGCGGCCGCGCGGACCCGCCGCCGGATCGGGCCGCGAAGCAGGCCGAGCGCGTCGGGCAGGGCCGCGAGCTGGTACTCGGAGACCTCCTCGGGCTGCACCACGATCCCGGCCAGATCCTCCTCGCCGACCCGGCCGCAGTCGAACAGGAACCGGATGCCGCCCGCCCGCCCGGGCTTCGGATGGCGGAAGTCCATGCAGGCCAGCCGGCCGCGGCGGACCTCGATGCCGCACTCCTCGCGCACCTCGCGCCGGCACGCTCCCCAGGGTGTCTCGCCGTCCGCTTCCATGACGCCACCGGGGATCGTCCAGCCGCTCTTGTAGGTCGGCTTGAGGATCAGCAGCCGGCCGGCCCGGTCGAAGATCAGCGCCCCGGCCGAGACCGGGATGGCCGGCAGGACGACGGCATCATAATCACTAGACACGCCAGTCATTATAAAATGAACGACAACCGGAATTTAAATAAGCCGCGGCGCCGTGAATGCCTCAGACCGGACGGTCTTTCTTGGGTAGCTTGCTGACCACGGCCGCATAGGAAGCGTCAACGGCCTCGGTCAGCTCATCGTCGGGTATGGCGCCGCCGATCCGCAGCGTGTTCCACCCCGAGCGGCCGATGTAGGCCATGACCGAAGCGTCCTGCGGATACCGCAGCAGCCATTCGTCGGCCGCCTCCCGGGAAGCGCCGCACTTGACGCCCACCGAAGTCCCCGAGCCCAGGAACGCGAAGATCTTGGCGCCCACCTTGACCACCACGTCGCCTTCCCACGGCTCGTCCTGCCAGGCGCCCGGCTTGGCCAGGCAGTAAGCGAGCAGATCTTCCCACGTCATGACGGCTTCTCCCGGCGGTCGCGAGCCCTGGGAAGCCACGATAACGCGTCGAACGTGACAATGAGTTCGGCCACGGCCCCGTCGCGCCAGGTCAGCCGCAGCGTGCCGCCCCCGCCGGCATCCCAGGCGAAGCGGGCGACGTCGGCATCGCCATCCCGTGCGTCGGACATGCAGCTCATTGTGTCCGACGGCGGCCGCTCGGCGTAGGCGCGGGCGATCTGGTCCAGTCCCGTGTACGGGCCGGCCGGGACTCCCTCGAACCTCATCACGGCGTCCGGCGTGAAGGTCGCGAGGAACGCGGTCCAGTCCTGACTGCGGACGGCTTCGTTGAACAACCGGAAGTGCTCTTCGACGCGATCAGTCACGTCCGCCATCCTAGGCACGAGCCGCGCCCAGCCGGGGATGCCACGCCCCGTTCGGCCCACATCGCCCTATGCCGGAGCACGCCTTCCGTTTTAAAAATAACGGGTCCAGGACGGACCAGAAAACCAGGGCACGAAATAACCATGATTAATCAGGCGGGGTAAAGTCACCAATAGCGCCAATGAAGGGGTAGCACTTTGCGGAAGGCAATTCAGCGCTATCTCCAGGTCGGCCGCTACCGGGCGTTCCGCCGGTTCTGGCTCGGCATGATGATCTCCCGGGCCGGAGACGCGTTCACCGTCGTCGCGCTGTCCTGGGTGGTCCTCGGCCTGGCCGGCCCGGCCCAGCTGGGCATCGTGCTGATGTGCTTCGGCCTGCCGCGGGTGGTGAGCGGCCCGGTCGCGGGGCGCATCCTGGACCGGCCCGAACCCAAGGATCCCCGCCTGCTGCTGGCCGCCGACAACGCGGCCCGTGCGATTCTGATCGCCGTCGTCCCGGCCCTGCTGTGGCTGCACCGCCTGGCCGTGCCGGACCTCTATGTGATCGCGGTGGCCAGCGCGCTGTGCTCCGCGGTGACCGAGGTCGGCGAGGCGTCGCTGGTGCCGCGGATCGTGGACGACGAGCACCTGGAGAGCGCGAACTCCCTGCTGGCGGCCAACTGGGAAGTGGCCAGCATCGCCGGGCCGGCCCTGTCCGGGGTCATCGTCGCGACCACCGGCGCCGGGTTCGCCCTGCTGCTGGACGCGGCGAGCTTCGCGGTGATGGCCGCTGCATGCCTCAGCCTTCCCGCGTTCCGCCCGGTCCGCGCCGCCGAGCCGGACCCGCGAACCAAAAACCAAGCAGGGCTGGCCCTCCTGTTCAAGATCCCCGCCGTCCTGGTCCTGACCGTGTGCAGCGTGGGGCTGTTGTGCCTAGACGGCATGGCCACAGTGTTGTATCCGGTGTACTGCCGGACCTTCCTGCACGTCACCGCGGCCGGCTATGGCGTCCTGGTCTCGGCCGCCGGCGCGGGCGCCCTGCTTGGTTTGGTCGCCGGACCCGGGCTATTCGGACGGTTGCCGGCCGGCTGGCGGATCGGCGGCGGGATCGCCGTTGCCGCACCCCTGTTCGGGCTGCTCCGCCTCGCGCCGGACCTTCCCGTGGCGGCCGTCCTGCTCGGCCTGGCCACCTTCGGCGTGGCGCCCTACTTCGCCCTCGACCGCACGCTGACCCAGCGACTCATCCCCGATGACGCGCGGAGCAGGCTGGCCGGCGCGCGGATGACCGTCTCCTCGCTCGGTTTCCCGCTCGGCAGCGCAGCGGGCGGCGCCCTGATCGGAGCGGTGGGGGCGCCGGCCATGATCCTGGTGATCGCCGGGGCCTTTCTCGCGCTCGCGTCGCTGCCCGTGCTCGCCGTCGGCCTGACCGCCCGGTCCGGTGCCAGCCACGCGGCCAGCGCCGGGCAGAATATAGCGTGAGCGTGGAAACGGGAGGGACATGGGTCCGGTCGGCTTTGACCTGGACATGACGCTGATCGACTCACGGCCGGCCATCCTGGCCTCCTTCGCGGGGCTGGCCCGGGATACCGCCACCGTGATCGACTTGTCGGCGGTGGACCGCCGGCTCGGGATCAAGCTGGAAGACGAGCTGGTGTTCTGGTACCCGCCGGAGCAGCGGACCGCCGCGGCGCAGACCTACCGGCGGCATTACGTGCGGCTCGCCGAGCAGATGACGACCGCGCTGCCCGGCGCGTACGAGGCGCTGGCCGCGGTCCGGGCCGCGGGGGAGCGCGTGGTCATCATCACCGCCAAGCACCCGATCTCGGTGGCGCCGAGCCTGCAGGCCGTCGGGCTGGACGCCGACGAGGTGTTCACCTTCGTGCACGGCCCGGAGAAGGCGGCCGTCCTGAGCCGGATCCAGGCGGCCGCCTACGTCGGCGACAGTCCGCCCGACATGGCCGCCGCGGTGCAGGCCGGCGTGCGCGCGGTCGGCGTCGCGACCGGCTCGTTCGATGTCAGCGACCTGGAACGCGCCGGCGCCGAGGTGGTCCTGGACTCACTCGAGGGCTTCCCCGCCTGGTACCGGTCCACCCTCTAGGAGGCAGCGGCGACCGCCGCCACCACCGGGTACGGCAGGTACCGCGGATACACCAGCAGCGCCCGGGCCACCTGGCGGATCCGCAGCCGCAGCGGGGTCAGCGTCTGCTCGCAGTACCGCCAGGCCCCAACCTCGTCATCCCCGAACCGGGACTGCATCCCCTGCCGGAACCGCCGGGCGTCACCCCCGTCGTCACGCCAGGTCGCCAGCCAGGCACGTAGCTGGTCGTCCCCGGCCGGCAGGGACCAGTCCCGCAGCCGCTCGGCAATCTGGCCCGCCGCGTCGATGACGAACGCCTCCTGCCCCCCGCCCGCCACTCCGTGCACGCGTCCCTGACTGTCAGACCCGTGCCGGATGCTGGCCGAGCTGAACCGCGCCCCGACGTGCAGCGCGGCCACCACGTGCCCGGCCTCGTGCCAGGCGGTCCGCACCGCGGCCGTCCGGGCCGGCGTATAACTCGCCGCCGCACCGAGGTCGTACCGCTGCCTGATCCAGTGCTCGTGCACGATCGACTCGTCGTCGTAGCGCACCAGCCGGGCCAGTTCGGTGCGCACCGTGGCCAGCGTCCGGATCGAAGCGGGTGTCATCGCGGCGACAGCCGGGCCGGGTCGGCCGCGTCGATAACCACCTGCACGAGACGGGTAGGCACCCCGACAGCCTGCCACCGGTGCAGACCGCTAGACAAGCAAGTAAACGACCGAGCGCCGCCCGGACCGCCGCCACCGCCGCGTCACCCGCGCCAGGCCGCCCGGTGTCCGCCTCGATCAGCGGGCCGCCCAGCCGCAGCGGGGTCACGGTGGCCGCCAGCGACGCGATGTGGGCCGCGGACCCGGCCCCGGCCGGGTTGATCATGTCGCGGTGAATCCGGTGCCGTCCGCCCTCGCGCCGGGCCAGTGACCGGGCGGCGGCCAGGTCCGGGTCGCTATGGCAGAAGACCTCGACCGCCCCGGCGAACTCCGTCACCGCCCGGTCCCGCCGCGCTCCCCGCCACCAGCCTTCGGCCACCGCGTCGGGGAAGTCCGCCGCCAGCCGGAACACCACTTCGGCCGCCGCGTCCCCGACCCGGTTCGACCAGTCCTCGTCGCCGAGCCCCAGGACGTCGGCTAGCGTCTCCTTGATCGGATCGAGCGACAACACGGGCAGCCGCAGGGCCGTGCCCAGCTCCCGGGCGATCGTCGACTTCCCGGTGCCCGGGGCCCCCGAGATCACGATGAGGCTCAGCGCGCCGCGATCTCGTACGGCCGAGGCTGCCTGGTCAGCCACTGCCACAACGTCCGGTACGGCGGGCGCGCGACGAAATGGCCGCTGCCGATCTTGCCCGACACCTCGATCCGCAGCACCTCGGGCACGTCGGGACCCCACGGGGCCCGGACCCGGATATGCCCGCTGCGGACCACCACGTCGTCGGTGTCCACCACGATGCCGGGCCTGGTGATCAAGATGACGTGACCGCTGCGTACGTCGGCGTCGAGCTGCAGCGACGGCTGGGTGATGACCGCCTGGGTGAAGTCCAGCTTCAGGTGGCCGCTGCGGACCCGCGCCTCGATCCGCTGCGGCAAGATCCACCGGCCGTTCCTGATCGTGTGCCCGCTGCCGGTGTCCAGCCGCACGACGTCCTTGGCCCGCGGAGCCTGCAGGGCCGGCGCACTGGCCACCGACCCGTCGGCGGGCAGGTCGGCGACCAGCTTGGCGAGCTCGCCGTAGGTCCGCGCCGTCATGGCCAGCTCCAGCCGCTCGTCAAGTTCGTCCGCGGTCAGCCGCCCGTCTCCCGCGGACACCCGCAGCAGCTCGACCACCCGGTCTCGGTCCTCGTGCGACGCACGCAGCTCACTGCGGGCCACCTCGCGGCCCGGTTCGGAATCCGCCATGGCAAAACCTTAAACCCGGCGCCGGCCCGCACCGAGCCACGCTGACCCGCCGTACGTTTTCTTTATCGGCCGAACGGATCGTGGTGCGTGCCCCTTGACCGTGACCAGCCTCCCGCGGTGGGCTCGGAGGGTGGATTTCCCCGGCCCGTCCGCGGCGTCGCGCGCGACGGCGGCGAGGCTCCCGCTCGGCCCGGGGGTGTACCGCTTCCGCGACGCGGCCGGGCGCGTCCTGTACGTCGGCCGGGCGGCCTGCCTGCGCCGCCGGGTCGCCTCCTACGGACTTCGCCCGCCAGACCGCCGAACTCGCGGCCCTGCTCACCACCCCTTGCGCTGGGTGAAGCTGAACCAGTTGCCCGAGTCGTCCCGCATGATCGCCTCGACCCCGTAGGGGCGGTCCGCGGGCGGCTGGGTGAACTCCACGCCCCGCTCGGCCAGCGCGTCGTGATCGGCCTTGCAGTCGGAGGTGGCCATCACGCCGGGCGAGAGCGCACCCTTGGCGACCAGGGACCGGACCTGCTGGGCGGTCTCCTCGTCGAGCATGGAGTGCAGCGGATCCATGAGCACCAGCTCCTGGCCGTCGCTGCCGGGCGGGCGCACGGTCAGCCAGCGCATCCCGCCCTCCATCTGGATGTCGTTGGTGAGCGTGAAGCCCAGCTTCGTGGTGTAGAACTCCTTGGCCGAGTCCTGGTCCAGGACCCAGACCGACACGATTGAGATTCCGTTGATCATGCCCGCGACTCTAGGACCCGGCGGGCGGCGGCGGCTTCTCCGGAAGTGATACGTTCCCTGGCCGTGACGCCGGAAGGCCGCTGCGCCACATCAGCGCGAAGCAGCCAGGGATGGGCGCGGGCCCGCCGCGCCGGGCGGCCTCCTGGCGGTAGGCGGTGGGGGACATGCCGGTCAGTTCGGCGAAACGGGTGCTGAACGTGCCCAGGCTGGTGAAGCCGACCAGGTAGCAGATCTCGGTCACGGTCAGGTTGGCCGAGCGGAGCAGTTCGCAGGCCCGCTCGACCCGCCGCCTGGTCCGGTACCGGCCCGGCGTCTCGCCGTAGGCGGCCCGGAAGGCCCGGATGAAGTGCTCGCGCGAGTATCCGGCCGCCGCGGCCAGCGCCGGGATGGCGATCGGCTCGGCGTAGTCACGGTCGATCTGGTCCCGGGCCCGGCGCAGCACCCGCAGCGAGCTGACGTCGGCTTGCTTCATCCTCATATACTCCCCCTAATGACTGACACGCGCGTCATAGATGAGATCCTTCCTGTGCTGACGGACGGCTTCGCCGTCCAGGTCCGTGACCTGCGGATGAGTTACGGCTCGACCGAGGTGCTGCGCGGCGTGGAGTTCGACGTCCGCTACGGCGAGGTGTTCTGCCTGCTCGGCCCGAACGGCGCGGGCAAGACCACCACGCTGGAGATCCTGGAGGGCTTCCGGCCGCCGGCTGGCGGCATGGCCCGCGTCCTCGGCCTCAACCCGGCGACTCAGGCGGCCCGGCTCCGCGAGCGGGTCGGCATGGTCCTGCAGGAATGCGGCTTCCCCCGGCAGGCCCGGGTGGCCGAGCTGATCGAGATCTGGCGCGGCTACTACCCGAACCCGCGCCCGCTCGGCGAGCTGCTCGACGTCGTGGAGCTCGCCGAACTGCGGAACACCCAGGTCCGCAAGCTGTCAGGCGGCCAGCGACGCCGCCTGGACTTCGCCCTGGCCCTGGCGGGCGACCCGGACCTGGTGTTCCTCGACGAGCCGACCACCGGCTTCGACCCGGAAGCGCGCCGGCGCTGCTGGGCGGCGATCGAGAACCTGCGCCGGCTGGGCACCACGATCGTGCTCACCACCCACTACCTGGACGAGGCCGAATGCCTCGCCGACCGGATCGCGATCTTGCGGGCGGGCCGGATCGAGCTGGTCGGAACCACCCGTGAGGTGGCCGCCCGGGCGGGCCTGGCCACCCGGATCTCCTTCACCACGCCTTCGGCGCTGCGGCGGGGTCAGGTCGCCCTGCCCGACGGGATCGGCCTGGCCGTCCGCGGCCCGGTGTCGGTCTGCCACACCGACAACGCGGCGGTGACCCTGCGGCGGCTGCTCGACTGGGCGGTGGAGAACCGCCTCGGCGACCTGGACGGGCTGGCCGTCGCCGCCCCCAGCCTCGAAGACACCTACCTGCAGCTCACCGGCCCGGACCTATGACGAGATCGGTACGCCTCGCCGCCCGCCAGGCACTGCTCGAGCAGCGCAGCTTCTGGCGCAGCGCGGAATACGCGCTGTTCACCTTCGCCTTCCCGCTGATGATCCTGCTGCTCATCGGGGCGGCCAACGTCGGCTCGTCCCTGCCCGGCACGCACGTCAAGAACACCACGGTATTCGTGCCCAGCATCCTGGCCTTCGGGATCATCGTGGCCGCCTACGTCAACCTCGGCTCCAAGGTCGCCGTGCTGCGCCACGACGGCGTGCTCAAGCGGATCAAGACCACCCCGCTGCCGTCCGCCGCCTACCTCGGCGGCCTGCTGGCCAGCACCGTCGCGACCGTCGTCCTGATCACCACGGCCACGGGCCTGATCGGCTGGCTGGCCTTCGGCGCCGGCCCCGCCCCGGCGGCCTGCCCGCGCTGAGCATCGGGCTGATCCTGGGCATCGTCTGCTTCGCCACCCTGGGCCTGGCCATCAGCTCGGTCATCACCAGCGCGGAGTCGGCCGGCCCGGTCGCCTACGCCAGCTTCCTGCCCATCGCGATCATCTCCGGCGTCTTCGACCCCACGTTCAGCGGCCTGCCAGGGTGGCTGTCCCGCCTGGTGACCGCGTTCCCGGTCAAGGCCCTGGCCCAGGTCATGCAGGGCGCCTACATGGTGCGCCCGTTCCCGGCCTGGGACCTGGCCAACCTCGCCCTGTGGACCGCCCTGGGCGCCGGCTTCGTCGCCTGGCGCTTCCGCTGGCAGACCTAGCGGCGGGACGTCACTCGATCCGCGTCGCGATGGGCGTGCCGAGTTCGACCGTCCGGCTCACCGTGCACAGCCGGTCGTGGGACTTACGCACCGCGTCCGGCAGTATTTCGCGCGCCTTGTCGCCCTGCTCGCCGTCCGGGAAGGTGATGCGGAACGTCACCTGCAGGTCGGTGAGGTGATTGCCGGCCGTGTCGCGGGCCTTCTCCGCCGCCACGACGATCTCGAACGAATCCGGCTCGGCCCGCCGCGAGGTGAGCAGGTCCACGTCGACCGCCGTGCAGCCGCCGATCGAGACCAGCAGCAGCTCGACCGGGGTGAAGTCGGACCCGCCCCCGGTCCCGATGCTGATCTTCCCGCCACGCTCGTTGACCGCGGTGTACCTGCTGTTCTCGATGCGTTCCAGCCGCACGCTGCGATGTGCGGAATCAGTCGTCATGCGTTCCACACTCCCACACACCTGGGCCGCGGCCGCCTGTCGGGGGCGCGTGCCACAATGGCCCGGTGACGCAGGGACCTGACCTGGCTAGCGGCGGCCCGTCGATCACCGCCCGGCGCGTGGCCGCGTACCGGCTCGGATTCACCAGGGTTCCGGCCCCGTACGGCGATGCCGCCGCCGACGATGCGCTGGCCGCCGACGTGGCGGCCGGCCAGGAGCCCGCCGCGGGCCGGATGAGTGAGTACCTGCAGGCCCGCACCAGGTTCTTCGACCGGGCGGTGACCGGAGCCATCGACCGGGGCGTCCGCCAGATCGTGGTCGGCGGGGCTGGCTACGACGGGCGGGCCTTCCGCTACGCCAGGTCCGGCGTGGGCTGGTTCGAGGTGGATCATCCCGCGACCCAGCGCGACAAGCGAGAGCGGCTGGCGCGGCTCGGCCTGGACGCCGGCCAGGTGCGGTTCGTCGAGGCCGACTTCACCCGCGACCCCATCGCCGAACGGCTCACCGCGGCCGGGCTGAACCCGGGCCAGCCCAGCCTGTTCATGCTCGAAGGGGTCGCGGTCTACCTGGAGCCAGCCGTCCTGCACCGGGTGCTCACCGAGTTCCGTCAGGCCGCCCGGGCCGGCAGCCGCCTGACGATCAGCGTGTCGACCTCCGGTGCCCGGGGCGAGGCCAGATCCCGCTTCCAGGCCACGGTCGCCGCCCTGGGTGAACCGGCCAGGTCCGCCCTTGAGGCCGGCCAGGCGACCGAGTTGCTTGCCCAGGCCGGCTGGCAGGTCATGGCCGGCGACGACGCTGCCGGTTCCGATGCCGCCGCCCGGCATGAACGGCTCCTCTCGGCCGGCCTGCTTACCGCCATTGCCGCCCCCGCCGCCACGACAGCCAGGAAACCCCGCCAACCTCAGCAGGCCGAACCACCCCGAGGGCCGCTGTCCCTGTCCGCCCTGCTGTCCCAGACTCTCGTCGCGTTCACCATCGAGCTCGACAACGAGGCCGAACACCGCCTTCCGCACCGCACCACCAACCACGACGGCGCCGGCCTGGGCGACGGCACCTGGCTGACGTCGCTGGCCATGTTCGAGAACTGCCTGCGGTTCGTCACCGACCAGCCCATCACGGTCGGCGAGCTCGAAACCCTGGCCCGCACCGGGACCAACCTGGACGGCATGCGCCGCTGGGGCTACATCACCATCGACGGCACCGCCAAGAAGACGTACCGCGGACGCCCCGGCCCCGGCGCCGTCCTGCGCGCCACCGCCCGCGGCCTGCGGGCCCGGCAGATCTGGCTGCCGCTGCCCGCCGCCATCGAGCAGCGCTGGACCGAGCGCTTCGGCGCCGCCCCGGTCGGTCGGCTACGCCAGGCCCTGCTGGCGGCCGCCGGGCAACTGGACCCCGGCCTGCCCGATACCCTCCCGATCCTCGGCCAGGTCCTGTTCAGCCGGGGCCCGGACCCGGCCCTGCCGCCCCGGCCCGAGCCATCCGACCTCGCCACGCTGCCGCTCTCGGCGCTGCTGTCCCGCGTCCTGCTGGCCTTCGCCCTGGACTACGAGGCCTCCTCCGAGGTATCCCTCGCGGTCGGTGCCAACCTGCTCCGCGTCCTGCGCGAGGACGGCTTGCGGCCCCGCGACCTGCCGGCCATGACCGGTATCTCCAAGGAGGCCGTGGCCTGGGCGCTAGGCGTCCTGCTCCGTGCCCGCCTGGCGGTCGAAGAGCCCGACCCCGCCGCGAGCCGCGGCAAGGTGGCCCGGCTCACCCCCCGGGGCCTGCTCGCGCAGGGCCTCTATCTCGAGCTGCTGGGTGCCGTCGAGGACCGCTGGCGGGACCGGTTCGGCGCCGACACGATCGCCGCCCTGCGCCAGCCCCTGGAGGCACTGGCCGTCGGGCCCGAGAGCCAGCCGCCGCCCCTGTTCCAGGGCCTGGAGCCCTACCCGGACAACTGGCGGGCCTCGGTCCGCCCGCCGCGCACGCTCCCGTACTACCCGATGGTCCTGCACCGCGGCGGCTACCCCGACGGCAGCTGACCCCGCGAGCGCCGGAGCGTAGCATTAAGTGGGCCAGCTGTGTACGGGAGGCTGCGATGAGGCTGCGATCGCGCCGGCGGACCATGGTGGCGTGGTCCTCGTCCACCTCGGGCCGCGTCGCCCGGCGCGGTGTGCACGTGATCACGCGGTCCACCCGCGCGAGGCGGATCCGGTGGCGGGTGCGGACCGTCGTGCTTCTCGCGATCATCGGCGTGCTGCGCCTGGCCCGAACCTATCCGCGGCCCGCTCTCTCGCTGGCCGGTACGGCGGTGACGGTGGCCGGCATCACGCTGCCCAGCTGGGCCGTGCTGGTCTCCGGGTTCCTGGTCCTGTTCCTGGCCGTGTTCCTCCCGTCGGACCCGGCCGCCGCGACCGCCAAGCCCTGCTCGGCCCGGCTGTGGGCCGAGCCGATCATCCCGTGGGGTCCCTCGACCCGTCACCGTCCGCCCTACCGCTAACCCGGTCAGCCGGGCCCGTCCGCCAGGACATCCAGGATCTGCTGACCGTACCGGGCCAGCTTGGTCTCGCCGACGCCATTGACCTGCGCCAGTCCGGCCATCGTGGCCGGCGGCGCGGCCGCGATCTGCCGCAGCGTCGCGTCGTGGAAGATCACGTACGGCGGCATGCCCAGCTCCTTCGCGACGCCGGTCCGCCAGGCGCGCAGCCGCTCGAACACCTGCTCCGCCTCCGGACTGAGTTCGGCCGCCGCCGGGCCCGCCGCCGCCCGCCGTGACTTCCCAGAACCCGATGAACCCGAGCGGGCCGAGCCGGAACGCGCGGGCGGCGCCGCGTCGTGCCGGAACGTGACCTGCCGCTCCCCGCGCAGCACCTCACCGCTCAGGTCGGTCAACGCCAGCGTCCCGTGATCTCCCTGGACCGCGAGCAGCCCGCCGGCCAGGAGTTGCCGGACCACGCCCCGCCATTCCGCCTCACGCAGCTCACTGCCGATGCCGAACACCGACAGCCGGTCGTGCCCGTACGACGCCACCCGCTCCGTCTTCTTGCCGAGCAGGATGTCGATCGGCTGCCCCGCTCCGAAGGACGGACCCCCGAGCCGCTGAAGCCGCACGATGGTCGAGAGCAGCTTCTGCGCCGCCACCGTCCCGTCCCACACCTCCGGCGGCGACAGGCACGTGTCGCAGTTGCCGCACGGGCCGGTATCGGTCTCGCCGAAGTAGGCCAGCAGCTGCGCCCGCCGGCAGCCGGCCGTCTCGCACAGCGCGAGCATCGCGTCCAGGTGCGCGATCAGCCGGCGCCGGTGCGCGAAGTCGCCCTCGGAATCGTCGATGAGGCGCCGCTGCTGCACCACGTCGGCCAGCCCGTAGGCCAGCCACGCCGTGGCCGGCGCGCCGTCGCGCCCGGCCCGCCCGGTCTCCTGGTAGTAGCCCTCTACCGACCGGGGCAGGTCCAGGTGCGCGACGAACCGGACGTCCGGCTTGTCGATGCCCATGCCGAACGCGATGGTGGCCACCATGATCAGCCCGTCTTCGCGCAGGAACCGCGACTGGTTCACGGCCCGGGTCCGCGCGTCGAGGCCCGCGTGGTACGGCAGCGCGGTGAGCCCCTCGGCGCACAGGAAGTCCGCCGTCTTCTCCACCGAAGCCCGGGACAGGCAGTAGACGATGCCCGCCTGTCCGGCGTGCTCGGTGCGCAGCAGCCGCAGCAACTGCCGGCGCGGCTCGTTCTTCGGCTCGATCCGGTACTGGATGTTGGGCCGGTCGAAGCTGGCCACGAAGTGCCGGGCCTCGCCGAGCCCGAGCCGCGTGACGATCTCACCCAGCGTCTGCCGGGTCGCGGTAGCGGTCACCGCGATCCGCGGCACCGAGGGCCACCGCTCGTGCAGCACGGACAGCCCCAGGTAGTCGGGCCGGAAGTCGTGCCCCCACTGGGCCACGCAGTGCGCCTCGTCGATCGCGAACAGCGCTACCGTGCCCCGGTCGAGCAGCCGCAGCGTCGCGTCGGTCCGAAGCCGCTCCGGGGCCAGGTAGAGCAGGTCGAGCTTGCCGTCGAGGAACGCGTACTCGACCCCGCGCCGCTCGTCCGGATCCTGGGTCGAGTTCAGGAACCCGGCCCGCACGCCCAGCACGGTCAGCGCGTCGACCTGGTCCTGCATGAGCGCGATCAGCGGTGAGATGACCACCCCGGTGCCGTCCCGGACCAGCGCGGGGATCTGGTAACACAGCGACTTGCCGCTGCCGGTCGGCATCAGCGCGACGGCGTCCCCGCCGTCGCACAGGTGCTCGATGATCTCCCGCTGCTGCCCGCGGAACGAGGTGTACCCGAACACGCGGTGCAGCACCTCGGTGATTCCAGCATCGGGCACGTCCACGCGGGCGATTCTACGGCCCGTGACCGTCATAACCCGGCGAACAGATGCCGGAAATATGACTGCGGGTCGCGCATGAAATGCCGCCACGCGCTGACCAGGTTCAGGTCTTCCCAGGCCGCGGGGCGCATGCCCCACGACCCGAGCCTCCCGGAGCAGCTGTGCCATGGCCGGGACACTGGCGGGCCACACCGCCTCGGCGACGTGCACGCCGGGCCCAGGCCGGAAGGCCCGGACCGGGCGGGTGTCGAACTCCTCGCTGGCCGGCATGCTCCTCCCGTCCGTCATGCACTAGCGTGCCCAGAGTGGACGCTACTCTTGCTGACCGCCTGGCCATCAGGGACGTCGTCGAGACCTGGGCGAACGCCAGGGACTCCCGGGACTGGGACGGGTTCCGGGCCTGCTGGCACGACGACGGCTACATGATGGCGACCTGGTTCCAGGGCCCGAAGGAAGACTTCATCCGGGTCAGCCAGGAGGGCGCCGCCCGCGGCGTCAACATCCTGCACTTCACCGGCGGCGTCCGGATCACCCTGGCCGGAACGCGGGCCATCGCGCAGACCAGGATGACGATCATGCAGCGCGGCCCGGTCGACGGCGTGCTGTGCGACGTGGCCTGCACCGGCCGGTTCTACGACTTCTTCGAGCAGCGGGACGCCCGCTGGGCGATCGTCCTGCGCCAGCCGATCTACGAGAAGGACCGCCTGGACCCGGTCGACCCGGCCGCGTCGCTCACCCTGGATCCCGGTGTGCTGGCCCGCTTCCCCGAGGGCTACCGGTACCTGGCCTACCTGCAGTCCCAGGCCGGCTACCCGGTCAAGCCCGATATGCCGGGCCTGACCGGCCCCGAGGTCGACCGGCTCTACGAACGCGGCGCCGCCTGGCTAGCCGGCCAGCCCGTAGCCCCCTAGACGAGCGGTTCCTTTACCTGCATAGCGGGTACCACTAGCCCCGCAGTTCACCAGCGCACCATTTGCGTGGACGATCGGGCTTTCGTGGAAACTTTTGGCAACCCCAGTTGCCCGGATCGTCCACGAAAGCCGGATGTTCCATGGAAATGAGACGCGAGCGCATGGTGAGGCGGCTGAGCCGCCAGCGGGCCGGGACGCGACCGGAGAGGATGACAAACCGGCCAGCCGGTGGCCCGTAACTCCGCCACGACCACGATGTCCAGAGTTCGGGGGCCGTGCACGCCCTCGACCCGGCTGAGCTCGATGTCGCTGGTCGCGCTGGGCCCGCTGATCCAGGTCAGCGGCCGCGCCGGGTCCAGCGCCGCGACCGCGTCGGGCACGGCGGCCACGATCTGCCCCGTGCGCACCACGGCCAGGTGATAATCCGGCACCAGGCTGAACGCCCGGCTGCCTTGCCCGGGCCCGGTGTCGAGCACGATGGTGCCGGTCTCGGCGATCGCGACCGCGACCGTCGTCACCACCCCGTCCAGGCCGTCCAGCGCCGCGACGTCCAGCGGCGGGCCGACCGCATCAGCGAGCAGGGCGGACCATTCGGCCGGGAACCCGCTGGGTACCCCGATCCGCTTCGCTCCGCGGCCGGCGGCCGCGTCCGCGATGACCTGGGCCACCTCCGCCGCCGCGCACCGGCGCACGGTAGCCCGGTAGTCGCCGGCCCGTTCCTCGAACAAGCCGACCAGTGCCTCGTCCGCCGAACCCGGGCCTCGGCCAGCCGGCCGGTACCGCCGCGGCACCTCCGGAAGCCCCTTGAGGTCCGCGGTGGCGGCGCGGATCCGGGCCAGCATCTCCTCCCGGCTGCTCACCGGGATCGCCACCAGTCGCGGAACGTCTGCCGCGGCGGCCGGGGCAGGTCGCGGGAGGAGGTCCAGGCGGCCAGCGGGCCGGGCAGGCGCCGGATCCGGTCGTAGCGCCGCCCCAGCAGCCGCCCGGCGTGCCCGGCGCGCAGCGCCCAGGACCAGCGACGCGAGTCGCTCATCGTCCAGGCCAGCGTGCGCATGGCAGCAGCTTCGGGCGTCGGGCCTCGGTGGTGGGCGAGCTTGTCGTCGACCACCCGGGAGCGGAGGTGGACGAGCATGGCGGGGATGTCGATCGCGACCGGGCAGGCGTCGAAGCACGCGCCGCACAGGGACGACGCGAACGGCAGATCCGGGTTGTCGGCCACGCCGGTGAGCTGAGGCGACAGCACGGCTCCGATCGGCCCGGGGTAGACCGAGCCGTAGGCGTGCCCGCCGGTGCGCTCGTAGACCGGGCACACGTTCAGGCAGGCCGAGCACCTGATGCAGCGCAGCGCGGCCCGGCCGCGCGGGTCGGCCAGGGTCGCGGTCCGGCCGTTGTCCAGCAGGACCAGGTGGAACTCCTGGCCTTCGACCGCTCCGGCCCACATCGAGGTGTACGGGTTCATCCGTTCCGCGGTGGACGAGCGCGGCAGCAGCTGGAGGAACACCTCCAGGTCACGCCAGGCCGGGAGGATCTTCTCGATGCCCATCACGGTGATCAGGGTCCGCGGCAGGGTCAGGCACATCCGGCCGTTGCCCTCGGATTCGACCACGGCCAGCGTGCCGGTCTCGGCGATCGCGAAGTTCGCGCCGGAGATGGCGACCCGCGCGGCCAGGAACTTGCGGCGCAGGTGGGCGCGGGCCGCCGCGGTCAGCTCGGTCGGCTCGTCGGAGAGCTGGGCCGGAGCGTCCGGCATCTCGCGCAGGAAGATGTCGCGGATCTGGTTGCGGTTGCGGTGGATGGCGGGGACCAGGATGTGGCTGGGCCGGTCGTGGCCGAGCTGGACGATCAGCTCGGCGAGATCGGTCTCGGTCGCCTCGATGCCCGCGGCCGCGAGCGCCTCGTTCATCCCGATTTCCTGGGTGGCCATTGACTTGACCTTCACCACGCTGGTGGACCCGGTCGCGCGGATCAGTCCGGTGATGATCCGGTTTGCCTCGTTCGCGTCCGCGGCCCAGTGCACCGTGCCGCCGCGCGCGGTGACCTGCTCCTCGAGCTGGAGCAGGTAGCGGTCCAGATGCGCGAGAACGTCGTCCTTGATCGCCGCGCCGGCCGCGCGCAGTTCCTGCCAGTCCGCCACCTCGGCCACCGCGGCCGCGCGCTTGGCCCGGATCGTCGAGGTGGCGTGGCCGAGGTTGCGCCGCAGCTGGGCGTCCTCCAGCGCGCGGGCCGCAGCGACCGGGAACGGCGCCTCCTGGCGGAGCTGGCCCACTCCCGGCGGCGCGGTCGGCATTCCGAGGAACGTCATCAATCCCTCCGAGTGACAGCGAGGATCTCGGCCAGGTGCCGGGTGCCGATGCCGGTACTCAGCCGGGTCAGGCCGCCGCCGATATGCAGCAGGCAGGACGCGTCGCCCGCGGCGGCGTACTCCGCGCCGGTGCGCCGCATCGCGGCGATCTTGTCGGCCAGCATGGCCGAGGACACCGCCGGGTTCTTCAGCGCGAACGTGCCGCCGAACCCGCAGCATTGCTCGGCGTCCGGCAGCTCGACCAGGTCGATGCCCTCGACCGCGCGCAGCAGCCGCAGCGGCCGCTCACCAACCCGCAGCAGCCGCAGCGAATGGCAGGTCGGGTGGTAGGTCACCCGGTGCGGGAAGTACGCTCCGACGTCGGTCACGCCCAGCACGTCGACCAGGAACTCCGACAGCTCCCAGGTCCGGGCCGCGATCGCCTCCGCCGCCCCGGCCAACGCAAGATCACCCGCCAGCCGCGCCACGTCAGCGTGCTGGTGCCGGATCGCGGCCGTGCACGAGCCGCTCGGCACCACGATCGCGTCGTACCCCTCGAACGCCGCGACGTGGTTGCGGACCAGCGGGATCGCCTCCCGCGGGTAGCCCGTGTTGACGTGCATCTGCCCGCAGCAGGTCTGCGCCCAGGGCACCTCCACGGTTACGCCCATCCGTTCCAGCACCTGGACCGTGGCCTTCGCGACCTGGGGCACGACGCCGTCCACGAGGCAGGTGACGAACAGCGCGGCCTTCACCGCCCCATATTAGAACAGTTAGCATTCCAGCCAATGGAAGATGACCGCGCTCCGCGCGCCCGGGGCAAGCGCCCGCCGCAGGGCGAGCCGGTGGTCGACCGCGCGTTCTCGCTGCTGTCGGCGTTCGACGCCGGCCAGCGCCGCCTCACCCTGGCCGAGCTGAGCCGCCGCAGCGGCATCCCGGTCAGCTCGGCGCTCCGGCTGGCCGGGCATCTGGTCCGCTGGGGGGCCCTGGAGCGTGACCGGGACGGGCGGTACTGCGTCGGGCTGCGGCTGCTGGAGGTCGCCTCGCTCGCACCCCGCGGGCACGGGCTGCGCCAGGCGGCCATGCCGTTCATGAGCGACCTGGCCGAGGTCACCCGCCAGCACGTCCAGCTGGCCGTCCGCGAGGGCACCGAGGCGACGCTGGTCGAGCGGCTCTCGGCGCACCAGGCGGCGCCGGTGCAGTACCGCATCGGGGGCCGGCTGCCGCTGCACTCCACCGCGGTCGGCCTGGTCCTGCTCGCCTTCGCGCCCGCCGGGCTGCAGGAGGAGTTCCTGACCCGGCCCATCTACGGCGAGCCCGATCACCTGCTGATCCCGCCCGAGGTCATGCGCCGGGCCCTGGCCGACGTACGCCGGGAGCGGCTCGCCATCTACCGGCGCGGGGAGCAGGAGGTCATCGTGGCCGTGGCCGCGCCGATCTTCGGACCCGACGACTCGGTCACCGCCGCCCTCGGCGTCCTGCTGCCCGAGCGGGTCGCGTGGCCGCGCCGCATCGGGCTCGCCGTGCGCACCGCCGCTCAGGGCATCTCCCGCGAGCTCGGCGCCCGTCAGGCTATCGGGCTCGGTGCCAGCCCACGCTGATCTGAGCCACGACCTCGCCGCCGAAGGTCTCGCCCGTGGGCTGGAACCCCAGGCGCAGATAGAACGCCTCCGGGCTGCCCGGACCGGGAACCCACAGCACGCTCGCGCGGTCCTGCCCGCGCCGCCTGGCCTCGGCCAGCACCGCTTCGACCGCGAACCGGCCATAACCCTTGCCCTGCTCGCCCGCCCTCACGTTGAGGCGCCAGATCCCGCAGCGGAAGAACCACATGCTGTTATCCGGATCGAAGGCTCCCATGATGAACGCGACCAGCCGGTCTCCGTCGTACACCAGCCGAGGCCAGGCCATCTCGGGCTGGGCGTAAGCCTCGGCCAGCGACCAGGCCACCGGCGCCACGAACCGTTCCTGGTCCGGCCGCACGACCAGGCGGCACGCCTCGCCCACATTGTCAGCCGTCACCATCGCCAGTCGCATTGAACCTGGATACCACAACCCATTCGCGCTCGGCCCGCGCAGGAACTCCGCCGAGCGCGCGATGATCGCGGCCACGTCGCCCGCGCCCTTCCAGAAGTCCGACGGGCCCGGCACCACCCGCCGCCGTGCACGACCAGTACGTCGGCCAGGTAACCGGGCGTCAGCAGCCCGACTGGCAGGTCCATCACCCGCCCGCCGTACTGGGTGGTGGCCCGCAGAGCCTGCGCCGGGGAGTAGCCGAACAGCCGGACGAACAGTTCCAGGTCCCGGCCGTTGCGCCCGATCGGGTTGTTCGGGAAGCCGTAGTCGCCGCCGGGCGCAGCCCACCACCCGGTCGCCCGGCTCAGCCTGGGCGCCGCCGCCCACCCGCACGCTCTCGATGCGGTCGCCGCGCACAACGAGGTCGGCCGGGGCGCCGGTCCCGTCGAAGACTGCCCGTTGACGAACACGATGCGGTTCACACCAAGAAGTGAACGTTCCGGGCCGTCGCCGTGGCAACGCCTTTCCGTTCAGTCGTCACCTTGGTGAACACCTTCCGCTGGGTCGCCGCCCGTAATACCCGGCCGCCCAGCACGATCTCGTCCGCCCGGTCCCACGCCTGATCAGGACCGGAAGGCTGGTACCCAGCCAGCCGGACGGCCTGGCGGACCAGGGACCGCATCTCGGGCAGCGACCCGCCCGCCGCGCCGAGGGTCCGGGCCTGGATCAAGGTATTGCCCCAGCACGCCGCCTCGACCGGGCCGGCCACCACCGGCAGCTGGCAGGCGTCCGCGACCAGCTGGCAGAACAGCGGGTTGGCCACGCCGCCTCCCACCACGTGGACGGTCCGCACCGGCCGCGCGGTCAGCCGCACCGCGTCGCGGACCGCGTGCCTGATCGCCACGGCCATGCTGTCCAGGATGCAGCGCAGGATCTCGGCCTGGTCCGACAGGACCACCCCGGTGCTCCGCTGGCAGGCCCGGATGATCCGCTCGGTCATCCCGCCTGGCGGCAGGAACGCGGGGTCCTGGACATCAACCAGGGCCCGCAGCCCGGCCACCCGCCCGGCCGCGCGGGTCAGCGAATCCAGGTCGACCCGCCCCCATTCCCGGACGCACTCCTGCAGCAGCCAGAACCCGGTCACGTTACGCAGGAACCGGGTGGTCCCGTCGACGCCGGCCTCGTTGCTGAAACCGGCCGCCCGGGCCGCTTCGGTGATGACCGGCGCCGGGAGCTCGACCCCGACCAGCGCCCACGTCCCGGTGCAGACGAAGGCGAAGCCCTCATCGGCGGCGGGCACGCCGGCCACCGCGGCGGCGGTGTCGTGCGACGGCCCGACGATCACCTGCGGCGGGCGCGCCAGACCCAGGTCGGGGACGGCGGGCCCGGCGACCTCACCGGCCGCCCGTAGCGGGGGAAACATTTTTATCCGAACGGCCAGCGCCGCAGCGACCTGGTCTGCCCATTTCATTGCCCGGGTGTCGAGCAGGCCCGTGGTGGAGGCGTTGGTCAGCTCGGTGCCCAGCTGCCCGGACAGCCAGTAGGTCATCAGGTCCGGGACCAGGACGACCTGCCGGGCCCGGTCCAGGTCACGCTCGGCCATCAGCTGGAACACCGTGTTGATCGGCTGCGGCGCGATCCCGGTGGCCTGGTACAGCCGCCGGGCGTCGACGCCGTTCACGCCGCCCCCGGTGACCGCGGTGAACGGCGGCCCGCTGCGCGGGTCCCGGTAGCTGGCCGGGTCGGCGACCAGCGCGCCGTCGCCGTCCAGCAGCCCGTAGTCCACCGCCCACCCGTCGACTGACACCGCGTCGAGCGGGCCGTCCGCGGCCGCGGCCCGCAGCCCCGCGCAGATTCCGGCGAACAGGGCGCGCGCGTCCCACCGCAGCACGCCGCCGGTCAGTCGCGGCTGGTTGGGGAAACGGTGCACCTCGCGGAGGCTGAAACCCCGGTCCGTTCTGCCTCCGATAACGATCCGTCCGCTGGACGCGCCCAGATCGATGGCCGCGACCCGGACCTGGTTCATCGGAGGAACCCGGCGGCCACCCCGGAGTCGACCGGGACGTGCAGCCCGGTGGTCAAGGACAGGTCCCCGGCGGTCAGGGCGACGACCGCGGCGGCGACGTGCTCGGGCAGTACCTCTCGCTTCAGCAGCGTGCGCTGGGCGTAGTAGGCGCCCAGGTCCTCCTCGGCCACGCCGTAGACCGCGGCCCGCCGGGCGCCCCAGCCGCCGGCGAAGATGCCTGAGTCGCGGACCACGCCGTCGGGGTTGATGCCGTTGACCCGGATCCCGTCCCCGCCCAGCTCGGCGGCCAGCAGCCGGACCTGATGCGCCTGGTCGGCCTTGGCCGCGCCGTAGGCCACGTTGGCGGGCCCGGCGACCACGCTGTTCTTGCTGCAGATGTAGACGATGTCCCCGCCCAGGCGCTGGACCCGCATGGCCCGGGCCGCCTCCCGGGAGACCAGGAACGACCCGCGCGCCATCACGTCGTGCTGGATGTCCCAGTCCGCCACGGTCGTCTCGGTCAGCGGCTTGGAGATCGACAGCCCGGCGTTGTTCACCACCAGGTCCACCCCGCCGAAGGCCAGCCCGGCCGCGGCCACCGCCGCCGCCACCTGCTCCTCGTCGGTCACGTCGGCGGTGAACGCCACCGCCACGTCGGCGTTCCCGAGCTCGGCCGCGACCGCCTCCGCGCGGTCGCCGTCGCGGTCGGCCACCACCACGCAGGCGCCCTCGGCGGCCAGCCGGCGGGCGATGGCCCGGCCGATCCCGGACCCGGCCCCGGTGACCAGGGCGATCCTGGTCGCCAGCGCCTTGGGCGGGGGCATGCGCTTGAGCTTGGCCTCCTCCAGCGCCCAGTACTCGATCCGGAACTTCTCCGCCTCGTCGATCGGCGCATACGCCGAGATCGCCTCGGCGCCGCGCATCACGTTGATCGCGTTGACGTAGAACTCCCCGGCCACCCGGGCCGTCTGCTTGGTCGCCCCGTAGCTGAACATGCCGATGCCGGGTACCAGCACGATGGCCGGGTCCGCGCCCCGCATCGGCGGCGAGTCCGGCCGCGCGTGGCGGTGGTAGTAGGCGGCGTAGTCAGCGCGGTAGGCCGCGTGCAGCTCCCGGAGCCGGCCTGTGACCTGGTCGAGCGGGGCATCCGGCGGCAGGTCGAGCACCATCGGGCGCACCTTGGTCCGCAGGAAGTGATCCGGGCACGACGTGCCCAGCGCGGCCAGCCGCGGGTGCCCGGCCCTGGAGATGAAGTCGAGCACCACCCCGGCGTCGGTGTAGTGGCCGACCTGGCGCCGGTCGGTGCTGGCCAGGCCGCGGATGAACGGGGCGAGTTCCGCGGCGCGGGCCAGCCGCTCGGCCTCGGGCAGCGGCTCGTAGCCCGCGATCACCGGGCCGAACGGCTCCGGACGGCCACGCGCCGCGATGAACTCCGCGGCGGTCCGGATGATCTCCAGCGACCGGGCCTCGCACTCGTCGCTGGTCGGTCCCCACGCGGTGATGCCGTGCCCGCCCAGCACCACCCCGATCGCGCGCGGGTTGGCCGCGGCGATGGCCGCGATGTCCAGCCCGAGCTGGAACCCCGGCCGCCGCCAGGGCACCCAGGCCACCCGGTCCCCGAAGCACTCGGCGGTCAGCTTCTCCCCGTCGGCCGCGGTGGCCAGCGCGATCCCGGAGTCGGGGTGCAGATGGTCCACGTGCGGTGCGTTGACCAGCCCGTGCATCGCGGTGTCGATCGACGGCGCGGCCCCCCCCTGGCCGTGCAGGCAGAAGTCGAACGCCGCGACCATCTCGTCCTCCCGGTCCACCCCGGGGTAGACGCCGGCCAGCGACCGCAGCCGGTCAAGTCGCAGCACCGCCAGCCCCGCAGGCCGCAGCGTGCCCAGGTCGCCGCCCGAGCCCTTGACCCACACCAGCTCGACGTCCTGGCCGGTCACCGGGTCGGCCGCGGTACCCTTGGCCGAGGTGTTGCCCCCCGCGTAGTTCGTGTTCCGCGGGTCCGAGCCGAGCCGGTTCGACCGGCCGATCAGCTCATCGACAACGCTCATGCTCCCCATCCTGCTTGCTGGCCGCCCGCCCGTTCCGCCTCTATTTTCGCCGCGTACCCGGACCGGTGGTAAGCGGCAACGGGATCGGGCTCCAGCCCTGCGTCCTGACGCAGTTCGGCCAGGAGCGGGCGCACGTCGGTGTTGTACGCGTCCATCAGCGCGGCATTCGCGCCCAGCACGTCCCCGCCCTGCTGGGCTGCGCGCAGCGCGTCCGGGTCGACCAGCAGGGCCTTGGCCGTCGCCTCCTGCACGTTCATCACCGAGCGGATCTGAGCCGGGATCTTCGGCTCGATGTTGTGGCACTGGTCGAGCATGAACGCCACCCCGCCGGCCGGGGCCAGCGCGCCGGCCTTGACCACCTCGTGGATGATGCGGAACAGCTGGAACGGGTCAGCCGCCCCGACCATCAGGTCGTCGTCGGCGTAGAACCGGCTGTTGAAGTCGAACCCGCCCAGCCGTCCGGCCCGCAGCAGCAGGGCCACGATGAACTCGATGTTCGTGCCCGGCGCGTGGTGCCCGGTGTCGACCACGACCTGAGCCTGCGGGCCCAGGGTCGCGCAGTGCAGCAGCGAGGTGCCCCAGTCGGGCACGTCGGTGGTGTAGAACGACGGCTCGAACAGCTTGTACTCAAGCAGCATCCGCTGGTCAGGCCCCAGCCGTTCGTACACCGCCCGGAGCGCTTCGGCCAGCCGGTCCTGCCGGGCCGCGATGTCGTCCTGGCCGGGATAGTTGGTGCCGTCGGCGAACCACAGCTTGAGGTCCCGTGACCCGGTGGCATCCATGACGTCGACGCACTCGAGCAGGTGAGCCAGGGCCTTGGCGCGGATCCGCGGGTCCGGGTTGCAGACGCTGCCCAGCTTGTAGTCGTCGTCCTGGAACACGTTGGCGTTGACCGTGCCGATCCGGATCCCGCGTTCGGCCGCGTACCGGGCCAGCGCCGCGTAGTCGTCGACCCGGTCCCAGGGGATGTGCACCGCCATGCTGGGAGCCACGCCGGTGAACCGGTGGACCTGGGCCGCGTCGTCGGCCTTCTCCCACGGCGTGCGGGGCACCCCGGGCTGGCCGAATACCTTGAACCGCGTCCCGGTATTCCCGAACGCCCAGGAGGGCAGCTCGATCTCGTGCTGTCGCAGGGCTGCCTTGACGGCGGCCAGGTCACGCATCTGAGTTCATCTCCAGTTCCAGCTCAGTCCAGGTGGAAGATCTCGCCGATCCGCTGGAACCCCTGATCGGGCGGTCGGCCGTTCAGCTCGGCGAAGAAAGGCGCCATCTCCGCCTGCCATCGCTCATTTACCTCGGTCTTCGCCATCCGGTCCAGCGCGGCCTGATAGTCGTCGGTCTCCAGGTAGCCGATCAGCAGCCCGTCCTCGGTGAGGTAGAGGCTGTAGTTGCCCCAGCCGGCCTCGCGCAGCGCCGCCAGCATCCCCGGCCACACTCGCTCATGCCGCTGCCGGTACTCCTCCAGCCGCTCCGCCCTCACTCGCCCCACAAAGCAAACCCTCTCCATGTCGTCGGCCTCCCCAACCTCTCCGCGCGGCTCCCGCAGTGCTCTGCGTGGGGTGCGTGTGCCCCCGCCCCCATCTATCGGGGCCAGGGGCACACATGCCCCATTCCCTGGTGCGTCCGGGTTGGGGCACGTGGGCCACCGGCCCCATCTACCGGGGCTTGTGGCCCACAGGCCCCATAACCACCTCATCCGGCCGGGTCAGAAGTTGAATTGGTTGATGTTGGAGGAGTTGAAGGTGAAGGGGGGACCGAGCAGGACGGTCTTGCCGGCGCCGATCGTGAACGTGCCGAGCCGGCCCGCGCTGAACGTCTGGCCCTGGGTGCCGTTGATCTTGCCCGAGGCCCACTCGACCGCCGCGTACGCGGCCAGGTAGCCCAGGTCCTGCGGCTTCCACAAGATGAAGGCCTTGATCGTGCCGTCCGCGACGTACTTCTTCAGCGAGTCCGGCGTGCCGAGCCCGGTCAGCAGGACCTTGCCGCGGTACTTGGCGGTGTCCAGGACGGCCGCCGCGGCGGCGATCCCGACGGTGGTCGGGGAGATGATCCCCTTCAGGTTGGGGTACTGCTCAAGCAGGCCCTGGGTCACCTGGGTGGCGGTGGTCGGATCGTCGTTGCCGTAGACGGTCGCGACCAGCTTCATCTTCGGGTACTTGGTCAGCTCCTGCTTCATGTAGCCGATCCAGGCGTTCTGGTTGGTGGCCGAGGCGGTCGCGGACACGATCGCGATGTCGCCGCTGTCACCGAGTTCGGAGGCCAGCACGTCGACCTCGCTCGTGCCGATCTGGGCCGTCGAGGCCTGGTTGATGAACATGTCCCGGCAGGTCGGCGCGTCGGAGTCATAGGTGATGACGGTGATCCCGCGCTTCATCGCGGAGGTCAGCGTGGGACACAGTGCCGTCGGGTCGGTGGCCGAGACGATGAGCACGTTCGCGCCCTTGCTGATCGCCGCCTGGATGGCCGGGATCTGGGAGGCCGGCGTAGCGGCGGTGCCGCTGGTCTCGGTGCCGGTCTCGCCGAGCGCGGTCAGGGCGGCGATCGCGCCGTCCGTCTTCGCGCTGTCGGCGGTGGTGAAGTAGTTGTTCCCGAGGTTCTTCGGGATGATGAAGACCTTCAGGCCGGTCTTCAACGCGGCGCCCGAACCCGACGACGACGCCGGGCCCGACGACGACGCCGCGGCCGACGACGTGGTTGACGACGAGCTCGAACTCGAGGATGAGCACGCCGCGAGCACGACCGACACCATGACCAGGCCGCTGGTCAGCCAGGCCGTCTGTCTCAGTCTCATATCTGAATCCTTTCAATGCGATCGATGGGCGAAACCTGCGGGCGGCGCGGCGCCGCGCCGGTCAGGGCCGGGGCCGCGCGGGTATCCACCTCCGGAGCTGGCCGGACAGAGCAGCCAGGTTCCGGCCGAAGACGGATAGGAGCAGCAGCGCGCCCGTGACGATCCCGGACGCTTCCTGGTTGAAGTTCGTGAGCAGCAGCGCGTTCTGCAGGCCCGCGAAGGCGAGCACCGCGAGGACGACGCCCGCGATGGAGCCCTTGCCGCCGAAGATCGACACCCCGGCGAGCAGCACGATCGCGACCACGTTGAGTTCCAGGCCCAGCCCGTTGTTCTGTACGGCGGTGTTGAGGCGGAACGTCCACAGCACCCCGGCCACGGCACAGACCAGCCCGGACACCATGAACAGGATGGTCTTGATCCGCTTGACCCTGATGCCCGCGAACCGGGCCGCCTCGGCGCTGGCGCCCATCGCGAACAGGGACCGGCCGAACGGCGTGGCGTGCAGCACCACGCCGAAAATCACGGCCAGCACGATGAACAGCGCGGCGGAGTAGGTGAGGGCATTCCCGGTGCCCGGCACCGCATTGACGCCGAGGTTGGTGTACGCGGTGGGGAAGTTGGCCACCGTGTTCGGGCCGAGCAGGATCGTGGCGATCCCGCGGTACAGCGCGAGCGTGCCGATCGTGACCGCCAGCGAGGGCAGCCCGAGGCGGGTGACGAGCAGGCCGTTGACCGCGCCCGCGGCCAGCCCCACCACCGCGATCAGGGCGAAGATGCCGAGCATCGGCCAGTGATGGTTCCACAGCACGCCGAGCAGCGCGCTGGACATGCCCAGGATGGACGCGACGGACAGGTCGATCTCCCCGCTGATGATGATCAGCGTCATCGGCAGCGTCATGATCGCGATCTCGCCGTTGGACAGCCCCAGGTTGAACAGGTTGTTGCTGGTCAGGAACTGCGGCGAGACCGACGCGCCGACGACGCCGACGATCACCACCACCAGCGCGAGCCCCGTCTCCCAGCGCAGCAGCGGACGCAGCCGTTCACTCATGGCGGCCTCCTCTCAGCCGCAGCGCGATGGCCAGCCGGACCGCGATGAACCGGTCCACGGTGATGGCCACGATGAGCAGGAAACCCCAGATGGCCTGGTCCCAGAACGGCGAGATGCCCAGCACGTAGAGCGCGGAGCTGATCGTGTTGAGCAGCAGCGCGCCGAGCGCCGCCCCGACCGCGCTGCCGCTCCCGCCGAAGATCGCCACCCCGCCGACCACGACGGCCGATACCACCTGGAGCTCGTAGCCGGTCCCCGCGGTGGAGTCGATGGTGCCGTACTGCGCGGCCCACAGCACGCCCGCCACCCCGGCGATCGCGCCGCTCACCGTGAACGCGACGAGGACCCGCCGGCCGACGGGGATCCCGGCCAGCCGGGCCGCGTCGGGATTGGACCCGATCGCGTAGAGCTCGCGCCCGGACCGGAACGACCGCAGGTAGTAGGCGCCGATCCCGATCACCACCGCGATAGCGATGGCCAGGTCGGGAATGCCGACCACGGTCGCCTTCGGGATGTTCAGGAAAGCGCCGGGCAGCGAGCTGGCCACGACCTCCTTGCCGCCGACGATCAAGATGTCGACGCCGCGGAAGATGTACAAGGTGGCCAGGGTCACCACCAGGCTCGGCACCCGCCCGGCCGACACCATGATCCCGTTGAGCAGGCCGCAGGCCAGGCCGATGCCCAGCCCGGCCAGGAACACCACGACGATGGGGATGCCGCGGTGCTGGCCGAACAGGTTGGCCGACAGGTAGGCGGAGAGCCCGAGCACGGACCCGACCGAAAGGTCGTAGTTCCTGCTGATCACGACCATCGTCTCGCCCAGCGCGAGCAGGGCGAACACCGTGGTGTTGAGCAGGATGAACTGGAGGTTCGTGGTGTTCAGGAAGCGGTGCTGGACCGACGTCGTGACAGCCACGAACACGACCAGGACGACGATGATGCCCGATTCCCTGATCCGGAAGACGCGCTCGGTCAGCCGGCGCGCGCCCGTGCCAGGCGCAGTCGGCGGCCGCTCGCTCCGCGAGACCAGCGTCGTACTCAACTCCCCGCCTCCTTCGTGTTCGGCGGGGCCTGCCCGGTGGCCGCGGACAGGATCTCCTCCTCCGAGGCGTCCGCATGGGCGAACTCAGCCATGAGCCGCCCCTCGCGCATGACCAGGATCCGGTCGCTGACCCGGAGCACCTCGGGCAGCTCGGAGGAGATCATCAAGATGCCCACCCCGTTCCGGGCGAGTTGCAGGAGCAGGTGATGGACCTCGGCCTTGGTGGCCACGTCGATGCCCCGGGTGGGCTCGTCGACGATCAGGACGACCGGGTCGCGGCCGAGCCACTTGGCCAGCACCACCTTCTGCTGGTTGCCGCCGGACAGCATCGACACCGGATCCTTGAGCCGCCCGTACTTGATCGTCAGCCGGGCCGCCCAGTCGCTGGCCAGCGTGCGCTCGGCCGCCGCCCGGATGAGGCCACCGTGCTGCAGCCGCTGCAGTGAGGCGAGCGCGATGTTCTGCTGCACAGACATGTCCATGACCAGCCCCTGCTGGCGGCGGTCCTCCGGCACGAAGCCCACCCCGGCCGCCATCGCCCCGGTGGGGGAGCCGCGGCGCAGGCCCTGCCCGCGGACCGTTACCGTGCCCGCGTCGTACAGGTCGATACCGAAGATCGCGCGGGCCACCTCGCTGCGCCCCGAGCCCACCAGCCCGGCCAGCGCGACGATCTCGCCGCCCCGGACGGTGAACGAGATGTCGGTGAACACGCCCTCGCGGGTCAGCCGCTCCACGCTCAGCAGCGGTTCGCCGGGCGTGCCGTGCGCTTCGTCCGGCCGTTCGGCGAGCTCGCGGCCGACCATGGCCCGGACCAGGTCGCTCGCGACCAGGCCGTCGAGCGGCTGGGTTAGCACTTGCCTGCCATCGCGCATCACCGTGACCCGCTGGCACAGCGCGAAGACCTCCTCCAGCCGGTGCGAGATGAACAGCACCGCGGTCCCCGACGCGCTCAGCGCCCGCACCACGTCGAACAACCGGTCCACCTCGGCGGCCGAGAGCGCGGCGGTGGGCTCGTCCATCACGATGACCCGCGCCTCCAGCGAGATGGCCTTGCCGATCTCGACCACCTGCTGATCCGCGATCGACAGCCCGCGCGCGATCCGCGCCGGGTCCAGCTGGACCCCGAGCCGGGCGAAGATCGCCGCCGCCTCGGTGCGCATGGCCCGCCGGTCGATGCGCCGCCCGGCCCGCAGCGGCTGGCGCCCGATGAACATGTTCTCCGCCACGGTCAGGTCCGGGAACAGCGCCGGCTCCTGGTATATGACCGCGATCCCCGCCGCCCGCGCCATCGCCGGGCCGTGCAGCGTGACCTCCTGCCCGTCGACTCCGAGCGTCCCAGTGTCCGGCTGGTACACCCCGGCCAGGATCTTGACCAGCGTCGACTTGCCCGCGCCGTTCTCCCCGACCAGGGCGTGGACCTCCCCGGCGTACAGCTCGATCGACCCGTCAAGCAGCGCGTGCACCGCCCCGAACGACTTCGCCGCATGGCTAAGCACAAGCACCGGCTCGCGCCCGCCCGCCTGGCTACCAGCCCCGGCCGCCGGCTCGCGCCCGCCCGCCTGGCTACCAGCCCCGGCCGCCGGCTCGCGCCCGCCCGCCTGGCTACCAGCCCCGGCCGCCGGCTCGCGCCCGCCCGCCTGGCTATTCCCGGCATTACCGAGCGCCCCGGCAGGCGACCCGACGTCCTCGCCCGTATGGCCGCTGGAGAACCCAGGCGACGCCTGCTCCACTCTGAGCCTCGATTCTCAGAAGCCTCTTACATCCCGAAGGTCACTTTGATAACCAGAAATTTCATTAATGGAACGTTTCAATTAGTTTCGTAGTGTCGTCTCGGGCAGCGGGCATGTCAATGACTGAGTTACGCCTCGCCGCTGAATCGTTATCACCTATCCGCCGGGGCCGGTCCATGATCATGGGTCAAAGTGGGCAGTATTTGCCCAAAAACGACCCATAATCATAGTCGATGACCTAAATGCCTGAATGTTAAGTTCAGGCATATCGGACATAGGATCCCCGGCTGCGCGACGGGGATACGGAACGGCAGAGGGGCGCGCACAGGTCAGGCTCGCCAACTTCCCGACGATCGTTATCAGGCGCAGGCGTCTACGATGGGACGCCGAGGGCGTGTTGAGCTGGGACACCAGCGTGTAGAAGCTGAGGGCTGATGGCTGCGGGCATGAAGGACGTGGCGAGCCTGGCCGGGGTCGCGGTCGGCACCGTGTCGAACGTGCTGAACCATCCGGACCTGGTGCGCCCGCTGACCCGGGCTCGCGTCGAGGCCGCGATGGAGGAGCTCGGCTTCATCCCGAACGGCTCGGCGCGCCAGCTCCGCGCCGGCCGGAGCCGCTGCCTGGGGCTGGTCGTGCTGGACGTGACCAACCCGTTCTTCACCGAGGTGGCCCGGGGCGTGGAGGACTACGCCCAGGCCGCGGGCTACGCGGTGATCTTGTGCAACTCGGACGAGGCGCACGACAAGGAGCGCCGCTATCTGCGCGTGCTCGAAGAGCAGCGGGTACGCGGCATCCTCATCACCCCGGTGCACGGCCGCTCACCCGAGCTGCGGCGGATCCGTGACCGCGGCACCCCGGTGGTCCTGCTCGACCGGCCGGGCTCGGCCGCCCAGTGCTCGGTCGCCGTCGACGACCGGCGCGGCGGCGAGATCGCGGTCGCCCACCTGCTCGGCCTCGGGCACCGGAGCATCGCCCTGGTCAACGGCCCGACCGCGATCCGGCAGTGCGCCGACCGCCGCTGGGGCGCTTACCGGGCGGTGGAGCAGGCCGGGCTGGACCCGGGCCAGGTCCTCACCGAGGTGCCGGTCCCCGCCATGAACCCGCGAGGCGGTGCGGCTGCCGCCGACGACCTGCTCCGAAACGTACAGACCAAGCCCACCGCCGTGTTCTGCGCCAACGACATGCTCGCCCTCGGCCTGCTGCGCGGGCTGAGCCAGGCGGGCGTGAGCGTGCCCGGAGATCTCGCGGTGGTCGGCTACGACGACATCGAGTTCGCCGCGGACGCCGCCGTGCCGCTCACCTCGGTACGCCAGCCCAAGTACCAGCTCGGACGCGCGGCGGCCGAACTCCTCCTCGACGAGGCCGACCGGCCGGCCGAGCATGAGCACCGCCGGATCGTCTTCACCCCCGAGCTCGTGATCCGGGCCAGCAGCGGCCAAACAGGCTCGCGAGCGCTCACCGAGGGTCTCGCAGCAGAAACGTAAGCGCGCAGGCGGCCGCCGGGAAGACAACGACCGTGCCCAACGCAACCGACAACCCGTACGTGTCCGCCAGCAGGCCGAACAGCGGAGCCGCCACGCCGCCGGCCGAGGTGGCCAGGCCCAGGGTGACACCGCTGGCGATGCCGATCCGGTTCGGCAGGAAGTCCTGGCCCAGCGTGACCTGCACCGCGAACGGCGCGAACAGCACGATGCCCAGCATGAACGCCGCGACGAACAGCACCGCCACGTCCGGCGCGACCACCAGGAGCAGAACCCCCAGCGCGGCCAGCCCGTAGCCGAGCCTCAAAACACCCACGCGCTGCCAGCGATCGGCCAGCCAGCCGCCGCTCAAGGTGCCGATCACCCCCGACGCGATGAACACGGTCAGGACCGCCGAGCCCGCCCCGGCGCTGAGGTGGAAATGGCGGATGGCGAACAGGGCCAGCAGCGACGCGAGACCGAAGTAGGCGATCGACCGGAGCACCACCACCACGGTGAGCCGGGCGAAGCCCCGCCAGTCGTCGGCCCGGCCGGCCGCGGCCGGAACACCACGGGACCGCGGCCCGGCCGCGACCCGCCACGGGCGCCGGACCGCGAGAACCGCCGCCATGACCAGGGCGGGCAGCGCCAGCAGCGGCGTCCCGTGCAGCCGGGTGGCCAGCAGCACCGGCGTGACCACCACGGGGCCCAGCGCGATGCCGAGGTTGCCGCCGACCGTGAACCAGCTCATGGCCTGGGTCGAGTCGCCCGCCATGCCGCGCGCGGTCCGGGTCGCCTCGGGATGGTACGCGGCCACGCCGACGCCGGAGACGGCGACGGCGCACCAGGTGATCAGGTAGTTGTCGCCGAGCCCGGACAGGCCGATGCCGAGCCCGGCCACCAGCAGGCCGGCCGCGACCAGCCAGCCGAGATTGCGGTACCGGTCGGTCAGCGCGCCGAACCCCGGCTGCACCACGCTGGCCAGGAAGGTCGCGGCCAGCGTGATGCCGGTCAGCCCGGTGTAGCTGTAGTGCCGCTCGATGGCCAGGAACGGCAGCAGGGCCGGGACGGCGCCCTGGTACAGGTCGTCGACCACGTGGGTGCAGGTGAGGAACGCGAGCCGGGTCCGCTCGGTGCTTGTCATCACCGGGACCCGCCGGGCACTGACATGACGCATGCCGGAGGAAGGCTATTTCCGCGTGATCCGCAGCACGGCCGTGACCATGGGGAAGACGAACTCGCCCGCGCCGGTCTCGGGGCGGGCGTGCAGGAAGTCGCGCACCTCGGCCAGCAGCCGGGTACGTTCGGGCTCCTCCATGACCAGGAAGCTGGAGTGCGTCGCGAGGGTGGCCAGCAAGGAGTCCGCGGTCCGCCGCTGCCCGTTCTCGAACTCCGCGACCTCGGGCGTCTCGAACAGGCCGGACCCGGCCGTGGTCAGCCGCTCCAGGCGGGCCTGTGCCGCCCTGGCCCGCCACCGCAGCAGCGTGACGTTCGACTTGCCCTTGCTGATCTCGGTCAGCGTCGCGACCCAGCCGATCCGGTCGTCATCGACGTTCCACAGCGCGGCGAGCCCGCCGCCCGGGGTGAGGACCCGGGCGATTTCCGGTATGGCCCGGTCCAGGTCGAACCAGTGCATGGCCTGGCCGACCAGGACCGCGTCCACGCTCGCGTCGGGTAGCGGGATCTCCTCCGCGGTGCCGGCCAGCGCCCGCAGCGCCGGCGCCGATCCCAGCTCGCGCCGTAGCTCGGCGAGCATCGCCGGGTCGGGCTCGACGGCCGTGACCTCGGCGGCGAGGCGGACCAGGGTCGCGGTCAGCTTGCCGGTTCCGGCCGCCAGGTCGAGCACCCGCAGGGGGCGGCGATCCCGGACCGGTGACAGGGCCCACTGGACCGCGGCCTCGGCGTACCCGGGCCGGTGCTCCGCGTAGGCGGCCGCGGCGGTGCCGAACGACCAGGCCTGCCGCGCGACGGAATCGGTGTTCTCTGCTCCTCTCGGCTCCACTCCGCCCAGCCTATTCGGCCGGGTGCTTGGCGTCGTAGGCGGCCTGAGCGGCGCTGATCTCGGGCAGATGGCTGTCGGCCCAGCTCACTAGCTGGCCGATGGTGTCGAGCAGGGTCAGGCCCATGGGGGTCAGGTCGTATTCGACCCGCGGCGGGATGACGGGATGGATGGTCCGGGTCACGATGCCGTCCCGCTCCAGCCCGCGCAGCGTGACGGTCAGCATCCTGGCCGTGATGCCGTCGACCGACCGGTGCAGTTCGCTGAACCGCTTGGTGCCGTGGCCGAGCAGGTCGATCACGTACATCGACCACTTGTCACCGACCCGCTGCAGGACCTCGCGGGCGCGGCAGGCCGACGGCTCGCCCTCAGCCGCGGCCGTCGGGCAAACCGGGTTGACGTGCCCGGAATCCACGAGAATCCCTCCTCCGTATCCCACCAGGGTACTTCGCGCGGCCCGGCCGGCGAAGAACTTGACGCTTCAACACAAAGTGCTTGACGGTTCAAGTATAGCGGGTTACTATAAGGAAGCAAGGCACGCAAGCGAACTTGCACACAAGAGAGTACTAGTAGGAGGATCAATGACTACCGCCGCCGTGCAGATTCCCGGCTACGTCACTGGGACCTGGACCATCGATTCCGTGCACTCCGAGGTGTCCTTCGTCGTCCGGCACATGATGGTGAGCAAGGTCCGCGGGCGCTTCGACGCGTTCGACGGCGCCTTCACGACCGCCGGGGACCCGCTGCAGTCGACCGTCACCGCGACCGTCGACCTCAGCTCGGTGAACACCGGGAACGAGACCAGGGACAACCACATCCGCAGTGCGGACTTCTTCGACATCGAGAAGCACCCCACGATGACCTTCCGTTCCACCGGCGTCCGCGCCGAGGGCGAGAACTTCCTGCTCGACGGCGACCTCACC
Organism: uncultured Actinomycetes bacterium; assembly: GCA_963822765.1. Classification (GTDB taxonomy): domain Bacteria; phylum Actinomycetota; class Actinomycetes; order Streptosporangiales; family Streptosporangiaceae; genus Palsa-504. The sequence continues at coordinate 181,846 of CAWGJL010000054.1, read as the reverse complement.
CTCCACGGCGTGACCAAGCCGGTGACGTTCTTCCTGGAGCTGAACGGCTTCGGCCCCGACCCGTACGGCGGCACCCGCTCCGGTTTCTCGGCCACCACCGAGATCAACCGCAACGACTGGGAAGTCAGCTTCAACGGCGCGATCCCCGGCACCAACAACGCCATGGTTCTCAGCGACAAGGTCACGATCAACCTCGAGATCGAAGCCGTCCTCAACCAGGGCGAGTAAGTCCAGATTTTCGCGCGGAGCCGAGGGAACCGTCAGCACGGACCCCTCGGCTCCGCGCTTTTATTTTTCGGCCGAACGGACCGCGGTGCGCGCTTAGCTTCCCGTGCCGTGCTTTTGCAGGTAGTCGAGGTAGACCGGCCGGAGCGCCTCGGCCAGGTCACCCTTGCCGGAGTCGATCGCATCGGAGAGCTGCGCGGTCACCTTGCTGATGTCCCGGCCGGCCTCGATGTCGTGTCCCTCGGAGGCCTCGGCGGCCGGCAGATCGCGCAGCAACTGCCAGAGAAACTCCACGTCCAGGCGGTGCACCGCGCGCCGAACGGCCAGGTCGTGCAGTTCGCGGGAGGACAGCGCGTCCAGCTCTTCGAAGGTGGTCACGCGTGGACTCTATCTGCTCCGCCGGCCAGGCCGCCGCGCGAGCCGCCGCGGACGGCCTCGGCGACGGCCCGGACGCCCTCGTGCGCGGGCAGGTCCTCGAGCAGGACCGGCGCTCCCTCGCCGTCGGCGAGCGGGATTCGCCAGTTCGGGTACTCGTTCACCGTCCCCGGCAGGTTCTGCGGCCGGCGGTCGCCCACCGCCTCGGCCAGCGACACGCCGATCAGCATGGCCGGGGTCCGCGTCAGGAAGCCGTACAGGGCGACCGTGAACTCCTGCGGCGTCACCCTGCCGCCGCCAGCAGGCCTGCTGAGCAGGCCTTCGCTGGCCAGCATCGCGAGCCATCGGCCTATCTCGGCCCGGGCGGCGGCCCGCTCGTCCGCCTCCGGCTCGGTGAGCAATCCCAGCCCGGCCCTGATGGTGACCTGCTCCCCGGTAAGGAACGTGGCGGCCGGCGGCATGTCATGCGTGCCGACCGTGGCCAGGCACCCCCGGCGCCACCCGCCCGGGCTGCGCGGCGTGCCGTCCTGACGGCGTTCGAACCAGAGCATGGACGTGCCGAGCACCCGGCGGCGGGCCAGGAAGTCGCGCAGCCACGGCTCGACCGTGCCCAGGTCCTCCCCGATGGCCAGCGCCCGCGCGCGATCCGCCTCGGCGCACAGCACGTCCCCGATCAGCTCGTGGTCGTAGCGCACGTAGGTGCCCTGGCCGGGGGCCATCCCGGCAGGTATCCACCACAGCCGGGCCAGGCCCATGACGTGGTCGATGCGCAGGCCCCCGGCGTTGCGCGTGGTGGCCGCGATGAGCTCGGCCAGCGGCAGGCCGGCCTGCGCGGCCAGCCAGCCGGGGTGCCACGGGGGCAGCGTCCAGTCCTGGCCGCGCTGGTTGAACTCGTCCGGCGGCGCGCCGACGCTCATGCCGGTGACGATCACGTCCTGCCGGGCCCAGGCGTCGGCGCCGCCCGGATGCGCGCCGACGGCCAGGTCGGCGATCACGCCGATGCTCATGCCGGCCTGGCGGGCCGCGCGCTGCGCGGCGCTGGCCTGCTCCGCGGTCAGCCACTGCAACCAGGCGTGGAACTCCACCCGGTCGGCTCGCTCCTGCCGGAGCGCCGCCACCTCGGGCGACCGCGGGTCGGCGAGCACGGCCGGCCAGGTCCGCCAGTCCGCGCCGTGCACCTCCGCGATCGCGCACCAGGTCGCCCAGTCCCGCACCGCGTCGGCGTCGCGGTCACCGAACGCGTCGTGCTCGGCCTGGCGCTCGGGGCTGAGCCCCGCCGCGCGGATGATCTCCAGCGCCGCCCGTTTGGCCGCCCAGACCGCGTCCCGGTCGATCAGGGCCGACGTCTGGCTGGCCGCTCGCAGCGGCGTACCGAGCGCGTCGACCCGGGCCCGGTCACCCACGCCGAGCCTGGCGTACTCCGGCACGTCCTCGATGCGCAGGTAGAGCGGAGACAGGTGCCGCCTGGTCATGGCCAGGTACGGGGACGGGCTGATCGGAGCGACCGGCTCGGCCGCGTGCAGCGGGTTGACCAGCACGAAGTCCGCACCCAGCGCGGTGGCGCTCCACACCGCGAGGTCGGCCAGGTCGCGCAGGTCGCCATGCCCCCAGGAGCCGCGCGAGCGCACCGAGTACAGCTGCACGGCAAAACCCCAGGACCGCGCGCGCGGCCACGGCGCCGTTGCTCCCCGCTCCTGGTATCCGGCAGCCGCCTGATCCGCCCTGCCATTCCCGAGCACATCCAGCACGGCCGCTAGCGTCTCGTCGGAAACCTCGACCGCACGGCCCCGCCAGTCCTGGTACGAGACCGCCACGCCATGAGCCTGCGCCCGGCGGATGAGTTCTGCCCGTCCTGTCACCGCACTAGTGTGCCCCCAACCAAAGGCCACGTATCTCAGTCTTAATACGCAGAAGGATCCCGCACACCAGGGATCCGTTGCCCTGAAGGACTGATTGACATGAAGCTCGTCCCCGCCACCCTGCGCATCACCGGCCGCCGCGCGATCGCGATCGCCGCCGCGGCCGTCGCCGCCCTGGCCATCTCCACCGCCGCGTACGCGGCGACCTCGTCCGGCACGGCGTCCGCGGCAGCGGCCTCCATCCCCAGATGCACCGCCAGCGACCTCGGCGTCTGGCTCGCGGTCGGCCAGGGTAACGGCGCGGCCGGCACGATCTACTACCCGCTTGAGTTCACCAACCTGAGCCACCACACGTGCTACCTGTTCGGGTACCCGGGTGTCTCCGCACTGGACCGCAACGGGCACCAGCTGGGCAGCCCGGCACGGTGGGGCAGCCTGCGCGGCGCGCACATCGTGAACGTCGCGCCCGGCGCGACCGCGCACACGCTGCTGGCCTACCACGACGTCGTGGTCACCACCGAACCCGGATGCGACCCGGTTAACTCGGCCGCGAACCTGCGCATCTACCCGCCCGGCCAGCGCAGCGCCACGTTCGCCGCGTTCTCCTTCGAGGCCTGCTCGCACGCCGGGCCGATCTGGATGAACATCATCGAGCCGATCATCCCCGGCGTAGGGACCATCAACGGCTGAGCCCTGCCGCCCTGCTGACGCCGCCTCGCCGGTCCCGCGCGGGCGGCGTCAGCTTTCGCCGGCCGGCTCCAGGACGAACACCGGGATCTGCCGCGTGGTCTTAAGCTGGTACTCCGCGTACGGCGGGTACGCGGCGACCGCTCGCTCCCACCATTGCGCGCGCTCCTCGCCACTGACCTCGCGGGCCCGGTAATCCCGCTTGTGCGGCCCGTCCTGCACTTCAACCAGGGGATTCGCGCGCACGTTGTAGTACCACACCGGATGCTCCGGGGCGCCGCCCTTGGACGCCACCATGGCGTACCGGCCGTCGTGCTCGACCCGCATAACCGGCGTCTTGCGCACCTTGCCGCTGCTCGCGCCGACGTTGGTCACGATCACCACGGGCAGCCCGGTGTCGCGCAGCGTCGTGCCCTGCGTCCCGCCGGAGCCCTCGTACAGCTCGACCTGGTCGCGGACCCAGGCCGCCGTGCTCGGCTCGTATTCTCCTTCAACAGGCATGGCGCTATTCAATACCAGACGCCGCGCAACCCCGGCGCCCGGGACACGTCTAACGGTTATGACTCGCCCCGGCCGGCTCGCGGCGGCGCTCGCTGTGACGGCCGTCTCGGTCGCCCTGCCCTTCGCCCAAACTGGTACCAGATGGACGCCTGCCTGACCGCCCTCAACCTTCCCCAGCAAGAAGCCCAGCTCTCCGCCCTGCTCAGGACGGTCCGGACGGCCGGCAGCTAGCAGGACCTATGGTCGTGTCGACCTGCTGGGAAGAGCGATCTTGTCTGAATTCCCCAGCCGTCCGGCCTGCTCAGCGCGCCTTGTGGTGATGATCGAGGCCCAGGTTCACGGTCTGACACGTGGCTGCGAGCACTCGCCGGGAGGCCGGGTGCGGCCGTCTTGGGGCTTGTGGCACACAGCCCCCGATAGACGGGGCTTGCGGCACACATGCCCGGCGGGCCAGCCGCGGTCGTTCGGGGCTTGTGGCACACAGCCCCCGATAGACGGGGCTTGTGGCACACGCACCCCATGCCAGGCCCCCGCGACCGTTGCGCGAGGGTCTGGTGAGGCTAGAGCGTTCAGCGTGCTGACCCTGCGAGCTCGGACCCAGTCGCTGAATGTCACATTGTCGGGACGAGGAGATTTGAACTCCTGCTCTCCTGACCCCCAGTCAGGCGCCTTAACCAAGCTGGGCCACGTCCCGTTGCGCTGCGGCGTGGATCCGCGGGCGCATACCCGCCGCACCGGCCGGGCTTCGCCAGCTTAGCGCAACCGCGCGCCTCCCCGAAACGACGTCCGCACCCGCCGCGCCTGGCCGCGAGGTATACGTGCTTGGAACCGGGTAGAAAGTTACGATGTGCCGGGCATGGCGAGGGCGGCCCGCTCGTTGAAGCCAGCAGGAGCGGCGGACGGATGGAGGGACTGAGCAGTTGAGGGTACTTGGCGCTCGCCGCTCGGTCTCCGGCGAAGGCGGCGAAGGCGGCGAAGGCGGCGAAGACCCCGACTACGAGCCGACGCGCCCGCTCCCCAGGCGGAACAGGCGCAACAGGCAGGACAAGCGGAGCCGGCGCAGCTGGCAGCTCCGGCTGGTCCTCGGGATCGTCAAGATTGTCGCCGTCGTGATCGCCGTGGTCCTGGCCGCGATTGTCCTGCTCTACGCGTTCACCCCCTCGGCCGGCCAGGCCACCTCCCTGGCCCGGGCCCAGGCGGCCGAGCACCACATCGCCTACCCCGGCCCGCCGGTGCCGCAGTATTTCGCCGAAGCCCTGGTGGCGACCGAAGACCACCGGTTCTACGCCGATCCGGGCGTGGACCCGCTGGCGCTGTTCCGGGTGGCGGCCTCCTGGATTACCGGGCACACCGACGGCGGCGGCAGCACCCTGGACCAGCAGCTGGCCAAGAACCTGTACACCTCTGGCCACAGCAGCTTTCCGCAGATCGCCGAGCAGGTCGTCCTGGCGGTGAAGCTCAACCGGGCCTACAGCCGGGCCGAGATCCTGCGCCTGTACGCGGAGATCGCCTACTACGGGCATGGCTACTATGGCCTGCAGTCGGCCAGCTGCGGCTACTTCGGGCGAGAGCCCGGCCAGCTGACCGTGGTCCAGGCGGCCATGCTGGCCGGCGCGGTGAACGCCCCGACCTACGATGACCCGCTGGTCTACCCGGCCCGGGCCCGGGCCCGGCTGGTGCACGTCATCGACCGGATGGCCGCCGTCGGGTACCTGGCCAAGGCCCAGCAGGATGCCGCGCTCAAGGCGCCGCTGGACCTGTCCGCCGTCCGCGGCTGCCCCTAGAATCCACCCGCTCACCTCACGCTCTGGGTCAGCGAAGGCCGGTAACCGCGAAGGACCTCAGGTGCCCGAGGTCTCCGGCTCGAGCTGCTCCGCGGCGGGCGCCTCACCCTCGGCGTACAGGAAGACCCACCGGCGGTAGCAGTACAGCCGGAACAGCGTGGCCAGGCCGATGCCGATGATGTTGGCCACGTTGTAGGAGAAGTTGTCAGTGAGCCCGAACCCGGAGTGCACCAGCCAGACGACCCCGTCGGTGATCAGGATCCCGATGCCGTTGAACATGAAGAACAGCAGGGTCTCGCGGCGCCAGTGGCTGCCCTTGCGGTGCCGGAACGCCCAGAACTTGTTGCCCACGAACGCGAACACCGTGGCCAGGATGTTGGCCAGCGTGGTGGCGGTGATCTCGCCGAGCCCGGCCCCGGAGTGGAACGCGTTGACCAGGATCAGGGTGACCACGAACGCGAGGCTGCCGACGATGCCGAACTTGGCGACCTCGTGGATCAGCACCTGGAAGCGCGCATAGAGGTCACGAATGAGAGTCACCGTGGCGTCGTCCCTCTGCTTGGTCCATCCCGTATAGACCCGACACTATCGCGTCCCTCTGTGTGGTACGGGACCAGCGGCAAAACCGTTCGAGGAATGTCATAACCCCCGGCTAGCCTGGATCAGGTGCTGGAACCCTCCGAAACCGAGGTCCTCGTCCGGGCCCGCGGCCTGACCAAAAGGTTCGGCGGCTTCACCGCGGTCGACGGGATCGACTTCGACCTGTACCGCGGCGAGGCGTTCGGGTTCCTGGGGCCGAACGGCGCGGGTAAGTCCTCCACGATGCGGATGATCGGCTGCGTGTCGCCGCCGACCAGCGGGGACCTGAGCATCCTCGGCCGCGATCCGGTCAAAGACGGCTCGGCGATCAGGGCCCGGCTCGGCGTGGTCCCGCAGGAGGACACGCTCGACATGGAGCTGAGCGTGCGGGAGAACTTGCTCGTCTACGGCCGGTACTTCGGGCTGCCCCGGCGTGTCATCCGGGACCGGACCGCCGAGCTGCTCGAGTTCGTGCAGCTCGCGGACCGCGCCAAGGACAAGGTCGAGCCGCTGTCCGGCGGCCTGAAGCGCCGCCTGACCATCGCCCGCTCGCTGATCAACGAGCCGGAGATCCTGCTCCTGGACGAGCCCACCACCGGGCTGGACCCGCAGGCCAGGCACGTCGTCTGGGACCGGTTGTTCCGGCTCAAGCAGCGCGGCGTCACGCTGATCCTGACCACGCACTACATGGACGAGGCCGAGCAGCTGTGTGACCGGCTGGTGGTGATGGACCACGGCCGGTTCGCCGCCGAGGGCTCGCCCCGGGACCTGATCGCCCGCTACTGCTCGCCGGAGGTCCTGGAGCTGCGTTTCGACCCGGACGTGCAGGACACCGCGGCCGACAAGCTTAAAGATTTTTCCGCCGAACGGACCGAGGTGCTTGCCGACCGGATCCTGCTCTACGTCCCCGACGGGGACGCGGCCCTGGGCGCGGTGCGGGCCAGCGGCCTGGAACCGCTCACCTCGCTGGTCCGCCGGGGCACGCTCGAGGACGTCTTCCTGCGGCTGACCGGCCGCCGGCTGGAGGATTAGTGACCCCGACCGCCTTGGCCCAGCCCGGCTGGCCGTTCTCCTCGCTCTCCTTCCGTGCCTTCCAGTGCTGGCTGACCGTCTACCGGCGGATCTGGCGTTCCAGCATCTGGTCCATGGTGCTGGGACCCGTCTGCTACCTCGGGGCGCTGGGCTTCGGGCTCGGCTCGCTGGTCGACAAGCACAGCACGGCCAGCCTGGGCGGCGTCCCCTACCTGGCCTTCCTGGCGCCGGCCCTCCTGGCCACCGGGGCGATGAACGCGGCCGTGGGCGAGGCGAGCTATCCGGTGTTCGGGTCCCTGAAGTGGAACCGGATCTACATCGGCGCGCAGGCTTCCCCGCTGCGGCCCGCCCACATCTTCCGCGGCCACCTGATGTTCATGGCCATGCGGATCGCGATGAACTGCGCGGTGGTCGTGCTGGTCATGTGGGCCTTCGGCGCGATCAGGTCCGCCTGGGTGGTGCTGGCCTACCCGGCCGCGGTGCTCACCGGGCTGGCCTTCGCCGCGCCCATCGCGGCCTGGGCGGTCACGGTCACAGTGGACACGTCGTTCAACTACATCTTCCGGTTCGTCGTGATGCCGCTGATGCTGTTCTCCGGCACGTTCTTCCCGCTGTCCCAGCTGCCCGCCGGGCTGCGCGCGCTGGCCTACGCCACGCCGCTGTGGCACGGCGTGGCGCTGTGCCGGGCGTTCAGCCTGGGCACCGCACCCCGCGACCCGGTCGGGATGCTCGGCCACGTCGCGTACCTGGCCGTCCTGGCCGGCGTGGGCATCTGGGCCGGGGCCCGCACCTACCGCAGGCGCCTGTATGTCTGAGCAGGCACAGCATGTCTGAAACCGTCGCGTTGCGGATGCTCCCGCCGGCCGGACTGCTGGCTCGCCTGAAGCGGACGGGCACCGACACCGGCAGCCTGCGGCTGATCGAGCGGCACGCCCGCGCCTACCGGCGCATCTGGCTGCTGTTCATTTCCGGGGTGTTCGAGCCGCTGTTCTACCTGCTGTCCGTGGGCCTGGGCCTGGGCGTGCTGGTCGGGAAGGTGCCCGGTCCGGGCGGGCAGCTCATCCCGTACCGGGCGTTCGTCGCACCCGGCCTGCTCGCGGTGTCCTCGATGAACGGAGCGATGTACGACTCGACGTTCAACGTCTTCTTCCGGCTCAAGTACGCCAAGCTGTACGACGCTGTGCTGGCCACCCCGATGCGCCCGAGTCAGGTCGCGCTCGGCGAGATCGGCTGGGCCCTGATCCGCGGCACCATCTACGCGATCGCGTTCATCGGTGTCATGCTGGCGCTGGATCTGGTGTATTCGCCGTGGGCGGTGCTGGACGTCCCGACGGCGGTGCTGATCGGCTTCGGCTTCGCCGCCATCGGCATGTTCGGGACCACCTACATGAAGAGCTGGCAGGACTTCGACTACGTGATCTTGGCCAGCATGCCGCTGTTCCTGTTCTCCGCCACGTTCTTCCAGCTCAGCGTCTACCCGCGGCCGGCCCAGGTGGTGATCGAGTGGACGCCCCTGTACCAGGGGGTCGTGCTGCTGCGTGACTTCACCTTCGGGGTGGTCGGTCCCGGTCTGCTGTGGCGGGCCGCGTACCTGGCCGCGCTGGGTGTCGCGGGCCTGTACGCCTCCGGCCGGCGGATCGGAAAACTCCTGCTCGTCTGACCCATTTCCGGCGCCCGCCGGAGAAGGTATCCTACGCGCGATGGGGGAGCAACAACCGGCAAGCTCCGGCGCCGAATCGGCCCCGCCGAAGGCCAAGGCGGCCCCGCCGAAGGCCAAGGCAGCCCCGCCGAAGGCCGAGGCAACGCAGTCGGCCGTGGTGCCGTCGCGAACGGTCCCGCGGCCCTTCGCGCTGCGTCCCCTGATCCTGCGCCCCTTGATCCTGCGTCCCGTGGTCTTGCGGCCCTCTGTCCCCCGGCCCCGGATGCCGCCGGCCGAACCGCCCCGGGCCGGCGCCTACACCGACCGGGTCACGTGGGCGACCGCGGTCGTCGCGTTCGGCGCGTACGCCGCCATCTCCCTGTTCCGTCTGATGCAGCTCAACCCGTCCTCCTGGGACCTGGGCATCTACACCGAGTACGTCAAGCAGTACGCGGATCTCCGCGCGCCGATCGTGGACATCAGGGCCCCCGGCTTCAACCTGCTCGGGGACCACTTCCAGCCGATCGTCGCGGTCCTGGCGCCCTTCTTCCGGATCTTTCCGTCCTCGGCGACGCTGGTCGTCGGGCAGGCGCTGCTGGTCGCGGTGTCGATCTTCCCGGTCAGCCAGCTGGCCCGCGAGAAGCTGGGCGTCGGCCCGGGCCGGGCCATCGCGGTCGCGTACGGGTTCTCCTGGGGCCTGCAGCAGCTGGCCCAGTTCGACTTCCACGAGATCGCGTTCGCCGTGCCGCTGCTCGCCTTCTCGCTGTCCGCGCTGGTCCGCGGGCACACCCGGGCTGCCGTGGCCTGGGCGCTGCCCCTGGTCTTCGTCAAGGAGGACCAGGGCTTCACCGTCGCCGCCATCGGGATCTACCTGATCCTGGCCGGCCTGCGCGCGCCGCTCCCCGACCCCAGGAACCCGGCCGACCCGGACGGCCGTGGCCGGATGAAGGCCGGCCAGTTCCTGCTGATCTGGGGCTTTGGCTGGTCGTTCGTGGCCATCGGGCTGATCATCCCGCACTTCAACCCGGTGCACCTGTACCAGTACTGGAGCGACGGCGGCGTCCTGGCCCCCGGCGGGCACCCGTCGGTGGCCGGCATGATCGCCCAGCTCCTGCACGCCTGGCCGGACAAGCTGCAGACCCTGGTCATGCTGCTGCTGCCGACCGCGTTCATTGCCTTGCGCTCGCCGCTGCTGCTGATCGCCGCCCCGAGCCTGCTGCTGCGCTTCATCGCCACCGACAGCAGCTTCTGGGGGACCTACTGGCATTACAACGCCACCGTGATGCCCATTATCTTCGTCGCCGCCATCGACGCCCTGGCCCGGATCCACGCCGCGATGGACGCCGACGCCGCGATGGACGCCGACGCCGCGATGGACGCCGACGCCGCGGCCGGGCCTGGTGCCTGGGCCAGCGGGCGGCGCGGCCCATGGCGGGCGGCGCAGGCCGGAGCCCGCCGCTACGGCGCGGCCATGATGGTCGCGATCGCGGTCCCGCTGGCCCCGCAGTTCCCGCTCAACCAGCTGTGGAACGCCCAGACCTACCAGATCGGCCCGCACGTGGCCGCGGCCGACGCGGCCATGGCCCAGGTGCCCGACGGCGCCAGCGTCCTGACCACGCTCGACCTGCTGGCCCCGCTCGCCGCCCGGACCGATACCTACTGGATCGGCAACAGCGGCAATCCGCGGACCCAGTACATCGTCTTCGACGGCCTCAACAGCGACTACAGCCCCGCGATCAAGAACGTCCCCGCCTTCATCACCAGCCTGTACCCGGCCGGCACCTACACCGAGATCTACTCCTCCGGCGACGTCTACGTCTTCCGCCTCACCCGCTGAGTCTTCCGCCTCACCCGCGACCCCGAGCGAACGTGGTGAACCCCGGCGTTCACCGCGCTAGAACGAAGTGAACCCCGGGTTCATTCGGTTCGGCAGGCCCCAAGGGAGCCGCCAAGGGAGCCGCCACGGAAGACGTACTGGTCGGTAGGTAGGCTGTTGCGCGACCGTATGGGAGGTTGTGCTCCATGGATTTTGCTTACGACGACCGGACGCAGGACCTCCGTGAACGCCTGTTGGCGTTCATGGACGAGCAGGTGTACCCGGCCGAGCCGGTCTTCAGGGAGCAAGAGGAGACGGCCGAGGCTGCGGGCCGCATCTGGGAGCGCCTGCCCGTCACCGCCGAGCTCAAGACCGAGGCCCGCCGGCGCGGGCTGTGGAACCTCTTCCTGACCGGAAAGGCCGCCAAGGCGGTCAGCTCGCTGGACGCGGAACTCCTGCCGGACCCGCCGCTGACCAACCTGCAGTACGCGCCGCTGGCCGAGATCACCGGCTGGAGTCCCGCGCTGGCCCCGGAGGCGCTGAACTGCGCCGCGCCGGACACCGGCAACATGGAACTGCTGGCCGAGTTCGGCTCGACGGAGCAGCAGGAGCGCTGGCTGCGGCCGCTGCTCGAGGGGACGATCAGGTCGGCGTTCTGCATGACCGAGCCCGGCGTAGCGTCCAGCGACGCGTCGAACATCGCCACCACGATCAGCAGGACCAGTGACGGCTACGTGATCAACGGCCGCAAGTGGTGGTCTTCCGGCGCGCTCAGCTCGGACTGCAAGATCTTCATCGTGATGGGCGTGAGCGGCGAGGAAGCCGCCGCCGGAAATGTAAACCGCCACCGCCGTCACTCCATGATCCTGGTCCCGCCCGACACCCCCGGGGTCGAGGTCAGGCGCGGGATGCGGGTGTTCGGCTACACCGACGGGACGCACGGCGGCCACGCCGAGGTCGTCTTCACCGACGTGCACGTCCCGGCCGAGAACCTGATCGCCGGGGAGGGAGAGGGGTTCGCGATCGCGCAGGCGCGGCTGGGCCCCGGGCGCATCCACCACTGCATGCGGCAGATCGGCGCGGCTGAGCACGCCCTGGAGCTCATGTGCCAGCGCGTGACCTCCCGGACCGCGTTCGGCAAGCCGCTGGCCGAGCAGGGGGTCATCCAGGACTGGATCGCCGAGTCCCGGGTCCGGATCGAGCAGGCCCGGCTGCTGGTGCTCAAGACCGCGTGGCTGATGGACACCGTGGGCAACAAGGGCGCGCACAGCGAGATCCAGGCGATCAAGATCGTGACCCCGGCCATGACCGAGTGGGTGCTCGACAAGGCCATCCAGGCCCACGGCGGGGGAGGGGTGAGCCAGGACTTCCCGCTGGCCCACCTGTGGGCCAGCGCGCGCACGCTCAGGTTCGCCGACGGCCCTGACGAGGTACACAAGAGGTCGCTCGCCCGCCGCGAGCTGAGGAAGACGGCAGCACGCACCACGGCCCGTTCGGAGCAGCGTTAACCCGGGGGACGACCCCCGGACCCCCGAGAAGGGAGACACTCAGTGACACAGACAGTCGCGATCGTGACCGGCGCCGCCCGGGGCATTGGCGCCGCGACGGCGCGCAGGCTGGCCGCGGACGGGATGGCCGTCGGGGTCCTCGACCTGGACGAGGCCGCCTGTGCCGGGACTGTGAAGGAGATCGCCGACGCCGGCGGGCGCGCGTTCGCGGTCGGTGCCGACGTCAGCCAGCGGGACCAGGTCGAGGCCGCGGTCGAGCGGGTGGCCGGCGAGCTGGGCGCGCCCACGGTGCTGGTCAACAACGCCGGCGTGATCCGCGACAACCTGCTGTTCAGGATGACCGACGACGACTGGGACACCGTGCTCGGGGTGCACCTGCGCGGGGCGTTCCTGATGAGTCGCGCGGTCCAGAAGTACATGGTTGATCAACGTTACGGGCGGATCGTCAACCTGTCCTCGTCGTCCGCGCTGGGGAACCGCGGCCAGGTCAACTACTCCGCGGCCAAGGCCGGCATGCAGGGCTTCACCAAGACGCTCGCGATCGAGCTCGGGCCGTTCGGGGTCACCGCGAACGCGGTCGCGCCTGGCTTCATCGTCACCGACATGACCGCGGCCACCGCGGCCCGGATCGGGGTGGGCTTCGAGGACTTCCAGAACGCCAGGGCCCAGGAGATACCTGTGCGTCGGGTGGGGCAGCCCGCCGACGTGGCGAACGTGATCTCCTTCCTGGCCAGCGAGGGCGCGGGCTTCGTCTCCGGCCAGGTCATCTACGTCGCCGGCGGACCCCTCTGCTAATGGTCAGGAAACTGTGCTAAGGAAGACAATGTGCTGAGGACAACACCGTGCTGACCCCTGAAGAGCTCCGCGAGCGGACCCGTACGTTCCTGGCCGAGCATGACCCGCATGAGATGCCCAGGCAAGACTTCCTGAACGCGCGGTTCGACGCGGGCCTGGCCTGGGTGCACTACCCGGAGGGGCTGGGCGGGCTCGGCCTGTCCCGCTCGCTGCAGCAGATCGTCGACGCCGAGTTCGCCGCGGTCGGCTCACCGGGCAACGACGCCGAACACAACGCCATCGGCCTGGGCATGGCCGCGCCCACCATCCTGGCCTACGGCACCGACGAGCAGCAGCAGCGCTGGCTGCGCGAGCTCTGGACGGGCCGGGAGATCTGGTGCCAGCTGTTCAGCGAGCCCGGCGCGGGCAGCGACCTGGCCGCGCTGGCCACCCGGGCCATCCATGTGAAGGGGGGAGGGGAGGTGGGTGGGGACTCGTGGGTAGTCTCCGGGCAGAAGGTGTGGACCTCGCTGGCGCAGCTGGCCAAGCGCGCGCTGCTGGTCGCGCGGACCGACCCCGACGTGCCCAAGCACCAGGGCCTCACCTACTTCTCGGTGGACATGACGGCTCCCGGCGTCGAGGTCCGCCCGTTGCGGCAGATCACCGGCGAGGCCGAGTTCAACGAGGTGTTCCTGACCGACGTGCGGATCCCGGACGAGGACCGGATCGGCCCGGTCGGCGAAGGCTGGAAGGTAGCCAACGCGACCCTGATGAGCGAGCGGGTCAACATCGGCGCCTCCCGCGCCGGGACCCGCGAATCCGGCATGATCGGCCCGGTCGCCGCCACCTGGCGGAACCGTCCCGAGCTGCGCACGCCCGGCCTGCACGACCGGCTGCTCCGGCTCTGGACCGAGGCCGAGGTGGCCCGGCTGGCGGGGGAGCGGATGCGCCAGCAGCTGGCCGCGGGCAAGCCCGGGCCCGAGGGTTCGGCCGCCAAGCTGGTCTTCGCCCGGCTGAATCAGGAGATTTCCGGCTTCGACGTCGAGCTGTCCGCCGCTGACGGGCTGCGCTACGACGACTGGACCATGCGCCGGCCCGAACAATCCAACTTCTACGGCCGCGGCCCCGGCTTCCGCTACCTGCGCGCTCGCGGCAACTCCATCGAGGGCGGCACCTCGGAGATCCTGCGCAACATCATCGCGGAACGGGTCCTCGGCCTGCCGCCCGAACCCCGCGTCGACAAGGACATCCCATGGAAGGACCTGCCGCGATGAGCGAGCCGCGCAAGCTATGCCGGGGCAGCGGCGCCGCCTGGACTGAGGAGCGAGGAACGAGCGACGAAGGCCCGCCGCCGCAGGCGGCCAGGCAGGCAGCGCGGTGCCTGAAGGCGCCCCGGAGGCGAGCGGGAGAACACAGTGAGCGATAAGGCGGACCTCCCCGATCTTCTTTACTCAGATACCGAACAGGCCCTGGCGGACAGTCTCGGTGCGCTGCTCGCCGACCGGGGCAGCCTGGACAAGGTGCTGGCCCGCACCGAGTCCACCGAGACCTACGACGACGGATTGTGGCAGGCCGTGGCCGGCGACCTAGGCTGTGCCGGGCTGCTCATCCCGGAGCGTGACGGCGGGGCCGGCGCCTCGTACCGCGAGGCGTGCTCGGCCGCCGAGGCGCTGGGCGGCGCGGTCGCTCCGGTTCCGTTTCTCGGCAGCGCCGTCGTCGCCACCACCGCCCTGCTGAGCGTGGCGTCGGGTGTCCCGGTCGACGCGGCCACGGGGGTTCCGCGCAGCACCGCCGCCGTCTCCTCCGGCACGCCCTTCACCCCCGCGCGGGCCGCGACCGACCTGCTGCACCGGATGGCGGACGGCAGCGTGACCGTGACCTTGGCCGTGCCCTTCGCCAGCGCGCCGGGCAGCCCGTTCCCGGTCTCGGTCCGGGTCGCCGGGCCCAAGCCCGGCGACGCCCAGACCGGGGTCGCGCGGCTGCGCGGGACGGCCAGCGCAGTCGCCGACGCCCTGCCTGCCACCGTGCTGCTGGTCCCGGCCGACGGTGTGCCCCACGGCCTGTACCTGGTCGACATGTCGGACCCCGGCGTGGCCAAGGCGCCGGTCGTGTCGCTGGACATGACCAGGCAGCTGTGCGACCTGTCCTTCGACGACGCGCCCGGGCGGCTGATCGCGTCCGGCGCGGCGGCCTCGCAGGCGCTCGACGCGGCGCTGACCGCGGGCGCGGCCGTGCTGGCCGCCGAGCAGGTCGGGCTGGCCCAGCGCTGCCTGGACATGACGCTGGCCTACGTGAAGGAACGCCGTCAGTTCGCCCGGCCGGTCGGCTCGTTCCAGGCGCTCAAGCACCGGCTGGCCGACGTCTGGGTCGCGGTCAGCCAGGCGCGCGCGGCGTCCCGGTACGCGGCGGCCTGCCTGGCCTCCGGCGACCCCGACGCCAAGGTCGCGGTGGCGATCGCCAAGGCGTACTGCTCAGAGGCCGCCGTGCACGCCGCGCAGGAGTGCGTGCAGTTGCACGGCGGCATCGGCTTCACCTGGGAGCATCCCGCGCACCTGTACCTCAAGCGGGCCAAGGCGGATTCCATCGCCTTCGGCACCCCCGACGCGCACCGCGCCGCGCTCGGCCCCCTGGTCAACCTCCCCGCGCCCTGAACCCGTGGCACCGGCGGACGCCACAACCGGGGTGATCCCCGACGAGGCTGAATTGCGCCGCCGGGCCGGCCGGCTGTCGCTGGACCAGAAGATCCGCCTGCTGACCGGTGCGGACTTCTGGGCGCTGTACTCCGAGCCGGAGGCGGGACTGCGCCGGCTCGTGCTGTCTGACGGGCCGGCCGGGGTCCGCGGCGAGTCCTGGGACGAGCGGGACAGCTCCGCGAACGTGCCGTCAGCGACCGCGCTGGCCGCCACATGGGACCCCGCACGGGCCGAGGCGATCGGCATGCTGCTCGCCCGCGAGGCACGGCGCAAGGGCGTCGACGTCCTGCTCGCCCCGACCGTGAACCTGCACCGGACCCCGTACGCGGGCCGGTGTTTCGAGTGCTTCTCCGAGGACCCGCTGCTGACCGCGCGGATCGGCGCCGCCTACGTGCGCGGGCTGCAGCGCTGCGGCGTGGGTGCGACGGTCAAGCACTTCGTCGGCAACGACTCCGAGACCCAGCGGATGACCGTCGACGTCCGCATCGACGACCGGACGCTGCGGGAGTTGTACCTGGCGCCGTTCGAGGCGATCGTCAGGGACGCGGGCGCCTGGGCGGTGATGGCCGCCTACAACGGGGTCAACGGGTCGCCGATGACGCAGAGCCCGCTGCTGCGCGACATCCTGCACGGCGAGTGGGGCTACGACGGCCTGGTCATGTCCGACTGGACCGCCGCCCACGACACCGAGGCCACCGCCGGGGCCGCCCTCGACCTGGCCATGCCCGGGCCCGCCAGCCTGTACGGCCCCTGGGGCGAGGCCTTGCTCGAGGCCGTCGGGAAGGGCGCGGTGGACGAGGCGCTCATCGACGACAAGGTGATCCGCATCCTCCGCCTGGCCGCGCGGGTCGGCGCGCTGGACGATGGCCCGGCCCCGCCCGGGCTGGCCCTGCAGGCCCCGGATTCGGTGGCCGTCGCACAGGAACTGCGGACCGCCGCCGCGGCCGGCTTCGTGCTGGCCCGCAACGACGGCCTCCTGCCGCTGCCGCGATACGGGCCCGCGGACCGGCCAGGACTCGGCCGGCGGCTGCGCCTGGCCGTCATCGGCCCGAACGCCGAGGTGGCACGGACCATGGGCGGCGGCAGCGCCACCGTGTTCCCGCCCTACACGATCTCGCCGCTGGAAGGCCTGCGTAACGCCGGGCTGCAGGTGACATACGCGCCGGGCGTGACCTCGCACCTGCGCGGCGCGGCGGCCCGGGCGCCCTGGCTGCTGCGGCCGGACCGGTTGGCCGACGCCGGGACCGGCGCGGAGATCCGGTTCCTGTCGCAGGCCGGCGAGCTGGCCGGATCGGAGCTGCGTGACGGGGCCACGCTCATGTGGCTGAGCGGCTTCGCCACCTCCGGGGTCACCGAACCGGTGGCCCGGCTGGAGGTCCGCTGCGTGATCCGGGCTACCGTCGGCGGCGAATACCAGCTGGGCGTCTCCGGCCTCGGCCGCTACCGCCTGCTGGTCGACGGCGCGGAGGCCTTCGACGCCGTCCTGGCGCTGCCCGAGGACTCCGACATCGCCGAGGCCCTGATGCGCCCGCCTCAGCAGCTGGCCCCGGTCCAGCTGGCCGCGGGCCAGTCGGTCGACGTGGTGGTCGAGCACGACGTGGACTCCTCACCGTTCGCCGGGCTCGGCACGCTCGTCCAGCTCAACCTGGTGCCGCCGCACGGCACCGACGAGGAGGAGATCGCGGCCGCCGTCGCCCTCGCCGCCGCCAGCGACGCGGCGGTGGTCGTGGTCGGCACCACCGCCGAGGCGGAGAGCGAGGGCTTCGACCGCACCACGCTGGCGCTGCCCGGCCGTCAGGACGACCTGGTCCGCCAGGTCCTCGCGGCCAACCCGCGGACCGTGGTGGTGGTGAACTCGGGCGCCCCGGTCCTGCTGCCCTGGGCCCAGGACGCGCCGGCCGTGCTGCTGTCCTGGTTCGGCGGCCAGGAATACGGCGACGCGCTGGCCGACGTGCTGCTCGGCGACGCCGAGCCCGGCGGGCGCCTGCCCATGACCTGGCCCGCCTCGGAGGAGGGCCTGCCGTCCACCGAGCCGGTCGACGGCGTGCTGACCTATCACGAGGGCCTGTTCATCGGCTACCGCGGCTACGACCGCGACGGGCGGCAGCCGCTATTCCCGTTCGGGCACGGCACCGGCTACACCACCTGGGCTCATGAGTCCGTCACGCTGGACCAGCCCCCGGCGGGCGCGTCCGGCGTCGCGGTCTGCGTCCGGCTCCGGAACACCGGCTCGCGCCGTGGCCGGGAGGTCGTCCAGGTCTACGCCTCCCGGCCGGACTCGGCGGTCGAGCGCCCGGCCAAGTGGCTGGCGGGCTTCGCCACCGTGGACGCGGACCCCGGCGAGACGGTCACGGTCGGAATCCTCATCCCCGAGCGGGCCTTCCAGCACTGGACGGGCGACGCCTGGTCCACCGAACCCGGCACGTTCGTCCTGGCCGCGGGCTCCTCCTCCGCCTCCCTCCCGCTCACCGCGAGCGTCGAGCTCCCTTAAAGGTGAGCATGACTCAGGTCGTGCCGGTTACGGGATGCTGGGGACGCTCACCGCTTCGAGCTGGCCGGAGGCGTAGTTGCTGACCAGCAGCCGCTGGCCGTGCGGCTCGAGCGCCATCTCGCGCGGGAACTGGCCGGCCGGGATGGCGCCAAGCACCGCGGACTTACCCGCGAGGGCGGCGGCCACGTCGACCACGCTGAGGCTGGAGTTCGCGCCGGGTGCGCCGAACCGGTTCGAGTCCGCCACGACGATCAGCGAGCCGTTCTTGACCAGCATCAGGCCGACCGGTGCCTCACCGACCCTGACCGTCGCGACCAGCGCGCGGGCCGGGTCGGTCTGCAGTGCCGCGGCCGAGAAGCACAGCAGGTCGTCGCTTTCCCGGGCGGTCACCCACACCTGTCGGCCGTCGGCCGACGTGATCACCCGGACCGGGTTGCACCCGGCCGCCACCGTCGAGACCACCGAGGTGGCGGGATGTGTCTCGGCGCGGGACAGGTTGATCAGGGTCAACGTCCCCTGATTGCTGCGCTGGCTCCCCAGCGCCACCTCGCTGGTCGCGTATAGCCAGCGGCCGTCAGGGGAGACGGCCAGTCCGACCGGCGACAACCCGAGCGGGATCGCACCCACGAAGTCTGAGTTGGCGAAGCCCTGGGTGAGCGCCCGGTGCAAGTTGAATACGGCGGCCTGCTGGCTGCCTTCCTGGGTTACGAACGCGTACTCACCGTTGGGCGAGACCGCCACCTCGATGGCGCCGTTACCGCTCACCGGGTCGGTCAGCATGCCGAGCACCGCGTCCTGGCGGCCCTGCTCGGCGCGGGCCACGCTGATCACCACCGCGCCGCTTTGCGAGGCCGCCAGGAGGTACCGGCCGTCCCGGGTCGTCGTCTCGCCGAGCACGGCGCCCGCCATCGAGATCGTCGCGACCTTGACCGGGGCGAGCGAGGAGCCGGTGCGGAGCACCTCGACGGAGAGATTGTCGGCCACGAAGGCCCACCGTCCGTCCGGGGTCACCGCCACCCCGAACGGGCCAGCTAGCTGAAGACCCACCATTGCCGTGCTGACCTCGTTGAGCAGCGGCGACTTCGCCGTCGCGGTGCTGCAGCCCGGCGAAGGCAGCGCGCCGTCCGGCGGGGCCGCCGAAGCAGACACCGTGGCAGACCGGGTGGCGCTCGGCTGCGGATGGGCCGGGCTGGAAGTACAGCCCGCGCATCCGATGATCACCCCGGCGGCGGCCCAGGCCGCTGCCGCGCGTGCGCCCATGTCCGCATGGTACTGCGCGGCCGCGCCGCCAATGGCCCGGGACGCACGAGGCTCTTCCCGGCCGGGGTCACGCCGGTCCGTTCGGGAGAATAAGAATTTGACCTCCACCGACAGGCGCAGGTCCGCGGATGAGCGGCCGATGCGGACGGCGAACTCGCCAGGCGGCCAGACCCAGGCGCCGGCCGTCTCGTCGTAGCGAGCGAACGCCCGGGCCGGCACGGTCAGCCTGACCACGGCGGCCTCGCCGGGCTCAGCGGTCGCGGCGGCGAAGGCCGCCAGGGTACGCACCGGCCGGCCCGCCTCGCCGCTGACCGGCTCCACGTAGGCCTGGACCACCTCCCGGCCGGCCCGCGTTCCGGTGTTGCGGATCACGACGGTCAGCTCCAGGTCGGGGCCCGCCGCTTCCGGGTTCGCGACGGCCGACTCGTACTCCCAGGTGGTGTAGCCCAGGCCGTGGCCGAACGCGAAGCGCGGCGTTGTCCCGGCGCGGTCATAGCCCCGGTAGCCGATCAGCAGCCCTTCGGTGTAGTCGAGCCGGCCCTGATCGGGCACCGGGTGCAGGACCGGGCAGTCGGCCTCGGCGGCCGGGATCGTGACCGGCAGCCGGCCGCCCGGTTCTGCGCGCCCGAGCAGTACGTCGGCCAGGGCGTCGCCCATGGCCTGCCCCGGCAGCCAGCAGAACCCGATCGCCGCCACCTGGTCCGCCCACGGCATGAGCACCGGCATGCCGGCGTTCACCACCACGATGGTCCGGTCGTTGACCGCCGCGACCCGCCGCACCAGCTCGTCCTGATCGCCGGGCAGGGCGAGCCCGGGGCGGTCGAAGCCCTCGCTCTCGGTGGCCGGCGCCGACCCCACCACCACGACCGCAACGTCGGCGGTCCGGGCCGCCGCCACGGCCTCGCGGAGCAGCGTGTCACCGTCCGGCGCGGGCACGATGCCGAGCCGGATGGCCACCGGGCCTTCCGGCCAGTCCTCGGGCAGCAGCGAGATACCGACCTCGGCTTCCTGGCCTTCGGCCAGGTCGACGGTGGCCCTGACCTCACCAGGCCGGACCATGACCTCCACCGGGTCGGCGGGCACGCCGGAATGCCCGGCCGCGACCTGTTTCCCGTCGACAGTAACCGTCAGCTGGCCGACCCCGCCCGCGCCGATGAGGTGCGGGCCGGACTGGCCGGCCCGGTAGCGGGCACGGAGCACGATCGTGCCGCGGCCGCCCCAGCCGATGCCCTCTGGCAGGCCGTCCCACCAGGTGAACATGGTCGCGGTGCGGTGCTCCGTGCCCGCCAGCTTGCCGTCTTCGGAACGCGAATTCCAGCCGGACGCCCGGCTCTCCGGTGTCCGGGTCGCGCAGTGCCGCCAGCTCAGGCGACGGCACGCTGCTCCACGTCACGCAGCCCGGCCGCACGATCACCCGGGTCTGCGGGTCCCGGCCCGCCAGCGCCTGCGTCAGCGCGCTGGCCGGGGTCGACACGCTGACCGGGGGGACGGTGGCGCTGCCGCCGCCCTGGGTGACCGGGTTGACGGCGTTGGGCCCGATGAGCGCGATGCTGCGCAGCGCGGACCCGTCCAGCGGCAGCACGCCGGCCTCGTTGCGTCAGCAGCGTGAACGCCGCCGCCGCACAGCGGCGCAGCAGCGCCGGATCGGCCAGAACTGGCCCCCCGTTGAGGCGGCAGGGCGGTGCCGTTGGAGCCGAGCGCGCCTACCCGGCGGGCCAGCCGCAGGATGCGCAGGACCTTGGCGTCGACCTCGTCCTCGCTGACCTGGCCGTCCCGGACCGCGGCGGTGAGCTGGCTGCCCCATGGCCCGGCGGGCCCGGGCATGGCCAGGTCGAGCCCGGCGGTCGCGGTCGCAACCGTGCTGCGCGCGGCGTGCCAGTCGGACAAGGCCACGCCCTGGAACCCCCATTCGTCCCTGAGGATGCCCGACAGCAGCCAGCCGTGCTCGGTCATGGTGACGCCGTTGACCATGTTGTAGCCGGTCATCACCAGGTCCAGGTCGGCCTCGCGCACGCACGCCTCGAACGGGACGAGGTATACCTCGCGCAGCACGTGCTCGGCGATCCGCGCGTCGTACGTCCAGCGCTGTGTCTCGGAGTCGTTGCCGACGTAGTGCTTGGCCGCGGCGGCCACCCCGGCCCGGCGCAACCCGTTTACGTAGGCCACGGCCATCCGGGCGATGAGCACCGGGTCTTCGCCGAACGACTCGAAGCCGCGCCCGCCGAGCGGCGTGCGCATGACGTTGATGGTCGGAGCGAGAAGCACATCCACGCCCTTGCTCCTGGCCTCCGTGCCGAGCGCGAACGCGAGCTCGCCGACCAGGCCGGGATCCCAGGTGGCGCCGAGGGCCGACGGGCAGGGCAGGCTCGCCGACGGGTGCCGCTCGTCCATGGTCTGGCCGCGGACTCCGGCCGGGCCGTCGGACATCACCATCGGGCGCAGCCCGATGGCAGGCAGCGGGCAGGTGCTCCAGTTGTCCGCGCCGGTCAGCAGCCGCACCTTGTCCTCGAGGCCCAGCGTGGCTAGTAGTTCCTGGTTAAGGGCCCCGTGGTTAAGGGCAGGGCGGGGTTGCGCCCGGCCGCTGGTGCGGCCGGGCGCCCCGTGGGCGTTGTTCATACGGTGTCGTACAGCTCAGGACGCCGGGGTGAGGTGCAGGAGCGTGTACTCCATGTAGGGGGCGTTCGGCACCGGGTCGATGTACTGGTTGGACTGCGTCGGCCAGCCGGTGTAGTCCTTGGTCGAGTACTCGTACCAGGCCGCCCCGTACAGCAGCGGGATCACCGGTGCCTGCGTGGCGACGATGGTCTCCAGCGTGTTCAGCGCCTGCTGCTGCGTCGCGGTGTCGTTGGTGCCGGCGTACTGGGCCAGGGCCGCCTGGGCCTGCGGGTTGTTGTACCGGCCGTAGTCACTGCCGGCCGGCTTGCCCACCGGCGCGGACAGGTTGTTGTCCATCCAGTAGTCGAAGTAGTCGTACGGGCTGGGCCCCTGGTTGCTCCAGTGGATGATGGCGTCGAAGTTCCCGACCGGGTAGTCGTTGTACCACTGGGTGGCCTGGACTCCGTCGAAGGAGACCTCGAAGCCCTCGGCGTTGAGCTGGTTGGCGATCAGCTGCGCGTCGGTGGCGTAGTCGGTGTACGACGACGGGTCCTCGATGGAGAACTTGATCGGCTGCCCGTTCTTCATCCACTTGCCGCCGGTCTTGGTGTAGCCGTCACCGGTCAGCAGCTGGCTCATCTTGGAGTTGTCGCTGGTGGGGGAGATGTCGTTGTTGTAGGTGGGGTCGAGCAAGGCGCTCTGGGTCGGCAGCAGCAGCCCGCTTGACGACGTGGCCGGCGGCTCGTAGTTGGTCTCGCCCTGGGCCGAGAGCTGCTGCCGGTTGATCCCGGCGCTGATCGCCAGCCGGACCTTCGGGTCGTTCAGCGGCGCCTTGGTGGTGTTCAGCCACAGCGTGACCACGTTGTTGGCGGCGAACCATGGCTGGTTGGACGTCCAGGTGTGGTTGTTCGGGTTCGCGGACAGGTAATCGGACTGCCACGTTGGCCACGTCGTTGCCGGCGTAGCCGATCTGGCCGCTGTCCAGGGCCGGGTTGGCCGTGGTGTTGCTCACGTAGCTGGGGAAGATCACCTCGGGCACGGTCACCTTGGACTTCTGCCAGTAGTACGGGTTCTGCTTGAACGTGACCTTCTGCGAGGAGAACGAGCCGAGCTCGTAGGGCCCGGTCCCGACCGGGTTGGCGTCCGCGTAGGTGGCCGGGTTCGACACGCTCTGCCAGATGTGCGCAGGCAGGATGTACGTCGACCCGATCAGGAACAGGTTGGCGTATTCGGCCTGGCCGAACGTGAGCACCGCCGTGCTGGCGTTCGGTGCCGTGGCGCTGACCGGCAGCGGCGTCGGCGCGGGCGCCTGCGAGGCCAGGGTCGTGTTCTTCATCAGCAGGTTGAAGGTGAACGCCACGTCGCTGGCGGTCAGCGGGGTGCCGTCGCTGAACTTCACGCCCGGCCGGATGGTGAAGGTCAGCGTCTTGCCGCCGTTGGACCAGGCGTAGCTGGTGGCCAGCCAGGGGATCGGCGCCTGGGTCGGCTTCATGATGTTGAACTCGAGCAGCGGCTCGTAGGTCATCGACTGCATGTTGTCCTCGACGCCCAGCGAGGTCGATACGTAGGGGTTGAACGTCTGGGCGAAGACCTGGCCGGTGTTGTCCACGATGACCAGGGGGGGACCCTGCTTGGCGGTGGACGCCGCCGTCGAACCGGAAGATGAGCTCGAGCTGCTGCAGGCCGCCGCGCCCATCGCCAGGATGGTCGCCGCAGCCAGGGCTTTTACAGTTCTGTGATTCATTGTCTAAACTCCCATTGCCCGGCCGGCTGTCGCCGGCCTGTCATGGTGACCGTGTTGGGGTCCGTCATAACGTGGTGCGTGCGAGACCGGCCGGGCGCTCGCCCTCCGGCCTGCCGCCGTGTGCGGCCTGGCCCCCGGGGGCCTGTTCAGTAACCCTGACCGCTAGGTGACGTGCCGGTTCATCGCTTCTCCTCTCCAGGCCCTTGAGGTCGTGGGGCTTCGGTGACCGGTCGGCCGGTGACCAGGTCGGTGGCCGGTGCCCTGAGCGGCCGGGACTGGGCCGCCGTCAGGCCCTTGGCGTGCAGCCAGCACGCGCTGGATTGTCCCGGGGCGACCTCGACGGCCAGCGGCCGTTCGTCGGCGCAGACCGTCATGGCGAACGGGCAGCGCGGGTGGAACCGGCAGCCGCTCGGCGGCCGGATCAGGTTGGGCGGGGCTCCGCGGCCCCGCAGCGACGGCGGCTCCGCCCGGTCCGGGTCGGGCGCGGCGCTGAGCAGCAGCTGCGTGTAGGGGTGGGCCGGGGCGTCGGTGACCTGCGCCGCGGGCCCGGACTCGATGATCTCCCCGGCGTACATGACCGCGATCACGTCGGCCAGGTAGCGGGCGGACGCGATGTCGTGCGTCACGTAGAGGATGGCCAGCCCCTCGCGGTCACGCAGGTCCGCCAGCAGGTTGAGCACGCCGAGCCGGATGGAGACGTCGAGCATCGACACGGGCTCGTCGGCCAGCAGCACCCTCGGCCGCATGGCCAGCGCCCGGGCGATCGCCACCCGCTGTCGCTGGCCGCCGGACAGCTCGTGCGGGTACTTGGCCGCGAACGACGGGACTCAGCGCCACCCGCTCCAGCAGCTCGGCGATCTGCGTATCCAGGTTCGCTCCGCTGGCCAGCCCGTGCAACCGCAGCGGCCGGGCCAGGTGGTACCGGGTGTTGTGCACCGGGTTGAGCGAGGAGAACGGGTCCTGCAGCACGAGCTGCACCTGCCGGGTGTAGCGCTGCCGCCCCGGGGCCGGGGCGCCGTCGAGCAGCACCGCCCCGGCGGTCGGCTTGATCAGCTGGGCCAGCAGCCGGGCCAGCGTCGACTTGCCCGAGCCGCTCTCGCCGACCACCGCGGTGATGCCGGCCTGCGGCAGCGCGAGCGTCACGTCCTCCACCGCGTGCACCACGGCCCGGCCCGCCGCCGCAGGCGGCCTGGCCAGCAGGCCGCCGCATCGGCCTGCCGCGAGCGCCGTGCACCGGGAAATGCTTGGTCAGGCCGCGGGCCTCCAGGGCCGGCGTTCCGCCGCTGGCTCCGTTCGCGGTCCGGGTCCGGTCCAGGGGAATGATCGTCATGCCAGGCCTCCCGAATCAGCGGGCACCGCGACCGCGCCGGCGGTGAGCGCCAGCTCCGCGGGCACCGCCCCGCGGCCGTCCTGCAGCCAGCACGCGGCCGCCCGGGTGCCCGCGTCCAGGTCAAGCAGCGGTGGCGGCGGATCGCTGCGGCACCGGTCGAACGCGTACCCGCAGCGCGGGTGGAACGGGCACCCCGACGGCATGTTGCGCAGGTCAGGGGGAGACCCGGGGATGCCCTCCATGGCTACGCGCGGGCCGTGCAGGGCCGGGAACGAGCTCAGCAGGCCGAGTGAGTACGGGTGCCGCGGCGCGCGGAACACCGCGCTGGCGCCGGCTCGTTCCACCAGCCGGCCCGCGTACATGACCGCGATCGAATCGGCGATCTCGGCCAGCAGCGACAGGTCGTGCGAGATGAACAGCACGGCGAAACCCAGCCGGTCGCGCAGCGTCATGAGCTCCTCGAGGATCTCGCGCTGGGTCACCACGTCGAGCGCGGTCGTCGGCTCGTCCATGATCACCACCGACGGGTCGAGTGCGAGCGCGGTGGCGATCATCACCCGCTGCCGCATGCCGCCGGACAGCTCGTGCGGGTAGCTGCTCAGCCGGTCGGCGGGGATGCCCACCATCTCCAGCAGCTGACCCGACCGCGCCCGCCGGTCGGCCCGGCTCATGTCCGGCCGGTGCGCGCGCAGCACGTCGGAGAACTGGGTGCCGATCGACAGCACCGGGTTGAGCGCGTTCATCGAGCTCTGCAGCACCACCGCGATCTCGTTCCAGCGCAGGCCCCGCAGCTCGCGCTGCCCCGCGCTGAGCAGGTTCACGGACGAGCCGAAGTACGCCGAGCCCGCGGTGATCACGCCCGGCGGCCGCAGCAGCCTGGTGATCGCGTAGGCCAGGGTGGACTTACCGCTGCCGCTCTCCCCGGCCAGGCCCAGCACCTCGCCGCGGCGCAGCTCCAGGTCCGCGTCCACCACGGCGTGCACCGCGTCTTCGCCCAGCCCGTAATCCACGCACAGGCCGCGCACGCTGAGCAGGACGTCCGGTGAGTTCATGACGCCCTCCGGGCCGCACGCAGCACCGGGGTCAGGCCCAGCTGGGGCCGCCGCGGCAGCCCGGCTCGCCGGGCCGCCCGGCGGGAGACCCCGCCCGATCCGCCGCCCCGCAGCCGCGGGTTGACGAACTCGTCGATCCCGAAGTTGAGCAGCGCGAGCCCGGTGCCGAACAACCCGACCGCCAGCCCCGGCGGCACGAACCACCACCATTCCAGGTGCACCTGCTGGGCCGCCTGCGCGCTCTGCGCCCAGTAGAGCATCGTCCCCCAGCTCCAGTGGCTGGTGTTGATGACGCCCAGGAACGACAGCGCGGTGTAGGTCCCGACCCCGTAGATGACGGTGAACAGGAACGAGGTGGCCACCACCGGGGTCAGGTTGGGCAGGATCTCGAACGCCATGATCCGCCAGTTCTTCTCGCCGATGATCCGGGCCGAGTCGACGAAGTCCCGGTTGCGCATGGACAGGGTCTGGACCCGCAGCTGCCGGGCGCCGTACGCCCAGCCGGTTATGGCGATGATCACCCCGATCACCGCGTCGTTCGGGCTCGCGCCCTTGCCCAGGAACCCGAAGATGACGATCAGCAGCGGCAGCGCGGGCAGCACCAGGAAGATGTTGGCCAGCATCGACAGCAGGTCGTCGGCCCAGCCGCCGAAGTAGCCCGCGGTCACGCCGAACAGCACGGCCAGCACGGTGGCCGCCAGGCCGGCCACCAGCGAAACCAGGATCGTCGACCGCCCGCCGACCAGCAGCTGGGACAGCACGTCCTGCTGGATCTGGGTCGTGCCGAGCAGGTGCGCCGCCGAGGGCGGCTGCGGGACACTCAAGGTCGTCGAGACGCTGGTGTTCGGGCTGAACGGGGCGATCAGCGGCCCGATGATGGCCACGATCGCGAACACCACGGACAGGCACAGCCCGATCAAGATCTTCGGGGACCGGAGCAAGCGGGTCATGTCAGGCCTCCTGCCTGGTCCGCGGGTCGAGGAACGCGTAGACGAAGTCGGCGGCCAGGTTGGCCAGCAGCACCGTCAGCGTGATGATCAGGAAGATCCCCTGCAGCAGCGGGTAGTCGTCGCTGCCGATCGCGGTGAACAGCAGGTACCCCACCCCCGGATAGGAGAAGACGATCTCGGTGAGCAGCGCGCCCGAGACGATGAACCCGATGGCCAGGGAGAAGCCGGCCACGCTGGGCAGCAGCGCGTTCCGCGCCGCGTAGCTGACCACCCGCCGCGACGGCAGGCCCTTGGCCTGCGCGAGCAGCACGTAGTCCTCGTCCATCGTGGTGATCATCATGTTGCGCATCCCGATGATCCAGCCCGCGATGGAGGCCAGCACGATGGTCACCGCGGGCAGCACGGCATGGTCCAGCACGTTGGACAGGAACGCCCAGTCCAGCCCCGGGTTCAAGGTGGTGGTGTCGTAGCCGGAGTTCGGCGGGAACCACCCCAGCTTGGTCGCGAACAGCGCCACGGCCAGGATCGCGACGAAGAAGTACGGCGCGGCCTGGAAGAACGTCATGGCCGGCAGCAACCCGTCCAGCCAGCTGCCGCGCCGCCAGGCGGCGGCCACGCCGAGCAGCGTGCCGAGCAGGAAGCTGATGATCGTGGCCACGCCGACCAGGCCGACCGTCCAGGGCAGCGCGGCCCGGATCAGGCCGCCGACCGAGGCCGGGTAGAAGTTCAGCGAGGTGCCCAGATTGCCGTGCAGCAGGTGGCTCCAGTACTGCACGTACTGGCCCCACAGGCCGGTCTTGGTCGCGATGCCGTACTGCACCTCGAGCGCGGCGATGGCCTGCCTGGATTCCTGGGCCTGGACCCGGCCCAGCACCGCCAGCACCGGGTTGCCCGGCATCAGCCGCGGGATGAAGAAGTTCACGGTGATCGCGACCACCGCGGTGACGAGGTAGAACGCGATCCTGCGGGTGATCATCCGCATAACTCATACCTCCCGGTACCAGCCGATGTCGCCCCGGTCGGCCGGTGCCGGGCAGCCGCAGCTCTCCCGGCGGATCAGCTCGGTGGGCAGCACGATGTCGCGGGCCGGCAGGCGCTCGCGGTTGAGCATCGAATACAGCACGTCGAACGCGGCCGTGCCCATCTGCTTGATCGGCTGGCGGACCGTGGTGAGGCTGGTGCGCAGGTGGCGGGCCAGCGGGATGTCGTCGAAGCCGGTCACCGCCACCTGCCCGGGAACGCTGATGCCGTGCTTGCGCAGCGCGGACATCACACCGAAGGCGGTCTGGTCGTTCGCGCACACGACCGCGCGCGGCAGCCGGCGCCCCGCGGCAAGCAGCTGGTTGATGACCTGGGCGCCGCCCGAGGCGAAGTAGTAGCCCTGCCATTCCGGCCCGTACTCCAGCGTCGCGCCGGCCGCGGCGGCCTCGGCCGCCAGGACCTCCCGCCGCTCGATGCTGTCCGGGCTGTCGGCGTAACCACCCAGGTAGCCCAGGGAGCGGTAGCCGTGGTCGAGCAGCAGGTGCCGGGCCAGCGCGTGCATGCCGGCCTTGTTGTCACCGTGGACGTTCGCCGTGGTCGGGGTCGCGTACCCGGCCAGCGTGACGATCGGCAGCTGCCGCGACAGCCGGTCCATCTGGTCCGGCTCGAGCACCCGGTCGTGCAGGATCAGCCCGTCGCTCTTGCGGGCCAGCGCCAGCGTCCGGCCGCCCGGGTCGTGCTCGGTGATGCCGACCGACCGGATCAGCAGGTCGAACCCGCGGCGCTGGGCCGCCGTCTCGATACCGCGGTTGATCAGGTCCGGGTACTGCAGGCTCTCGGCTTCGTCCGCGAACAGGTCCTCGTCCATATCCGCGGCCGGCCGGCGCACGATCACGCCCACGACCTCCTTGAGCCGCGCGCTCAGCGCCCGCGCCGCCCCGTCCGGCACGAAGCCGAGATCGGCCACCGCCGCCAGCACCCGCTCCCGGGTCTCCTGGCGCGGGTTGCGCTGCCCGTTCAGCACCCGGGACACCGAGGCGATGGACACCCCCGCCGCCCGGGCCACGTCATAGATCGTCGGCGGCGCGGTCGGGTCCGCGTCCAGGCCGCCCGCGTCCAGGCCGCGCGTCCAGGCCGCCCGCGTCCAGGCCGCCCGCGCCCAGGCCGTCGGCGGCAAGGTCCCGCCTGCCGTTCACCGCGTCCTGGTCAGCCGGCACCTGGTGCTCCTCAACCCTTGCGGTAAGCGCTTTCCGTAATCGTCCGAAGAAAGGTGCCGCCAGCGACGGCACCGGATCGGATCCTTGCGGTAAGCGCTTACCGGACTCGTATGCCAGCAGAGTACGGCTATCGGGTGATTTATCTCAAGACCAACCGGCCTCAGTGTTACGGGAACGTGACCTGACGAGAACCCCGAGCCCGCCGGGCCGGCCGCACGCAAACGCCGCATACCGCCGCTGACCAGGTGATCGGCTACGACACATCGGGGAAACCTCGGCCGCACTCGTTACCGCCCGCGTAACAACCGAGTAATACGACCGAAACTCGGCCATGGGACACATGCCTTGCAGGTATACGGAGCGGCCGGGAAAAGCCAGCGTCACGTTGGCCCCCAGATGGCCCCGATAGCCCCTGGAGGCGTAGTGGTTCCCTATCCAAGCTGGCTGAACGCCGGGGATAACTCCTGGCAGATGACAGCAGCCACGTTCGTCGGGCTGATGTCGATCCCGGCCCTGGCCGTGCTGTACGGCGGCCTGGTCCAGAAGAAGTGGGCGATCAACACCGTGATGATGGTGTTCACCACCTTCTGCCTGGTCCTGATCACCTGGGTTCTGTGGGCGTTCAAGCTGGGCTTCGGCACGCCGCTGATCCATACCTTCATCGGTGATCCGAGGACGATCCTCGGGCACGCCGCCGAGCAAGACCAGGCCAGCATCCCGCTGGTGAATCCCGCCGTACCGAGCTGGCATCTGCCCGGGGCGTCGGTGGAGTACTTCCAGTTCGTGTTCGCGGCGATCACCCCGATCTTGTTCATCGGCAGCGTGCTCGGCCGGATCAGCTTCAAGGTCTGGATGATCTTCGTGCCGCTGTGGATCACCTTCGCCTACGCGGTCAACGCGTTCCTGCTGTGGGGCGGCGGCTACTGGGCCGGCAAGGGCGCGCTGGACTTCTCCGGCGGTTACGTCATCCACCTGGCCGCCGGCGTGTCCGGCTTCGTCGCCGCCGCCGTGATCGGGCCCCGGCTCAAGCGTGACCGCGAGCGGGCCATCCCGAACAACCTCATGTTCGTCGCGGTCGGCGCCGGCATCTTGTGGCTCGGCTGGAACGGCTTCAACGGCGGCGACCCGTACTTCGCCGGCGCCGACGCGGCCGCGGCGGTGCTCAACACCAACCTGGCCACGGCGGTGGCCATGCTGACCTGGATCGTCATGGACATGGCGTTCAGCAGCGAGAAGAAGCCCACCTTCCTCGGGGGGCTGAACGGCATGATCTGCGGCCTGGTCGGCATCACCCCGGCGGCCGGCTACGTGAACGGCTTCGGCGCCATCGTGATCGGCCTGGCCTGCTCCGCGATCGTCTGGGTGGCCTGGTACTACCTGCCGAAGTACGTCTGGCCGTTCAACAAGGTCGACGACGCGCTCGGCGTGGTCTACACCCACGGCATCGCCGGGCTGTTCGGCGGCCTGCTGGTCGGCCTGCTGGCCGACCCGAACATGATCGTGTACCTAGGACTCGGCAAGAATCCCAACATCAGCTCTACAGGCCTGTTCTACGGACACCCGAAGCAACTGGCCATCCAGGCCGGTGCGGCGCTCACCATCATCATCTGGGACGCCGCGGTCACGTTCGTCATCCTGATGGTCATCAAGCACGTGTTCAGGATGAACCTGCGGCTGCCCGACGCGGTCCTGGAGATCGGCGACGTGGCGGTCCACGGCGAGGAGGCGTACCCGTCTGACGAGCTGATCAGCGTGGGCGCCAGCTCGAGGGCCGATGAGGCATCGAGGCAACTCGACGGGAAGAGGCCAGAGAAGGCGGTCGCCGCCCCGCAGGACGATTTATAACGTGCGCTACGTGCGGTCGTAGCGTAACCAGGGACGCACCCGGGCACCGAGCCCGGGTGCGTCCTCGTCCTTAGTGCCCCCGGAACGCCTCCTCCAGCCACCACGACCCGCGGGACGAGGTGACCTTGGCGTCGATGAGCAGGGGGCGCTCCCGCGGTCCCGCCAGCCAGTCGCGAACCGGACCGAGATCGCCGGCCGACCGCACGGTCACGCCCTCGAATCCGAAGCCCCGGCCGATCGCGGCGATGTCGGCCGGCGGGAACCGGACCGTATCCAGCGGGTCGCCGTCCGGCCCGAAGTGGTGCACCTCCGCGCCGTACGCCTCGTCGTCGTAGACCACGACCACCATCGGGATTCCCAGCCGGACCACGGTCTCCAGCTCGCTGACGCCCATCAGCGCGCCTCCGTCGCCGAGCGCGGCGACCGTCAGCCGGTCCGGCCGCGCGACCGCGGCCCCGATGGCCGAGGCCAGGCCGAGCCCGATCGACTGGAACGCCTGGGTGAAGCAGAACCCCGCCTCGTCCGGGACCGACAGGTACATGCTCGGGTAGCCCATGAAGTTCCCGGAGTCGACCGCCACGGTCCGCTCCGCGGGCAGCAGGTCATCGAGCGCGATCGACAGCGCGCGCGGGTCGATCCGCTGCCCGTCACTGTCGTCGGTGAACGGCACGTCCCGCCACCGCACCTCCCGCGCGATCCGCTCGCGCAGCGCAGGTGACCGATAACCACTTTTATCCCGAACGGACCGTGGTTCCCCGCCGCCGTCCGCGTCCTCGCTCCCCGCCAGGGCGTCGGCCACGGCGCGCGCGGTCTCGGCCACGTCCCCGACCACCCCCAGGTGGACCGGCCGGTGCGCACCGAGGGCGGTGGCGTCGTCGTCGACCTGGATCAGCGTGGCACCCGTCCCGATCAGCTTGCCGTGCCGCATCGTCCACATGTTGAGCGAGCAGCCCCAGCCGATGATCAGGTCCGCCCCGGTGATCAGCTCGGCCGCGAGCGGCGACGCGAACCCGCCGCTCACGTCCAGGTTCCAGGGGTTGCCGCCGAACAGCCCCTTGGCCACGGCCGAGGTGGCGAGCAGCGCGCCGCACGCGTCGGCGAGCCGCTCCAGGTCCGCACGCGCCGACGCCCGGCCAGCCCGCCCGCGGGCGCCCCGGCCCGCGATGAACACCGGCTGGTCCGCGCCGCGCAGCACGGCGGCCATGGCCGTCACCGCCTCCGCCGCCGGCCCGGCCGGATAGGTGCGCGGAGCGGCCTGGATCGGGCCGGCGTCGCCGTGCTGGACTACTGGCGCGGCCTGGACGTTCAGCGGCAGGGCGAGGATCACCGTCCGGCGGCCGAGCGCCGTGGTGTAGGCGCGCTGCACGTCGGCAAGCGCCGAGGCGGGGGAGTAGATCCGCTCGCCGACCGCGCCCACCGCGGCGGCCAGCCCGGCCACGTCCACGTGGAAGTTGGACCTGATCTCCGGGGCCTCCGCGGCCAGCACCACCAGCGGAGTACGGCTCTTGGCCGCCTCCGCGATGCCGGTCATGGCGTTGGTCAGGCCCGGCCCCTGGTGCACCGATACCACGCCCGGCCGGCCGGACGTCCTGGCCCAGGCGTCGGCCATGACCGTGGCGCCGCCCTCGTGCCGGGCCGCCACGAACCGGGCCCCGCCCGCGATCAGCGCGTTGGTGACGTGGAAGTTGCCGCTCCCGACCACGCCGAACACCGTGTCGGCGCCGAGCTTGGCCAGCCCCTGCCCGACCGCCTCCGCGACCCGCATGCTCAGCTACGCTCCACCAGGGCCAGGGCGCGGCACGGGGACCCGGAGCCCCCGACGATAGGCAGCGGCCCGGTGATCACGACCGCGCCGGTGGCGGGCAGCCGGGCCAGGTTCTGCAGCTGGGTCAGGCCGTACTTGCCCGCGCCGAGCAGGAACGAATGACACGGGAACGGCGGGTCGAAGGAATGCGCGGTCCCGGCGTCGGTGCCGACGGTCTCGGTCCCGAGCCCGAGGATCGGCGCCTCCTCGGCCAGCCAGGTCGCGCAGGCGATGCTGATCCCCGGCGTGTGCGGACCGGTCTCGTTCGCGTTGAGGAACGCGGCCTGGTCGTGGGAGCGGGCGTCCCAGCCGGTCCGGTACAGCAGCCAGCCGCCCGCCGGGAGCGGCCCGTTCGCCGCCTCCCACTGCTTGACGTGGTCGATCTCGAGCAGGAAGTCGGGGTTCGCGGCCGCTTCGGCGCTGAAGTCAAGCACGACGGCCGGGGCGATCAGCCGCGGCGCGGGAACCTGGGCGACGTCCTCGCCGTCCTTTCCAGTGACCCAGTGCACCGGAGCGTCGAAGTGGGTGCCGCTGTGCTCGCCGGTCGTGATGTCGTTCCAGTACCACGCGGGTCCGCGCTCGTCGTAGTGGCTGATCTCGGTCAGCCCGAACCGGGCCGTGTTACCGAACGGCGGCGGCAGCTGGATGATCGGCGTGCTCGCGGACAGCGGCGCGGTGAGGTCGATCACCTCCACGGAGCCATCACGGATCGCGTCGGTCAGGGCGTTCAGCACGGACATGATGCTCCTTCGTTCGCTGGGCTACCCGGTAGCTTTCCCCATCGGCGCCCTCGCCCGCTAGTCCTGTACCCTGACTGTCAGGGTGAACATGATCAAACCGGTGATCACGGCAACGACCCTGGTCACAGAGGACGGCGTCCCGATCGACGCCGTCCACCTGCCCGGACCGACGGACCTCGCGATCATCGTCGCGCACGGCTTCACGCTGTCCTGGCAGCGCCCGCGCGTCTGGCGGATCGCCAGGCAGTTCAACCTGACGGCCGGCGTCATCGCCTTCGATTTCCGCGGCCACGGCCGTTCCGGCGGGCTGTCCACGCTCGGCGACCTCGAGATCAACGACCTGGACGTGGTCGTCGCCTACGCGGGCGAGCTCGGCTACCAGCGGATCGCCGCGGTCGGCTTCTCGATGGGCGCGTCGGTGGTGCTCCGGCACGCCGGCCTGATCGGCGGGGTCGACGCGGTCGTCTCGATCAGCGGCCCCGGCCGCTGGTACTACCGCGGCACCGAGCGGATGCGGCGCGTGCACTACGCCGTCGAGCACCGGATCGGCCGGTTCGTCACCCGGCACTGGCTGAACACCCGGATCAACCCGGAGGGCTGGCAGCTGGTCCCGGTCCCGCCGGCCGAAGCGGCCGCGAAGATCTCTCCCGTCCCGTTGCTGATCGTGCACGGCGACCAGGATCCGTACTTCCCGCCCGAACACGCCCGCCAGCTCTACCAGGCCGCCCACGAGCCCAAGGAACTGTGGCTGATGCCCGGGATGGGCCACGCCGAGACCGCCACCGACAACGACCTCGTAGACCGCATCGCCCGCTGGCTCGACGACGCCCTCCGCCCCCTCGCCCCCCGCGACCCAGCCGCCCCCCGCGACCCAGCCGCCCCCCGCGACCCAGCCGCGCCCCAGACGACGCCTCCGTCCCCGCCGCCGCGACTCCCGAAGCGAATGAACCCCGGGTTTCCCTGCGCTAGAACGTGGTGAACCCGGGGTTCACCACGTTGCCTCCCTCGGCAGCGTGTGACGGATGTGCAACAGGTGCCGTATGTGCGGCGAGCGGCACCCCCGCCGAGCGCGCCCGCCGGGACCCGCTTTGCCATCGCGCCCGCCGGGACCCGCTTTGCCATCGCGCCCGCCGGGACCCGCTTCGCATCCCACCGCGTTCGCCTCAAACCCGCGATGTAAGCGGTGATCAATTGTCGACATGTTTCGTTAACGGATTTTTGACGGGTGCCCGATGATGTTTATGGCGCGTTAACATCGTCGCCGCTAGGTTAAGCCCGACGTCATTTCCTGGTAATACCGGCCCGAAACGGTCCTGAATGGCCAGCCGCTAGTGGTATACGCGGGATGCATTCTCCTTGATGGCCCGTGACCGGTCGGCCGTCAGTATTCTCCGGGAAACAGCGGTCAGGACAGATAGGCCAGGGGGGAGTCAGACAGGAAGGAAACCGCTATGCGCCAAGACACCCTCTGGGCGGCGCCATGAACAAGATCATCAGCAGCCGGGCCGCTCGCCGGACCCTGGCCGCCATGGTGGCCGTGCTGGCCGGCGGCTGGATCGCCGCCGGGCCGGCGCTCCCGGCGTCGGCGGCACCGGCCTCAGCGGCTCCGGCCGCGGTCACCGCAGGCGCCGTCGCGCCGTCTACCACCGGCGGGCCGTTCGGGCCGAACGTCTATATCTTCACCCCGAGCATGTCGCAGGCTTCGATCCAGAGCACCCTCGACTCGATCGCCAACCAGCAGGTCTCCAACCAGTTCGGCGCCCAGCGCTACGCGCTGTTCTTCGCGCCCGGCACCTACGGATCGTCGACCACCCCGCTCATCTTCCAAGTCGGGTATTACACCACCGTCGCGGGCCTTGGACTGAACCCCGGAGATGTCGTCGTAAACGGCCAGATCAACGTCTACAACCAGTGCTTTGGCACCAACTGCATCGCGCTCGACAACTTCTGGCGCTCCCTTTCGAACCTCACGATCAATGTGACCGGCAATAAGCCCGGCGGGACCAGCTGCTCCAACGCCACCGACTTCTGGGCGGTGTCGCAGGCCGCCCCGTTCCGGCGGGTCCACGTCAACGGCCTGCTGTCCCTGATGGACTACTGCGATGGCTCACCGGACTTCGCCAGCGGCGGCTTTATCGCCGACTCCCAGTTCACCGGCGCATCGATTACCAACGGCTCCCAGCAGCAGTGGGTGACCAGGAACAGCAGCCTGGACGGGTGGAGCAACGGAGTATGGAACCAGGTCTTCTGCGGAGACCCCGGTGCTCCCGCGCAGTCGTTCGGCGTGGCCGGGGCGAACCCGTACACCACGCTCACCACCTGCCCGGCGACCGAGGAAGAGCCGTTCCTCTACACCGACTCGCAGGGCAACTACCGGGTCTTCGTCCCCGCGGTCCAGCACGACTCGTCCGGCCCGGCCTGGGCCGGCGGCAGCGAAGCCGGGACCTCCGTCCCGCTGTCGAAGTTCTTCGTGGCCAGCCCGAGCACGTCAGTCCTGGCCATCGACCTCGCGCTGGCCGCCGGCCAGGATCTCATCCTCACCCCGGGCGTCTACAACCTGGATCAGTCCATCGTGGTCAGCCGCCCCGGCACCGTGGTCCTGGGCCTGGGCATGGCCACCCTGGTCCCGCAGCGCGGCAACGCGGCCATGGTCGTCATACCGAACACCGGGGTGAAGGTGTCCGGCCTGATCATCGACGCCGGTCCGGTCAAGTCGCCGGTCCTGCTCTCGGTCGGGACCCCGGGACCGGGAAGTGCGAGCAACCCGGATCTCATCCAGGATGTCTTCTTCCGCATCGGCGGCGCGGAGACCACGCCCGTCTCGGCGACCATCAGCCTCCTGGACAATGCCGCGAACTCCATTCTCGACGACATCTGGGCCTGGCGGGCTGACCACGGCAACGCGGTGGGCTGGACGGTCAACACCGCCGACACCGGCGTCGTCGTGACCGGAGACAACGTGACCGCGTATGGCCTGTTCGTGGAGCACTTCCAGAAGAACGAGGTGATCTGGAGCGGCCAGGGCGGCACGGACGTCTTCTTCCAGAACGAACTGCCCTACGACCCGCCGAGCCAGTCGGCCTGGATGGCCAGCCCGACCCAGGACGGCTACCCGGCCTTCCTGGTCACCAAGAACGTCAAGAGCTTCCAGGGCTACGGGATGGGCAGCTACATCGTGTTCATCCAGACGTCCGCGACGCTGTTCGACGACGAGGCCTTCCAGGCGCCCAAGACACCGGGCGTCCAGTTCCACGATCTCCTCGCCGTGTACCTCGGCGGCTCGGGCGGCGATAAGTCGATCATCAACGGCGTGGGCGGCCCGGTGACCTCCACCAACAACCCCGGAATCGGAACCCCCGTCGACCTCACCAGTTACCCGTAACCAAACATCGTGGACCGTTACTGGTGCTCTGCCGCCAGTAACGGTCCACGATCATGCGCGGCCGGGCTCGGAGTGCACCACGACCCAGACGGCGTGCACCGGCTCGCCGGTCTTGTTCAGGTATTCGTGCGGCGTGGCGGAGTCGAACGCGATCGAGTCGCCCGGGCCGAGTTCGTAGCTCTCAAAGCCTACGTTGGCCTGCAGCGTACCGCTGATGACCAGGCCGTACTCGTGCCCGTCGTGCCGCAGCGGACGGCGCTCGTCGGTGGAGTGGCCGCCGGGGGAGTAGATCACCTCGAGGAAGTCGGTCATGGGGTCCGCGCCGGGGGTGAGTCGCTCCCAGCGCACCCCGCTGGCCAGGTCGATGATGTTCCGGCCGCCCGTCCGCTGCACAATGCAGGGCGCGTCCGGAACCGGCGCCGCGGCCAGCGGCCGTCGCGGCTCGGCGCCGAACAGCAGGTGGTCCAGCGACGTGTCCAGCTCGGTAGCCAGCGAGTACAGGACGCCCACCGAGGGCACGGAGACCCCCCGCTCGATCTGCGAGATGAGGCTGGCCGAACACCCGATCCGGCGCGCCAGCTCCCGCACCGACAACTGCCGTTGCTCGCGGGCCACGCGCAGCCGGGGGCCGAGCCCCGTCTCCGGATCGAAGCCAGCCGACATGATGTAAACGTACACTGCACGCTGCGTCCGGCAAAGCTTGACAGTCCCACTGCACGCGGCATTGGATGGTTGATGCGACGAGCAGCAGACGAGCAGCAGACGAGCAGCAGACGAGCGAGGAGCTTCCATGGCCGTGGCCGTACCTGCACTTCCCCTGACCCCCGCGCCCGGCCGGATGTACGTCGACTTCGAGGAGAGGCTCGACTTCGGCCGGCTGCGCCAGTACCGCCTCGACCGCGCCAAGGCCGCGATGGAAAATGCCGGGCTGGGCGCGCTGCTGGTCTTCGACAACAACAACATCAGGTACCTGACCGGCGTCGCCATCGGCGAGTGGACCAGGGACAAGCTGTGCCGTTACGCGCTGTACACCCGCACCGGCGAGCTCGTGCTGTGGGACTTCGGCTCGGCCGCGGTGCACCACCGGATGTACTGCCCGTGGCTGAAGCCGGAGAACTGCATCGCGTCCTACACCACGATGCGCGGCGCCGCTCCGCCCGGCTCCGGGCTCACGCAGAAGCAAGTGGCGGAAATCAAGGACCGGCTCCAAAGCGCGGGCATCACCAACGAACCCATCGGCGTGGACTGGGCCGAGGTCCCCACCTTCTTCGAGCTGCAGCAGCAAGGCCTGCAGATAAGGGACGGCCAGCAGGTCATGCTGGATGCCCGGGAGATCAAATCCCGGGACGAGATCACCCTGCTGTCCACCGCCGCCGCCCTGGTCGACGGCACCTACCAGGACATCGCCGCCGCGCTCAAGCCCGGCGTGCGGGAGAACGAGATCGTCGCCCTGGCCAACAAGCGCCTGTACGAGATGGGCTCCGACGACGTGGAGAGCATCAACGCGGTGTCCGGCGAGCGGTGCAACCCGCACCCGCACAACTTCTCCGACCGCATGATCCGCCCCGGCGAGCAGGCCTTCTTCGACATCATGCACTCCTACAACGGCTACCGGACCTGCTACTACCGCTGCTTCGCCGTCGGCTGGTCCACCCAGCCGCAACGAGACGCTTACAAAAAAGCCCGCGAGTGGATCGACGTGGCCATCGACATGATCAAGCCCGGCGTGTCCACCGACCAGGTGGCCCGGCTGTGGCCGACCGCCGAGGAGATCGGGCTGGCCGACGAGAAGACCGCCTTCGGCCTGGAGTTCGGGCACGGGCTCGGGCTGGCCCTGCACGAACGCCCCATCATCTCGCGGCTCACCTCGCTCGACGCGCCGCTGGAGATCAAGGAGGGCATGGTGTTCGCGCTGGAGACCTACTGCCCGGCGACCGACGGGCGGTCGGCGGCCCGGATCGAGGAAGAGGTGGTGGTGGGCCCGAACGGGGTCGACATCTTGACCAAGTTCCCGGCCCAGGACCTCTACGTCACCAACCCCTACTGACAAAGGGCGATCACGTGCCGGATATAGACACAGACACCGCGCTCGAGATGTACCGGAAGATGACCGAACTCCGGCTGTTCGAGAAGCGCGCGCACGACCTGTTCCTGCAGAACCTGGTCAAGGGGACGACCCACCTGGGCACCGGCCAGGAGGCGGTCGCGGCCGGCGTGTCCCAGGCGATGAACGCCGACGACTACACGTTCACCACCTACCGCGGCCACAACCACGTGCTGGCCCGCGGCACCCCGATGACCCCGGTCATGGCCGAACTGCTCGGCCGGGAGAACGGCCTGATGCACGGCAAGGGCGGCTCGATGCACCTGCTGGACGTCTCCCACGGCATCCTCGGCGCCTACGCGATCATCGGCGCCCAGCTCGTCATCGCCAACGGCTCGGCCTGGTCGGCCCAGTACCGGGGAACCAAGCAGGTCACGGTGTGCTTCCTGGGTGACGGCGCGACCAACATCGGCGCCTTCCACGAGGCACTGAACCTGGCCGCGGTCTGGAAGCTGCCGGTCATCTTCATCTGCGAGAACAACCAGTACATGGAGTACACGGCGATCGGGACGGTGACCGCCGTGCCCCGGCCCGCCGCCGACCGCGCCGCCTCCTACGGGCTGGAGCCGGTCGTGATCGACGGAAACGACGTGGAGGCGGTCTACCGCACCGCGCAGGCCGCCATCGCACGCGCGCGCGACGGCGGCGGCCCGTCGCTGATCGAGGCCCTCACCTACCGGCACGGCGGTCACTCCCGCGCCGATCCCGGCAAGTACCGGCCCGCCGAAGAGGTCAAGGAGTGGCTGGCCCGCGATCCGCTGCCCGCCTACCGCCGGGTCCTCCTCGGCCGCGGCGTGGACGAGGCCACCCTGGACGCGATCGAAAAGCACGCCCGGGACGCGGTGGACCGCGCGACCGAAGAGGCCAAGGCCGGCGCCGAGCCCGGCCTCGAACTGGCCGAGACCAACGTATGGGCCGATGGCGGCCACTCCTGGAGGAACTGATGACGGAGGTCGTCATGCCGCGGATGGGCGAGACCGTCGACGAGGGCACCGTCAACGAGTGGTTCAAGCAGGTCGGCGACGCGGTCACCGAAGGCGAGCCGCTGCTCGAGATCGGCACCGACAAGGTGGACACGGAGATACCCGCGCCCGTCACCGGCGTGCTCGCCGAGATCCGCGTCCAGCAAGGCGAGACCGTACCGGTAGCCACGGTCATCGCCGTCATCAACTGAAAAAACATATTTATACCGAACGGAGCATCGTGCCAGTTATCACGTACCGCGAGGCCGTAGCCCGGGGTATCGCACAGGAGATGCGGCGCGACCCCGACGTCGTATTCCTCGGCGAGGACGTGGCGGCGGCCGGCGGGGTGTTCAAGACCACGGTCGGCCTGCTCGAGGAGTTCGGCCCGGACCGGGTCCGTGACACCCCGATCAGCGAGCAGGCCATCCTCGGGGCCGCGATCGGCGCCGCGATGACCGGCCTGCGGCCGATCGCCGAGATCATGTTCAGCGATTTCTTCGCCGTCTGCTGGGACCTGATCGCCAACGAGATGGCCAAGATCAGGTACATGTCAGACGGCCAGCTGGCGCTGCCGCTGGTCGTCCGCTGCGCCAACGGGGCCGGCGTGCGCTTCGGGGCCCAGCACTCGCAGTCGGTGGAGAACTGGGCCATGGCCGTGCCGGGCCTGAAGGTCGTGGCCCCGTCGAGCCCGCGCGACGTCGTCGGGCTGCTCGCCGCGGCCATCCGGGATCCCGATCCGGTCGTGTTCTTCGAGCACAAGGGCCTGATGGCGAGCAAGGGCGAGGTGCCGGACGGCGAGGTGGTCGACCAGCTCGGCCGGGCCAAGGTGCTGCGCCAGGGCGGGGACGCGACGATCCTGGCCCTGGCCGCCATGGTGCCGCGGGCCATGCGGGCCGCCGAGCAGCTGTCCGGGCACGGCATCGAGGTCACCGTGGTGGACGTGCGGTCGCTGGTCCCGCTGGACACCCGGACGATCCTGGCCGAGGTGGCCAGCACCGGCCGGCTGTTCACGGTCGAGGAGAACCCGCGGCTGTGCGGCTGGGGCGCGGAGATCGTCTCGATCGTGGCCGAGGAGGCCTACGGCGCGCTCACCGGACCGCCCGTTCGCATTACCACCCCTCATATCCCGCTACCTGCCGCAGATAAGCTCGAAGACTACGTACTGCCCTCGGCGGACCGGGTCGCCGAGACGGTGCGCTCTGCAATCAGGGGGGACGGCCCCCCTAACCCCCCCGCACCGGGGGGAACCATCCCCCCGGACCCCCTGGGGGGGCCCAAGGGCCCCCAGACCCCCGGACGGCTGTAGGAGGAAATGTGAGCGGCAACCGGGCCCAACTGGTCGGTATCGAGGTACCCACGGACCTGCTGATCGGCGGGGAATGGACCAGCGGGCGAGGCGGCGACACGCTGCCGGTCATCGACCCGGCCACCGAGGACGCGGTAGCCGAGGTGGCCAACGGCACCGTGGAGGACGCCCTCGACGCGGTCACGGCGGCCCAGGACGCGCTGGCCGGCTGGGCGGCGACCCCGCCGCGGCAGCGGGCGGAGTGCCTGCGCCGGACCTTTGAGCTGATGACCGAGAACGCCGACGCGCTCGCCCGGCTGATGACTACCGAGAACGGCAAGGCTCTGCGCGACGCCAAGGCCGAGGCGGCCTACTCGGCCGAGTTCTTCCGCTGGTACGCCGAAGAGGCGGTCCGGATGGAGGGCGTGCTCATGCAGGCGCCGTCCGGGGCCAACAAGATCCTGGTCATGCGCCAGCCGGTCGGCGTCTCGGTGCTGGTCACGCCCTGGAACTTCCCTGCCGCCATGGCCACCCGCAAGATCGGCCCGGCGCTGGCCGCGGGGTGCACGGTCGTGCTCAAGCCCGCCTCGGAGACGCCGCTGACCGCGTTGTACATCGCCGACCTGCTGGGCCGGGCGGGCGTGCCCGACGGGGTAGTCAACGTGCTGACCTCACGCAAGTCCGGCGCGGTGGTGTCGGCCATGCTGAACGACCCGCGGGTCCGCAAGCTGTCCTTCACCGGGTCGACCGAGGTGGGCCGGGTCCTGCTGCGCGAGGCCGCCGACACCGTGGTGAACTGCTCGATGGAACTCGGCGGCAACGCGCCCTTCATCATCTTCGAGGACGCGGACGTCGATGCCGCCGTCGAGGGGGCGCTGATCGCCAAGATGCGCAACGGCGGCGAGGCCTGTACCGCGGCGAACCGCTTCTACGTGCACGAGGCGGTCGCCGACGAGTTCAGCCGGGCGTTCGCGGCCCGCCTGGACCGCATGATCGTGGGACCGGGCCTGGACGAGGCCACCGACGTGGGCCCGCTGGTGAACGAGCCGACCCGGAGCAAGGTCGCCGAGCTCGTCGAGTCCGCTACCGCCGACGGCGGCAAGGTGGTCACCGGCGGCCGGGCGCCGGACCGGCGCGGCTACTTCTACCAGCCGACCGTGATCGACCAGGTCCCGGCGGACGCGGGCATCCTCGGCACCGAGATCTTCGGCCCGGTGGCGCCCGTGGTCAGGTTCACCGCCGAAGCGGACGCCATCAACTGGGCCAACGACACCGAGTTCGGCCTCGTCTCCTACGTGTACACCCGGGACCTGGGCCGCGGCCTGCGGGTGTCCGAGGCGCTGGAGGCCGGCATGGTGGGGCTCAACCGAGGCCTGGTCTCGGACCCGGCCGCCCCGTTCGGCGGCGTGAAGCAGTCCGGCATCGGACGCGAGGGCGCGCACGAGGGTCTCCTGGAGTTCACCGAGACCAAGTACATCGCCACCAACTGGTGAGGCCCGCGGTCAGGCCAGCGGGTCAGGAGAGCGTCAGCCTGCGCTGCGTGATGATCGAACGGGTGGACGCTGACCTGGTGCAGGTTTGACACCAGGGCCTTGACCGGACGATGAACGGCCGGCCGGTGTTGTGGGCACTGTCGGCCAGGAGCGGGACGCTTCCCGTGATCGCCTTGACGATGATCTCCCAGGCCACGAAGACCACACTCGGCAGCAGCCAGGTCAGGTCAGGTCGGCGCGGCGCGGGCGGGCCGGGTCCTGGCGGTTAAGCTACACTCCGGTTTCCATGGGCGTGCTGCGTACCGGGACCGAGACGGAGCCTCCGTCGGGCGGAGCGGTAGGGCCGGGTAGCACGCCATCGTCGTGGCCGGCGAGCCGCCGCCGCTGGATCGAGGTGGCCGCGTTCGCGCTGGCCGCGGCGGCCTTGTTCGCCGTGTATCTCCGGCTGTCGCGGACCGTCCCGGAAAACTCCGACGAGGCCAACGTCCTGCTCGCGGCGAAGGACCTGCTGCACGGCAACGTCCTGCTGCACGGCTGGTACCTGACCGACGTGTCGTTCTACACCACCGAGGTGCCGCAGTACGCCCTGCTGGAACTCCTCTTCGGCCTGCACCCGGACACCGCCCACATCGCGGCGGCGATGACCTACACGCTCGCGGTCGTGCTCGCCGTGCTGGTGGCCAGGGGCGGGTTTACCAGCCGGGCTGCGGTGGTCCGGCTGCTGATCGCGGCCGGGATCCTGCTGGCCCCGCAACTCGGCCCCGGCGTGACCGCCCTGATCCTGACCATCGGCCACATCGGCACCGCGGTCCCGGTCCTGCTCATCTTTCTCCTGCTCGATCGCGCCCCGGAGTCTTCCTTCTTCTCCCGGGGGGACCCATCCCCCCGGACCCCCCTTGGGAAGGACCCATCCCCCCGGACCCCCCTTGGGCGAGTGCCGGTACTGACCGGGCTGGCCCTAGCCTGGGCGCTCGTCGCCGACCAGATCGTCCTCATCGTCGCGGTGGCGCCGCTGGCCGGGGTGTGCGCCCTGCGG
This sequence comes from uncultured Actinomycetes bacterium, assembly GCA_963822765.1. Lineage (GTDB taxonomy): Bacteria > Actinomycetota > Actinomycetes > Streptosporangiales > Streptosporangiaceae > Palsa-504. The sequence goes on along the minus strand of CAWGJL010000054.1, from coordinate 138,100 downwards.
GTCCTGGAGGCCGCCGTCCGGGAACGCAGCCTGTCCCGGGCCTTCGCCACCCGACGGTACGAACTGTCCCTGATCGTGGCCGCGGCCGCGGGTGCCGGGCTCGCGTGGGTCGCGGAGCGGGTGCTGCGGGCCCTGGGTGGCTATGTCGTGGCCCCGGTGCCGTTCTCGTTCACCCTGCACGGCTTCCCGGCCAGCCTGCACTCCCTGTGGGCCGTGCCGCAGATCTTCGGGTCCGACTATCGCGGGCTGTCCGGTGGGCCTTACTACACCGCGCTGCTCCACATGGTGAGCCTGGCCCTGGTCGTGCTGGCCCTGATCCTGCTGGCCCGGCGGTTCTTCTCCGGCGCCACGCTGGTGGACCAGGTCCTGGGCGTGGCCATCGTCCTGAACATCGCGCTGTTCATACTGACCACCGCGGGCTCCGAAGGCCCGCACGAGATCGCCGACGTCGCGCCGCTCGGGGCGGCGCTCGCCGCGCGCATGCTGGCCGCGCCGCGGCCCGCGGGCGCGCGGGCTCCCGGTCGCCTGGCCCGGTCGGCCCGCGCCGTCGCGTACGGGGCCGGAGTGGTGGTCCTGGCCGGCTACCTGGGTGGTCTCGTGCACGACGTGGTCCAGCCCGAATCGCCCGCGGCCTTCTCCAGGGTCGCGTCCTGGCTGCAGGCCCATCACCTTACGTACGGGCTGGGCGGTTACTGGGAGAGCAGCATCGTCACGGTCCAGACCGGCGAGCAGGTCAGGGTCAGGGCCCTGCTGAAGGCCACGCTGGGGCCGGATCTGTGGCTGGCCAAGCCCGCGTGGTACGACCCGACGGCCCAGCAGGCCAACTTCGTCGTCCTGTCCAGCACGCCGGGCTTCAAGAACAACTGGGAACCGCGCGCCCTGGTCGCCAAGGTCTTCGGCCGTCCGGCCCACGTGTACAACTTCGGTCCCTACACGGTCATGGTCTGGGACAAGAACATCCTGTCTGACCTCCCGCGCTGAGTCAGCTCAGCCTCAATAGGTCAACACTGGCCCGATCGGTCAACACTGGATCGGGCCGTGCATCGCCGCCTTGGAGAGGTGGCCCAGCAGGTTCTCGTGCCAGACCAGGACGATGAAGCCGTCCACCCGGTAGGTCTTGGACGGCGGGCCGAACGTGGCCTTCGCGGCGGCCTCCCATCCGGCTGGAGTTCCAGGCGAGCACACGTTGGCCGGACCGGGAGTCACCAGGAAGGTGGCGTTGTGCTGCGTCTGGTCAAACCAGGAATTCTTGGTCTCCCAGGGCCGGACCAGGAGCTTGTCGCCGACCCGGCTGACGTACCTGACCTGGACCTGGTTACCGCTGTCCAGCGTGATGGCGCTGGCGTTCCAGTAGTCGCCAAGACCGTACGTGAGGTGATGGGCCTGCAGCCAGGCCGCGACCTGAGCGTTGGGGTCGACCGGACGCTGCTGGACGGCATTGTGCACTTCGATCCCGGCGTAGCAACCCAGGACCAGCGCCAGCGCCGGGATGAGCACCCGGCCGCGGGCCAGCGTCCCGGCCAGCAGCCGGCCCGCCAGCACCGCTCCGATCGGCAGCACCCCGGCGATCTCGTGCGCGCTGCCGACCACGTTCGGGTTCCCCCGCAATACGTAGGCCACCAGCAGCAGGATCAGCGCCACGGTCAGCACCTGCACGACCAGGTCCTGCGTACCGAACCGGCGCAGGGCCCGTCCGGCCGCCCAGGCCGCCAGCGCGACCCCGGCCAGGTGCACCACCGCGATGCCGATCTGCGCGCCGTTCTGCTGGCCAGAGAAATCCGCGCCGAACAGCACCAGCACGCTCTGCACCGCGACCCACACGTTGGCGGGCAGGTGCGAGATGTGCGCTAGCGCCGCGCTCGGCGGCCGGACAGCGAACCCGCCGAGCTGATGAATCAGCTTGAGCGCCAGCCACGCGACGCCAGCCGAGACGATCGCCCCGGCCGCCAGCGACAGCTCATACCAGTTCTCCCGCAGCGAGCCGCGCCGCCGGTACACCCGGATCGCGCAGACGATCACCAGCGGCACGACGCCCTCGTACAGGACCAGCGGATCACCGACCTGCACCCAGGCCAGCAGCACTGCCACCAGGACCGGCGTCCACCAGCGGGCCCGCGCCCGATCCAGGATCAGCCAGATCACCAGCATCGGGACCTGGGTGCCGGTGTGGTCGGCGCTCGACAGCAGCGTGTGGGTGCCCGTCCCGAGCGACGGGGCGAGCATGATCCCGCCGGCGATCAGCATCCGGACCGCGCCCTCGCGTCCGGCGGCCTGTCCCCTGGCCAGCAGCGCGGCGCCGAGCACCAGCAGCGTGTAGCTCATCGCCCCGGCGATGTGTATGACATCGGCGTTCAGCCCGTGAACCAGCTCCAGCAGCATGTACTGCGGCAGCTCGGTGGTGTAGAACGTCAGGTCCGCGGTCGTCCAGCCTCGCAGCAGCACGTCGCCGTGCAGTATGTCCCAGGCCTGCAGCGCGAACGACCCGCCGTCCGAATTAACCGGAACGGTCCGGGCCTGCCGCAGGTAGGCGGCGAACAGGCCCAGGCCTGCCGCGACGAACAGGGCCAGCCACGCTAGCCGGCGAGCCCAGGGCGGGGTGGGCCGCGCGTGCGAGGAGGGCGTGGTCTCGGCTTCGGCGACGGCCGCTTCCGCCTCGGACCCACCCATCGTGTACTCCTCGTCTGCCCGATAGACGTCATTACTGTTGACCGAGCGTAGCAGCGGGTCGGTTCCGGCTAATCTTGTACAGCTCAATGGCTTGCTCGCCGTCCCGGGCGAACGTCGGTAACGAAACTCTGGCGTCACGGGGTAGCGGTAAGGTGGGGCGTCAAGCGGGTGCCGGGGCCACCCGGCAGGGGCTAATCAGTAGTCGGAAGGCATGCCATGACGGGTACGTCCGAACCTGGCCAGTTTGACCGCCAGGTCGTAGTGATCGGCGGCTGCGGCCACGTCGGCCTGCCGCTGGCCATTGCCTTTGCCGACCGCGGCGCGCGGGTAGCCATCTACGACGTCAGCGAGTCCGCCGTGCAGACGGTGAACGCGGGCCGGATGCCGTTCGCGGAGCCGGGCGCGCAGGAGATCCTGCGGCGGGTGCGGGCGGACGGCCGGCTGGAGGCGTCGACGGATCCCGCCATCGTAGGCACGGCCGAGCACGTGGTCGTGGTGATCGGTACGCCCGTGGACGAGCACCTGAATCCGGACCAGGCGGCGATCCCGAACGCGCTCGGCGGCTGCACCCAGTACCTGCGGGACGGGCAGCTGCTGATCCTGCGCAGCACCGTCTACCCCGGCGTCACCGCGCTGGTGGAGAAGATGGTGGCCGGGTTCGGCGCGCAGATCGAGGTCGCGTTCTGCCCCGAGCGGATCGCCGAGGGCAAGGCCATGACCGAGCTGTTCGAGCTGCCGCAGATCGTCTCCGCGCGCTCGGCGGTCGCCCTGGAGCGGGCCTCCAAGCTGTTCGGGATGCTGACCAGCACGCTGGTGCCGATGTCGCCAGAAGAGGCCGAGCTGGCCAAGCTGTTCACCAACGTGTGGCGGTACATCAAGTTCGCCACCGCCAACCAGCTCTACATGATGGCGAACGACCAGGGCCTGGACTTCGAGCGGATCCGCCAGGGCCTGGCGACGGACTACCCGCGGGCGGCGGATATGCCGGCCGCCGGTTTCGCGGCCGGCCCGTGCCTGTTCAAGGACACCATGCAGCTCGCGGCGTTCAACCACAACAACTTCGCGCTCGGGCACACCGCGATGGCCATCAACGAGGGCCTGCCGCTGTACGTCGTGCACCGCCTCGAGCAGCAGTACGACCTGGCCTCGATGACGGTAGGCATCCTGGGCATGGCGTTCAAGGGCGGCTCGGACGACATCAGGTCGAGCCTGTCCTACAAGCTCAAGCGGATCCTGGCCTTCAAGGCCGGCGCGGTGCTGTGCGCCGACCCGTACGTGACCGTCGACCCCGGGCTGCGCCCGCAGGACGAGGTCATATCCCGGTCGGACCTGCTGGTGATCGGGGCGCCGCACCCCGAGTACCGCGCGCTGGCCACGGACAAGCCGATCGCCGACATCTGGAACGTGCTCGGGCAGGGTGTGCGCGTATGAGCGGTGAGATGCCCCGGGTCTCGGTTGTGGTGCCCGCGTACAACGAGGGCGATCAGATCCTGCCGGTACTCGACCGGCTGTTCGAGTCGGTCCATCTCCAGTGCGAGGTGCTCGTCGTGGTCGACGACGAGTCCGATACCACCGTCCCGGTGGTGACCGAGTACGCGCTGAAGGAGCCGCGCATCCGGTGCCTGGTGAACACCTACGGGCCCGGGCCGGCCAACGCGATCAGGTTCGGCATCGACGCCGCCGCCGCCCCGGTCACGGTGGTGACGATGGCCGATGGCTGTGACGACCCGCGGCAGATCGATGACCTGGCCCGGCTGGTCGACCGCGGGGTGGCGGTCGCGGCCGCGTCCCGGTACATGCCCGGCGGCCAGCAAGTCGGCGGGCCAGTGATGAAGGCTTTCTTGTCGAAGTCGGCGGGCCGGTCGCTGCGCCTGCTGGCGCACACCGGCACGCGGGACGCGACCAACTCGTTCAAGGCCTACTCCACGAGTTTCCTGCGGCAGGTCGGCATCGACTCGCGGCACGGATTCGAGATCGGCATCGAGCTGACCGCCAAGGCCAAGCGGATGGGCCTGCCGGTCGCCGAGATCCCCACGATCTGGCTGGACCGGCAAGCCGGGATGTCCAGCTTCAAGGTTGCTAGCTGGATTCCCAGGTACCTGCGCTGGTACCGGTTCGCGTTCGGGCCGAAGCTCACCGCCGAGCAGATCCGGTCCCGGTGCGAGCCGACCGGAAAGAAACAGTAAGGGCTGAACTCTGGAAGGGACAGTGATGCAGAAGGTTCTGGTCAGCGGCTCCGCGGGATTCATCGGCGGGTACGTCGTTGAGGAACTGCTCCGACGCGGGTACGCGGTCGTCGGGCTGGACAACTTCTCCAAGTACGGGAAGGTGCGCAAGTCCTACGACAGCCACCCGGACTACCAGCTCGTCGAGGGTGACGCGCAGGACGTGGCGCTGATGACGCGGCTGCTAGCCGACTGTGATCACTTCATCGCCGGCGCGGCGATGATCGGGGGCATCTCCTACTTCCACACCTACGCGTATGACCTGCTCGCCACGAACGAGCGGATCATCGCGGCGTCCTGCGACGCCGCGATCGCCGCCCGGCGGGATGGCCATCTGCGCAAGGTCACCTACTTGTCCTCGTCGATGGTGTTCGAGAGCGCGGACGAGTGGCCCTCGTACGAGGGGCAGCAGCGGCAGATTCCGCCGCCGCTGTCGTCCTACGGATTCCAGAAGCTGGCCGTGGAGTACTTCGCCCGCGCCGCCTGGGATCAGTACGGCCTTCCGTACACCTTGGTGCGGCCGTTCAACTGCGTGGGTATCGGCGAGAGCCGGGCCCTGGGTGACCAGGAGATCCTGTCCGGCAACGTCCGCCTGGCCATGAGCCACGTGGTTCCCGACCTGGTGCAGAAGGTGCTCAAGGGCCAGGACCCGCTGCACATCCTGGGCTCGGGTGACCAGGTGCGGCACTACACCTACGGTGGTGACCTGGCGGCCGGCGTGGTGACCGCGATGGAGCACGAGGACGCCCTCAACGAGGACTTCAACCTGTCCACCTCGGAGGGCACCACGGTCCGGCAACTGGCCGAGGCGATCTGGCGCAAGGTCAACGGGGAAGGGGTCCCGCTGCGGCTCGTCCACGACGACCCGTTCGAATACGACGTCCAGCGCCGCGTTCCCGATACCGAGAAGGCCAAGAAGATCCTCGGCTTCGAGGCGACCACGACGCTTGACGAGATGCTGGACGAGGTCATCCCCTGGATCGACGAGGCCGTCAAGAACGGCACCATCTGAACGCTGGCTGGCGGGTAAGCACATGAGCGGGCGGGAGACCACGACCGCTGAGTCGGCGGCCGAGACCGGCCGTCGGCCCGTTCTGGGCTCCCGCCCGCCCGGCCCGTCGCCCCTGCGGACCGCGGACCGCCGGCCCTGGTGGATCTGGGCCGCGCCGTTCGCGCTCGTGCTGGCGGTGCTCGTCGTCCGCAGCAGGTTTGTCTTCACCGCGAGCTTCTACGAGCAGGGCGACGCCGGGGCGAACTCGATCCTGATCCAGCAGGCGATGCACGGCACGCTGCTCATCGGGAACTACTCCCGGGAGGGCTTCAACCATCCCGGGCCCGCCTACATGTACGTGCAGGCAGCCGGGCAGTGGCTCTTCTTCTATGCGCTGCATCTGGTGCCGACCGCGTGGAACGCCCACGTGCTCGCGCTGTTCGTGCTGAACAGCACGTTCGTGGCGCTGGTCACCGGCATGGTGTACGGCTGGACACGATCGCTGCGCGGCGCCGCCGTTACCCTCGCCGTGCTGCTCGGCTTCGTCGCCACCGAACCGCAGATCCTCAGCCTCGACTGGATGCCGTGGATGTACGTCCCGGCGTACATCGCCTTCCTGGTCGCGGCCGCGTCGGTCGCGGCCGGCGCGGCGCGCGACCTGTGGATACTGACCCTGACCGGCTGGTTCCTGATCCACGGGCACGCCTGCTTCCTGTTCTTCGTGCCGGTGATCGTCGCCGCCGCGGCGGTCGCGGTGATCTGGCCGCACGGCCCGCGCGCCAGCCTGCGGGCCTTCCTCCGCCCCCGGACCTGGATTCCGGTCGCGGCCATCAGCGCGGTCTTCGCGCTGCCGATCGTGGTCAACCTGGCCCTGCACTGGCCGGGCAGCTTCGGCAAGTACTTCTCGTACAGCTCTTCTTCGAAGGCTGGCGGGCATACGCTCCCGCAGATCGCGCGGTACCTGCTCTGGTTCTGGTGGCGGGATGGCCACTCGTGGACCGCGGCGCTGGTCCCGGTGGTGTCGTACGCCGTCGCGATCGCCGTGGTCGTCTTGCTCGCGCGCGGGGAGGTGCGCCGGTTCCTGGCCGCGCTGCTCGCCGTCAACGTGGTCTCGACGGTGGCGTTCGCCTGCTACGCCGCGGTCGGGATCGACTACTTGACGGAGTACTACATCGGCTACTTCTACTTCTCCGCGCCGATCCTCACGCTGCTGGTCATCGCGGTGGCCGTGGTGCACGCCCCGCCGGCGCCGCTGGGTGCCGTCCTGGCCGCGGGCGCGGCCGTCCTCGGCGTCGCGGCGTTCGCGGCGGCACCCGGCACGGCGGTGAGCACTCAGGACACCGACGCGGCCCTGCCGCACGCCGTCCGGGCGGTCGCGGCCCAGGCGGCCGGCCGGACCGTCGTGATCCGCTTCAACCACAACGCCTGGGTCGATGTCACCGGCTTCCTGGTCCAGGCCGAGCGGACCGGGGTCCGGGCCTGCGTGGCGAACCCGGCCTGGACGTTCATGATGACCACGCAGTTCATCTGCACGCCGGGGCAGATCGCCGGCGGCGCGCCGTTCTGGTTCAACGCGCCCGTCGCGCCGCACGGGACGACGGTCATCGCCACCCTGAAGAACTCCCAGGTCATCGCGGGCGCGGGGCCTTTATGACCACGCACGCCAGGGTGCGCACGCCGGGAACCGTCCACGTCCGGGCGCGCGCCGCCTGGCGGCCCGTCGTGGTCACCGCGGTGGCCGTCGGGCTGTTCTTCCTGTACTTGCGCCAGTCCGGGTCGGTGGGCGTGTCCTCGGACGGGGCGAGCATCGTATTGCAGGCGCGGGCCGTGCTGCACGGGAACCTGCTGCTGCACAACTGGCGGGTAGCGGACGTATCGTTCGCCACGACCGAACTCCCGCAGTACGCGCTGATCGAATCGGTGCTGGGACTGGGCGCCTGGGTGGTCCACGTCGGCGCGGCCATGACGTACACGCTGCTCGTCCTGCTGGCGGGCTGGCTGGCCAAGGGACGCGCCACCGGCCAGGCCGCCTGGGCGCGGGCCTTGCTGGCCGCGGGCATCATGGTGGCGCCCCAGCTCAGCGCGACCCAGATCGTGCTCCTGTCGCCGGACCACACCGGAACCGCCGTGCCGGTGCTGGTGACCTGGCTGGTGATCGACCGCGTCACGCCCGACCGCTGGAAGCCCGCACGGTGGGTGGTACCGCTGGTGGTCTTCGTCGTGCTCACCTGGACCATGATCGGCGACTCGATCGTGCTGATCACCTGCATCGCGCCGCTCGTCCTGGTGGTCCTCACGCGTTCCTGCCCGGGGCTGGTCCGGCGCGGGGAGCGGCCGGCATCGCGCTGGTACGAGCTGTCCCTAGCCGGGGCGGCCGCCGTGGCCGGCGGGCTCGGCTCGGCCGCGCCGCGGCTCATCGCCGCTCTGGGCGGATACCAGCAGGCGCCGGTCGAGTCGGACACGACCGTCGCCGCGCTGCAGCATCAGTCCTGGGTTACGCTGCAGGCCGTGCTCGAGCTCTTCGGAGCCAACGTGTACAACGCCCGGCCCGCGATCGAAGTCGTCTTCGCCTGGCTGCACCTGGTCGGCGCGATCGCGGTCATCTGCGCCCTGGGTCTCGCCCTGAGCCGGCTCTACCGCTTCGGTGACCTGGTGATATCGGTGTTCGCGGTCGCCATCGTGGTCAACCTCGGCGCCTACATGTTCAGCGCGCACGCGCTGGACATCCTGGGCGCACGCGAGATCGCCGCCGTGCTCCCGCTCGGGGCGGTGCTGGCCGGCCGGCTGCTGGCTGAGCCGCTGCTGGCGGCGGCCCGCACGCAAAGGAAAGCGAAGCGATGGCTCTGGCCCGCGCTCGGCGTGATTGCCGCCGGTTACCTGGGCACGCTCGGCTACGGCGCGGCGCGGCCGCCCGCTCCGCCCGCCAACCAGGCGCTGGCCGGCTGGCTGGTCGCGCACGGGCTCACCGACGGGCTGGCCGGCTACTGGCAGGCCAACAGCACCACGCTGGCCAGCGGCGGCCGGGTCCAGGTCAGCGGGGTGACGCTGGCTTCCGACGGCGAACTGGTGCCGTACGAGTGGGAGGCCGACGACGTGAATTACGACCCGTCGCTGCGCGATGCGACCTTCATGGTCGCCGGCGGTCCTGGTCAGCTGCCCTGGGCGCAGTCCGCGGCGCTGCGCACCTTCGGCCCTCCGAAGCGCACCTACAGCTACGACGGCTACACCATCATGGTCTGGACCAGCAACCTGCTCAGCCGCCTTGGCCATCCGGGGCTGGTCTGACCGCCATCACATGTACAGGATGCGGCGCCGGGCCACGACGGCCAGAGCTGGTGCCGCGAAGGCCACGATCAGGCCCAGGTAGCGCCAGGAAAGGTAGTGCCGGGGCGTGGCGAGCAGCAGGATCAGCGCCATCAGGTAGGGCTCGATAAGCGAGCGCCCCTCCCCGAACGTGCTGGTCCAGATCTGGCTGGACAGCAGGCCGAGCTGGAGCACGAAGAACACGAAGGCCAGCCGTTCGTGTACCGGCGCGGTGGTGACCAGCAGCACGGCCAGGCCGGCCAGGACGAAGACGCCCAGCGTGGCGTATTCGAGCAGAGCGATGTCGATCGGGCTCAGGTGCGCGGTGTTGATGTGCCTGATGTCGAATTTGAGCGCGTCGATCATGGCCGTGAACGGCACGGTGAGGTTGCGGCCGCTGTTCGCGAGCAGCGGGAACTTTCCCTTGACCACGATATGCACCGCGAGCTCCACGATGCCGTAGGCGACGGCGGGTACGACCCAGGTCAGGTCGGCCAGGCCGGGCCGGGCGCGGCGGCGGGCCATATCCGCCAGCCGGGTCACGGCGATCGCCGCCGGGGCAAGCAGGATGGTCTCCCTGGTGATCGCGCCGAAGGCGAACAGGAACGTCGCCAGGATCGGCCTGCTCCGGCGGTAGGCGAGCAGGCCGCCCAGCATGCACGCCTCGGCGAGCGGCTCGGCGGTATCCCGGCCCACGCTGATGACCAGGCCGAAATAGGCCGCGAAGGCCAGCCCCCACAGGGCGTGGCGACCAGCGTCGCGGGCGAACACCGCGCCCAGGTAGGCCATGGCGGCCACGCCGAGCAGATTGATCACGACCAGCGCGACCGGCACGAGCTGATGCTGGCCGAGCGAGACCAGCCAGGCCAGGAACGGGTAACCGATCCGGGTGTACCGGTAGGACTGGTCCATCGTGATGCCGAACGCGGTCCTGCTCCAGTTGAACGGGTCCAGTGCCAGCCGGTAGTAGAACTGCCCGTCGTAGCCCGCGGCATTCGGGTCGCCGATCATTACTCCCGGCGGCAGCTGCTTCGCGTGCGTGAATCCGGTCCGCCCCGAACCCAGCAGGATGAACAGGCTGATATGCCCCTTGGCCCAGAATTGCCAGCGCGCCAGGACGAAGCCGAGCCAGCCCACGAACGCGATCACGGCCGGGACGAATGGCCGGTTCAGTCCCCGCCACGGTGACGGCGTGCGGTGCCGGAGTGAGCTGTCCTCTTCCGACGTCGAAGTAAGCTGCAACCGCGAGCCTCCACCATAGCTGTCGTGGCGGGAAGGGCGAAAATCTGGCCCGGCCGCGCAGCCTACCAGAGCGATGCCACACTACCCTGTGGGAATCATCCTCCAAGCGGCGATCGAATAGGACGTGATGGCTGCCGTGCCGAGAAGCGGAACGCCGGAGAAATCCGCCGCGCCTTCCCGCCCGGTCCGTGAGCGGCCGCCGGCGGTCCCGGCTGTCATGCGCCGTCGCCTGCTGGCCGCGGCGGCCGCCGCCGTCGGCATCGTGCTGCTGTTCGTCGCCTACCTGCAGCTGTCCCGCACCTACACGGTGAACTCCGACTCGGCGAACATCATGCTGATGTCGTGGGACATGCTGCACGGCAACGTGCTGCTGCACGGCTGGTACCTGTCCGACGTGTCGTTCTACCCGACGGAGCTGCCGCAGTACGCGATGCTCGAGGGCCTCCTCGGCCTGCACGCCGACATCGCGCACATCGCGGCGGCGATGACCTACACGCTGGCCGTGCTCTTCGCCGTCCTGCTGGCCCGCGGCCGGGTCTCGGGCCGCGCTGCCTGGCCGCGGATGGCCCTGACCGGCGGCCTTATGATCGCGCCGCAGCTCGGGGTAGGGGTCTTCGTCCTGCTCCTGTCCGTCGGCCACATCGGCACCGCCGTCCCGCTCATGCTGACCTGGCTGGTCATCGCCGGGGGAACGGGGGGGCCGCGCCCCGTGACGGGGGGGTCTGAGGCGGCGTCCCCCCGAGGGTACTCAGTCCCGGTCATCGTCGGGCTGCTGCTGACCTGGGTCCTGGTCGCCGATCCGCTCGTGCTTGTGGTGGGGATCGTCCCCCTCGTCGCGGTCTGCGTGCTGCGGGTCCTGCGCGCTGTCTGGTCCGCCCGGCCGCCCGATCGCGGGGCGGCCCTGCAGGCGAGCTGGTACGAGGTGTCCTTGGCCGCCGCGGCGATCCTGGCCTACGGCCTGGCCGCCCTGGTGAACCGGCTGCTGTCGGCCAGCGGCGGGTTCATCGTGCACCCGCTGGGCTACCAGCTGGCCCCGGTGCACACCTGGGCTCATCACGCTTGGGTGACGGGGGAGGGGCTGCTCGCGCTGTTCGGCGCCAAGCCGCAGGGGCCCGCGGTCGAGCTGGCCTTCGCCCTGCTGCACCTGGCCGGCGTGGCGCTGGTCGCCTGGGCCGTCTGCCGGGTGGTACGGCGGTTCGTCAGCTGGCCCGACCTGGTCAGCCAGGTCCTGCTGGTCGCGATCGTCCTCAATATCCTGGTCTACATACCGAGCACCCTGGCCAACGCCACTGACCTGAACGCCCGGGAGTTCGCGGTGGTGCTGCCGTTCGGCGCGGTGCTGGCCGGCCGGACCCTGACCGCACGCGTGCCCGAAGGCGAGATCGACGTCCTCGGCTGGCTGCGCAGCCGCCGGTGGCGCGCCGGGCTGGCGTCCGTGCTGGCGGCCGGCTACCTGGCCAGCCTCGGATACGGGGCCGCCCAGCCTTCGGTCCCGCCGGCCAACGCCCAGCTGGCCACGTTCCTGGCCGAGCACCACCTGACCAATGGCATCTCCGGGTACTGGATGTCGAGCATCGTCACCGTGGGCAGCGACGGGGCGGTAACGATCCGGGCTGTCCAGTCTTCGCTGCGGCCCTACCTATGGGAAACCAAGGGCTCCTGGTACGACCCCGCCTCGCAGCGGGCGACCTTCTTGGTCACCGAGAACGGGACTGACTACTTCAGTCACTGGAAGCCCAGCGCCTCGGCCCTGGCGGCCCTAGGCGCGCCCGTCCGTACCTACCACGTCGGCCCGTATACCGTGCTGGTCTGGAACACGAACCTGCTCAGTCCTCCCGCCCCTTGACCCCGAGCACGAGAAATTGCTTCCCCAGCACTCGCCAGAACAAGGGAACTCGAAGGTAGATCCGCGCCAGCGCGGCAGAAGCGGGAATCCGGCCGCGGAAAGAGTAGGGCAGGAACCGCGGGATAACCGCGGTGACCTCGAAAGCCGGCCGCGTACAGATGCTCCACCACTGCCACGTGGGTCAGCGCGAGCGTGTGGTCGGCGCAGTCGAAATACTCGTTCGCGCAGTACCTGAAGTTCGGGCCGAGGACGGCAATCGTCCCGCCGGGTTCCATCGATTCACGCAGCTTGGCCAGCACCGTGCCGACCGCGTCCTGGCTGGGCAGATGCTCGAGGAAGTTGGAAACGAAAACCCCGTCGAAATAGTCCGCTGGAAGGTCAGCGTCCAGGATGTCGGCAATTATCACTTTAATGTCGGGATGACGGAATTCGTTGTGATCAACCGTGTCCACCGCCCACCGCTCCGCTGCGGGGACCGCGTTGATGAACTCGCAGCGCCCCGCGGCGGGGTCGAGCACCTTAGTCGGGGCGCCCATGCGGCGGTAGATATCGGCGGCGATCTCACGCCAGACCGCCTGGCGGCTCACCTGGTCGACATCCCGGAAGCGGTACTCGTACAGCCGCTGGTAATCGATCCCCATCCTCGTCACTTTCCTATGGCCGACCCAGAAGCGGTCCACGTAGCAAGACCAGGGACTTAAGGGATTGGCTCAGTTTTCTGGGCTTCCGCATTATCTGGGCTTCCGCCGGGCGGCCGTCGCAGGCCGTCGCGTCTCGGGTGTTCATCTGTGCCCTAGCCGATCCTACAAGCCGGATGGCGTAGGCCGGGGCACCTCCGGGAACGGTGGCGGGCCGCGCCGTACCAGCGGGCAACACACCGGGATGCTGTTGTCAGGGGACAACCGGACGTAGCCTTGGCGTGTGGATCGGCGAATCTTCGGGGTTGAGAACGAGTACGGGGTCACGTGTACCTTTCGGGGGCAGCGGCGGCTCTCGCCCGATGAGGTGGCGCGGTACCTGTTCCGGCGGGTGGTGTCCTGGGGCCGCAGCAGCAACGTCTTCCTCAGGAACGGCGCGCGGCTCTACCTCGACGTGGGCAGCCATCCCGAGTACGCCACCCCCGAATGCGACAACGTCCTGGATCTGGTCGCGCATGACAAGGCGGGCGAGCGGATCTTGGAGGGCTTGCTGGTCGATGCGGACCGGCGGCTGCGGGAGGAGGGGATCGCCGGGGATATCTACCTGTTCAAGAACAACACCGACTCGGCCGGGAACTCCTACGGCTGCCACGAGAACTACCTGGTCGGCAGGCATGGCGAGTTCGGCAGGCTGGCCGACATCCTCATCCCGTTCCTGGTTACCCGGCAGGTGATCTGCGGGGCGGGGAAGGTGCTGCAGACGCCGCGGGGCGCGGTGTACTGCGTGAGCCAGCGGGCGGAGCACATCTGGGAGAGCGTGTCGTCGGCGACGACGCGGTCGCGGCCGATCATCAATACCCGCGATGAGCCGCATGCCGATGCGGAGCGGTTCCGGCGGCTGCACGTGATCGTCGGTGACTCCAACATGAGCGAGACCACCACGCTGCTCAAGGTCGGCTCGACCGACCTGGTGCTGCGGATGATCGAAGCCGGGGCGATCATGCGTGACCTGACCCTGGACAACGCCATCCGGGCCATCCGCGAGGTCAGCCACGACATGACCGGGCGCAGCCGGGTCCGGCTGGCCAACGGGCGTGAGCTCGGCGCGCTCGACATCCAGTACGAGTACCTGAACCGCGCCAAGGACTTCACCGACAAGAACGGCGCCGACCCGGTAAGCAAGCGGGTGCTGGACATGTGGGAGCGGGCGCTGGGGGCGATCGAGACCGGCAACCTGGACCTGATCGCCCGGGAGGTCGACTGGGTGACCAAGTACCAGCTGATCGAGCGGTACCGGGCCCGTCATGACCTGCCGTTGTCCTCGCCGCGGGTGGCTCAGCTGGACCTGGCCTACCACGACGTGCACCGCGGCCGGGGCCTGTACTACCTGCTCCAGCGGGCCGGGGCGGTGGAGCGGGCCGCGCGCGACATCGACATTTTCGAGGCCAAGTCGGTTCCGCCGCAGACCACCAGGGCCAAGCTGCGTGGTGAGTTCATCCGCCGGGCGCAGGAGAAGCGGCGTGACTTCACCGTCGACTGGGTGCACCTGAAGCTGAACGACCAGGCGCAGCGCACGGTGCTGTGCAAGGACCCGTTCCGCTCCGTGGACGAAAGGGTCGAAAAGCTCATAGCGGGTATGTAATCCGCGCAAACGCGGGGGCCGACGGCCCCCCGGCCGGGTGGTACTACGGTGAGTAACCACGGCAGGCATGCGGGGGGTTCCAGGGGGGCGTCCCCCTGGGCCAGTACCGTCCCGCCTGGTCAGTACTAGCCAGTAGGCTGACTGCGCCTGACGCCCACCACATTTGAGGTTTTTTCCATGCGACGCCTTCTTGCGATCACAGTTATCCCGCTGCTGGCCTGCCTGGTCATCGCCGGCTGCGGCTCGTCGAAGCCAAGCTCGAGCTCAAGCTCGAGTTCGAGCGCCGGCGCCAGCAACTCGAACGCGAACTCGTCCGTGACGGTGGGCGGGGCGTTCGGCGCTACCCCCACGGTCAAGATCCCCAAGCTCGACGCGAACAACAAGCTCACCGTCAAGACGGTGATCGCGGGCACCGGCGCCACGGTGACCAAGGCGGACGCCATGGCGGCGAACTTCGTCCTGTACTTCTGGAACGGGACCAGTTCCAGCCTGAAGGCGAACACCTTCACCCAGAACCCGACGGTGATCGGGGGTACCATGCTGCCCGGCCTGGAGACCGCGCTGATCGGCCAGAAGGTCGGCAGCCGGATCCTGGCCGTGATCCCGCCCGCGGAAGGCTACGGGACTTCGGGGAACTCCCAGCTCGGCATCACCGGCAGCACCACGCTGGTGTTCGTCATCGACGTGATCAAGTCCTACGCCGACACGGCGTCCGCCTCCGGTGCCCAGGAGTCCAACGGCGGCGGCAGCCTGCCGACGGTCACGGCCCATGCTGGCAGCGCCCCGACGATCACGATCCCGGCCAATAACCCGCCCGCCGCCCTGGTGACCAAGACGCTGGTCAAGGGCACCGGCCCGAAGCTGGTCAAGGGCCAGTTCGTCATCGCCCAGTACACCGGTTACATCTGGCGGACCAAGAAGGTCTTCGACTCCTCCTGGACCTCTGGTTCCCCCTTCGGCTTCGTCATCGGCGCCTCGCCGGAGCAGGTGATCACCGGGTGGGACACCGGCCTGGCGGGCCAGACCGTGGGCAGCCGGGTCATGCTCGTCATCCCGCCGAAGGACGCCTACGGGACCACCGGCGCGTCCCAGGCCGGCATCACCGGCAAGGACACGCTGGTCTTCGTCATCGACATCATCGACGCGCTCAAGCCGGCCGCCTAGCCCGCAGCCGCGTCCCCGCGCAGCAGGCGGCTGGCGTGACGGCCAGCCGCCGCTGCCGCGAGGAAGTACGCCAGGTCGTCCGTAAGCCCCCGGCCCATCGTGGACAGCCGGGCCGGGCTGGCCTCCAGCGCCGTCTGCAGGCCGTCGACGGGCACGGTGATGATCGAGTGCCGGGGGCCAAGCTCGGCCGCCTGCGCCGCGACCCGGCCGCCGAACGGGCCGGGCAGGTCGGGGACCACCACGTCCGCCCGGGCCAGCGCCACCCGGCCGTACGCCGTCAGGCTGTGATGTGAGACGCCCCGGTGGCGCTCGCGTGGATCGGCCTCGCTCACCCGAAGGCAGGCCACCGGACGTCCGCCCAGCGTGGCGACGGCGTTGACCGCCTCGCCGGCCGCCACCCCGGAAAAACCCCAGCGGGTCCCGGTCCCCAGGTTGCCCGGGCCCTGCGCGACGACCGCGATATCGGCCTGGACCACATGCCGGGCGGCGAGCAATCCGGTATGCACGGTCACCGTCTCCAGGTCCCCGCCGAAGGCCTGCCCGGTGGTCACGGTCGCGGCCAGCCAGCCCGCGTCCTTAAGCGCCGCGCAGGTCAGGGAGAACCAGGCCGGCAGGGCGCCGCCGTCCTGCATGACGTAGGCCACTCGTGGCCGGCCGCTGCCATGCTGGCCTGGCCGCCTGCGGCGGCGGGCACCGGTCCGTTCGGCCTCATCAAAGACGCCGGCCAGCACGGCCGGGAGCGCCGAGTGCAGGTCGGCCACCACCACGGGCATCCCGGCGATGTCGTCCGCGTCACGGAGCATGTCGTAGTACGCCGAGCCCTGCTCGTCGGCGCCCGCCACGGTCGCCTGCAGGGGGGTGTAGCGCGCCTTGACCAGGTGGCCGCCGCCGGGCTCGTGGTCGGCCGGCAGGCGGTCGGGGAGCGCGACCACCAGGGCGTAGCCGCCGGTGCCGAGCCCGAGGTCGAGCGCCGTGGTGTTCAGCAGGACCCGGTCACCGGGGCGGGGGAGCCCGGTCAGGGCGGGGTAGGCCAGCGCCCGCACGAGCGTCCCGTCCACCGACACGTCAAGCTCGACCGCGCCCGGCCAGTCCCGCCGCGTCCCGCTGACCGTGCCGTTCCGCCATGTGATCACGGCGGGAGCCTATCGGCAGGCAGCGCAGCACTGCCTGGGAGACAATAGCCTGGAGCCACCCGCAGGGGTTTGGAGGGCCCAATGTCGAAGCGCAAGACCGAGCGGCTGCTCGGCCTTGTCGTGTGCCTCTTGTCGACCACGCGCTACCTGACCGCGGATCAGATCCGCCAGGCCGTACCCGGGTACCCGGAGCAGGACGAGCTGTTCAAGCGGATGTTCGAGCGGGACAAGGAGGACCTCCGCGACCTCGGCGTGCCGCTGGAGACCGGCCTCAACCACCCGTTTGACGACGATCCCGGCTACCGGATCCTGCAGCAGGCCTACGAGCTGCCGGAGTTGCGGCTCGAGGCGGACGAGGCCGCGGTGCTCGGCCTGGCCGCCCGGGTCTGGCAGCGGGCCGAGCTGGCCGGCGCGGCCGCGGGAGCGCTGCTGAAGCTGCGGGCGGCGGGCATGGATGCCGCCGACGAGCAGTCCGTCGCGTCGGCCATCGAGCCGCGGCTCGGCACTCCTGAGCCGGCCTTCGGTCCGCTCTGGGAGGCGGTCAGGGACCGGCGGCCGGTGACGTTCAGTTACCGCGCGGCAGGCCGGAGCGAGCCGCAGCGGCGTGAACTCGAGCCGTGGGGCGTGGTGAACCGGCACGGCCGCTGGTACGTGGCGGGCTGGGATCGCCTCCGCGAAGGCACCCGGGTATTCCGGCTCGGCCGGATTGCCGGAGCGGTGAAGTTCTGCGGGCCGCCGGGCAGCGTGATCGTACCGGACGGCGCCGACGTGCGCGAGCTGGTCCGGGACTGGGATTCGGCGCCCGCCCGCGAGCACACCGCGGTCCTCCGGGTGCGTTCCGGTACCGGCGTCGGCCTGCGCCAGCACGCCGTCTCGGTGCGCGCCGACGAGAGCGGCCCGCCGGGCTGGGACCTGGTCACGACCCGCTTCGCCGACGTGGG
The DNA here is from genome assembly GCA_963822765.1 of uncultured Actinomycetes bacterium. Taxonomy (GTDB): domain Bacteria; phylum Actinomycetota; class Actinomycetes; order Streptosporangiales; family Streptosporangiaceae; genus Palsa-504. The sequence continues at coordinate 120,308 of CAWGJL010000054.1, read as the reverse complement.
ATCCTTCGCCGACTACGCCGCGAGGTTCGGCCCCGACGCGGTGATCCTCGACCCGCCCGACCTGCGCGAAGCCGTCATCGCCCGACTGAAAGGGGTGCTCGCGTGACCGCGGTTACCTCGACCGAGCGGTTGCAGCGGCTGCTGGCCCTGGTGCCGTACGTGGTCAGCAGGAAGGTGGTCGGGCTCGCCGAGACCGCGGCGGACTTCGGGATCAGCGAGCGTGAGCTGGTCGACGACCTGAACCTGCTGTGGTGCGTCGAGCTGCGCGCGCCCGATCCCTACTGCCCGATCGACCTGTCGTACGAGGGCGGCGAGATCGTGGTCAGCCAGGCCGAATCCATGGGCCGTCCGCTGCGGCTCGCGGTCGACGAGGCGAGCGCGCTGCTCGTCGCGCTCCGGATGCTGGCCGAGTTGCCGGGCTTGGAAGACAGGTCGGCCATGTCCAGGCTGATCGCCAAGCTCGAAACCGCGGCGGGAGCGGCCGCCTCGGCGAGCGCCCAGGTCGCGGTCCAGGTCGACCTGCAGGGCGACGGAACCGCCGGCCTGGCCGCGCGGATCAATGCCGCCATCACCGCCGGGCGGCGGTTGCACCTGCGCTACTACGTGCCGGGCCGGGATGAGGCGACCGAACGCGACGTGGACCCGATGCGATTGCTGGTGGTGGAGGGACGGCCTTACCTGGAGGCCTGGTGCCTGCGCGCCGAGGGGATGCGGCTGTTCCGGCTGGACCGGGTGCTGGAGCTGACCGTGCTCGATCAGGCGGCCGCGCCACCGCCCGAGGCCACGCCGGTCGACGTGGACCAGGGGCTGTTCCGGCCGTCGCCCGATGACGTGCACGTCGAGCTCGAGCTGTCCGCCGAGGGGCGCTGGGTGGCCGAGTACTACCCCTGCGAGTCAGTGGCGGACCTGCCCGACGGGCGGCTCCGGATAGTGCTCCGGACCCCCGATACCGGGTGGGTGCGCCGGCTGGCCCTGCAGCTCGGCGAGGACGGCCGGGTCATCGCACCGCCCGAACTGGCGGCCGAAATCCGGGACTCGGCCACCGCGGCCCTGGCCAACTACGTCGTGTTATCGGCCGCCGTACGCCGTCCGCCAGCGCAAACCGCCTGTCGCGGGGCCGCCGTGTAGACTCGGGCCGAGAAGACGTCTCCGTCGCTAAAGAGGACGCTCATGAACTTTGGTGACCTGTTCGACAGCCCGTGGAAGATCCTGATCGTCGCCGTCGTGATCATCGTGCTGTTCGGATCGAAGAAGCTGCCTCACGCGGCGCGCTCCCTGGGCCAGTCGATGCGCATCCTGAAGAAGGAAGTGCAGGGCCTGCACGAGGACGAGACGGTGCCGGGCGGCCCCGCCCAGGCTCAGGCCGCCAGCGGCTCGGCCAACGGGTTCCCGCCGGCCGAGCTCCCCGCGGCGCCGCAACCGGAGCACCAGCAGTCCCAGATTGACGCGCTGCAGCAGCAGATCCGCGACCTGCAGCGGGCCGCGGCGATGGATCCGGCTCCGGTCGAGGCCCAGCGGACCCAGCAATCCAGCTAGCTCCTGGCTCCGAAGTAGGTAGGCAGGTAGCGGCGGGAGGCGGCGATGGCGAAACTCCCCGGTGCCATCCAGGGCGCCCGGATCGTAGGCGAGCATTTCGTCCGGTCCCAGCGCCAGGAGAACCCCGAGGGCCGCATGCCCCTGATGGATCACATCAGGGAGCTGCGCAACCGGGTGGTCAAGATGGCGCTCGCCCTGGGCGCCGGGATGATCGTCGGATTCGTGTTCTTCAACCCGGTGTGGCATTTCATCGAGCGTCCGCTGTGCTCGGCGGTGATCCGCGGGCAGACCGGATGCCGCACCGCTGGGGTCAACGAGCTGATCCTCAATGGCCCGCTCGACTCGTTCTACCTGCGGATCAAAGTAGCCCTTATCGTCGGGGTGGTCTTGTCCTCGCCGGTGTGGCTCTATCAGGTCTGGGCGTTCATCGCGCCGGGCCTGTACTCCCGGGAAAAGAAGTGGAGCTACATCTTCCTGGGCACGGCCGTCCCGCTGTTCCTGACCGGCATCACCCTGTGTTACTGGTCGCTCGGCCGGTCGATGCATTACCTGCTCGGCCTGACTCCGACCGGAGTGGGGAACTACATCCAGGTCGACCTGTACATGAGCTTCGTGATGGCCATGATGCTGGCCTTCGGGCTCGCATTCGAGCTGCCGCTGCTGATCGTCATGCTGAACCTGGCCGGGATCTTGACCCATCAGCGATTCCGCAAGTGGCGGCGGGTGATGATCTTCGGGGTGTTCCTGATCGCCGGGATGGCCAACCCGAGCCCGGACCCGATCACCATGCTGATCCTGGGCGGGGGCTGCGCCGCGCTGGTCGAGGTGGCCGAGTTGATCGTCTGGTCCAACGACCGCCGCCGCGCCCGGCTCCATCCCGACCCCTACGCCGGCCTGGCCGACGACGAACTGTCCCCCATCGAGCTAGACGACACTGAGGATCGCAGCCGGTTCAACTGACGGCCGGGCTCCGGCCGCGGTTCCGTCTTATCCCCCCAAGCCCACCCTAGGCTCTAACCCATGACTACTCCTGCGGAACGGTACGCCGCGTCCCGCGAACGGCAGTCTGACCCGGAGCTCGCCGCGTTCCGCGGGCTCTATGACTTCGAGTTCGACGACTTCCAGGTGAACGCGTGCCGCGCGCTGGGCCGGGGCGACGGCGTGCTGGTCGCCGCGCCCACCGGGTCCGGCAAGACCGTGGTCGGCGAGTTCGCCGTGCACCTGGCCCTGGCTCAAGGCCGCAAGTGTTTCTACACCACGCCGATCAAGGCGCTGTCCAACCAGAAGTACACCGATCTGGTCCGGCGCTACGACCACGACACGGTAGGCCTGCTCACCGGGGATAACAGCATCAACGGTGACGCGCCGGTGGTGGTGATGACCACCGAGGTGCTGCGGAACATGCTGTACACCGGATCGTCGACGCTGGCGGGCCTCGGCTACGTCGTCCTCGACGAGGTGCATTACCTGGCCGACTCCTCTCGCGGCGCGGTCTGGGAAGAAGTGATCATCCACCTGCCGGAGTCGGTGCGGGTGGCGGCGCTGTCCGCGACGGTGAGCAACGCCGAGGAGTTCGGCGAGTGGCTGGACCAGGTCCGCGGCGGGACCGCGGTCATCGTGGACGAGCACCGGCCGGTGCCGCTGTGGCAGCACGTGCTGGCCGGGAACCGGCTGTATGACCTGTTCACCGACGACGACCACACCCGGGTCAACTCCGAGCTGCTCCGGGTGGCCCAGCGGGACACCTGGATCGAGCGTAAAGCCCCGGCCCGGCCCGGCCGGGGCGGGCGCCGTGCCCTCGCGGGGGGCCCGGGGGGTCGTCCCCCCAGGCGAGCACCGCGGTTCCTGCCGGCTTACCGGCCTGACGTGATCTCCCGCCTGGACGCCAGCGGGCTGCTGCCCGCGATCACCTTTATCTTCAGCCGGGCCGGCTGCGACGCGGCCGTCCAGCAGTGCCTGGCCGCCGGACTGCGGCTCACCACGCCGGAAGAGGCCGAGGTGATCCAGCAGACCGCCGAGCGCCGGACCGCGGACATCCCGCCGGAGGACCTGATCGTGCTGGGTTACGGCGAGTGGCTCGACGGGCTGCGACGCGGGATCGCCGCCCATCACGCCGGGATGCTGCCCGCCTTCAAGGAAGTGGTCGAGGAACTGTTCGCCGCCGGGCTGGTCCGCGCGGTGTTCGCGACCGAGACGCTGGCCCTCGGCATCAACATGCCGGCCAGGACCGTGGTCATCGAGAAGCTCGACAAGTGGAACGGGGAGACCCACGCGAACCTGACCGCGGGGGAGTACACCCAGCTGACCGGGCGCGCCGGGCGGCGCGGGATCGACGTGGAGGGGCACGCGGTCGTGCTGTGGCAGCCGGGCATGGATCCCGGCGCGGTGGCGGGCCTGGCCAGCACCCGGACCTACCCGCTGAACTCCAGCTTCCGGCCCTCCTACAACATGGCCGTCAACCTGACCGGCTGGGCTGGCCGGGCCCGGGCCTCGGCCCTGCTTGAGTCCTCGTTCGCGCAGTTCCAGGCCGACCGCGGCGTCAGCGGCCTGGCCCGGCAGGTGCGCAAGAACCGCCAGGCGCTGGCCGACCTGGCCACCGCGATGACGTGCGACAAGGGCGACTTCGCCGACTACGCGCAGCTGCGCAGGACGCTGTCCTACCGTGAGGGCGACCTGTCCCGGGCCCGGGCCAGTTCCCGCCGGGCCGAGGCGGTCCGGTCGCTCGCGCTGCTCCGCCCCGGCGACATCATCCGCGTGCCGGGCGGCAGGCGGGCCGGCCTGGCCGTCGTCCTGCAGCCCGGCCTGCACCAGGCTCGCGGAGCCAGCGCCGGCCGCGGCCCTGCCGGACGCGACGGCGCCGGTCACCGGGCGCCCGCCGCCGACAACGGGAACGGGCGGCTCGCCGGGCCTGGACCGCTGGTGCTCACCGAAGGACGTCAGGTCAAGCGGCTGGCCATTGCCGACTTCCCGGCGCCGCCCGAGGTCATCGACAAGATCAGGATCCCGGGCTGGTTCAGCCCGCGGTCGCCGGAGCACCGCAAGGACCTCGCGGCCACCATGCGGAACCGGCTCGCCGGGCGGGCCGGCTCGAGCGGGCCGGGAAAGGGCCGGATCCGGGTCGCGGACAACGGGGACGCCGATCATGACGACGGGCCCGAGGAGATCGCCGAGCTCCGTCGCCGCCTGCGCCGGCACTCCTGTCACGACTGCCCGGACCGCGAGGATCACGCCCGCTACGCCGAACGCTATTTCCGGCTGGCCCGCGAGACCGAGACGCTCGAGCACCGGGTGGCCGGCCGCTCGCACGTCATCGCCCGTACCTTCGACCGGGTGTGCCGTGTCCTGGAGCGGCTCGGCTACCTCGACGGGGACACGGTCACCGCGGACGGGCGCCGGCTAGCGGGCCTGTACTCCGAGCTTGACCTGCTGGCGGCCGAATGCATGCGCCGCGGCCTGTGGGACGGCCTGTCCCCGGCCGAACTCGCCGCCTGCGTGTCGGCCCTCTCCTTCGAGTCGCGGCAGCCGGACGACACCAGTCCGCCCCGGCTGCCCAAGGGCCGCTCGCCCGAGGTGCTGGCCGAGATGGTCCGGACCTGGAGCGAGCTCGATCAGCTGGAGAAGGATAACGACCTGTCGTTCCTCCGCGGACCCGACTTCGGCTTCGCGTGGGCCGCCTATCGCTGGGCCCGCGGCGTCAAGCTGGAAAACGTCCTGGCCGAGTCACCAGACCTGACCCCCGGCGACTTCGTCCGTTCGGTCAAGCAGCTCATCGACCTCCTAGACCAGATCGCCTCCGCCACCCCCGCCCCAGCCTCCGCCTCCGCCCCCGCCTCCGCCTCCGGCCTCCGCGCTCCGCCCCGGCCTCCGCGGCCACCACCGGTCAGGCGCCGCGCAGCCTGTCCGCCACCGCCCGGGCCGCGATCGATGCGATGCGCCGCGGCGTGGTCGCCTACTCCGCCGTCGCCGACTAGCCCTAGGCCGCAGCCCTCACCGCCCCCGCGATCAGCATTGATCAATGTTGCCTATTGGTCAGCGACCGGATTGGCATTGGTGTTAATACACCGCTGATCGCTAACCTAGGATCCTCACCAGGGAGGTGTCATGACACTGACCAGCACGAATACTACGGTCATGCGCCCGGCGACCGCGGAAAAGTGCCCGGACGGCCTCGTGCGGGCGGTCCGCGCCGAAGTAGGCCTGGCCCTGGGCTGGCAGAAGACCGCCGATCGCGTCGCGTGCGCCCTGCGTGCCAACCTTCCCGACCCGGGGGAACTGCTCCCCGCCCGCCTGCGGCAGGGCGACCCGTCCTGCTATCAGAGCCACCTGCTGTACTGCGAGCCGGACGGCTCGTTCTCGATCTCGGCCATGGTCTGGCTGCCCGGGCAGGAGACGATCATTCACGACCACGTGGCCTGGTGCGTCACCGGTGTCCTGCAGGGCCGCGAGTACGAGGAGATCTTCGCCCTCACCGACGACGGCGACGCGCTCCGGCTCGCCGCCCGCAACGTGAACCCATCCGGCGCGGTGAGCGGCTTCGCCCCGCCCGGCGACATCCACCGCGTCCGCAACACCGGCGACACCGTAGCCATCTCCATGCACATCTACGGCGCCGACATCTCCCGCCTCGGCAACAGCATCCGCCGCGAGTACACCCTCCCGGTCCGCCCCTAACCCACGTCCCGCTCGGTTAACCGCCCGCGGGATCCCGCCCTAGCCGCGCTCCCCTCCAGCGTCACCACGGTGCCCTCCAGCGTCCCCGTCCGCCCCTCACGTCCCACGAGCGGATCGAGCCGAACCTGGTGGCTGTGACACCGTGATGGTTCTTCCGGGTTGGATGGCGTTTCCTGGCCCGGATCGCGGTCTGGCGTGGGGTGCGTGTGCCACGACCCCCGTCTATCGGGGCATGTGTGCCACAGCCCCCGAACGTCGGCGGCGGGCCTGCGGGGCACGTGTGCCACGACCCCCATCTATCGGGGCATGTGTGCCACAACCCCAAAGGGGACTACGCCTCCCGGCGCGTGCCCGCAGCCACGGGTCACACCGAGAACGCGGCCGCCCCCGGAGTTAATCCACCCTCTGTGATGCTTGAGGCTGGTGTGGCTTCCGAGTTCTCAACGGCGGCCAGCTCGCCAGGTCTTGGACCAGGGGCACCTCCGGCCCCGAGCCCGGCCGCCCCAGGGCCCAGCGCCGCCCCAGGGCCCAGCGCCGCCCCAGGGCCGAGCGGCCGCCCCAGGGCCCAGCGCCGCCCAGGGCCCAGCGCCGCCCCAGGGCCCAGCGCCGCCCCAGGGCCCAGCGCCGCCCCAGGGCCCAGCGCCGCCTCAAGCGCCCGGCGCCCCCAGCGGACCCCGGCCGCCCCTCAGCGCCAAACGGCCGCCCGCGAGGCACGCGCCACGGCCCGTTCGGGAAAAAGATCTTGAAGTCAAAGCTTGCCATGCGATCGATGCCGATATATCGTTAACCTAACTACAAGGATCGAAAGGCGATCTAGACAGCTTTAAGGAGTATCAAAATGCATGAAGAAGGATGGGGAGATCCCCGAGAAGGACGAGAAGGACACCGCGGGCACGCGCGAGGGCGCGGCCGGATGCGCGGCGGCCCCGGGCCGTGGGGCCCTGGCCCGTTCCAGTTCGAGATGCGCGGCGGGCCGTTCGGGCCGCCGAGGTTCCGTGGCCCCGGAGGCCGCGGGCCGCGCGTGCGGCGTGGTGACGTCCGCGCCGCGATCCTGGACCTGCTGGGTGAAGGGCAGGCCTGGAACGGGTACCAGATCATCCAGGAGATCGGCGAGCGCACGCAGGGCGTGTGGCGGCCGAGTGCGGGGTCGGTCTACCCGGCGCTGCAGCAGCTGGAGGACGAGGGCCTGATCGCGGCGGCAGCGGGCGAAGACCGCCGGCGGAACTACACGCTGACCGACGAGGGCCGGGCCTACGTCCAGGCCCACGCCGACGAGCTCAAGGCGTCCTGGGACGCCGTGACCGGCAGCGTCGACGACGCCGCGGTCCAGATGCACAACCTGGCCCGCCAGGTGGCCATGGCCACCGTGCAGGTCGCCCAGGCCGGCTCGCCGGTCCAGGTCCAGCAGGCCAGCAAGATCCTGGCCGACACGCGCAAGGCCCTGTACCGTATCCTCGCCGCAGACGACGAGGACACGGAGCAGGAAGCGTAGGAGTGACAGAGGCGATCTCGGTCAGCGCGCTGACCAAGAAGTACGGCGAGATCGATGCCGTCCGCGGCATCGACTTCGACGTCGCCGCCGGGGAGACGTTCGGGTTTCTCGGCCCGAACGGCGCCGGCAAGTCCACCACGATCAAGATCCTGTGCACCCTGGCGGATCCCACCTCGGGCTCCGCCAGGGTCGCGGGCCACGACGTGGTCAGGGAACGGGACACCGTACGCCGCAACATCGGCTTGGTGTTCCAGGACACCACCCTGGATAACTACCTGACCGGGGAGCAGAACCTGCGCTTCCACGCCGACCTGTACGGGGTGCCCAAGGCGGCGTTCGGGCCGCGGCTGCGCCAGGTACTGGAGATGGTCGGGCTGTGGGAGCGGCGTGGCAGTGTCGTGGCCACCTACTCGGGCGGCATGCAGCGGCGGCTGGAGATTGCCCGTGGCCTGCTGCACGCGCCGCGGGTACTGTTCCTCGACGAGCCGACGGTGGGCCTGGACCCGCAGACCCGGGTTTCGATCTGGGATTACATCAACGAGCTGAAGCGGCGCGAGGACATCACGATCTTCCTCACCACGCACTACATGGACGAGGCGGAGAACTGCGACCGGATCGCCATCATCGACCACGGCGAGATCGTCGCGATCGACACGCCGGAGGCGCTGAAGGCGTCCATCGGCAAGGACCGGGTGCAGATCAGCACGGCCGACGACCAGGCGGCGATCAAGGCCCTGGACGAGAGGTTCGGCGTCGACGCAGGCGTGCACGAGAACCTCGTGACGTTCTCCGTGGAGTCTGGCGAGCTCTTCGTGCCCCGGCTGTTCGCCGGGATGCCGGTCGCCATCCGCTCGGTGAGCGTGTCCAGGCCCTCGCTGGACGACGTGTTCATGTCATACACGGGTAAGACCATCCGTGATGCCGAGGCCTCGATCGGCGACCGTAACCGCCGGATCGCGACCAGGTTCGGCCGGAGATAGGCAGGGGCGGTAGGCACGTGGCAACCAGAGACATCGAGACCTTCACGGACGACGAACCGGCGCTGACCGAGACGATCAGGGTGGCCGTCCCCGAGCGCAGCGTGCGGCACGACCTGCGCGCGGTGAGCATCGTCTGGCGCCGCGAGCTGATCAGGTTCCGTACCGACCGGCTGCGGGCCGTCACGTCGCTGGTGCAGCCGGTCCTGTTCCTGTTCGTGCTCGGCACCGGCCTGTCCCGGCTCGCCTCTCGCGGCCTGCCGGCCGGGGTGGACTTCAGGACGTTCATCTATCCGGGCGTGCTCGCCATGTCGGTCCTGTTCACCTCGATCTTCTCGGCCGCGTCGATCGTCTGGGACCGGGAGTTCGGGTTCCTGCGCGAGATGCTGGTCGCGCCGGTGCGGCGCTGGGCCATCGTGGTCGGAAAGTGCCTGGGCGGCGCCACGGTCGCCACCTTCCAGGGCCTCATCTTCCTGGCCCTGGCCGGCGTGGCGCACGTGCCCTACAACCCGTTGCTGCTGCTCACCCTGGTCGGGGAACTGCTGCTGCTGTCGTTCACGTTGACCGCGTTCGGGGTCATGATGGCAGCCCGGATAAAGCAGATACAGGCGTTCATGGCGCTCACCCAGTTGTTCGTGTTGCCATTGTTTTTCCTGTCCGGTGCGCTCTACCCGCTGAACGGCCTGCCCGCCTGGCTGACCGTGCTGACCCGCATCGACCCGCTGACCTACATCGTCGACCCGATGCGCTCCGCGGTGTTCGGCCACCTGGCGGTCAGCCCGCTAGCCGTGCAGACCCTGAGCCCCGGCATCACGTGGTTCGGCTGGGTCGTCCCACTGGGACTATCTCTGGCCATGGTCGCGTTCATGGGAGCCGCGATGCTAGCCATAGCCATAGCCGAGTTCCGCAAGACCGAATAACCAGGCCGCCCACAATGTGGCAATACCTCGGGCTATTAGTATGCGCCTGCTGATCATTCCGCCGAATTTGGCCTAGCCAATAACGAAAAACGCCTCAACATTCCCTAAGAATCCCCGCTCAAAGCAGCCCCGATTGCCCGATGTAACCGCTGCATACAAAATGCATTCAGAGCGAACCCAGAACCCAGAACTCCGGCCCGTCAACTCGCGGCCCCGACCCGCCCACTTGCCCGGCCCTCAACTTGGCCAACCAACCCCTCGTTGCGAATTAACTGCGACACATCCCAACCAGCCACATCTCAACCCCGCCAAAATGCACGTGCACAGAAGTCAACCCAGAAGAACCCAAGACCAAGCCCAGAAGAACCCACAGAACCAGAACCAGAACCAACCTACAGAAGAAGGCGTCCCGACAGCCCCACGTCCGACAGAGCGCCACGCGGGGGGTCCGGGGGTCGTCCCCCCGGATTAGCACTGCGAGCCAATGGCGAAGCCGGGCTGAAAGCCCGGCGAAGTTAGGGCGACGCCGGGTGGCTACGGGGGCAAACCACCCGGCGTCGCGATCATCGGCGTTCCGACGGGGGCCCGGAACGCCGGCAGCGGCGCTCCGACGGGGGACCGGAGCACCGATATGAATGCTACACGGAAACACCCCCTAGTGTGTCAAGACCCAATTACAACCAGATCTCGCCAGGAGGCTGAGCAGCGGAATCAGTTGTTGCCGCCGCCGGGCCCCGGGGGCTGATGGCCGCTTTCTGCGGATGGGCCGCCCGGGTCACGGGTCACCGGCAGGTTGGGCTGGTACTCCATGAAGCCGCGGGTGTTGCCCGGCTCCCGGCCGCCGTTGGCGAACACCACGGCGAAATAGGGAATGACGATAGCGCCGACGGCCGGTATCACGGTCAGCCAGCCCAGGTGATTGACGAACATAACCACGGCGATTACGAAGCAGACAGCCCGGATGCCCATCATCAGCAGGTACCTGCGCTGCCGGAAGTTGATGTCGTCGGACAGCGAGCGCCGTGCCTGCGTCACCATGTGCACCTGCGACCGCCCGCGGTCAGCGTGACTCAACCTCACGCCTCCACGGTATGCCTCGCCGCCAAGCGCTCGCGACCCCGCACCCCCGGACTAGCCGCCGCTCAGCTGGCCTGGCTCACCGACGACATGTTGAAGCCCTCGACGCGCACCGGCGGCATCGCGGCGCGGTTGAAGTAATCGCCCCATTCACGCGGCAGGGTCGGGACAGTGGCGCCGACCTCCAGGAGCCGCCCGAGCATGGCCACCGGCGATTCGTTGAACCTGAAGTTGTTCACCGCGCCGACCACCTCGCCGTTCTCCACCAGGTAGACGCCGTCCCTGGTGAGCCCGGTGAGCAGCAGGACCTGCGGGTCGACCTCGCGGATGTACCACAGGCAGGTCAGCAGCAGCCCGCGGCCGGTGGACGCGATCATCTCCTCCAGCGTGGGCGCGCCGGGGGCCGAGGTGGCGAAGCTCAGGTTGTCGATGGCGGGCGTGAACGGCAGCCCGGCCAGCGTCGCGGAGTGCCGTGAGGAGTGCAGGGCGGCCAGCGTGCCGTCCTGGATCCAGGCGGTCGGGTTCAGCGTGAGCCCGTTGTCGAAGACCGAGGAGTCAGAGCCGGACGCGTGCGTGATGACGAACGGCGCGCAGCGCAGCCCGGCCGCCAGCGGGTCGCTGGACAAGGTGACGGGCTGCGGCGAGAGCCGCTCGCCGACCCGGGTCCCGCCGCCGGCCTTGCTGAACACCGTCCGCCCGTCCGTGGCGTCCTTGGCCCCGGCCGACCAGTACAGGTAGACCAGCAGGTCGGAGACGGCGGTCGGCGGCAGCAGCGTCTCGTACCGCCCGGCCGGCAGCGAGATCGAGCGCTTGGCCCAGTCCAGCCGCTCGCCGAGCCCGGCGTCCAGGCCCGCGATGTCCACGTCGGTGAAGTCGCGGGTGGCCGCGCCGGTCCAGGCCGACCGGGTCAGGTCCGCCGATTTCGCGTTCAGCTCGACCCGCCCGGTCGGCTGGTCGAACCGCCGCCGCAGCCCGCGCGAGGTGCCCAGGAACGTGCTGACCAGATCGTGCTCGGCAAACCCGTACAGCTTCCGGTCCGCGCCCTGGGCCTGGCGCAGCGTCTCGCCGAGCGCGGCCGCGAAGTCGCGCAGCACGCCGATCTCGGTCCGGCCAGGCGCGGAGTCCCAGCCTGGTTCGTCATTATTTTGTCCGAACGGAGCGGCCTCATCGCCCCCGGCTACCTGCGCGGCATCCTCGGCGGGCGTCCCTTCGGCGGCGGCGTGCTCCGCCTCCCGCACCACGTCCTCGACCTGATCGGGGCCGATCCCCGCCCGGGAGATGATGCCGGCGCAGGCGCCGTCGGCGCGCCGGTCGATGGCGATGACGGTGAGCTGGCGCGAGCTGGACACGCCGTTGGTGGTGAGCGTGTTGCCCGCCCAGCGCAGGTTGGCGCTGGAGGTCTCCTCGGCGATCACCACGCAGTCGTCGGTCCGGCTGGCGGCCAGGGCCCGTTCGACGGCCTCCTGCGGCGAAAACCCGCTCACTGGCCCTCCTCGACGGTGTTGAGGATCCGGATCCCGCGCAGCAGCGCGGCCGGGCAGCCGTGGCTGACCGGGGCGACCTGGCCGGGCTGGCCCTTGCCGCAGTTGAATGCCCCGCCGAGCACGTAGGTCTGGGGCCCGCCAACGGCCTCCATGGCGCCCCAGAAATCCGCGGTGTTGGCTTGATAGGCCGCGTCCCGGAGCTGGCCGGCAAGTCTTCCGTTCTTGATCTTGAAGAACCGCTGGCCGGTGAACTGGAAGTTGTACCGCTGCATGTCGATCGACCAGCTCTTGTCGCCGAGGACGTAGATGCCCTCCTCGACGCCGGAGATCAGGTCCTCGGTCGACGGGCCGCCCGCGGGGGCGGGCCGCAGCGACACGTTCGCCATCCGCTGCAGCGGGATATGGTTCGGGCCGTCGGAGAAGGCACAGCCGTTCGACCGCCCGAAGCCCTGGCTGCGCGCCATCCGCCGGTCGAGCTGGTAGCCGGTCAGGATGCCGCCGGTGATCAGGTCCCAGGACTGGCCGGCCACGCCCTCGTCGTCGTAGCCGATGGTGGCCAGGCCGTGCTCGACGGTGCGGTCGCCGGTGACGTGCATGACGCCGGAGCCGTACTTCAGGCTGCCGAGCTTGTCCGGGGTGGCGAACGAGGTACCGGCGTAGGCGGCCTCGTAGCCGAGCGCCCGGTCGAGCTCGGTGGCATGGCCGATCGACTCGTGAATGGTGAGCCACAGGTTGGACGGGTCGATCACCAGGTCGTAGTGCCCGGCCTGGACCGAGGGAGCCCTCAGCTTGGCCGCGAGAAGCTCGGGGAGTTCGGCCAGTTCGGCGTCGAAGTCCCAGCCGGTGCCGGTGAGGTACTCATACCCGCGCCCGGCCGGCGGGGCGAGCGTCCGCATGGTGTCGAACCGGCCGTCGTCGGTGACCGCGACCGCGTTGACCACGGGGGCCAGCCGGACCCGCTGCTGGGTCGCGGCGGTGACGCCGTCCGCGTAGAACTTGCACTCCCTGACCTGGTGCAGCGCGGCGTCCACGTGGCTGACCGCGTCATGGCGGAGAAGCGCCGTGCTCCACTGCGCCAGCAGGGCCACCTTGTCCGCGACGCTGACCGTGAACGGATCGACCTGGTACGCCGATATCCAGGTCACGTCGCCGTAGCCGGGCTCGGGGGCGAGCTCGATCGGTTCGGTGTTCATGGCCGCCGCCACCTTGGCCACCTCGACGGCCTGCCGCGCCGCGTGCGCGGCGGCATCCGTGGTCAGGTCGACGGCCGAAGCGAAGCCCCAGGTGCCGTCCACGATGACGCGGACGGCCAGGCCGGTGTCGTCGGCGTCGAACAGCGTCTGCGGGGTCCCGTCGGACAGCCCGATCTGCTGGCCCCGGAGGCGCTCGGCCCGGAAGTCAGCGTGCTGAGCTCCCAGGGCCTTGGCCTGCGTAAGGGCCGCGTCGGCCAGGTCGCGGAGCGGCAGGGCAGTGAACTCGGGGTCGATATCCGGTTCTCGATCATTCACGACACCAGAACCTATCTCACCGGCTTTCTCACCCGCGTCCCGCCGTTCCCGCCGCCCACTCGGATTGCCCGGATCCGCCTCCCGCCGCGTCCCGCAGAGCGGGCCCCGGGAGGGCCCTGCGCCTGCGGTACCCTCAGTGGCCGAGGAGAGAGGTGACCATGGGGCGTTCGGTGCTGGTGACCGGCGGGAACCGGGGTATCGGGCTGGCCATCGCCCGGCGGCTCGCGGCCGGCGGCGACAGCGTCGCGATCACCTCGCGCTCGGGTGAGCCGGTGGACGGGCTGGAGGTAGTCCGCTGCGACGTGCGGGACGCGGCGTCGGTCGATGCGGCGTTCGCGGACGTGGAGAAGGCCCAGGGCCCGGTCGAGGTGCTGGTCGCCAACGCCGGGGTAACCCGCGATCAACTGCTCGCGCTGATGAGCGAGGACGACTTCGGCCTGGTCCTGGACACAAACCTGGCCGGTGCGTACCGCGTGGCCAAGCGGGCGGTGCGCGGCATGATGAAGATGCGCCGCGGGCGGCTCATCTTCATCTCCTCGGTTGTGGGGCTGTACGGCTCGGCGGGCCAGGCGAACTACGCGGCATCCAAGGCCGGCCTGGTCGGCCTGGCCCGGTCCCTGGCCCGCGAACTTGGCTCCCGCGGTATCACGGCCAACGTGATCGCGCCCGGCTTCGTGGACAGCGACATGACGGCCGGGCTCTCCCAGGACCGCAAGGCGGCCATCCTGTCCGCCGTCCCGCTGGCCAGGTTCGCGTCCGCGGACGAGGTCGCGGCGGCCGTGGCGTTCCTGGCCGGCCAGGACGCGGGCTACATCACCGGTGCCGTCATCCCGGTGGACGGCGGGCTCGGGATGGGCCACTGAGACGCTATTTGTCTGGTGTGCACAAGCTCCGGCGGGAAACGTTCGTCCCGCTGGTCATTTAGTTAGCGGGCTGAGCCGGGCAGGGTGGGACGTGTGCCGAACACCACGGGAATGAGGCTGTGATGGGAATCCTGGCAGGTAAGCGGATCCTGGTGACCGGGGTCATCACCGATGCCTCGATCGCGTTCCACGTGGCCCGGGTGGCCCAGCAGGAGGGCGCGAGCGTCGTGCTGACCGGATTCGGCAGGCTGAGCCTGGTGGAGCGGATCGCCAAGCGGCTGCCTGATCCGCCGCCGGTCCTCGAGCTCGACGTGACCAGCGAGGAGCAACTCGGCTCGCTCGCCGAACGGCTCTCCGCGCACGTGGACGGCCTGGACGGCGTGCTGCACGCGATCGCGTACGCCAATCCGGAAGAGGCGCTCGGCGGGAACTTCCTGCGCACCAGGTGGGACGACGTGGCCACCGCGGTACAGGTGTCGGCGTACTCGCTGAAGGCGGTCACGGTGGCTGCCCTGCCGCTGATGGGCGGCGGCGGTTCGGTGGTGGGCCTGGACTTCGACGCGAGCGTGGCCTGGCCGGGTTACGACTGGATGGGCGTGGCCAAGGCCGGCCTCGAGTCGTGCGCCCGGTACCTCGCTCGCGATCTCGGCCCCCAGGGGGTCCGGGTCAACCTGGTGGCGGCCGGGCCGCTGCGCACCATGGCCGCGAAGTCGATCCCGGGCTTCGACCGGTTCGAGGGCGTCTGGGGCGACCGCGCTCCGCTCGGCTGGAAGATCACCGACCCGGAGCCGGTCGCGCGCGCGTGCGTCGCGCTGCTGTCCGACTGGTTCCCCGCCACGACCGGCGAGATCGTCCATGTCGACGGCGGTGTCCACGCGGTCGGCGCCTGATGCCCAACACCGAGTACGTCCTCACCCTGTCCTGCCCGGACCGCGTCGGGATCGTCCACGCGGTCGCCGCGTACCTGCACCAGGCCGGCTGCAACGTGCTGGACAGCCAGCAGTTCGGCGACCGGACCGCGGGCCGGTTCTTCATGCGGGTCCACATGGAGAGCCTGCAGCCGCCCGCCGCCGCAGGCGGCCAGGCAAGTAGCGCCACCACCTACCAGGACCTGTATTCCGGGTTCAGCCCGGTGGCGGCCGAGTTCGCGATGGAATGGGAACTGCACGACACCGCGGTCCAGCCCCGGGTGCTGATCATGGTCTCCAAGGCCGGTCACTGCCTGAACGACCTGCTGTACCGGCGGGCGGCCGAATCGCTGCGCATCGACGTGCCGCTGGTGATCGGCAACCATCCGGACCTGGCCGCGCTCACGACGGCGCACGGCGTCACCTTCGAGCACGTGCCCGCCGACCCGCAAGACCCGCTGTCCGCGCAGCGGGCCGAAGGCCGTCTGCTGGACCTGGTCAGCGAGCTGAGCATCGACTTCGTGGTGCTGGCCCGCTACATGCGCATCCTGTCGCCCGCGTTGTGCGCCAAGCTGCCGGGCCGGATCATCAACATTCATCATTCTTTCCTGCCCAGCTTCAAGGGCGCGCGGCCCTACCACCAGGCACACGCGCACGGCGTCAAGCTGATCGGCGCGACGGCACACTACGTGACCGCCGACCTGGACGAAGGCCCCATCATCGAGCAGGAGGTGGCCCGGGTCGACCACACCAGCGGCCCGGAGGACCTGGCGGCCATCGGCCGCGACGCCGAGCGGGTCGCGCTGGCCCGCGCCGTGCGCTGGCACGCTGAGCACCGCGTCCTGCTGCACGGCCGCCGCACGGTGATCTTCCGCTGACCCGTGCCTCGTCCCCGCCGTTCCCGAGCGAAATACTTAGAGTAGCTATTTGCCTACTCATCGCTATACAGTTACGCTTAGTAGTCACCGGCGGGGAGCGCCGCGGCCGGCCCAGGGTGTCACGGGGGAGTGACTCCGCCGACGTTCTTGGCGGCGGCGGGAGCCGCGGACGGAGATTCTGCGGTCAGGCGCCGCTTCCGCGGCAAGCCTTCACGCAGCCGAGGTCCACTGTGTCCGCTGGGGCTAGAATTTACAAAAGTGGCTAGATCCGGAAATGTCCGGATGCTATCGGGGAGGTGGCGGGACGCTGTTCCCAAGGGATTGATGGCAAGTTGTGACTTTTTTGCCTGGAGATCGATGCAATAGGGAACTTACGCTTCCGCTAACTCATAACACCGGTAACTGACCGGCCGGCCCGTCACGGGCCGGCGCGGATGTGCCGGGGAGACGGGCCGTACCGGTATCGGGAGGATTGCGACCCAGTGCCCCCGCGACGGTGGCGGAGCGGATCACCGGCGAACTGCGAGAGAGAAGGGCGACAAGCTGATGACCCCAGCACGGACCAGTGCCGCGAACGGCGCAAGGAGGGAGGGGCGATGACCAGATTCGGGACCAAGCGCATCGGCGCGCTTGCCCTCGCGGTAGCGGGTATCACCGCTCTCGCCGCGTGCAGCAGCAGCAGCAACAGCAGCAGCGGCTCCACGAACAACACCACGCCGGGCGTGACAACGCAGCCAGGCTCGATCGGGGGGATCCCCGCCGCGGGAACGCCCTCCGGGAAGCCCGGTTCGATCACGTACGGGTACCTGGCGGCTGACGCGCCCAACTGGATCCTGCCGATCATTCCCGCCGCTGACAACTCGGTCTACAACAGCTTCGTCTTCGGGTGGCAGATGTGGCGGCCGACGTGGTTCACCTGGAACGGCTCCAGCCCGGCGGTCAATGACTCGCTGAGTCCGGTCAACGCGCCCACCGTCGTCGAACGGCGGCAAGACGTTTACGATGACGTTCAAGCCCTGGAAGTGGTCGGACGGCCAGACAGTCGGCGCCGCGGACTTCGCGTTCACGCTCGATGAGGTCAAGGCCGCCCTCAAGGAATCCCCGGCGAACTGGGCTAACTACGTACCCGGCTACTTCCCCGACACGCTCACCAGCATGTCGATGCCGAACGCCAGCACGCTGGTGCTCAACATGTCCAAGCCGGTCAACCCGACCTGGTTGCAAGAAGACATCATCGACATCGGGATAATGCCTGCCCACGCGTGGGCCAAGGCTTCCGCGAACGGGCCGACCCTGGACTACACGAACCCGGCGAACGCGAAGAAGATCTGGGACTTCCTCAACGCCCAGTCCAAGTCGGTGAACACCTACGCCACCAACCCGCTCTGGCAGGTCGTTTACGGGCCGTACAAGCTCACTGCCTTCAACGCCACCACCGGCTCGTTCACCATGGTGCCGAACCCCGCCTACAGCGGCCCGCACGCGAATCCCCAGTCCAGCTTCGTCGGGGTCCCGTTCACCTCGGACGCGGCCACAGTTCAACGCCGTCAAGAGCGGGTCGGTCGACGTCGTTTACCTCCCGCCGGCGGACAACCCGCAGATCCCGTCGCTCAAGAGCGGGCGGCTACAACTACTACGGCCTGCCGGCCTGGGGCGACTACTTCGCGGCCTACAACTTCAAGGACACCACCGGCGACTTCAACAACATCGTCAGCCAGCTCTACTTCCGGCAGGCGATGCAGCACCTGGAAGACCAGCCAGGCCAGATCAAGGCCTTCCTCAACGGGGACGGCGATCCGCTCGGCGGGCCGATCGGGGCCTACCCGCAGAGCCCGTTCCTGCCGGCCAACGGCAAGACGACCCTCTACCCGTTCAGCATCTCCAGCGCGACCAGCCTGCTGAAGTCCAACGGCTGGACCATCAACGCGAACGGGACCGACACCTGCGCGAAGCCGGGCACCGGCCCGGGTGAGTGCGGGGCCGGCATCCCGGCCGGCACCAAGCTGGCCTTCAACCTGATCTACAACGCCTCCTCGCCGATCACCCAGGAAGTCGAGGACCTGGCCTCCAACGCGAAGGCAGCCGGCATCGACATCGCCCTGTCGGCCAGCAACTTCAACTTCATGATCCAGAACTACATCGACCCGGCGTCGCCGGCCAACATCAACAAGTGGGCCATGGAGGACTTCGGCGGCGAGTCCTTCTCCACCTATCCCACCTCGTTCGGGTTCCTGAACACCGGCGGGTCCGGTCAGATCGGCGACTACAGCGACCCGAAGGCCGACTCGCTGATCAACGCCTCCATCAGCACCCCCAACCCGTCCGCGGTCATGGACGAGCTGTCGTACTTGGACACGACCTTGCCGGTGCTGTGGCAGCCGTTGCGTGACCACGTCTACGTCTGGAAGACGAACGTCTCGTCGACCACGCCGAAGGCGTTCGAGAACCTGACGCAGTACGACCCCACGCCGGAGTTCTGGTACCTGACCAAGTAGCGGTAGCGAGCGTCACCTGCTGGACTAGCCTGTCTCCCGGTGATAAACCGGGAGACAGGCCACCAGCCTGGAAGGAAGGATCCCACCGGTGAGCGCCTACCTACTGCGCCGGGTCGGGACGTCCATCATCGTCCTGATCGGCATCTCCATCTTCATGTACCTGCTGCTGCACGCGGTCTTCCCCTCGCCGGCCAGGCTGGCGCTCGGCCTGCGGGCCAACGACGCGCAGATCGCTGCCTTTAACAAGGCGAACGGGTTCGACCGCCCGGTGACCGAGCAGTACCTGAGTTACATGAACGGGCTGCTGCACGGCAACCTGGGCTTCTCCTACGCGGAGAACCAGACCGTGGCCGGCCTGTTCCAAGAGCGCCTGGCCCGCAGCATCTACCTGTCCGGCATGGCGCTGCTGCTGGCGATCCTGATCGCCTTGCCGCTGGGCATCTTCCAGGCGGTGCGGCGGAACACGCTCGGCGACAACGTGGCCACCAGCACAGCGTTCATCCTGTACTCGATGCCCGTGTTCTTCCTCGGGCTCATCCTCATCCAGGTCTTCGCGCTGTCGTTCCCCATCCTGGGCTTCGAGGCGAGCCAGTCCACCTCGATATGGACCGTGATCGGCGACTGGCACGACATGCTCCTGCCGATCCTGACCCTGACGCTGATCACCGTGGCCAACTTCTCCCGGTACATGCGGTCCTCGTCGATTGACGTGCTCGCCCAGGACTACATCAAGGTGGCGCGGGCCAAGGGCCTGCCCGAGCGCCTGGTCCTGACGCGGCACATGGTGCGGAACGCGTCCTTGCCGATGGTCACCCTGATCGGGCTGTTCCTCCCCGCCCTGCTGGCCGGGAACCTGATCACCGAGACCCTGTTCAACTACCAGGGCCTCGGCCTGCTGTTCTACACCAGCCTCCAAAAGGAGGATTACCCGGTGCTGCTGGCCTACACGCTGATCGGTGCCGTCTTCGTAGTTCTGGGCAACTTCGTCGCGGATATCGCGCTGACCGTCGCGGACCCGCGTATCCGGCTGGCCTGACCGGTCGGCATAAGGAGGCAAATCGTGGCCAGGAATGCGTCGCTCCCGCCGCTCGACGTTACCCGTGCCCCCGAGGGTGGCGAGGTGGGCGCCGTCCAGAGCGGGTGGCGGCTCGCGCTGCGCGAGTTCGTGCGCAACAGGCTGGCCGTCACAGGCGTCGGCATCCTGCTGTTCTTCGTGGTTTTCTGTTTCCTCGGGCCGTTCTTCTACCACACGAACCTGCTGACGGTAAGCCTGATCAACGCTCATGACCCGCCGGGCGCCGGGCATCCGCTCGGCGCGGACGTCAACGGCTTCGACGTTCTCGGCGAGCTGATGAAGGGCGGCCAGGCCGCGCTGGAGGTCGGTTTCTTCGCCGCGTTCGTCGCGATTACCATCGGCGCGCTGGTCGGCGCGGTCGCCGGCCTGGCCGGCGGGATCGTCGACACCGTGCTGATGCGCGTGGTCGACATATTCCTGTCGGTGCCGTTCCTGTTCGTGGTGCTCATCCTGGCGGCCAGGTTCGGCGCGTCGGTGCTGTCCCTGTCGCTGGTCATCGGCGGGTTCTCCTGGCAGGTGCCGGCCCGGCTGGTGCGCGGCGAGGTGCTCACGATCCGGGAGCGCGACTTCGTCCTGGCCGCGCGAACAGCGGGCAGCGGCAGCTGGCGGCTGATCCGCAGGCACCTGCTGCCGAACTCGCTCGGCGTGATGATCGTCAACGTGACGTTCCAGGTCGCCGACGCGATCCTCGCGGTCGCCTACATAGGCTTCCTCGGCTTCGGCCTGCACTATCCCAACCTGGACTGGGGCGACATGATCTCCGACGGCGTCACTTACATGCAGGACGGCTACTGGTGGCTCATCTACCCGGTCGGCGTCTGCATCGTGCTGACCGTGATGGCGCTCAACTTCATCGGCGACGCACTGCGTGACTCCCTGGACGTGCGGCTGAGGCGCCGTTAGCGCACGTCTTTGTCGGGTACCACGCTGGTACAGCCATCACAACGAGAGGTAGCGGCCACATGGCCCCCGTCCTTGAGATCGAGAACCTGTCGACGCACATCCAGCTCACCAGCTCCGTAGTGCAGGCAGTCGGCAACATCGACATGCGCGTCGAAGCCGGAGAGACCCTCGGCATCGTCGGCGAGTCCGGCTGCGGCAAGTCCATGACCGGGTTGTCGATCATGGGGTTGCTGCCGCCTGGCGGGTCCATCGTCGGCGGCTCGATCAAGCTCGACGGCCGCGAACTCGTCGGCCTCAGGCAGGAGGAACTGCGGCAGGTCCGGGGTAACGAGATCGCGATGATCTTCCAGGATCCGCTCACCTCGCTCGACCCGACCAAGACCATCGGCTACCAGGTGGCCGAGCCGGTCCGGCTGCACCGGGGCGTGTCCAAGTCCGCCGCTTTGGACCGGACGGTGGAGGTGCTGTCCCTGGTCGGGCTGCCCAAGCCCAAGGAGCGGCTCGAGGACTACCCGCACCAGCTATCCGGCGGCCTGCGGCAGCGGGTGATGATCGCCATGGCGCTGGCCAACGAACCGAAGCTGCTCATCGCCGACGAGCCGACCACGGCCCTCGACGTCACCATCCAGGCGCAGATCCTCGCCCTGCTCGGGGACCTGAAGGAGCGCCTGGGCATGGCCATGCTGCTGATCACGCACGACATGGGCGTGATCGCCGGGCACGCCGACCGGGTGAACGTCATGTACGCGGGCCGGGTCGTGGAAACCGCCGAGGTGCGTCAGCTCTTCAACTGAGATGCACCACCCCTACACCCAGTCCCTTCTCGCGTCCATCCCCCAGCTCGACCAGGATGCCAGGAAGGCGCTGCACGCCATTCCCGGCCTGCCGCCCGACCTGTCCCACCCGCCGCAGGGCTGCCGGTTCGCGGCCAGGTGCTACCGGGCCTCGGACAAGTGCCGGACCGAGGAGCCCTCCCTGTCGGGCAAGACGCTCGAGCACAGGTTCTCCTGCTGGCACCCGGTAGACGGGCCGCTCGCCCTGGCCGAGATCGGCGCGAGCGGGCCCGACGCGGCGAGCACCGGCCTGGCCGGTTCGGACACCGAGAGCATGCGGGAAGCCTCCGCGGGCGACAAGGTCGGCCTCGTCGACGACGCCCCGCTGGCGGCCACCGCGTCGGCCAGCGGGGAAGTTCCCGAGGCGCCCGGGGAAACCCAGGAAGCCGAAACCGTCGTGGTGGCGGCCGGCCTCGAAGTGACGGCCGACGGCCGGATCGAGGTAACGGCGCGCAAGGTCGAGGCGGCCGCGGCGACCGGGAACGGCGCCGCCCCGCTGCTGGAGTTGCGCCACCTGGTGAAGGAATTTCCCATCACCTCGGGCGTGATCTTGCAGCGAAAGGTGGGGGTCGTCCACGCCGTGTCCGACGTGTCCTTCTCCGTGCCCGCCGGAACCACGTTCGGCCTGGTCGGCGAGTCGGGGTGCGGCAAGACCACGATCGGCAAGATGATCGTGGCGCTGGAGAAGCCTAACTCCGGCTCGGTCACGCTCGGCGACGTGGACGTGTCCAAGCTGAGCGGCGGCGAATTGCGGCGCAAGCGCCGCGACCTGCAGCTCATGTTCCAGGATCCGCACTCCTCGCTCGACCCGAGGATGCGGGTCGGCGCGATCATCGGAGAGCCCCTGGCCATACAGCACATGGGCAGCAAGCGGGCCCAGCGGGACCGCGTGTTCGAACTGCTCGGCGAGGTCGGGCTGCCGCGGAACGCCGTGGAGCGCTACCCGCACGAGTTTTCCGGCGGCCAGCGGCAGCGCATCGGGCTGGCCAGGGCACTCACCCTGAACCCGAGGCTCATCGTGGCCGACGAGCCGGTCAGCGCGCTCGACGTGTCCATCAGGGCGCAGGTGCTGAACCTGATGAAGCGGCTGCAGGCCTCGCACGGCCTGACCTACGTGGTGATCTCGCACGACCTGGCGGTGGTCAAGTACATGGCCGACCGGATCGGCGTCATGTACCTGGGCAAGCTGGTCGAGGTCGGCTCCGGGCAGGACATCTACGACCGCGCCGCGCATCCGTACACGGCCGGCCTGATCGCCACCATTCCGGTGCCCAAGCCGTCGGCTGGAGCGGACCAAGAAGGGCGCGGCGATCCGCGGCGAGCTGCCCAGCCCGGTGAACCCGCCGTCGGGGTGCCGGTTCCGCACCAGGTGCCAGTTCGCGCAGGAGCTCTGTGCCGCCGAGGAGCCCCTGCTCCGCTCGTTCGGCCCGGGACACGTGGCCGCCTGCCACTTCCCGCTGCAAACCCCGGACAACTCGGCCGTGAGCACGTCCGCCATGACCACCGCCTGAGGTCCGGCACCAGCGGGTCCTGACCGGTAACGGCTGGGTACGACGGAGATATCCGCGGCTTTCCCTTGCCCCGGGCGCGGATGATGTCGATACTCCATTCATGGGAGGGTCGGCGGCGGACACGCCTGCAACGCCCGAGTATCTGCGCGCTTCCGACGAGGAGCGCGATCTGGCCATCAGCGCGCTCCGCCAGGAGTTCGTCGAGGGCCGGCTGTCCCACGACACGTTCATGTTCCGCATGCAGAGCGCGCTCGGCGCACGGCACCGCGGTCAGCTGGTCAGGCTGTTCAGTGACCTGCCACCCCGGCGGGCCAGGCTCCTGGACCGGATCCGGTCCGCCTTCCGCCGCCGCGACCCGGACCCCGACGATGCGGGTGCCGACTGGCGCCCGGTACCGCAATCCTCACCCGGCGCATGGGCGCCGCCCGGTATGGCGGACGCCGCGGGATGGCCCCCGCAGCCGGCGTCCTGGACCAGCGCTCCCGGCGGACCGCGAGAACCCGCTGACCCGGCGTCGATGGTCTTCCCGCCGGGCAGCGGGACGAGCTTTAGCATCGGCCGGACCCAGGACTGTGATCTGCGCATCGCGGACCTGTCGGTGTCGCGACGTCATGCTCAGCTGGACCGCGGCGAGGACGGCTGGCTGCTCAGCGACCTGGGTTCCCACAACGGCACCCGGGTGAACGGCTGGCTGGTACGCGAGCCGGTCCCGGTCCGGGTCGGCGACGTGCTGCAGTTCGGCTCGGCGATGTTCGTCATACGGGACGACGCTCCCGCCCAGCACGATCCGGAGTAGGTCGCGGAACCGGCTAGAGTCGGAGACCGTGACGACGGTTCTGCTGGTCCGACACGGGCTCACCGCGACGACCGGTCACGTCCTGACCGGCTGGACACCCGGTATCCCGCTCGATGACCGCGGCCAGGCTCAGGCGGCCGCGCTGGCGGCGCGGCTCGCTCCGCTGCCGCTGGCCGCCATCGTCAGCAGTCCGCTCGAACGCTGCGCGCAGACCGCGGGGGTGATCGCGGCCGGCCGGGACGGTCAGCAGGTCGTCACCGATGACCGGGTGGGGGAGTGCCGGTACGGTGACTGGACCGGTCAGCCACTGAAGAAGCTGGCCACCGAGAAGCTCTGGCGGGTGGTCCAGGCTCACCCCAGCGCGGTGACGTTTCCCGGTCCCGGCGGGGAGTCCATGCCGGACATGCAGCACCGGGCCGTGGCCGCGGTCCGGGACTGGAACGCCAGGCTGGGACCGGACGCCACCTACCTGATCTGTTCCCACGGCGACGTCATCAAGGCGATCGTGGCCGATAGCCTGGGATTGCACCTCGATCAGTGCCAGCGGATCCAGGCCGATCCTTGCTCGCTGACCGTAATCAGGTATACGCCGCTGCGGCCGTTTCTGGTCCGGATGAACGACAGAGGGGGTGGAGTCGATGACCTCATGCCGCACGTCCGGGGCCACCGCCCCGGTGCGGCCATGCTGCAGCCGGTGCCGCGGCCAGCGACGCGGCGGTCGGCGGCGGTTCCGGCGGTGCAGAGCACGTGAACGGCCAGGCGGACGTCACCCCTTCGACCTCCGCGGCTTTCTCAACCCCCGATAGTCGTCAACCGTCGGCGGACACGCAAGGATAGGACTATGCCGGTCTATTTCTATGACCCGCCGGAGAGGTTCGTGGCCGGCGCGGTGGGGCAGCCAGGAGAACGGATCTTCTACCTGCAGGCGACCGCCAGCGGCCGGGTGACCAGCGTGGTCCTGGAGAAGTTCCAAGTCAGCCTGCTGGCCGAACGGATCGACGAGCTCCTGGACGAAGTGCTCAGGCGTACCGGCGGGTCGCCCGAGGTGCCGGCGGCCGCACCTGCCGCGCTCGAGGACGACGCGCCGCTCGACCTGCCGCTGCTCGAGGACTTCCGGGTCGGCGCGATCGCCCTGGCCTGGGATGGTGACGGCGGCATGGTCGTCATCGAGGCGCAGGAAGAATCCGACGAACCAGTCGAGCCGCTGGCCGAGGACCTTCCCCCCGATGGCCCTGGAGTGCTGCGCGTGCGCATCACGCCGGGCGCCGCACGCGCCTTCGCTCAGCGAGCGGCGAAGATCGTCTCCGCTGGCCGTCCGCCGTGCCCGTTGTGCGGCCTGCCGCTGGATACCGACGGGCACATCTGCCCGCGCCAGAACGGTCACCGCGTCAGCCATGTTTGATCCGGACAGCGCGGGCCCGGAAACCGGCGACGGGGAGCAGGCCGCGCTTGACCTGCTCACCCGCGGGACGCTGGAGATCGAAGGGCGCCTGGTTGACGCGTCCAATGCCACCCTGTACTGCACGATCAAGACCACCGGGCCGGATCCCCGGCGGGCCCTCAAGACTCCCAAGAACGCCCAAGACCCCCAGGGCCCCCAGGGCCCCCAAGACCCCCAGGGCCGAGCAGGCCACTGTTGCTTGCGTCTACAAGCCGATCGCCGGGGAGCGGCCGCTGTGGGACTTCCCGGCGGGCACGCTGGCCGGCCGGGAAGTAGCGGCCTACGTCGTCTCCCGGGCGGCCGGCTGGGATGTGGTCCCGCCGACGGTCATGCGGGACGGACCATTCGGGCCCGGCATGTGCCAGCTGTGGATCGACCACGACACCGGCATGGACCTGATCGCCTTGTCCCGCCGCACCGACCACGCGGGCCTGCGCGACATGGCCGTGTTCGACGCGGTGGTGAACAACGCCGACCGCAAGATAGGTCACCTGCTGCCCGTGGCCGACGGGCACCTGTACGGCTGTGACCACGGGGTCTGCTTCGCCGAGGACTACAAGCTGCGCACCGTGCTGTGGCAGTGGCGGGGCAAGAGCCTGCCCCGGCGCTCGGTGGAGGCGCTGCGCCGCCTGAACGCCGAGCTCACCGAGGGCACCCTGGTCGCCGAGCTGTCCGGGCTGCTGACCGCGAGCGAGATCAATGCCACCAGGATCAGGGTGCAGACCCTGCTCAAGCACCGGGTCCACCCGTATCCGCCGGCCGACTGGCCCGCCGTCCCCTGGCCCCCGATCTAAGGCTCAGGTCATATAGGGGCCGGGTCAGATACCGCCCGGGCCCGCTGACTCCCCGGCGCCGCCGTGCCGCCGGAAATAGCGCTCGAATTCCCGGGCTATGGCGTCGCCGCTCGCCTCGGGCAGATCCATCGCGTCCTTGGCCTCCTCGAGGGTCCGGACGTAATCGGCCACCTCGGAGTCCTGCTGGGCGAGCTCGTCCACGCCCCGTTCCCAGGCGCGGGCCTCCTCGGGCAGATCGGCGAGCGGCAGCGGCGCGTCCAGGATGTCCTCGACGCCGCGCAGCAGCGCGAGGGTCGCTTTCGGACTGGGCGGCTGCGCCACGTAGTGCGGGACCTGCGCCCACAGCGAGACCGTGGGCAGGCCCGCGCCCGTGCAGGTGTGCTGCAGCACCCCGAGAATCCCGGTCGGGCCCTTGTAGTCCACCCGGCTGACCCCGCCGCCCGCGACCTCACTGGCCAGCTTCGCGTTCGAAGAACCTACCGACACCGGCACCGGACGGGTATGCGGCGCGTCGGCCAGCAGCGCGCCGAGCAGGATGACCATCTCGACGCCCAGGCTTTCCAGGGCGTGCACGAGTTCCTCGCTGAACGCCCGCCAGCGCATGTTCGGCTCGATGCCGTGCACCAGGACCACGTCCCGGGCCAGGCCGGTAGGCGGTACCGACCCGTCGACCGGATGGGCCCGCGCGAGCGAGATCCGGGTTGTCGGCCAGATCAGCCGCTTGGTATGGCCGCCCTCGATCTCGATCACCGGCCGGTTGACCTGGAAGTCGTAGAAATCCTCAGGGTCGATGGCGCCTATCGGCGTCGCCTGCCACGCGATGCCGAGGTGGTTGACCACTCCGCTGGCCGCCTCACCAGCGTCGTTCCAGCCCTCGAACCCGGCGATGGCCACCGGGGAGGTGAGTTCGCCGATGTCGTTGAACTCGATGACTCTCCACCTCCCCAAGCACCGTAAGGCCGTCTGTCCAAGACTACGTGGTCGGCTCTACTCGTTGGGTGACCTGTGGCGTGTCATGCCGGAGGCCACGTAACCTAGGAAATCCTCGCGGTAAATGCCTAGATTCGGGGGGCTGATGAGCGCGCTACGGACCGCCTTGGCCGAGCGAGTGGTGGTGGCCGACGGGGCGATGGGCACCATGCTCCAGGCCAGCGATGCCACCATCGATGACTTCGCCGGCTACGAAGGCTGCAACGAGATCCTGAACGTGACCCGGCCGGACATCGTGACCGCGGTCCACGAAGCGTATCTGGACGCGGGCGCGGATTGCATTACCACCAACTCGTTCGGCGCGAACCTGGGGAATCTCGGCGAGTACGACCTGACCGACCGGATCGGGGAACTGTCCGAGGCCTCCGCCAGGCTCGCCCGCGCCGCGGCCGACCGCTGGGCCACGCCCGCCCGGCCGCGCTGGGTGCTCGGCTCGGTCGGCCCCGGTACCAAGCTGCCCACGCTCGGCCACACGACGTTCCGCGAGTTGCGGGACACGTACCAGCTCAACGCGGAGGCGCTGCTGCGGGGCGGCGCCGACGCGCTGATCGTCGAGACCTGCCAGGATCTGCTCCAGGCCAAGGCGGCCATCGTCGGCTGCAAGCGGGCGGCGGCTCAGCTGGCCCCGGACTCGCTCGTCTTCGTGCAGGTCACGATCGAGACGACCGGCGCGATGCTGCTCGGCAGCGAGATCGCCGCGGCGCTGACCGCCCTGGAACCGCTCGGCATCGACATGATCGGGCTGAACTGCGCGACCGGCCCGGGTGAGATGAGCGAGCACCTGCGGTACCTGGCCGCTCACGCCCGGATCCCGATCTCCTGCGAGCCGAACGCCGGGCTGCCCATGCTTACCCCTGAGGGTGCGCGCTATCCGCTGACTCCGGTACAGCTGGCGGACGCGCACGACCGGTTCGCCAGGGAGTTCGGCCTGTCCCTGGTCGGCGGCTGCTGCGGCACGACCCCCGAGCACATCGCGGTGCTGGCCGACCGGGTGGCCGGGCGCCCGGTGGCCGTGCGCAAGCCGCGTCCCGAGCCGGGGGTGGCCTCGCTGTACGCGCACGTGCCGTTCCGCCAGGACACCGCGTTCCTGTCTATCGGCGAGCGCACCAACGCCAACGGCTCGAAGGCGTTCCGCGACGCGATGCTCGAGGGCCGCCTGGAGGACTGCGTCCAGATCGCCAGGAACCAGACCAGGGACGGCGCGCACCTGCTCGACGTGTGCGTCGACTACGTGGGCCGGGACGGCGCGGCCGACATGCGCGAGGTGGTGAGCAGGCTGGCCACCGCCGCCACCCTGCCGCTGGTGCTCGACTCCACCGAGCCCGCGGTGATCGAGGCCGGCCTGGAGCTGACCGGCGGCCGGTCCGTCATCAACTCGGTCAACTACGAGGACGGCGACGGACCCGACTCCCGGATCGCCCGGATGATGCCGCTGGTCCGCGAGCACGGCGCCGCGGTGATCGCGCTGACCATCGACGAGCAGGGCCAGGCCCGCACCGCCGACTGGAAGGTCGCCGTCGCCGAGCGGCTTATCGCCGACCTGACCGGGAACTGGGGCATGCGTGTCGAGGACATCATCGTCGACTGCCTGACCTTCCCCATCGCCACCGGCCAGGAGGAGACCCGCCGCGACGCGATCGAGACCATTGAGGCGATCGCCGAGCTCAAGCGCCGGTACCCGGCCGTGCAGACCACGCTGGGCGTGTCGAACGTCTCGTTCGGGCTCAAGCCCGCCGCCCGGGCCGTGCTGAACTCGGTCTTCCTGGCCGAATGTGTCCGGGCCGGACTTGACTCGGCGATCGTGCACGCGGCGCGGATCGTCCCGATCGCGCGGATTCCCGACGAGCAGCGTCAGGTGGCGCTGGACCTGGTGTACGACCGGCGGCGGGAGGGCTACGACCCGCTGGCCCGGCTGCTTGAACTGTTCGAGGGCGTGAACTCGGCCGACCTGAAGGCCAGCCGGGCCGCGGAACTGGCCGCGCTGCCGTTGTGGGACCGGCTGAAGCGGCGGATCATCGACGGCGAGCGCGTCGGCCTCGAGGCGGACCTGGACGCCGCCCTGGCCCAGCGGCCCGCCCTGGAGATCGTCAACGACGTGCTGCTTGACGGCATGAAGACGGTCGGCGAGCTGTTCGGCTCCGGGCAGATGCAGCTGCCGTTCGTGCTGACCTCAGCCGAGGTGATGAAGACTTCCGTGGCCTACCTCGAGCCGCACATGGCCCGCACCGACCAGTCGGGCAAGGGCAAGATCGTGCTCGCCACGGTCAGGGGCGACGTGCACGACATCGGCAAGAACCTGGTCGACATCATCTTGTCCAACAACGGCTACGACGTCGTCAACATCGGCATCAAGCAGCCCATCTCGTCCATCGTGGCGGCGGCCGAGGAGAACGACGCGGACGTCATCGGGATGTCGGGGCTGCTGGTCAAGTCGACCGTGGTGATGCGGGATAACCTGTCCGAGCTGAACTCGCGCGGCCTGGCCGGGCGCTGGCCGGTGCTGCTCGGCGGCGCCGCGCTGACCCGCGCCTACGTCGAGCAGGACCTGGCCTCGCTGTTCGACGGCCAGGTCAGGTACGCGCGGGACGCGTTCGAGGGGCTGCGCCTGATGGACGCCGCGATGGCGGTCAAGCGCGGCGTCCCCGGGGCCAAGCTGCCCGAGCTGCGGACCCGGCGGGTCCGGGCCGTCCCCCGGGCCGCCGCGGCCGACGGAGCGGACGCAGGCACCACGGTCCGTTCGGACATATCGACCGATGGCCCGGTGCCGGAGCCCCCGTTCCTCGGTACCGAAGTGATCAGGGGGGTACCGCTGGCCGAGTACGCCGCCTACCTGGACGAGCGGGCGCTGTTCATGGGCCAGTGGGGGCTCAAGCCGGCCCGAGGCCGCGGCGGGCCGAGCTACGAGGATCTCGTCGAGACCGAAGGCCGGCCGCGGCTGCGCGTGTTGCTGGAGCGGGCGCAGACCGAGGGACTGCTCGAGGCGGCAGTGGTCTACGGCTACTTCCGCTGCGCCAGCGAGGGAAACGACCTGATCGTGCTCGGACCAGACGGAAAGACGCAGCTCGAGCGGTTCACCTTCCCCCGGCAGCGGCGTGACCGGCGGCTGTGCCTGGCCGACTTCTTCAAACCCATGGACACGGGCCAGACCGACCTGGTGGCGTTCCAGCTCGCCACCATGGGCCCGCGGATCTCCGAGGCCACGGCCGAGCTGTTCGCCAAGAACGCCTACCGCGAGTACCTGGAGCTGCACGGCCTGTCCGTCCAGCTCACCGAGGCGCTGGCCGAGTACTGGCACACCCGGGTCCGGCGTGAGCTGGGGCTCAGCGGCGACGATCCCGAGAACCTGGATGGCTTCTTCCGGGTTGACTACCGGGGCGCGCGGTACTCCTTCGGCTACCCGGCCTGCCCGGACCTGGCCGACCGGGCCAAGGTGGTGCGCCTGCTCGAGCCGTCCCGGATCGGAGTCGAGCTCTCCGAGGAGATGCAGTTGCATCCCGAGCAGTCCACCGACGCGATCGTCCTGCACCATCGCGAGGCGAAGTACTTCAGTGTCTGATTCGCGCCAGGGGGGTCCGGGGGGATGGGTCCCCCCGGAGGAGAAAGCCGTGCTGTTCGACATGGACGGGCTGCTGATCGACTCCGAGCCGCTCTGGCTCGAGGCCGAGACGGCGGTCATGGCCAGGCTCGGGGCCAGCTGGTCAGAAAACGACCAGGCGCAGTTGCTCGGCGGGAGCCTGGAGCGCTCGGTGCGGTACCTGCTGTCGAAGGCGACCCGGCCCGCGCCGCCGGAACTGATCGGCGAGTGGCTCATGTCCGGCGTCCTCGAGCGCGTCCGCCGCGGCGGCGTCCCGGTCCAGCCCGGCGCGCGCGAACTGCTCGCCGCGGTCAGGCAGGCCGGGCTGCCGCACGCGCTGGTGACCTCGTCCGAGCGCAGTTTCATGGACGCCGTGCTGGCCAGCACGGGCATGCGCTTCGACGTGCTGGTGTGCGCGCAGGACGTGACCGCCACCAAGCCCGACCCCGAGCCGTACCTGCTCGCGGCCAAGCTGGTCGACGTGGACCCCGGTGACTGCTTCGCGCTGGAGGATTCGGCCAACGGCGTGGCCTCGGCGCAGGCCGCGGGCTGCCGGGTGTTCGCCGTGCCGTCGCTAGTCCCGATCCCGCCCGCGCCCGGCCGGACCGTGGTCGGCTCGCTGCTCGACCTGACCGCCGACGCCGGCGGAATAAGGGTTGAGCCGGGGGGGTAGCCCCAGGGATTCCGCGCCGATCACGACCTAGACTTCTCCTAGAACCGCGGGGAGGTGCAGATGTCCACCTATGACCAGATCGTCTCGCTGCCGCTGTGCGCGGGGCTGACCGGACTCGGCCTGGTGCTGAGCTACCTCGTCATGCGACGCCGCGGCATCGGATCGGGCCTGCGCGGCGCGGCATGGTCACTGCTGCCGCTCGCCGCGTACCTGACCGGCTCGGTCAAGATGTTCTGGAAAATCGGGGTCGCCATCGCGGACTTCGCGAAGGGCTTCGTGTTCTCTACCGAGGTCTGGTCCGGCATCGCGGTCGCCGGGCTGGCCGCGCTGCTGTTCGTGGTGTCCGGCCCGATGCGGCGTCGGAGCAAGCGGGGCCAGCGGGGTCAACGAGGCCATCGGGACCAGCAGGGCCAGGACCAGCAGGCCGTCGGGGCGGCAAAAGCCGGGAGCGGCGGGCGCGAGATCGCGCCCCGCACGGCACCGGTCGCCACCACGGCGTCGAGCCCGGCTCCGGTCAAGGCGCGCAAGGGCAAGAACGCGGCCGACGATGACGACGATCTCGGGGACGTCGAGGACATCCTGCGTCGCCACGGCATCACGTAGGGAAAATCTTCCCGCGAACCTCGCCTGTCGCCATAGATTCCATCACGCGTGCCGTCACCCAGGCGAAGCGCCATGACCGGCCGACGGGCTGCTTGAAACCTCTGCAGTCACACCTACCCCATATGCTCCACACGATGACAAATGGGGACGACTTCGATCACGATCACGCTACGACTGCCGCGCGGGACTGGTACCTGCGCGCGAAATGACGGAATCTCACTAGGTAAAGGCCGAGGGCGTTGCATTGCGGTTTACCGTGGGGGCCGGTCCCGGACGCGATAGATGCCTTTGTTCCAGCGACAGCAAGCCAGCGACACCAAGAGAGAGTGATTTCGTAACGATGGCCGTGCCCATAGACGTGGCGACGGGTCCGGGCGGCCCGGAGCCGGACGCTCCGGTATCCGTCGCGGGCAAGGCGATCGAAGGCCGGTCTCTGGGGCAGATCGCCTGGATGCGGCTGCGCCGGGACAAGGTGGCCATCGGCGGCGGCATCGTCGTGGTGTTCCTGATCCTGGTCGCCATCATCGGCCCGCACGTCGTGCAGAACCCGGACGTGTACAACTCCAACCTGATCAACTCGACGTTCCTGAAGCCCAACGGCGCGTTCGGCGGGATCAGCCTGGCCCATCCGCTGGGCGTCGAGCCGGAGACCGGCCGCGACCTGCTGGCCCGGATCGTCGTCGGCGCCCAGTACTCGCTGCTCATCGCGTTCCTGGCCACCGTGCTCGCGGTCAGCATCGGCACCTTCTTCGGCGTGGTGGCCGGCTACTTCGGCGGCTGGGTCGACTCGCTCATCGCCCGGGCCATGGACGTGTTCCTCGCCTTCCCGCTGCTGGTGTTCGCGCTGGCGCTGGCGGGCGTCATCCCGAACAGCGGGTTCGGCCTGTCCGGGAACTCGCTGCGGATCGCGGTCCTGATCTTCGTCATCGGCTTCTTCAACTGGCCGTACATGGGGCGGATCATCCGCGGCCAGACCCTGTCGCTGCGCGAACGCGAGTTCGTTGACGCCGCCCGCAGCCTCGGCGCACGCGCGCCGTACATCCTGTTCCGGGAGCTGCTGCCGAACCTGGTGGCACCGATCCTGGTCTACGCGACCCTGCTGATCCCGACCAACATCTTGTTCGAGGCGGCCCTGGACTACCTCGGCGTCGGCCTCTACGTGCCCACGCCCACCTGGGGGCAGATGCTCTCCAGTGCGGTACAGAACGGTTTCTACTACATCGACCCGGAGTACATGCTCGTCCCCGGGCTGACGATTTTCATCACGGTACTGGCATTCAACCTATTCGGTGATGGGCTGCGCGACGCGCTGGATCCGAGGACCCGGTAACCAGCGGTACGCAGCCCAGAAGTGAACGAGTACAGGAGGCGTTCGGACGCATGAGGAGACGCAGGATCTTCGCGGCGACGGCAGTTGCCGCGGCCGGGGCACTGCTGATCAGTGCCTGCAGCAGCAGCAGCGGCAGTAGCGGCAGTAGCGGAAACAACAACACGACGCCGGGGGCAGTGGCGTTCAACGCCGGCATCTCCGCCGTGGTCAACCCGTCCACCCACAAGGGCGGGACCCTGATCTTTGACAACAGCAGCACGCCGGACTCGTTCGACCCCGGCAACACCTACTACGCGTGGGTGCTGAACTTCGACCGGCTGTTCGTCATGCCGATGTTTACCTTCAAGTCCTGCCCGGGCGCGTGCGGCGAGCAGCTCGTGCCGGACCTGGCCACGGACATGGGCACGGTCAGCTCCGACGGGCTGACCTGGACGTTCCACATTCAGTCCGGCGTCAAGTTCGAGAACGGCACGGTCGTCACCGCCGCAGGACGTGAAGTACGGGATCGAGCGCACCTACGACCGGTCGGTGGCGGCCAACGGGCCGACCTACTACCAGGCGCTGCTGACCGACCCGAAGTACCCGGGCCCGTACAAGGACAAGAGCCCGGCGGGTCTGACCGCGATCGACACCCCGAACGCGACCACGCTGGTGTTCCACCTGGTGGCGCCGTTCCCGGACCTGCCGGACGTGCTGGCCTTCCCGAGCAGCGCCCCGGTGCTGCAGAGCGCGGACACCGGCAGCAACTACCAGCTGCACCCGCTGTCGACCGGCCCGTACATGTTCAAGAACTACACGCTGAACAAGCAGCTCACCATGGTGCCCAACCCGCAGTGGAACCCGGCCACGGACCCGAACGCCAAGCAGCTGGCCAGCCAGATCATCGTGAACCTGAACGTGAGCCAGCCTGACATCGACAACCGCCTGATCCACGGCGACATCCAGGTGGACTCGGCCGGAACCGGCCTGGCCGCCGCCGGCCGGGCCCAGGTGCTGGGCAACCCGACGCTGAAGGCGAACTCCGACAACCCGGTCAACGGGTTCGCGCGGTTCATCTACCTCAACACCAAGGTCGCGCCGATGAACAACCTGCACTGCCGCGAGGCGGTCGAGTACGCGGCGAACAAGGTGACGATGCAGACGGCGTGGGGCGGCCCGATCGCGGGCGGGCAGATCGGCAGCACGATCATGCCGCCGAACATCATGGGCTACAAGTCGTTCGACTACTACAACGCGCTGTCCCAGCCGACCGGTGACATCAGCGCGGCCAAGCAGCAGCTCGCGATGTGCGGTCATGCCGAACGGCTTCACCACCGGCCTGGCCTACCGCACCGACCCGGCCGACGGAGGTCGCCGCCGTCACCGCGCTGCAGGCCTCGCTGGCCCAGGTCGGGATCAAGGTGCACGCTGAAGGGCTTCCCGGCCGGCAGCTACTACACCGACTTCGCGGGCGCGCCGGCCTACGTGCACTCCCACGACCTCGGCATGGCCGCGGGCGGCTGGGGTGCCGACTGGCCGGACGGCTTCGGCTTCCTCGACTCGCTCGTCGCCGGGAACACCATCAGCGCCACCGGCAACTCCAACGTCTCCGAAGAGAACAACCCGGTGATCAACAACCTGTTCACCCAGTCCAGCAAGGTCACCGGCGCGGCCCGGACCGCGATCTGGTCCCAGATCGACGAGCAGGCCATGAAGGACGCCGTCATCCTGCCCATGGTGTACCAGAAGGTCCTGCTGTACCGGCCGTCGAACCTCACCAACGTCTACGTGCAGGCGTTCTACGGCATGTACAACTATGCCGTGATGGGCGTGACTTCGTGACCGTGCCCGCCGCCGAAGGCGGCCAGACAAGCAAGGCCCGAGCCTAGAGAGCAGGTGAAGGCGCCGCTGCCGGGCGGGGAACATCCACCCCCGTCCGGCGGCGGCGTCACACGCGATGATCTACTTCATCATCCGGCGCCTCATCTTGACCGTGTTCCTGCTGCTCCTGGTCAGCGCGATCACGTTCGCGATCTTCTTCCTCGTGCCGCGGCTGGCCGGGCAGACCGCCTACCAGCTCGCCGCGCAGTACGTGGGGCGTAACCCCATCCCGTCGGAGATCAAGGCGGTCGAGGTCAAGCTCGGCCTGGACGCGCCGCTGTACCTGCAGTACGGGCGGTTCGTCAAGGGCATCATTTTCGGCGTCCACTACAACAACGGGCCCGACGTCAGCTACTGCCCGTTCCCGTGCTTCGGCTACTCGTTCCGCAACCAGCAGCCGGTCTGGCCCCAGCTGATCAGCGACGCCCCGGTCACGCTGTCGCTGGCCATCGGGGCGGCCGTCCTGTGGCTGATCGGCGGGGTGTCCATCGGCGTGCTGTCCGCGCTGCGCCGCGGCAGCTTCTTCGACCGGTTCTCGATGGGCATCGCGCTGGCCGGCGTGTCGCTGCCGGTGTTCTTCACCGGGCTCATCTCGCTGGAGCTGTTCAGCTACAAGTGGCCGATCTTCCCCAACGTGCACTACGTCGCCATCACCTCCAATCCGCTGCTATGGGCGCGTAACCTGGTGTTGCCCTGGGTGACCCTGGCCTTCCTCTATGCGGCGCTGTACGCGCGGCTGACCAGGGCGGGGATGCTGGAGACGATGGGCGAGGACTACATCAGGACCGCCCGGGCTAAAGGCTTGCCTGAACGCAAGGTGATCGTCAAACACGGGATGCGAGCCGCGCTGACGCCCATCGTCACGATCTTCGGCTTGGACCTCGGCCTGCTGCTCGGCGGCGCGATCTTGACCGAGACGACGTTCTCCTTCCCAGGTCTCGGCCAGTTCACCATCGAGGCCATCCAGAATCAGGACCTACCCGAGATCATGGGCGTGGTCATGATCGCCGCGTTCTTCATCGTTATCGCCAACATGATCGTGGACATCCTGTACGCGGTCGTCGACCCGAGGGTTCGGTTCTGATGGCGTCCATGCTCGAGGTCGAGGACCTCCGGATCCACTTCCGCACCGACGACGGCCTGGTCAGGGCGGTCGACGGCATCTCGTTCGACCTCGAACGCGGTCGCACGCTGGGCATCGTAGGCGAGTCGGGCTCGGGTAAGAGCGTGACCAGCCTGGGCATCATGGGCCTGCATCAGGGCACCAAGGCCGAGATCACCGGCCACATCCGGCTGGACGGCGAGGACCTGGTCACCGCGACCCCGACCCGGGTCCGTGAGCTGCGCGGCAGCAAGGTGGCCATGATCTTCCAGGATCCGCTGTCCTCGCTGCACCCCTATTACACGGTGGGCAACCAGATCATCGAGGCGTACCGGGTCCACAACCAGGTGAGCAAACAGGTCGCCCGCAAGCACGCCGTCGACCTGCTCGGCCGGGTCGGCATCCCGACGCCCCAGAGCCGGGTGGACGACTACCCGCACCAGTTCTCCGGCGGCATGCGCCAGCGCGCCATGATCGCCATGGCGCTGTCCTGCGATCCCGAGCTGCTCATCGCCGACGAGCCCACCACGGCGCTCGACGTCACCGTGCAGGCCCAGATCCTGGACCTGATCTCCGACCTGCAGTCGGAATTCGGCTCGGCGGTCATCATGATCACCCACGATCTCGGCGTGGTGGCCGAGCTGTCCGACGACATCCTGGTCATGTACGCGGGCCGGATGGCCGAGTACGGGTCCGCGGCGGACATCTTCGGCCGGCCGGACCACCCCTACACCTGGGGCCTGCTGTCCTCGATGCCCCGGATGGACCGGGAGAAGACCACCCGGCTGGTTCCGATACCCGGCACGCCGCCCAGCCTGATCAGGGTCCCCCCGGGCTGCCCGTTCCACCCGCGCTGCCGGTACACCGAGTTGGTCGGCGGCCGGCGCTGCGAGACCGAGGTCCCGCCCTTGCGCGAGGCGGTGACGCCGGGGCACGCCGCGGCGTGCCACCTGACCACCGAGCAGCGGACCAGGCAGTGGGCCGACCTGTCCGCAGGCCAGGTCCCGGACGACGCCAAGCCGCCGGCCGCCGACGAAGCGACCGGGGAACCGGAAGCCAGGGAGCCGGCATGAGCGAGCAAACCCAGACGCCGCCGGTGTCCGACACAGGCCAGGTCGCCGGGCGGAACGGCGACACGCTGCTCGAGGCGACCGACCTGGTCCGGCACTTCCCCGTCACCCGCGGCGTGGTGTTCCGGCGCAAGGTCGGTGCCGTCCGGGCCGTCGACGGGATCAACCTGTCGGTGACCCGCGGCCAGACCCTGGGCCTGGTCGGCGAGTCGGGCTGCGGGAAGACCACCACCGGCCGCCTGCTGGTCCGGCTGGACGAGCCGACCGGCGGCCAGATCGTGATCGACGGCCACGACGTCACGCACCTGCGTCAGGGCCAGATGCGCCCGCTGCGGCGCGAGATCCAGATGATCTTCCAGGATCCCTACTCTTCGCTCAACCCCCGGCACACGGTCGGCGGGATCGTGGGCGCCCCGTTCCGGCTGCAGAAGGTCAAGGTGCCCGGCGGGGTCAAGCGCAACGTGCAGGAACTGCTCGAGCTCGTCGGCCTCAACCCCGAGCACTACAACCGCTACCCGCACGAGTTCTCCGGCGGCCAGCGCCAGCGCATCGGGATCGCCCGCACCCTCGCCTTGCGGCCCAAGCTGATCGTGGCCGACGAGCCGGTGAGCGCCCTCGACGTGTCGATCCAGGCGCAGGTCATCAACCTGCTCGAGGACCTGCAGGACGAGCTGGGCCTGACCTACGTGGTGATCGCGCACGACCTGTCCGTGGTGCGGCACATCAGCGACCGGGTCGCGGTCATGTACCTGGGCAAGATCGTCGAGATCGCCGACCGGGACAAGCTGTACGCCAAGCCGCGGCACCCGTACACCGTGGCTCTGCTGTCCGCGGTTCCGGTGCCCGAGCCGCTCAGCAGCGCGACCGGGCAGCGGGAGCGGCGCCAGCGCATCAGGCTGGAGGGCGACGTACCGAGCCCGCTGCTGCCCCCGCCCGCGTGCCGGTTCCACACCCGGTGCTGGAAGGCGCAGCAGATCTGCCGGACCACCGAGCCGCCGCTGGCCGAGCTGGTCCCCGGTCACCAGGTGGCGTGCCACTTCCCGGAGAACACCCCGCAGCCGGCCTGAAACGTTCATCCTGCGGTCGGCTGGCCACCGGAGAGGGCCTGATGCGCTGGGCTCCGGACGCCCGCAATATCGTCGCCAAGTGGGACTTCGTGGTCGAGAACGACTAGTCCTACCGCAGAGTCTGTCGCAGGCGGCGCCCGGCTGACATCATGTACGTTCAAGGATCAATCATCGGCTGGGTTGGGGCTGTCCGTGCGGCCATGGTCACGGGCGGAGGGGGGTTTCGTTGGCGCACGCGCAGCTATTGCCGGGCGACCCCGCGCGGGTCGGCCGCTACCGGTTGACCGCCCGGCTGGGTGCCGGCGGGATGGGCGTGGTCTACCTGGGTGCCGCCAAGGACGGCAGCCCGGTCGCGGTGAAGGTCCTGCGCCCGGAACTGGCCGAGAACCCTGAGTTCCGGGCCCGGTTCAGCCGTGAGGTGGCCACGCTCACCCGGGTCAAGGGCATGTGCACGGTAAAGGTGATCGAGGCTGACACCCAGGCGCAGCGGCCGTTCCTGGTCACCGAGTACATCGACGGGCCCTCGCTGGCCGACTACATCGAGGAGCAGGGCGCGCTCGGGCCCGAGATGCTGTACGGCCTGGCGACCGGGCTGGCCGAGGCGCTGGCCGCGATCCACGCGGTCGGCGTGGTCCACCGCGACCTCAAGCCGTCCAACGTGCTCCTCACCGGGGGCGGCCCCAAGGTCATCGACTTCGGGATCGCCCAGGCCGGGGACGCGACGGTCCTCACCGGCACCGGAATGACGGTCGGCTCGATCGGGTTCATGGCCCCCGAGCAGATCATGGGCCAGGCCGTCCCGGCGTCGGACATCTTCTCCTGGGCGGTGACGATCGCGTACGCGGCCAGCGGGACCGCGCCGTTCGGCACTGGTGTGTCCGCCGCCATCTTCTACCGGATCATGAACACCGAACCGGACATCACCGCGGTGCCGGATTCGCTGCGGCCCTGGATCGAGGCCGCCCTGGCTAAGGAGCCGCAGAACCGGCCCACCGCGGCTGACCTGCTGCGCCAGCTGACGAATACGTCCACCCAGCCGGGCGGCCGCTTCGACACGCCCACCCAGACGATCCTGGCCCAGACCTGGCGGCCGGCCGCGGCCAGCTCGCTGCCAGCCGGCCAGCCGGCCGGTCAGGGCCGCGGACGGGAATCGGCTCCGGCCACGACCGATCACCGCATCCCGCCTGTGCTGCGCCCGACCCTGCCCGCTCCACCGCCGGCTCACCGGCGCCCGGTCCGGGTCTACGCCGCGCTGGCCCTGGCCGTCCTGGTCGCGGCCGCGGGCACCGTAACCGGCCTGCTCTTGTCCGGGCACCCGGCGAAGAGCCCGTCCGCCTCCGGCGGCAGCAGCGGCGCCCGCACCAGCACCAGCGCTGCCCCGCCGAGCACCGCGGCGGCGTTCAACGCCGCCCTGTCCGCCGTGGTCAACCCGTCCGACCACAAGGGCGGGACCCTGGTCTTCGACGCGCAGAGCACACCAGACTCGTTCGACCCCGGCAACACCTACCTCCCCTGGGTGATCAACTTCGACCGGCTGTTCGCCATGCCGTTGTTCACCTACAAATCCTGCCCGGGCGCGTGCGGCCTGCAGCTCGTGCCCGACCTGGCCGCGGACCTGGGCACGAGCAGCACTGACGGAATGACCTGGACGTTCCACATCCAGTCCGGCGTCAAGTTCGAGAACGGCACGGTCGTCACCGCGCAGGACGTGAAGTACGCGATCGAGCGCACCTACGACCGGACGGTGCTGGGCAACGGGCCCAACTACTACCAGACGGTGCTCACCGACCCGAACTACCCGGGCCCGTACAAGGACAAGAGCCCGGCGGGCCTGACCGCCATCGACACCCCGAACGCGACCACGCTCGTGTTCCACCTGCAGTTCGCGTTCCCGGACCTGCCGTACGTGCTGGCCTTCCCGAGCAGCGCCCCGGTGCCGCCGAGCGCGGACAAGGGCGCGGACTACCAGCTGCACCCGCTGTCCACGGGCCCGTACATGTTCAAGAGCTACTCGCAGAGCAAACAGCTCACCCTGGTGCCCAACCCGCAGTGGAACCCGGCCACGGACCCGAACGCCAAGCAGTTGCCCAGCCAGATCGTCATGAACCTGAACGTGAACCAGGCCAGCATCGACAGCGGGCTGCTGACCGGCGACATCGACGTGGACGCGCAGGGCCAGGGCGTCGCCTCGTCGGCGCAGGCCAGGATCTTGTCCAGCCCGGCGGACAAG
Organism: uncultured Actinomycetes bacterium; assembly: GCA_963822765.1. GTDB lineage: Bacteria > Actinomycetota > Actinomycetes > Streptosporangiales > Streptosporangiaceae > Palsa-504. Next base: position 79,647 of record CAWGJL010000054.1, on the reverse strand, counting down.
GCCAACGCGGACAATCCGCTCGACGGGTTCGCGCGGTTCATGTACCTCAACACCAAGGTCGCGCCGTTGAACAACGTGCACTGCCGGGAGGCGATCGAGTACGCGGCGGACAAGAGCACCATCCAGACCGCGTGGGGCGGCTCCGCCAACGCGCAGATCGCGAGCACCGTGATGCCGCCCGTCGTCCTGGGCTACAAGCAGTTCGACCTGTACCACGCGCTGTCCCAGCCCGGCGGTGACATGGCCTCGGCCAGGCAGCAGCTCGCGATGTGCGGTCAGCCCGGCGGCTTCAGCACCAACCTGGCCTACCGCAATGACAACCCGCAGGAGACCGCCGCGGTCACCGCGCTGCGGGCCGCGCTGGCCCGGGTGGGCATCAAGGTGACGCTGAAGGGCGCCTCGACCGCCGACTACTACCAGAGCTCGGCCGGCTCCACCGCCTACGTGCACTCCCACGACATCGGCATCGCCGCGGGCCTGTGGCAAGCCGACTGGCCGAACGGCTACGGGTTCCTCGACTCGCTCACCGCCGGGAACTCCATCTCGCCCGTCGGCAACGCCAACATCTCCGAAGAGAACGACCCGGTGGTGAACAACCTGTTCGTCCAGTCCACCACGGTCACCGGCGCGGCCCGCACGGCGATCTGGTCCCAGGTCGACGAGCAGGTCATGAAGGACGCGGCCATCTTGCCCGGGGTCTACTCCAAGACCGTCCTGTACCGGTCGCCGAGACTCACCAACGTCTACGTCCAGGCGTTCTACGGCATGTACAACTACGCGATACTCGGGGCCAGCTCTGGTTCATGATCAAAATCATTTGATGCCGAACGGAGCACGGTTCGTGCCGCCGGCACCTCGCCTGCGACTCGCGGTTAAGCCTCGTCCGCGGCGGGCAGCGCCCCGGCGGGCAGCGGTGGCGGGGTGCCGCCGAACTCGGGGCACAGCGCCTTGTGGTTGCACCAGTCGCAGAGCTTGCTCGGCCTCGGCCGCCAGTCGCCCGCGGCCCGGGCCCGCTCGATGGCCTGCCACAGGGCGATGACCTTGCGCTCGGTGGCCAGCAGGTCAGACTCGTCAGGCGCGTACCGCAGCACCTCGCCCTCGGCCAGGTACATGAGCTGGAGCAGCCTTGGCACCTGGCCGCGCAGCCGCCAGATGACCAGCGCGTAGAACTTCATCTGGAACAGCGCGCTCGCCTCGTAGGCCTCGCGCGGGGCCCGCCCGGTCTTGTAGTCCACGATCCGGATCTCACCGCCGGGCGCTACGTCCAGCCGGTCGATATAGCCGCGCAGCCGCAGCCCGGAATCCAGCGTGGTCTCCACGTAGCTCTCCCGCTCGGCCGGCTCGAGCCTGCGGGGGTCCTCAAGGGTGAAGTACGCGTCCAGGATCGCGATGGCGGACTGCAGCCAGCTGGCCCGCTCGGCCTCGTCGGGGAACAGCGCGGCCAGCTCCGGCTCGTCGGCGGCCAGCCGGTCCCACTCCGGCAGGATCAGCGCCCGCGCGGCCTGCGGGGTCCGCTCGGCCGCGGGCAGGTCGAACAGCCGCTCCAGCGCGGCATGGACCAGCGTCCCGCGCGCCGTGGCCTGAGTCGGCGGCTCGGGCAGCCGGTCGATCACCCGGAACCGGTACAGCAGCGGGCACGTCATGAAGTCCGCCGCGCGCGACGGCGAGAGCGCCGGCCCCGTCGGCGTTTCCGGTGGATCCTCCACCGTCGCCAGCACCACCATTTCCTCCACCCTTGAACCGTAGGGCACGGCACCGACATTCGGGGGGATCTCTGGCCGTCGCCCGTGCCGGTGCCTTAGGTTCCAGTTCATGGATGATCCAGACGGCTACTTCGGCGAGCCGGTTGCGTCGGGTTACGACGACCCGTCCGACCACATGTTCCAGCCCGGGAGTATCGACCCCGCGGTCAGCCTGCTCGCCGAGCTGGCGGGCACCGGGCGGGCCCTGGAGCTGGCCATCGGCACGGGCCGGATCGGACTGCCGCTGTCCCAGCGCGGCGTGCCGGTGCACGGCATCGAGCTGTCCCGGGCGATGGTGGCCAGACTCCGCGCCAAGCCGGGCGGGGACGCTGTCGGCGTGACCATCGGCGACATGGCCACGACCCGGGTGGAGGGCGCCTTTACCGTGGCCTACCTGGTGTACAACACGATCAACAACCTCACCTCGCAGGAAGCGCAGGTCGCCTGCTTCCGCAACGTCGCCGAGCACCTCACCCCGGGCGGGTGCTTCGTGATCGAGACCGGGATCCCGAACCTGCGCTACCTGCCGCCCGGGCAGGACATCCTGGCCTACCGGGCCGGCCCCGGGCGGATCGTCAGCTACAGCTTTGACCACGCTACCCAGCAGTACCGCGGCCACTACGTCGAGTTCACCGACGGGGCGGGGGAGTACCGGACGATCCCGTTCCGCTACGTCTGGCCATCCGAGCTCGACCTGATGGCGCAGCTCGCCGGGCTCAGGTTGCGTGACCGCTGGGCCGGGTGGAACCGGGAGCCTTTCACCACCGACAGCCGCTCGCACGTCTCGGTCTGGTGCAAGCCCGCGCCGCCGCCAGGGTGATCCGGTCAACCCAGCACGTAGCATCGGTACCGTGGCAAGCATCACGCCGCAGCAGCAGAAGCATCCGCAGCGCCGCGACGCCGGTCCTGGGATCATCCTCGCGCGCCCGTTCGGCATCCCGGTCTACATCTCGCCGTACTGGTTCGTGATCGCCGGGGTCTTCATCTTCGTCGACGCTAATAACCTGGCTTCGACCTTTCACGGGCCCACCAGGTTCGTGGTCGCCGCCGCGTTCGTCGTGCTGCTCTACCTGTCCGTCCTGGTCCACGAGCTGAGCCATTCGGTGGTGGCGCGCGGGTTCGGGCTGCCGGTGCGCCGCATCCTGCTGTACCCGCTGGGCGGTTTCTCCGAGATCGAGCGGGAACCGCAGACGCCGGGGCGGGAGTTCCTGGTCTCGGCGGCTGGCCCGGTGCTCTCGCTGCTGCTGGCCGCCTGCGGCTGGGGCCTGGCCCACGTGGTCACCGCGGGTACCATCGGCGGCACGCTGATCTTCCAGCTCGTGTGGGCCAACCTGATCGTCGGCGGCTTCAACCTGCTGCCCGGGCTGCCGCTGGACGGCGGGCGGATGCTGCGGGCCGTGATCTGGAAGGTGACCGGCCGTCCCGCGACGTCCACCATCGCCGCCGCCTGGGCGGGCCGCGTGCTCGCGCTCGGCCTGTTCGCCCTGGTGCTCGCTCCGCCGGTCGAGAGCAGGTTCGGCGGGGACCTGGTCAGCGCGGTGTGGCTAGCGGTGATCGCGGCCTTCATCTGGACGGGCGCGGGCCAGGCCATCAAGGCCACCAGGTTCCGCGAGCGGCTGCCCGCGTTGCAGGCCCGCCGGCTGGCCCGCAAGGCGGTGTCGGTCGCCGCCGACACCCCGCTGGCCGAGGCGATCAGGCGCGCGGACGAGAGCAAGGCCCGGGCCGTCGTGGTCGTCGATCACGACGACAAGCCGATTGCCATCCTCAACGAGACGGCGGTGATGGCCACGCCGGAGCAGCGGCGGCCCTGGATCGAAGCGGGCTCGCTGGCCCGGACGCTCGAGCCGAGCCTGGTGCTGTCCGCGGACCTGTCCGGCATGGCCCTGCTGGATGCGATCCGCCAGGCCCCCGCCACGGAGTACCTGCTGGTGGAGCCGTCCGGTCAGGTCTACGGCGTGCTGGCCGCGCGTGACGTCGACCTCGCCTTCGCCGGCGTCTGACCTCCGGTCCCGCTACTGTGACCGCATGACCAAACCGCGGCGCGGGCCGCTGACCGCCGGGGAACCGGTCCAGCTGACCGACCCCAAGGGCCGTAGCCACCTGATCACCCTGCGGGCCGGCGCGTCCTTCCACACCCACCGGGGCACCCTGAACCACGATGACATCATCGGCGGCCCGGACGGGAACGTGATCAGGTCGCAGGGCGGCACCCCCTACGTCGTCTTCCGTCCGCTGCTAGCGGACTACACGCTCGCCATGAAGCGCGGCGCGGCGGTGGTCTACCCCAAGGACGCGGCACAGGTCGTGGCGTTCGCCGACGTGTTCCCCGGCGCGCGGGTGATCGAGGCCGGAGCCGGGTCGGGCGCGCTGAGCTGCTGGCTGCTGCGGGCCATCGGGGACGAGGGGACCCTGGTCTCCTTCGAGCGCCGCCCGGAGTTCGCCGAGGTCGCCCGGCGCAACGTGGAGCAGTTCTTCGGCGGCCTGCCGCCGGCCTGGCAGCTGGTGAACGGTGAGTTCGGCCCGGAACTGCACACCGACTCCGGCGGGCTCGCCGACTTCGACCGCGTGATCTTGGACATGCTCGCGCCCTGGGACTGCGTGGACGCGGCCGGCACGGCCCTGGCCCCGGGCGGCCTGGTGTGCTGCTACGTGGCCACCGCCACCCAGCTGTCCCGGACGGTCGAGGCGCTGCGCGGGCACGGCGGCTTCGGCGAGCCGGCCGCCTGGGAGAACCTGGTCCGCGGCTGGCATGTCGAGGGCCTGGCCGTCCGGCCGGAGCACCGCATGGTGGGACACACCGGGTTCCTGATCACCGCGCGGCGGCTCGCGCCGGGCGTGGTTCCCCCGCCCCGCAGGCGCCGTCCGGCCAAGGGCGCGTACGAAGAAGAGCCGTCCTTCGGCGTTACGCCTCCGGTGAACGGTAACACTTAGCGATACTGGTGTGACGGATTGGTGGCCGGATGTGCGGCAAGACGGCATCGGAACGGCCTCGCGAGGTTAGAGAATGCCGGTGTATAGGTAATGTCTTATTAGCGGTTCAGGAGGAGGTGAGGAGCGTGGCCACCAGAGACGACAGCGGGCGTGTCTCACGGCACGACGATGAGGTGAAGAGCCTTACCGCACAGATCTCCTTTCTTGATGAGGAGATTGCCGTGCTCCGTCGCCGGCTGGCGGACTCGCCACGGCAGGTCAGGCTGCTCGAAGACCGGCTGCGCGAGACCGAGGGCAGCCTCAACGGGGTCACGTCGCAGAACGAGCGGCTGGCCGCGACGCTGCGGGAGGCGCGCGACCAGATCGTGGCGCTGAAGGAAGAAGTGGACCGGCTGGCGCAGCCGCCGTCCGGGTTCGGCGTCTTCCTGAACGCGTGTGAGGACGACACGGCCGACGTCTTTACCGGCGGCCGCAAGATGCGCGTCAACGTGTCGCCGAACGTCGAGCTCAGCGAGCTGCGCCCGGGCCAGGAGGTGGTCCTGAACGAGGCGCTCAACGTCGTCATCGCCCAGGCCTACGAGAAGGTCGGCGAGGTCGTCATGCTCAAGGAGGTGCTCGCCGACGGCGAGCGCGCCCTGGTCATCTCCCAGGCCGACGAGGAGCGTGTGGTCCGGCTGGCCGAGCCGCTGCTGAACCAGCCGCTGCGGGCGGGCGACTCGCTGCTGCTTGAGTCCCGGTCCGGTTACGTCTACGAGCGGATCCCCAAGGCCGAGGTGGAAGAGCTGATCCTGGAGGAAGTCCCGGACATCTCTTACAAGGACATCGGCGGCCTGGCCGGGCAGATCGAGCAGATCAGGGACGCGATCGAGCTGCCCTACCTGCACGCCGACCTGTTCAAGGAGCACCAGCTCAAGCCGCCCAAGGGGGTCCTGCTGTACGGGCCGCCCGGCTGCGGCAAGACGCTGATCGCCAAGGCGGTCGCGAACTCCCTCGCCAAGCAGGTCGCGGCCAAGACGGCCCAGGACGCCAAGACCGATGCCGGGGCCAAGGAGGGCAAGAGCTTCTTCCTCAACATCAAGGGCCCCGAGCTGCTGAACAAGTACGTGGGCGAGACCGAGCGGCACATCAGGCTGGTGTTCCAGCGGGCCCGGGAGAAGGCCAGCGAGGGCATGCCCGTCATCGTGTTCTTCGACGAGATGGACTCGATCTTCCGCACCCGCGGCTCGGGCGTGTCCTCCGACGTGGAGAACACCATCGTGCCGCAGCTGCTGTCCGAGATCGACGGCGTGGAGGGCCTGGAGAACGTCATCGTCATCGGGGCCTCGAACCGCGAGGACATGATCGACCCGGCCATCCTGCGGCCCGGCCGGCTCGACGTCAAGATCAAGATCGAGCGGCCAGACGCCGAAGCGGCCAAGGACATCTTCTCCAAGTACGTGCTCAGCGAGCTGCCGCTGCACCCCGACGACCTGGCCGAGCACGAGAGCTCGAGGCAGGCCACCGTCGAGGCCATGATCCTGCGCACGGTGGAGCGGATGTACACCGAGTCCGAGGAGAACCGGTTCCTCGAGGTGACCTACGCCAACGGCGACAAGGAAGTGCTGTACTTCAAGGACTTCAACTCCGGCGCCATGATCGAGAACATCGTGGCCCGGGCCAAGAAGATGGCCATCAAGGAGTTCCTGGAGACCGGGCAGAAGGGCATGCGGGTCAGTCACCTGCTGGCCGCGTGCGTCGACGAGTTCAGCGAGAACGAGGACCTGCCGAACACCACGAACCCGGACGACTGGGCCCGCATCTCCGGCAAGAAGGGCGAGCGAATCGTCTACATCAGGACCCTGGTCTCCGGCAAGACCGGCACCGAGGCAGGCCGCTCGATCGACACCGTGGCGAACACCGGGCAGTACCTTTGATGCTCGTTAGCCCGCTGGCCTCGGGGGGTCGCCCAGGGGGGTCCGGGGGGGCGGAGCCCCCCTGGCGGGGTATAGCCAGCAGGGCCGTCCCCCCTTGGCCAACAGAGTGTGTCAGCGTACCGGCTTTGTCCGTGACGGCATTAGGCTGCTTGATATGAGCGTTCTGCGGGTCATGGGCACTGAGACGGAATACGGCATCTCCGTGCCCGGCCAGCCCGGTGCTAACGCCATGGTGACCTCGTCCCAGATTGTCAACGCCTACCAGGCGGCCACCGCCGCCAAGGCCCGCCGGGCCAGGTGGGACTTCGAGGAGGAGAACCCGCTCCGGGACGCTCGCGGGTTCGACCTGACCCGGGAGGCGGCGGACTCCTCGCAGCTGACCGACGAGGACCTGGGCCTGGCCAACGTCATCCTTACCAACGGCGGTCGGCTGTACGTCGACCACGCGCACCCCGAGTACTCCACGCCCGAGTGCACCAACCCCCTGTCGGTGGTGATCTGGGATAAGGCCGGCGAGCGGGTCATGGCCGAGGCCGCGGCCAAGGCCGCGACCGTGCCGGGCAGCGCGCCCATCCAGCTGTACAAGAACAACACCGACAACAAGGGCGTCTCCTACGGCTCGCATGAGAACTACCTGATGCGCCGGGCCACGCCGTTCGCTGACATCGTCAGGTTCCTGGTCCCGTTCTTCGTCTCCCGCCAGGTGATCTGCGGGGCCGGGCGGGTCGGTATCGGCGCCGACGGCCGGGGCTCCGGTTTCCAGATCAGCCAGCGGGCCGACTTCTTCGAGGTCGAGGTCGGCCTGGAGACCACGCTCAAGCGGCCCATCATCAACACCAGGGACGAGCCGCACGCCGACCCGGAGAAGTACCGGCGGCTGCATGTGATCATCGGCGACGCGAACATGAGCGAGGTGTCCACCTACCTCAAGGTCGGCACGACCTCGCTGGTCCTGTCGATGATCGAGGACAAGTTCCTCGGCTCGGACCTGTCCGTCGAGGCGCCGGTGGCCGAGCTCCGCGCGATCTCGCACGATCCGGCCTGTCGGCGCCTGGTCACGCTCAAGGACGGCCGGAAGATGACCGCCGTTCAGCTACAGGCTGAATACCTCGAGCTGGCCCGCAAGTACACCGAGGACCGGTACGGAAACGACGTCGACGACATCACCGCGGACGTCCTGGACCGGTGGGAGTCGGTGCTGAACCGGCTGGCCGAGAACCCCATGCTGCTGGCCAAGGAACTGGACTGGGTGGCCAAGCTTGAGCTACTCGAGGGGTACCGGTCCCGGGACTCGCTGAGCTGGGATCATCCCCGGCTGCAGCTCGTCGACCTGCAGTACTCCGACGTGCGCCCGGACCGCGGCCTGTACAACCGGCTGGCCGCCCGGGGCCGGATGGTGCGGCTGACCGACGACGAGACCGTGGACCGCGCGGTCGATAACCCGCCGGAGGACACCCGGGCCTACTTCCGCGGCCGCTGCCTGCGCCAGTATCCCGAGTCGGTCGCCGCCGCCTCCTGGGACTCCGTCATCTTCGACATCCCCGGCCGGGAGTCGCTGCAGCGCGTCCCCACCCTGGAGCCGCTGCGCGGCACCAAGGCGCACGTGGGCGAACTGCTGGACCGCTGCCGGACCGCGGCCGAACTGGTCGCCGCCCTGACTGGCCAAGACTGACCGGCCAAGACCCAGAACCCACCGCCGGGACGGGTCGCGAGTTCGTACCGATTTTCACCCGGCGGGATTGGGCGGGACTCCCACGGGTGACGATAGCGTTGGGACACACGGAGGTAGCGATATGGCAACCAACAAGGACACAGGCGGTCAGCGGCAGACCACTCGGCGCGCCGAAGAGACCGAGCAGGCGGAGACCGGGACCACCGAGGAGGTCCGGGAGCGGCACGAGAAGCTCTCCGACGACGTTGACGCGATCCTGGACGAGATCGACGAGGTCCTCGAGGAGAACGCGGAGGAGTTCGTCCGCTCGTACGTGCAGAAGGGCGGCCAGTAACCGGCCCTGCGGTTCGCCGTAGGCGGACACGCTGGCGTCATCGGCGTGCTGTCTCGCTCTGGCACGGCAGTAGGGTCTGTTGAAGGCACTGCGGTGCCGACCACTTCGGGAGGAGGCTCGCGTTGGGCTCGTACTTCGACGGCTCTGCACATTCCCGGCCGCCTGGCCCGTTCACCGGGGGAGAGGGAGATCCCGGGCAGACGCGGATCAGGCCGCCGGCGGGCTTCATGGACCGGCCGTCCTCGTCGTTCGCGGATTTCCTCGGCTCTCACTCTCCGCACCTGCTCCCCGGCCGGGCTCCCGGCCGCGGTATAAACCCTGCCGCGGACTCTCCGGTGCTGCGCGACCTGCCGCACGCCACCACGATCGTCGCCGCGGTCTGCCACCACGGCGTGGTGCTGGCGGGTGACCGCCGGGCCACCGCCGGGAGCATGATCGCCAAGCGGGACGTGGAGAAGGTCTTCCGCAGCGATGAGTTCTCGGCCATCGGCTACGCGGGCACGGGCAGCGTCGGGATTGAGTTTGTCCGCCTGTTCCAGGTCGAGCTCGAGCACTACGAGAAGATGGAAGGCCGCCCGCTGTCGCTGGAGGGCAAGGCCAACCGGCTCGCCTGGATGATCCGGGGCAACCTGGCCGCGGCCATGCAGGGCCTCGTCGTCGTGCCGCTCTTCGTCGGCTACGACGAGGACGCCGGCCAGGGGCGCATCTTCAGCTACGACGTGGCCGGCGGCCCGTACGAGGAGCAGCGGTTCCACTCCATCGGCTCGGGGTCGCTGTTCGCCCGCGGCTCGCTGAAGAAGCTGTACGTCGACGACCTGCCGGTTGAAGACACCGTGCTGGCCTGCGTCCAGGCGCTGTACGACGCCGCCGACGACGATTCGGCCACCGGCGGCCCGGACCTGACCCGGCGGATCTTCCCGGTCATCGCCACGGTGACGGCCGACGGCTTCCGCAAGCTGCCGGAAGCCGAGTCCGAGGATTACGCCCAGCAGGTGGTGCAGGAGCGGATGACCACGCCTGACGGCCCGTCCGCGCCGCTCCGCCCGGCTCGTTAAGGTATCTCGTCCCGCCCATCTGACTAGGTAAAGGAAGCGTTCGCGGTGTCCATGCCGTTCGGTTATGTCTCACCCGCACAGGCCATGCGGGACAAGGCCGAATTCGCGCGCCAGGGGATCGCGCGCGGCCGCAGCTGTGTCACGCTGCAGTACGAGGGCGGGATCTTGATGATGGCGCCCAACACGTCGAGCGCGCTGCACAAGATCAGCGAGATCTACGACCGGATCGCGTTCGCCGCGGTAGGCCGGTACCCCGAGTTCGAGACCCTGCGCAAGGCCGGCATCACGTACGCGGACGTCGCTGGTTACCAGTTCGACCGGCGCGACGTGACGGCCCGCGGCATCGCCATCTACTACGCCCAGAACCTGGGCACCATCTTCACCGAGAGCCTCAAGCCGTTCGAGGTGGAGATCGTCGTGGCCGAGGTCGGCGAGCAGCCGGAGGGCGATCAGATCTACCGGATCACCTTCGACGGGTCGGTGAATGACGAGCCCGGCTTCGTCGCCTTCGGCGGGCAGGCCGATCAGGTCTCCGCGGTGCTGAAGGAGCGCTACTCCCCGGGCATGTCCCTGTCTGAGGCGTTCGGCGCCGCGCTGGCCGCGCTGACCGCCACCGGCAACGGCGAGCGCACCGAGCTGGCGGCGACCCAGCTGGAGGTCGCCATCCTGGACCGGACCCGCGATCACCGCACCTTCCGCCGCATCCGCGCCGCCCGCCTCGAGGAGCTCATCGCCGAGGCCCGCTCGTCCGACCCAAAGACCGCCCCAGAGACCGACACTCCCGCCACCGGCCCAGCCCCGTCCGGCGGCTCAGCCCCGTCCGGCGGCTCAGCCCCGTCCGGCGGCTCAGCCCCGTCCGGCGGCTCAGCCCCGTCCGCGGGCTCCGAGCCTCCCACCGGCCCCGACCGAGGCAGCACTGACCGCGGCGGCGGCGTCGGCGGCGGCGACACCACCCCGCCGAACCCGCTCTAACAGCGACAGCACCCAGCCAAGCCCCTGTGGGCGATTACCTCCGGCGTGTCGCGGACCCGGATACTACCAAGCAGCGGTTCCGGGCCGCCAGCGGGCGCCAGCGGAGGCCAATGCGAGCCCTTGAGACGCCACAATCACCACTTCGCTCCCACTGGAACCCCCAGTATCACCACGCGCTCATAGGTTCCACGATCCGGAAATTATCGTGGAATATCCGTCTTTCGTGGTCGATCCGGGCAACTGGGGTTGCCCAGATGTTCCACGAAAGCCCGATCGTCCACGCAAATGGGACCCGTGGGGCTGCTGCGCTGCATGAGTCGCTCAGCCTGTGGCGACCGCGACCGGGACGATCGCGACCGGGACGACCGCGACTGCGAAAGGGCGACGCTCATCGGCCCCGCACGCAACACCTGGGCTTACAGCGGGATGTTGGCGTGCGTTCCCTTGAGCTGGGGCGCCTCGGCGATGGCCCGGGCTAGCTCGCGGCCAGTCTGGCTGGGCTCGATGATGGCGTCGATGACGCCGAGTTCGACCGCGCGCTGCAGGCCGCCTGCGGTGGCCTCGTGCTCGGCGGCCAGTTCCGTCTCGGCCTCGTGCAGCCCCTCAGGCGGCACCGAGGCCAGCGTGCGGCGGTGCAGGATGCGGACGGCCGCGACCGCGCCCATGACCGCCACCTCGGCGCCCGGCCAGGCGTAGACGCGGGTCGCGCCGAGCGAGCGGGAGTTCATCGCGATGTAGGCCCCGCCGAACGCCTTACGGGTCACCAGCGTCACCCGCGGCACAGTGGCCTCGGCGAACGCGTGCAGTAGCTTGGCGCCCCGGCGGACCACGCCGTCCCATTCCTGCCCGACCCCGGGCAGGTAGCCGGGCACGTCCACCAGCACCACCAGCGGCACGCCGAACGCGTCGCACATCCGGACGAAGCGCGCCGCCTTCTCCGCCGCCGCGGCGTCCAGGCAGCCGCCGAGGCGCATCGGGTTGCTGGCCACCACGCCCACCGTGCGTCCGGCTAGCCGGCCCAGGATGGTCACGATGTTCGGCGCCCACCGGGGGTGCAGTTCCACGCCCGGCGAATCGAGCAGCTTGCCGGTCAGCAGGTGCACGTCGTAGGCGCGCCTCGGGGAATCGGGCAGCACGCCGGACAGGTCGCGGTCCTCGGCGTCCTCGGCGATCTTCCCCTGGTCGCTGAACAGCGCCGCGACCTGGCGGGCCCGGTCCAGCGCCTCGGCGTCGGTCTCGGTCACCAGGTGCACCACCCCGGACCGGCGGCTGTGCGGCTCCGGCCCGCCGAGCCGCTCCATGTCCACGTCCTCGCCGGTCACCGAGCGCACCACGTCCGGACCGGTGACGAAGATGCGTCCCTGGCCGGACAGGATCACGATGTCGGTCAGCGCCGGGCCGTACGCGGCGCCGCCAGCCGCCGGACCCAGCACCACCGAGATCTGCGGTACGCGCCCGGAGGCAGCGGTCATCGCCGCGAAGACGGTTCCCACCGCGTGCAGGCTGGCCACGCCCTCGGCCAGCCGGGCCCCGCCCGAGTGCCACAGGCCCACGACCGGAACCCCGCGGGAGACCGCCTCGGTGTACGCGCCGACGATCGCGGCGCAGCCCGCGGTGCCCATGGCGCCGCCCTGCACCCGCGGGTCGGACGCGAACGCGACCGCACTCGTGCCGTGCACCAGCCCGACGCCCGCGACCACCCCGCTCCGCTCGTCGCCGTGCGCCGGCAGCAGGTCCAGCGTGCCGGGGTCGAACAACGCCTTCAGCCGCTCCCGCGGGTCGCGGGGCAGGCCCTGGCGTGCGGGCGTGCCAGGGAGGTCCGGGGGGTGGAGCCCCCCCGGAGGTGGGCTGTCGCAGCCGCGTCTGGGGTGGTCGTCATCTGAGGTCTCCTGTCCGGCTTAACGAGTTCAGGCGGCGGTGAACACAAGCGACACGTTGTGCCCGCCGAACCCGAACGCGTTGTTCACCACGGCCATCGGCCCGGCGTCGCGCTTGGTCAGCGGCCTCGGCTCGGTAGCGACATCGACGGGCACCTCGTCGTCCAGGTCTTCGAGGTTGATCGTGGGCGGGGCCACCTGGTCGCGCAGCGCGAAGATGGCGGCCACCGACTCGATGGCGCCCGCACCGCCGAGCAGGTGCCCGGTCATCGACTTGGTCGACGAGACGATCACGCCGTCGGACGCCGATCCCAGCGCCTTGACCAGGGCCTGCGCCTCGAGCGGGTCGCCTTCCGGGGTGGAGGTGGCGTGCGCGTTGACGTGCACGACCTGCTCCGGATTGACCCGCGCGTCAGCCAGCGCCCGGCCGATCGCCGCGGCCACCCCGGCCCCGTCGGGCGCCGGGTGGGCGATGTGGTAGGCATCCGAGGAGTAGCCGGCCCCGGCCGCCACGGCGTAGATCCGCGCGCCGCGCTCGCGCGCATGCGACAGCGACTCCAGCACCAGCATGCCGGCGCCCTCGCCGAGCACGAACCCGTCCCGGCCCTTGTCGAACGGCCGCGAGGCCCGCTCCGGGTCGTCGTTGCGGGTGGACATGGCCCGCATGACCGCGAACGCGCCGATATTCAGCGGCATGATCGCCGCCTCGGTGCCACCCGCCATGACCACGTCGGCCCGCCCGGAGCGGATCATGTCGATGCCGTACCCGATCGCCTCCGCCCCGGACGCGCACGCGCTGACCAGCGAGTGCGCGCCGGCGTGCGCATTCAATTCCATGCTGATCCAGCCGGCCGACCCGTTGGGCATGAGCATCGGCACCGTATACGGCGAGATGCGCTGCCAGCCCTTGGAGTTGAGGATGTCGTACGCGGCCAGCGTCGATCCGATGCCGCCGATCCCGGTGGTGACCGAGACCCCGAGCCGTTCCGGGTCCATCTCCGGTGCGCCCGCGTCGGCCCACGCCTCGCGCGAGGCGACGAGCGCGAACTGCTCGCACCGGTCCATCCGGCGGGCCTGCACGCGGCCCACGATCTCGACCGGGTCGGCGGCTGCCGGTGCGGCGATCCGCACCGGCAGCTGCTCGGCCCACGGCTCGGTCAGGCGCCGCGCACCGCTCCGCCCGGCCAGCATCGCCGTCCAGGTCGACGCGGCATCCCCGCCAAGCGGGGTGGTCGCGCCGAGCCCGGTGACGACGACAGTCTCGCGGTCCACCGTCACGCCGGCTCGCCGGCGTTCTTGGCCACGAAGTTCACTACGTCCTGGACGGTGGTGAGGTCCTTCAGCTGGTCGTCGGGGATCTCGACGCCGAACTTGTCCTGGGCCGCGACGGCGATCTCGACCATGGACAGCGAGTCGATGTCGAGGTCGTCGACGAAGCTCTTGTTCGGGGTCACCTCGTCGGCGGGCACGCCGGCGATCTCCTCGACGATTTCGCCAAGCCCGGCGAGGATCTCCTGGTCAGTCATGCTCTTTGCTCCTTGTCGTGAACGGATGAAGGTGGTCTGGCTGCCCCGTGGCGGGGCGCGGCTAGGGTACCGTGATCACCTGCGCCGCGTAGCACATCCCCGCGCCAAAGCCGAGCAGCAGCGCCGGGGAGCCGGACTTGAGGTCGCCGCGCTCGGCCATCCGGGCCAGCGCCAGCGGAACCGACGCCGAGGACGTATTGCCCGAGTGCACGATGTCGTCCGCCAGGCGCTCCCGCGGTACGCCCAGCTTGCGCGCGATGGCCTCGATGATGCGCAGGTTGGCCTGGTGCGGCACGAAGGCCGACAGGTCGCTTACCGCCACCCCGGCCCGCTCGCAGGCCTGCGCCGCGATGGGGTGCATCGTGGTGGTGGCCCAGCGGAACACCGCCTGACCCTCCTGGTACATGTACGAGCGGCGGTTCGGGATCGCGATCTTGTCGGCCATGTCGCCGGCGCTGCCCCACACCACCGGCCCGATGCCCGGCGGCTCGCCGTCACCGACCGGCCCGACCACCGCGGCGCCCGCCCCGTCCGCGAAGATGATGCAGGTGGAGCGGTCGTCGGGGTCGATCCAGGCCGTCATCTTCTCGGCCCCGATGACCAGTACGTGCCGGGCCGTGCCGGCCCGGACCGCGTCGGAGGCGTTGGCCAGCGCGTAGCAGAAGCCGGCGCACGCCGCGTTGAGGTCGTAGGCGCCGGGCGCCACGATGCCGAGCCGGGACGCGACCATCGCGGAGGTGTTCGGGATCTGGACCTCGGTGCTGCAGGTCGCCACGATGACCAGGTCGATGTCGGCGGGGGACAGGCCGCTGCCGGCCAGCGCCTTGCCGCCGGCCACGACCGCCATGTCGGCCACGGTCTCGTCCGGCCCCGCGTACCGGCGGCTGATGATGCCGACCCGGCTGCGGATCCATTCGTCACTGGTGTCAACCCGGGCCGAGAGGTCGTCGTTGGTCACTACGTTGGCGGGCTGATAGCCGCCGAGCGAGACAATCCGCGCTCCCGCGGCGGGCGGGAACGAACCAGAAGATGTCATGCGCCTTCCCTAGGCAGAACACGGACGAGGGGCTGACCTTCGCTGACCGGGTCGCCGTCCTCCACGAGCCATTCGATGATCTCAGCCGGCCAGGGCGTGGCGAGCGAGCGCTCCCCGCCGCGCGTGACGACGGTACCGAGTTCCGCGGTCAAGGCCACCATCGCGCCGGTCGCGGCGGCATCGCGGCGGCCGGCCGGCGAGCGGAACGTGCCCGAGGTCGGCGCCACGATCAGGCGCCATTCCGGCAGGTGCCCGTGCCCGTGCCCGTCGGACTCCGACAGGTGCTCCTCGATCAGGTCGCGCGCGGCCTCGAGCTGATCCGGGGTCTTGAGGGCCAGCTGGACGACCCCGGGCAGCGCCCGCCGGGCCAGGCCGGTCAGCGTGCCAGCGGGCGGCAGCTCGATGACCGCGGTCACGCCCAGGTCCGCCATCGTCCGCAGGCACAGGTCCCAGCGCACCGGCGCGGCGACCTGGGTCACGATGCGCTCCAGCCATTCCTTGCCGGTGGTGACCGCGGCGCCGTCGGCGTTACACAGCAGCGTGAGGTGCGGATCGGTGACCGCGACCTCGGCGGCCGCGAAGCGCAGCGCCGCGACCGCGGGCGCCATGTACCTGGTGTGGAAGGCCCCGGCCACCTGCAGCGGGCGCAGCCGGGCGCCGGCCGGCGGGTCGGCCGCGAAGGCCGCCAGGTCCGCGATCGCCCCGGCGGCCACGATCTGCCCGGCCGCGTTGATGTTCGCCGGGGTCAGGCCGTGCCGGGCGATGGCCGCCAGCACCGTTTCCTCGTCACCGCCCAGGACGGCCGTCATCCCGGTCGGCTGGACCGCCGAGGCCGCCGCCATGGCCGCGGCCGCGCACCCTGACCAGGCGCATCGCATCGTCCGCGCTCAGCACCCCGGCCAGCACCCCGGCCGCCAGTTCTCCGACGCTGTGCCCGGCCACCGCGTCGGCGTGCATGCCGCCCGCCAGCGCGCCCGCCGCGGCCAGCGCGGCCGCCACCAGCAGCGGCTGCGCGATCGCCGTATCCCGGATCTCGTCGGCGTCGGCGGTGGTTCCGTACCTGATCAGGTCGCAGCCCGCCAGCTCGGAGGCGGCACCCAGACGCTCCGCGACGCCGGGTACCTCGAGCCAGGGAGCAAGGAAACCTGGCGTCTGCGCGCCCTGCCCCGGTGCGGTGATGATAAGCATCCCTTTAGGGTGCCCTGTAGGACTCCGCCACATGAATGCCGAACAGTACGAAGTTGGCTGCCGTGTTCTTGGCGCATTCCTACAAACGATATTCATCTAAACGTTACCGTGACGTCACGATCGTCAGGTGCGCCTGGCCGCCAGGCGCCCCAAGGCGACCGCCACCCACAGCGTGAAGCCGTCCCGCCCGGCCGAGGGCGTGTAGTCGGTGACCTCCGCGACGCGCCGCAGCCGGTAGCGCACCGTATTGGGGTGTACGAACAGCAGCCGTGCGGTTGCTTCCAGTGAAGAGCCCTGCTCCAGGTAGGTCGTGAGCGTGTCGAGCAGGGCGTGCCCGCCGCCCAGCAGCGGCTCGTAGACGTCGCTGATCAAGGTGGCCCGGGCGTCCGGGTCCCCGTCCAGCGCGCGTTCGGGCAGCAGGTCGTCCGCGCCGGCCGGACGCGGCGCGTCCGGCCAGGCCGGGGCGGCGCGCAGCGCGGACAGCGCCGCCCGCGCCGAGACCGACGCGGTACGCAGGTCGCGGACCAGCGGCCCGGCGATCACCGGCCCGGGCCCGAACCGCCCGGCGAACCGCTCGGCGGCCGCGATCGGGTCATCGCTCCCCCCGATGACCAGGATGAGCCGGTTGCCGTGCACGCCGGCCAGCAGGTCGAGCCGGGCCCGCCGGGCCTGGGCCCGCAGGTCCTCGATCAGCGGCTCCACCCCGGCCGGAGCGTGTCCCTTGCCCTCCTCCTCGCCGTCGTCCTCGTCGCCGATGGTGCCGACCACCACCGTGACCGGGGATGACGACCAGTTCAGCGCCGAAGCCCAGGAGCGCAGCGAGTCGTCGGTCTCGCCGTGGACCAGGGAGTCGACCACCAGCGCCTCCAGCCGGGCGTCCCACGCGCCGCGCGCCTCCGCGGTCCGCGCGTATACCAGGGCCGCGCTGAAGGCGATCTCCCGCGCGTAGGCCAGCACCGCCTCGCGCAGCTCGGCCTCGTTGCCCGGTGCGGCCAGCTCGTCGACCTGGGCCTCGACCGCGTCGATGATGACCCGCATCATCTCGACCGCGTGCTGCAGGCTGACCGCCCGGGCCAGCTCGCGCGGCGCGGTGCCGAACACCTGGGTCACCGCGGGGCGGTTCCGCTCCGGGTGCTTGATCCAGTCCAGGAACGCGGCGATCGCGGCCTGCGCGACCAGCCCGAGCCAGGACCGGTTCTCGGCCGACATGCTCCGGAACCACGGCAGCCGCTTGTCCATCGCGGCGATCGCGGCCGTGCCGAGCGCCCCGGTGGCCCGCTCGATCCGCCGCACGGTCTCCGCGTTCACCCGGGGCCCACCGGCCCGGGCCCGCTTTTCGGTCATAACCTGCCTACGACAGCGCCTCGCTAACCGGAAGGTCCAGCCGGTAACGCTCGATGGCCTGGGCCGGGAACCCGGCGTCCACCGCGCCGGCCCGGGCCAGTTCCCACAGCACGGCCACGGTGATCGACTCCGCGTCCACGTGGAAGAACCGCCGCGCGGCCGGGCGCGTGTCGGAGAAGCCGAACCCGTCGGTGCCCAGCGACGTGTACGTCCCTGGCACCCAGCGGGCGATCTGGTCCGGCACGGCCTTGATCCAGTCCGACACCGCCACTACCGGCCCGGGCTTGCCGGACAGCAGCGAGGTCACGTACGGCTCCCGCGGCGGCTCGTCGGGGTGCAGCATGTTCCACGACTCGCAGGCCAGCGCCTCCCGGCGCAGCTCGGTCCAGGACGTGGCCGACCACACGTCGGCCGACACGCCCCAGTCCCGGGCCAGCATCTCCTGCGCGGTCACCGCCTGCCGCAGCGCCACCCCGGAGGCCAGGATCTGGGCCCGGGGCACGGGAACCACGGACCGTTCGGAAGAAGCCGACCCCCCGGCCCGTCCGGCGAGCCAGTCGCGTACGGCGGGTCCGGAGGCCGCGGACCCCTCCGCCCCCGCCACGCCGAGCGCGGGCCCGTACAGGTACAGGCCGCGCAGGATGCCCTGCTCCAGGCCCGCGGTCCCGCCGGGGAACGAGGTGGGCTCGGGCGGCTGCGGGTACGGCTCGTTGTACACGGTGAGGTAGTAGAAGATGTTCTCGCCGTCCGGGTACTCGGGCGTGGCGTCGTACATCCGCCGCAGCGCGTCCCGCATCACGTAGGCGATCTCGTAGGCCCAGGCGCAGTCGTAGGACACGCACGCCTGGCTGACCGAGGCCAGCAGCAGCGAGTGCCCGTCGTTGTGCTGCAGCCCCTCCCCGGTCAGCGTGGTCCGCCCGGCCGTGGCCCCGAGCAGGAAACCCCGGCCGAGCTGGTCGCCGAGCAGCCACATCTCGTCGCCGGTCCGCTGCCAGCCGAACATCGAGTAGAACACGTACACCGGGATCATGTGCGTGCCGTGCGTGGCGTAAGACGAACCAGCCGCGATCACCGAGCCCATCGCGCCCGACTCGCTGATGCCCTCGTGCAGGATCTGGCCCTTCTCGGACTCCTTGTAGGACAGCAGCAGGTTGCGGTCCACCGCGTCGTAGGTCTGCCCGTGCGGGGAGTAGATCTTCGCCGTCGGGAACAGCGAGTCCATGCCGAACGTCCGGGCCTCGTCCGGGATGACCGGCGCGAACCGCTCGCCGATCTCGGGGTCCTTCATCAGCTCCTTGAGCAGCCGGACGAAGGCCATGGTGGTGGCCACCGCCTGCTTGCCCGAGCCCTTGCGCAGCTCGTCGTAGATCGCGTCGGCCGGCTGCGGCAGCGGCTTGGCCCGGACCACCCGCCGCGGCAGCACGCCGCCCAGGGCGGCCCGGCGCTCGCGCATGTACTGGATCTCGTCGGAGTCCTCGCCGGGGTGGTAGTAGGGCGGCAGTTCGGCTTCCAGGGCCGAGTCCGGGATCGGCAGGTAGAGCCGGTCCCTGAACTCCTTCAGCTCGGCCACGGTGAGCTTCTTCATCTGGTGCGTGGCGTTGCGGGCCTCGAAGTCCTTGCCCAGTGTCCAGCCCTTGATCGTGTGGGCCAGGATGACGGTCGGCTGGCCGGTGTGCTCGCGGGCCGCCTTGAACGCCGCGTACACCTTGCGGTAGTCGTGACCCCCGCGGGAGAGCGAACGCAGCTCGTCGTCGGACAGGTGCGACACCATGGCCCGCAGCCGCGGGTCGGACCCGAAGAAGTTCTCCCTGATGTACGCGCCGGACTCCACGCTGTAGGTCTGGAACTGCCCGTCCGGCGTGGTGTTCATCTTGTTGACCAGAACCCCGTCGGTGTCCTGGGCCAGCAGCGGGTCCCAGTCCCGGCCCCAGATGACCTTGATCACGTTCCAGCCCGCGCCGCGGAAGGTCGCCTCGAGTTCCTGGATGATCTTGCCGTTGCCGCGCACCGGCCCGTCCAGGCGCTGCAGGTTGCAGTTGATGACGAAGGTGAGGTTGTCCAGTTCCTCACGGGCGGCCAGGCCGATCGCGCCGATCGCCTCCGGCTCGTCCATCTCGCCGTCGCCCAGGAACGCCCACACGTGCGAGCGCGAGGTGTCGTGGATCTCCCGGGCCAGCAGGTACCGGTTGAACCGGGCCTGGTAGATGGAGTTCAGCGCGCCGAGCCCCATCGATACCGTCGGGAACTCCCAGAAGTCGGGCATCAGCCGCGGGTGCGGGTAAGACGGCAGCCCGCCGCCGGGGTGCGAGAGCTCCTGCCGGAACCCGTTGAGCTGGTCCTCGGTCAGCCGGCCCTCCAGGAAGGCGCGGGCGTAGATGCCAGGCGCCGCGTGCCCCTGGAAGAACACCTGGTCGCCGGACTCGCCGTGGTCCTTGCCCCGGAAGAAGTGGTTGAAGCCGACCTCGTACAGGCTGGCCGCGCTGGCGTAGGTGGCGATGTGCCCGCCCACGCCCATGCCCGGGCGGTTCGCGCGGGAGACCATGACCGCGGCGTTCCACCTGATGTAGGCCCTGATCCGGCGCTCGACGTGCTCGTCGCCGGGGAACCACGGCTCACGCTCGGGCGGGATCGTGTTGATGTAGTCGGTGCTGCGCAGGCCGGGCACCCCGACCTGCTGCTCGCGCGCCCGCTCGAGCAGGCGCAGCATGACGTACCTGGCGCGCGCCCGGCCCCTGGTCCGCACAACGGTATCGAACGACTCGATCCATTCGCGTGTCTCGTCCGGGTCGATGTCGGGCAGCTGGGTGGGCAGCCCGTCGCTGATGATGGAGAATCGCTGGCGTCCGGAAGCCACGGGGGAGCCTCGCCTTCCGCGTAGATCGGGCGGCTGTACGGCCGCGGGTCGCAGAACCTTCGTGATGTGTTGTCCAGACCAATCGTCGTACGAACTGGCCCCGAGCGCATCTCTACTTGACGGTAACCGCCATCTGGGAGAAGCAGCGCACCGCCCGGGGCCCGCAACGTGCGGCCGGGGGCCAGTTTCGCCAAGAGCAGAGCGCTTCGTTACTCTACGTGCCTGGAACTGCTCAGCGTAACCGCTGACGGATCGGGCAGATCAATTTATGGCGGCGGTTTTCCCGGCCGGGGCGATTGCCACTTGCGCGCCGGGCCGACCCAGTGTGAACTGTCCCAACAAGAAGTGCTGACGCATCATCGCCGTCGAGGGGGCTGGCCCTGAAGATTTACAGAGGGCCAGGCATCGCAAGGCGTGCGCTGATGCGGGGAGGGATTCAAGGAGGACGCAGTGAGCGCGACCGCGGGCCAGGCCCAGGATGAACGCGGCCAGGCCGAGCGACTTGGTATCAAGCCGGGCCAGGTGGTGCAGGAGATCGGCTACGACGATGATTGCGACGAGCAGTTGCGCGGCGCGATTACCAAGGTGGACGGTGTAGAGCTGGTCGATGAGGACTACGACGACGTGGTCGACGTGGTCCTGCTCTGGTGGCGCGACGGCGACGGCGACCTGGTCGACGCGCTGGTCGACGCCCTCACGCCGCTGGCCGACGGGGGGTACATCTGGCTGCTGACGCCGAAGGCGGGCCGTGAGGGCCACGTCGAGCCGAGCGACATCGGCGAGGCGGCGCCGACGGCCGGGCTGTCCCAGACCTCGAGCGTAAGCGCGGCCCGCGACTGGTCGGGCACGCGATTGGTGGCGCCGAAGGCACGCCGGTAGAGGACCAGACTGACCGTCCGTTCACCTTATATATATGCCGAACGGACCGTGGTTCCCCGCCCGCGGTCAGGTGGCAGACTTGGGTGGTAACGAGCACCCATTTGCTCCAGCGAAAGGACCAGGCATGGCGGTGGAGGTTGGCGACAGGGCGCCTGATTTCGAGCTGAGGGACCAGCACGGCACGCCCGTGCGGCTGTCCGGCTTCCGCGGCGCCAAGAACGTCGTGCTGGTCTTCTACCCGCTGGCGTTCAGCGGCGTGTGCACCAGCGAGCTGTGCGCGATGCGCGACGAGTTCCCCGAGGTGACCCGCGACGACGTGGAACTGCTCACCGTGTCGGTGGACTCCACGTTCACCCATCGGGCCTGGTCCGACGCGGAGCACTTCCAGTTCGAGCTGTTGTCGGACTTCTGGCCGCACGGGGACGTGGCCAAGCTGTACGGTGTGTTCGACTTCGAGCGCGGCATCGCGACCCGGGGGACGTTCATCATCGACAAGGACGGCGTCGTGCGGTGGAAGGTGGTCAACCCGATCCCGCAGGCGCGCGACCTGGCGGACTATTCCAAGGCGCTCGCCGCGCTCGGCTAGCGCCGCACCTGTAGGAGACCAAGGGTGGGCCTGGGGGAAAAGTGGAGGAGAGGTGCCGTGTTACCGCTGCGGCATGCGGCAGACGGACCCGGAGCGGGGTAAGAGTCCCTGGCGGCGCGGGGTGGTGCACGACCAGCTGGTGCTGATCTGCCCGCCGTGCCAGGAGTCGGCCGACTGGACCGCCGAGCTCGAGCGGTGCGCCAAGTGCCGCAGCGCGCACCTGATCCGGCGGCTGGGCCAGGTCGAGTGCCTGGACTGCGGCCTGGTCCGGGAGCCTGAGGCGCTGCTTACTCCCGACCTGGTCCCGGTCGGCGGCCCCGATGCTAGCGGCCGCGCCCCCGCGGGAGGTCCGGCGCCCGCCGGGGGTCCGGCGCCCACGGGAGGTCCGGCGCCCGCCGGGGTTCCGGCGCCCGCCGGGGGTCCGGCGCCCGCCGGAGGCCGCCCGTCCGGCGCGGCCGACAGCGCCCTGGCCGACGAGGTCAGCCGTGCGCTCGACCGCCTTCTCGGCCGGGCCTGACCCGCCGCTGAAAACCCCTCCAATTCCGCCCTTTCTCACTCGTAACATGCGGCTAGTTCTTCTCCACGCGCGGATTCCTGTTTAGGCCTGGTCTCGGCTGGTAGCGAGTACGGGATCAGCCGAACCGCGACCTGGAGGAAAGGACGTCATGAACGCCAAGGTGCGTGATGTGATGACGCCGGGCCCCATCGGGGTGGATTACCACCAGTCGATTGGTACCGCCGCGCGGACCATGCGGGACTGGGGGGTGGGCGCCGTCCTCGTGGTCAGCGACCAGGCCCTGTTCGGCCTGGTGACCGACCGCGACCTCGTGGTCAGGGCCGTGGCGGAGTCGAAGGGGCCGGACGAGCCGGTGGGCCCGCTCAGCAGCCGGGACCTGGTCGGAGTCCGCGCGGACGACGACGCGGCCGTGGCCGTGGCGCTGATGCGCCAGCACGCGGTCCGCAGGCTGCCGGTGATCGAGGACGGGCAGGTGGCCGGGATCGTGTCAATGGGCGACCTGGCCCCGCCGGACGAATCATGACCGGGAAGGTACGCGACATCATGTCGGCCGCGCCGGTGTGCATGGCGGCGACCGCATCGGTATCGGCCGCGGCCAAGGCCATGAAGGAGCGGGGGATCGGCACCGTGCTCGTGGTGTCCGGCGGACGGCTCGAAGGGCTGGTCACCGATCGCGACATCACGATCCGGGTCCTGGCCGAGAACCGCGACCCGGCCACGACGCGCCTGGGCGACATTTGCACCAGTGAGCTGGCCGTGCTCCGGCCAGATGACGACATCCTGCACGCCGACCGGCTGGTACGCGAGCGCGCGGTACGCCGCCTGCCGGTCATCGCCGACGGCGTCCCGGTGGGTGTGGTATCCATCGGTGACCTGGCCCTTGATCGGGACGAGCGTTCGGCCGTCTCGGAGATCTCGGCCATCGCCCCGGATCGCTGACCGGGGCTCGGTATGGCCGGGAAACCAGACCTGATCGTCAGGGAACTGCTCGACCGCTACGGGTGCCCGTACGCCGAGCAAGCGGGTATCCGGCTCGCCGACCGGCCGGGCCCGCTGTACCAGCTGCTCGTGCTGAGCACCCTGCTGACCGCTCGGATCGCGGCCGACGTCGCGATCGCGGCCGCCCGCGAGCTGTTCGCGGCCGGGTACCGCAGCCCCCGGGCCATGAGCGAGGCCGGCTGGCAGGACCGGGTGGACGTGCTCGACCGCGGTGGCTACGCCCGCTACGACGAGCGCACCGCCACCGTGCTGGGCGACGGCGCGGACCTGCTGTCCCGCCAGTGGCACGGTGACCTGCGCAGGCTGCGGGACCAGGCTGGCGGCGACCCCGGCATGACCGAGGCGCTGCTCGCCGGGTTCCCGGGCCTGGGCGGCGCCGGGGCAGGCATTTTCCTGCGTGAGGCCCAGGCCGTGTGGCCCGTCGTCGCGCCGTACGTGGACGCCCCGATGAAAAGCGGGGCACGCCGGGTCGGGCTGCCGGACAGCCGGTCGTCGCTGGCCGCGCTGCTGTCCGGCAGTGGCCAGCCGGCCAGGCTCGCGGCCGCCCTGGTCCGGGTGTCGGTGAGCCCGCGCGCGGCCAGCGAGGTCACCGCCGCGGTACCCGACTGATTCAACAGTTCCGGACGCAAAACGAGCCCGGCTGAACAGTTCCTGACGGAATCGTGCCCGACTGAGTCGTGCGCGTAATCGAGCCGGTAAGCTGCACGTGATGCCGTTTGTGGCCAGAAGGCGGGGGTAGGCGGTGGTTCCGCACCCCCATTCGTCATGGTGCTAGGAGTTTGTGTGAGTCTGCCCGCCGCCCAGCAACGTGTTCTTGAACGCATGGAAGGCGCGCTGCAGGCCAGCGAGCCTCAGCTGGTTTCGATGTTCTCCATCTTCACCCGGATCAACGCAGACGAACCGGTCGGTGCGGAGCCGCTGGCCCGGCCGCGGCCGCGGCGGCTTCGGTGGCTACGCGCGGGGACGACCATCTACGCGTTCGTGCTGGTCCCGGTCATGTTCGCGATGATCACCATCGGCGCGCTGCTCAGCAGCCGGGCCCACAGCGTGGCCACCTGTGAGACCGGCTACTCGGCGGGCGGCGTATCGCCCTGGTCCGCCCGGCCCTGGTGCCAGACGACCTTCCAGAAGACGACTGCCTCCGGCGCGCGCCTGGCATCGTGCGCGGCCCGGATCCCGGCCATCCGCTTCGTCACCCGGTCCAGCGAGCCGCTAGGTCCGCCCGCGAAGGCCGAAGCGGTCACGGCGGGACCGCCCGCCTGCTAGTCCGAGCCAGGACGGAGGGCCCGTTGCCGATCGATCACCTCGGGCACGAGGCGGCCGAGCTGCTGAGCCTCAGCAACGGCTCCGAGGCCCGCTCGCTGAACCGGCTCGCCGAGCTGGCCGCCTGGCAGGTACCGGCCTGCGCCGGGGCCCACGCGGCGGTCTGGCGTGATGGCGAGGTGATCGGCGCCGCGGCCACCCACCCGGACCTGGCCGAGCTCGCGGACCTCCAGCTGGACCTCGGACGCGGGCCGCTTGTCGCCGCGGCCGATGAGGGCCTGCCGGTCAGCTGCCCGGACACGCTGGCGGAGACCCGCTGGCCCGAGTACGCCGCGGCAGCGCTGCGCCGCAGCGTGCGCTGCTCGGTCCACCTGGTGCGGGAGTTCCCGCGCGGCGCTCTGGTCCTGTCCCTGTTCGGGGTCCGGCCGGGCGTGCTCGACGTCCAGTCCAACCCGATGGCCGATACGCTGGCCGCCTTCGGCAGCGCGATGCTGACCAACGCGACGGCCTATGGCCAGGCCCAGCGGACGGCCAGCCAGCTGCAGGACGCGGTGGTGGCCCGCTCCGTGGTCGACCAGGCCAAGGGCGTCCTGATGCACGCGCTCGGCTGCGACGCGGACGACGCGCTGCGGCGGCTGCGCCAGGAGTCCCAGCGCCGCCACGTCAAGGTCACCGAGGTGGCCGCCGAGGTCGTGGCCGCCTACAGCAGGGAGAACCAGAAGACCGGCGGGCCAGCGGCCCGGCGGCCCCGGCCCGGCCCGGCCTAGTCCGGAGGCGTCTTCACCTTCGCCACCAGGATCGTCATGTCGTCACGCAGCTCGTCCTGGGAGAAGCTGCCGACCAGGCCCTGCACCATGCGGGCGGTCTCCGCGGCGGACCGGCCCGCCAGGCCGGCCAGCTCGTCGGCCAGGCTGTCCTCGAAGTAGCGCATGTCCGGGCTGCGCGCGTCCGTGACCCCGTTGGAGTAGAAGAACAGCAGATCATCCTCGCCGAGCTCGAGTTCCTCGGCCTGCGGGTCGGCGTCGGGGAACAGGCCCAGGGGCAGCCCTCCGCCGTTCAGCACGTCGACCCGCCCGTCCGGCCGCACCAGCGCCGGCCCGGGGTGTCCGGCGCTGGCCAGCCTGACGTGCAGCCGGGCGCCGTCCCAGCGCAGGTAGGCGAGCTTGGCCGTCACGAAGCGGTCCTCGTAGTCACCGGCCAGCATGACCTCGTTCACGCGGGCCAGCACGTCTACGGGGTCCGGATTCCAGTGCGCGAGGACCCGGATCGCGTGCCGGGCGGCCGCGGTCATCGCGGCGGCCTCCTGCCCCTTGCCGCACACGTCGCCGACCGTGATAGCCCAGCCGTCCTGGACCGGGAACACGTCGTAGAAGTCACCGCTGACGTCCAGCCCCTCGCTGGCCGGCTGGTACGCCGCGAACAGGTCGAGGCCCGGAACCTCCGGCAGCCTGGCCGGCAGCAGGCTGCTCTGCAGGGCCTCGGCGGCCGCGGCCCGGTGCCGGAACATGCGATCCACCCGGATGGCCACGCCGAGGTGCTGGCCCAGGTCCTCGGCCAGCGCCAGGTCGGCGATCTCGAAGCGTCCTTCGCCGGCCGTGCGGGCCAGGGTGAGCGCGCCGTAGCCGGTCAGGCCATCGGTGATCGGGACACTGATCAGCGAGGTGGCGCCGAGCAGCATCAGCAGCGGCGTCCCGTCCGCCATGGTGCCCAGGATCCCGGCGTCATCGGCATGGGCCAGCACCACCGAGGTGCCCGCGGCGTGGACCTGCCCGGGTGCCGAAGCGGGCTCCGGGTCCAGGGCCCGTATCTTCCTGGCCAGTTCCTGGGCGGCTTGGTCCTGGGGGCCGATCACGAACTGGCGCCGCAGCAGATCCGCCCGCTCGATGTCGATGATCACCCAGCTCGCGATGTCCCCCGCCAGCAGCCGGGCACAGCGCTGGAGGGTGACCGCCTCGCTGAACGTGCTGTTGTCGAGCAGCAGCCTGGTCACCGCCGTGACCATATCCGTCCGGCGGGTCATGGCCCGGACGAGGTCGTCCCGGGGGGGACGGCCCTCCCCGGACCCGGCCCGCTCACGCGGAGCCTTCCCGGCCCCCCGTCCCCCCGGGGCCGGGCCGGCCACGGTGACCACGAGCAGCCGCGCGCCGTCCTGCATGGTGATGACGTCCGCGGTCAAGGTGGCGTCGACCGGGCCGTCCGGGCCGAGCAGCCTGCACTCCACCTGCCTGGCCGTTCCCGTCCGTGCGGCCGCGGCGAGCTGGCTCTTGACCGCCGCCCGGGACGGCAGGTCGACGAAGGCGGTCAGCGCCCGGCCGGTCGCGTAACCGGGCGGGGCGCCGATCAGCTCGCCGGCCCGGCCGTTCGCGCGCCGGACCGTGCCGTCGGGCTCGAGCACGAACAGTGCTGCGGGCGCGTGCTGGAACACGGCCCGCAGCAGGGCCCGTTCCGCGCTGAGCGAGTCGGCCGCGCCCGCTGGCGTGCCCTCGCCCAGCCCGGTCTCGGTCGGCTTGGTCAGGACCTCGACGGCAGCGTCGAGTTCGGCGAACGCGGCGTCGAGCAAGGCCCACGGGTCGGCGCCGGGCAGGGCAGTGGCCTGGCGCAGTGCGTCACGCCGCCCCGCCAGGTCGCCGAGACCGGCGTAAGAGCCGTCCGTCCGGGTGTCTTGCGGCATCTCTCCCGATCATCGTCCCTCGTGCCGACCACCTGAACCGACTCAATAATACTGTCGGCAGAACCGCACTAATGCACAAGTATCCGCCGGGGCGATATCGCCCCGGCGGATACCGAGTGCCTAGCTACACGCGGGCCTACCAGCGCCAGCGGGAGGACCGGCGGGAGGACCGGCGGCGGGTGCGGTAGCGGCCGTAGCCGCGGGTGGTGAACGCGCTGACCAGCAGGGCCGCCGCGACCAGCGCCACGATGAAGGTGATCACCGTATGGCCGGCGCCGATGATGGCGGTGGTGATAATCCCGCCCAGCAACGCGGCCACAATGCCGATGAGGATCGTCAGTAGCAGCCCGACGTGCTGACGACCAGGCACGAGCAGCCGCGCCAGCCCGCCGATCACCAGCCCGATCAGGAGCCAGACGATGATGACGGAAACGGTGAGTGTCATGACCTCTCCTAGTACTGCTTACGGTTCCGGTGCGGGTGTGCGCCGCGGCTCAGTCCTCATACACGTCTTCCACGATTTCGGTCTCGCCCGAGCGCGGGCCGAGCGGCTCGGCGGACAGATTGCGAGTCGCGTCGAGGTGCGCGCCCGCCTCCGGACTGCCGAACGCGCCCGGGGCGGGCAGGCCGGCCTGCACGCGGGTGTTGGCCGGATTGCGGTTGACGGTGGTCGGGTAGACGACCTCTTCGACCTGACGGTTCGGCCGCCAGCGGGCCTGCCGGACCATCAGCCGCCGGCCGACCCAGCCGTAACCGCGGCGCGGGATGGCCAGCCCGAGGATGCCGATGATCATGATCACGTACCCGGCGATGTGCAGGTTGAGGAATGAGGGATCCCCCCTCACGGCGAAGGCGAAGATCGCCCCGATGCCGATCAGTGCGAGTCCCATACCGGTTTTCATGAGGGTCCTTCCGCTATGTGAACGCCCGGGCCTGTCATCCCGCCGCCGCCGTGATCACGGGGGAGGAGGAGGGCTCTTCGGACGGATCGACCAGCTTGCTCCGCAGGTGCTCCAGAGCTCGGGCCAGGAGCCGGGAGACGTGCATCTGGGAGATGCCGAGCCGGTCGCCGATCTCGGTCTGGGTGAGGTTGCCGTAATAGCGCATCACCAAGATGCGCTGCTCGCGTTCGGGCAGCTCGTCCCAGTGGGCGTTGACGGACTCCATGTCGATCGTGTGCTCGACGCCCGGGTCGTCGTCGCCGAGCACGTCGGCCAGCAGCGCCGGGTCCTCGCGGTCGGACAGCGGGGCGTCGAGTGAGTAGGTGCTGAACACCAGGTCGGCCTGGCGGGCCTCACGCATGGCCTCTTCGCTGACCCCGAGCCGATCGGCGAGTTCGTCCTCGCCGGGTTCGCGGCCCAGCTGGTGGGTGAGTTCCTCGTTGGCCTTGCGCAGCTCGAGCAGCAACTCCTGAGCGGACCGGCGCACGTGGATCTGCCAGCGCTTGTCCCGGAAGTGACGCTTGATCTCGCCGCTGACGCACGGCTGAGCGTAGGCGGACAGGCTGTCGCCAACCTCAGGGTTGTAGTTGTTAATCGCCTTGAGCAGGCCGACGTAGCCGACCTGCATGAGGTCCTCGGTGGGCTCCGGGCTGCCGCGGTACTGCCGGACGCACGAGCGCACCAGCTTGCTGTAGCGCTCCACGATTATCTCGCAGGCGGCGGCCCGCAGCTCGCTGTCGCGGGGCAAAGAGCGGATCTTGGCCAGCAAGGCGTTGTCGGTCAGCTCTTTCAGCTCCTCGCGCGCGCCGGCGTGGAGGTCGGCGCCGATGGCGTCTTCGGTCGGCCGCCTGAGCGTTCCCTTCGTCAACGTGATCTCCCTGCAACCCTTGGAATTACGGACGAGTAGGGTGTGCCCGACCCGGAGCGAATAAACGTAAGCCGGTGTGAGGATCGTCACATTTAGACCGCGTTTGGCGGGGAAGCCGAGCGTCAGCTCAGATTGAACCCGAACACCCTCGTGAGGACACACGATGACCCCGACTGGGAGTGATCAGAACTGGCGGTCGGCGGCCGCTTGCCGGTCGGCAGACCCGGACCTGTTCTTCCCCATCTCCGCGACCGGCCCGGCCGCGGGACAGATCGCGCAGGCCAAGACCATCTGCGCGAGCTGCGGGGTGCGGCAGGAGTGCCTGGAGTTCGCGCTGACCTGTGAGCAGAACTACGGCATCTGGGGCGGGACCACCGCCGAGGACCGCCAACGCGACCGGCGGCGGCGCAGGCGGCGGGCGGCGGCGGCGGCCGCCAAGCGGACCGTCGCGGCGTTACCGGCGGATGAGCCAGCGCTCCATGCAGGCCAGGAGCTCGTCGGTGTCCACCGGCTTGGTCACGTAGTCGCTGGCGCCGGCCGCGATGCTCTTCTCCCGGTCACCGGGCATGGCCCGGGCGGTCACCGCGATGATGGGCAGCGCGGCGAACGCGGGCATCTGCCTGATCTTGTTCATCGTCGTGTAGCCGTCCATCTCCGGCATCATCACGTCCATCAAGATGAGGTCGGTGTCCTCGGCGGTGAGCAGGGCCTCGATCCCCTTGCGGCCGTTGGGCGCCTGGGTCACGGTCACCCCGTGCAGTTCGAGCGTGCTGGTGATGGCGAACACGTTGCGCGCGTCGTCGTCGATGACCAGGACCCGCCGGCCGCTCAGCGCCTCGTGGCCCTCGGCCTCGGCCGGCACGACCCGCGTCCCGGCCTCGGCCGGCTCGCTGATCAGCGCGGGGACATGCTCGGGCTGGGCGGCCGACAGGTGCAGCGTGATGCGCTCCCGCAGCTCATCCAGCGACGGGAGCAGCTCGAGCGGCTGTGACCCGAACCGCAGCCGCGCCAGCCGGGCCTGCGCGCTGTCCAGCTTGTCCCTGGTGTGGGCGAGCACCGGGACGGTCCGCAGGCCCGGGTCCTCCTGGAGCCGGTCGAGGAAGGCGAACGCCGAGGCGTCGGCCAGGCCGAGATCCAGGACCACGCACTGGTGCGGCGCGGCGCTGAGCGCCTCGATGCCCTGCTCCGGGCTGACCGCCGTGCCGACGTGGACCGGCCCCTGGATGCCGGTGAGATCGGAGACCGCGCTGTGCGCCAGCAGGGTCAGCAGCCCGCCGCGCGCGCCCTCGAGGACCAGCAGCCGCCGCCCGGCGGCCGCCCCGTCATCGGTCAGCGTGGGCTGCAACTGCAGGGCCTCGGTGGCGTCGGCGTGCACCTGGCCGTTCACCGTCACGCTGGCCGGCTCGTCGGCGTCAGGTGAGAGGGCGTCGGCCGCGCCGGGCAGTTCGCACGGCAGGTACAGGTTGAACGTGCTGCCCTGGCCCAGTTCGCTTTCCGCCGCGATCTCGCCGCCCAGCAGGGCACCGACCTCGCGGGCGATGGACAGTCCCAGCCCGGTGCCGCCGTAGCGCCTGCTGAGCGTACCGTCACCCTGCTGGAAGGCGCCGAAGATGGTGCTGAGGTTCTCCGGCGCGATGCCGATGCCGGTGTCGGCGACCGAGAAGGACAAGATGTCATCGCCGTCCGCCGTCCGCCGGTCCGGGTCCAGGCCCACCCGGAGCAGGACGTGCCCGTGCTCGGTGAACTTGACCGCGTTCGAGAGCAGGTTGCCGAGCACCTGGCGCAGCCGCTGCCGGTCGGTGAACAGTTCCAGCGGGGCGCTGGGGTCCGTCTCGACCGAGTAGTCCAGTCCCTTCTCCGCGGTGAGCGGCTGGAAGGTGGCCTGGAGATCCTCCAGCAGGGTACTGAGCGGGAAGCGTTCCGCGTGGATGTCCATCCGGCCCGCCTCGACCTTGGACAGGTCGAGGATGTCGTTGATGAGCTGCAGCAGGTCCGAGCCGGCTGAGTGGATCACGTTGGCGTACTCGACCTGCTTGGCGGACAGGTTCCGGCCGGGATTCTGGGCCAGCAGCCGGGCCAGGATCAGCAGGCTGTTCAGCGGGGTGCGCAGCTCGTGTGACATGTTGGCCAGGAACTGCGACTTGTATTTCGAGGCCAGGGCCAGCTGGCGGGCGCGCTCCTCGATCTCCTGCCGGGCCTGCTCGATCTCGGCGTTCTTGGTCTCGATATCGCGGTTCTGCGCGGCTAGCAGGGCTGCCTTGTCTTCCAGCTCGGCGTTGGACCGCTGCAGCTCGACCTGCTGAGCTTGCAGTTCCTCCGAGCGCGCCTGCAGCTCGGAGGTGAGACGCTGCGACTCGGTGAGCAGCGTGTCGGTGCGCGCGTTGGCGATGATGGTGTTGAAGTTGACCCCGAGCGTCTCGGTCAGCTGCTCCAGGAAGTCGGTCTGCACCGGGCTGAACGCCGTGAACGAGGCCAGCTCGATGA
Source organism: uncultured Actinomycetes bacterium (assembly GCA_963822765.1). Lineage (GTDB taxonomy): Bacteria > Actinomycetota > Actinomycetes > Streptosporangiales > Streptosporangiaceae > Palsa-504. The sequence continues at coordinate 47,995 of CAWGJL010000054.1, read as the reverse complement.
CCCCGAGTACCTGGTCCTCGAACAAGACGGGCACGATGGCCAGGTTCGCGGGCGGCGCCTCGCCGAGGCCGGAGGAGATCGTCACGTAGCCCTCGGGCAGGTTCGCGACCACGATCGACCGCTTGCTCCGGGCCACCTGGCCGATCAGCGACTGGCCGAGCCGGTATTGGATCGGCGCCGTCTTGTCGGTCCGTAGCCCGTATCCGGCGATGAGGCGCAACTGGGTGTCGCCGTCGGCGGTCGGCTCGGTCAGGAAGAACGTGGCGTGCTGGGCCCCGGTGAGCGGCGCGAGCTCGTCGATGATCAGCTCGGCCACGACGGCCAGGTCCCGGTGACCCTGCATCATGCCCGCGATGCGGGCCAGGTTGGTCTTCAGCCAGTCCTGCTGCTGGTTGGCCTGGGTCGTCTCGCGCAGCGACCACACCATCGCGTTGATGTTGTCCTTGAGCTCGGCGACCTCGCCCTGTGCCTCTACCGAGATCGACCGGGTCAGGTCGCCGGCGGCGACCGCGCTGGTTACCTCCGCGATCGCGCGGACCTGCCGGGTCAGGTTCCCGGCCAGCTCGTTCACGTTCTCCGTGAGCCGCTTCCAGGTGCCGGACACCCCCTCGACCTCGGCCTGGCCGCCCAGCCGGCCCTCGCTGCCTACCTCGCGGGCGACGCGGGTCACCTCGGCCGCGAACGACGACAGCTGGTCGACCATGGTGTTGAGGGTGGACTTGAGCTCGAGGATCTCGCCGCGCGCCGCGACGTCGATCTTCTTGGACAGGTCACCCTGGGCGACCGCCGTGGTGACCTGGGCGATGTTGCGAACCTGGCTGGTCAGGTTGTCCGCCATCGAGTTGACGTTGTCGGTCAGGTCCTTCCAGGTCCCGGCGACCCCCTTGACGTCGGCCTGGCCGCCCAGCCGGCCCTCGGTGCCGACCTCACGGGCCACCCGGGTCACCTCGTCGGCGAACGCGGACAGCGTGCCGACCATCCGGTTGATCGTCTGGGCCAGCGCGGCGACCTCGCCCTTGGCCTCGACCGTGATCTGCTGGCTCAGGTCGCCGCGCTCCACCGCCGTCGCCACCTGGGCGATGGACCGGACCTGCGCGGTCAGGTTGGACGCCATCACGTTGACGTTGTCGGTCAGGTCCTTCCAGGTGCCCGACACGCCGCGGACCACGGCCTGGCCGCCCAGGTTGCCCTGGGTGCCGACCTCGCGGGCCACCCGGGTCACCTCGTCGGCGAACGCCGAGAGCTGGTCGACCATCGTGTTGATGGTCTCCTTCAGTTCCATGATCTCGCCGCGGGCGTCGACCCGGATCTTCTGGCTCAGGTCGCCCTTGGCCACCGCGGTGGTCACCTCGGCGATCGAGCGCACCTGGTCGGTCAGGTTGGCCGCCATGACGTTGACCGATTCGGTCAGGTCCTTCCAGGTCCCGGAGACGCCCTTGACGTCGGCCTGGCCGCCCAGCCGCCCTTCGGTACCGACCTCGCGGGCCACCCGGGTCACCTCGTCGGCGAAGGACGACAGCTGGTCGACCATGGTGTTGAGGGTGGACTTGAGCTCGAGGATCTCGCCGCGCGCGTCCACGTCGATCTTCTGGCTCAGGTCGCCCTTGGCCACCGCGGTCGCCACCTGCGCGATGTTGCGGACCTGGCCGGTCAGGTTGCCCGCCATGGCGTTAACCGAGTCAGTCAGCGCCTTCCACGTGCCGGACACGCCAGGGACGTAGGCCTGGCCGCCCAGCTTCCCCTCCGTGCCGACCTCGCGGGCCACCCGGGTGACCTCGGACGTGAACAGGTCGAGCTGGTCCGCCATGCCGTTGAAGACGGTGGCGATCTCGTCCATCAGCGGGTCGTCGGTCTGGGCCAGGCGGGTACTGAAATCACCGCCGCGTACCGCCGTCAGCCCCGCAAGTAGCTGCTCAAGCCCGGATTTGTCTAGCCTCGGACCTGACTGAGCCGTATCAGTCACCAAGCGCTCCCATCAGCTGTGCCGATGCGGCGCGATACCCGCTCAGCACCGTCGTGCGATCTCTACCGATGGTAGACCGGATGTAACTATCATGGGCCCGAGCGGACGTCAGCAGCAGGGCAAAGGCGTGAAAAGGCCGCCCCTGCAGTGGCCGCTGATCTTGAAAAGCACTGCTGGTACCGGGTTGCGACGAGTTTGTGAGCGTTGATGGATTGGCGGTACGGCGTGCGGGGAGACGGGTAATCGTGACCGGTAGCGACGAGGACGTGCTCCGGCTGACCGCGATCATCGAGCGCCAGCGGCGGGTCCTGGACCAGATCCAGGCCGCGGCGGCGGGGGAGTCGGTCGTCGCGATGGCCCGCGGCGCGCTGATGGAGCGCCTCGGCCTGTCCCCGGCCGAGGCCGCCAGCCAGCTTTCCGAGCTGTCCCAGGCGACCGGCATCCCGGTCGCCGAGATGGCCGTCGCGGTCCTGTCCCCGGAAACCCAGGCCCGCGGTGCCGGGATGACATGGCCACTCGCTGACCGCCCCGGCCGGCTCCGGCGGCCTTGACGCGCACGGGCCGGGCCGGTCCGGGACCGGTTCGCTGATGATCCAGGCTGCCGCCGAGCTGGCCGCCGATGGCACGGAGCTGACCGGCACCGTGGCCGGGCCGGTGCTCGGGGCCCTTGGCGCGGACGCCGTCGTGCTGTGGCTGCTGGACGCGGACGGCGCTCTCACGCTGCTCGGCGAGGCCGGGCTGCGCCCGGGCGAGGCCAGCCGGTGGCGGCACCTCCCGCCGCAGCTCGACTGCCCGGCCCAGCGGGTGGCCCGGGGCGCGGCCGACCTGTGGTGGCCCGGCGGCCGGCCCGAAGGCGATGCCGCGCCGGTACCCGGCGCGGCCGGCGGCGCTCGCGCGGTGCTCGCGCTGCGCGAGCGCGGCGGCCAGCTGCTCGGCGTGATGGAGGTCAGCTGGCCCGAGCCGCTCGCGGCCTTCGGCCCCGGGATCCGCCAGGAGTTGTCCGCGCTCGCCGCGGGCTGCGCGCCCGTGATCGCCGCCCGGCTCGCGCACGGCAGCCTGGCTGCCGCCCAGCCCCGGGCCGGCGTCTACACGCTGCTGGACGGCCTCGCCGACTCCGTGCTCGTGGTGCAGGCGATCAGAGATGACAGCGGCCGGGTGATCGACTTCGGCATCGAGCACGTCAGCCCCGGCTTCCGTGATCTTGCGGGCCGGACCGCGGACGACCTGACCCGGCTGACGCTGCTGGAGGCGTATCCGGCGAGCGTTTCCGGTCAGGGCCTGTTCTCCCGGGCCGCGCAGGTCCTGGCCGACGGTGTGCCCCAGTACGTTCCCGGCCCGCTCGGCGAGGCCCTGGCCAGCGGGTTCCCTGCTCATCAAGCCCCGGGCGAGGCTGCTCCGCCGCCGCTGGCCGGCCTGCGGGTGGCCCGGTTCTTCGACGGCGCGATCTTCACCTGGCACGGCGACGACGTGGCCGGCCGGGCCCCGGATCTCGCCGTGCTCCTGGACCACGCGCAGCGACTCGGCCGTCTCGGCGGCTGGGAGGAGAATCTCGTCACCGGGCAGGTGCGCTGGACCGACTCGGCCTTCGAGCTGTTCGGCCTGGTACCGCGGTCGGGGACAGAAATCCCGCTCGCCGATCTGCACAGCTACGTGATGGCGGCCGACAAGCCGGTCGTGACACGCTTCCGTCAGCGCCTGGCCGAGCGGCGAGAGGCAGCGACGGCGACGTTCCGCGTGGTGCACCCCGACGACAGGAGCATCCGCCAGATCCGGGTCTTCGCCGAACCGGTCTTGGACGCCGCCGGAGTGCTCGTCGCGCTGCGCGGGGCCTTCCAGGACGTCTCGGCCCACTATCACACGCAGGTCGCGCTGGCCGCGACGCGCGACCAGCTCGCCGACAGCGAGCAGCGGGTCGCCGAGGAGCACCTGCTCGCGCTGCGCCTGCAGCGGGCCATCATGCCGCCCGACGCGGTGCCGGTGGAAGCGGCCGGGATCGACGTCGCGGTGCGCTACCGGCCCGTCGGCGAGGGCCATCTGGTCGGCGGCGACTGGTACGACACGCTGCTGCTGCCGGCCAACGACGTGCTGCTGGTCGTCGGCGACGTCGCCGGGCATGGTATTGACGCGGTGACCGGCATGGTCGCGGCCCGCAACTCGCTGCGCGGCCTGGCCATCACCGGGGCGGGCCCCGCCGAGCTGCTCGGCATGCTCAACGGCGTGATGTGCCACCTCACCTCGGGCGTGATCGGGACCGTGGTGTGCGGGCTCTACAACCCGGAGACGCGCGTGCTGCGCTGGGCCCGTGCCGGGCACCTGCCGCCCGTGCTGGTCCGCGGCGGGGCCGCACGGGAGCTCCCGCTGCCTGGCGGAGTCTTGCTCGGCATGGACCCGGACGCCAGCTACGAGGAAGCGGTGCAGCCGCTGGAACCCGGTGACACTCTGCTGTTGTTCACCGACGGGCTGATCGAGCGGCGCGGTGACTCGATCGAAGACGTGCTCGCGGAGTTCGTCGCCAGTCTGGGTCCCGGAGCCCGCGGGCGGCCGGAGACCCCCAACCTGACCGCCGCCGCCCAGGCCGATCAGATCCTGGCCAGCGCGGTCTCTGACACCGGCGACGACGCCTGCCTGGTCGCGGTCCGGATCCGCTGACCGGCCACCAGGTCACGGCCAGGAAACCCTGGCCGGACCCCCGGTCACGAGTCGGCGCCGAGCGGCACGGTGACCCAGTGCTCGGCGGTGAGGTCGCCGATAGCCCGGCGGCCGCCCGGGTCGTCGGTGACGTCCCCGTTTACCGCAGCGTCGTTGACGTGCGTCATCGCGGCGTTCAGGCCGAGCGCGACGCGCGTGCCGCGCTCAACGTCCCGGGTGAAGATCGCGCTCGAGCGGCCGTACCCGGTCTCGTTCGCGATCCGGAGTGCGTCCCGTTCGTCCTGGGCCCGGACGATCGTGATCACCGGGCCGGCCAGGTCCTCCCTGGTACTGGCCACGTTGTCGCGCGCCAGCAGCACGTGCGGGGGCAGCAGCAGCCGGGCCGGGCCGTCCGGCTCACCGCCGAGCACCTGGCGGGCGCCCTCGGCGCGGGCCCGTTCCACGGCGTCCCGGATCGCGGTCAGCCGCCGGGCGTTGCGCACCGGGCCGATGTCGGTGTCCGCGGCTGCCGGATCGCCGGCTCGCAGGCAACCCGCCAGGGTCAGCAGCCGTTCGGTGAACTCGGCGTACACCTTCCGGTGCACGGTGATCCGGCGGGTGATCATGCAGATCTGGTCCTGCCCGGCGAAGGAACCGAACACCGCCGCGTCCGCCGCCCCCGCCAGATCGGCGTCCTCGAGGACCACCAGCGACCCGTCCGTGCCGGGCTGGCCGACGAGCCGCTTGCCGCCCGCCTGGCGGGTCAGGGTCCGGCCGACCGCGGCCGAGCCGGCGAAGGAGATGACGCGGGGCACCCGATGCCCGGTGATCTCCTCGCTGACCTCCGCGCCGGAGGCGATGACCACGCTGAGCAGCTCGGCCGGCAGGCCGGCCTCCCGGAAGATCTTGGCTATCAGCAGGCCGCCGGTGACCGGCATATCGCTGGATGGCTTGAGGATCACCGCGTTCCCGGCCGCGAGCGCGGCCGCCGTGGCGCGGCTGGACAGCCGCAGCGGGAAGCTCGCGGGACTGATCACCGCGATCACCCCGGCCGCCACCCGGCAGACCCGGGTCTGCCGGCCCGGCAGGTCGGACGGCACGATGCCCCCGGTGATCTGATACGGCAGCGCCGCCGCGGTCAGTATCGCCTCGTGGGCCAGGTTCCACTCGAGCTCGGCCGCGGCGACCGGAGCGCCGGTCTCGTGGATCAGCCAGTCGTTGACCTCATCGCGGCGAGCCTCAAGCACCGAGGCGGCGGCGCGGATGACCCCGGCCCGGGCCGCCGGCGGCTGCGCCGCCCAGGCCCGCTGGGCGCGCTCGGCCGCGGTGAAAGCGTCGTCGAGGTCATCCGCCGCGGCCAGCGAGATCTCGGTCAGGGTGGCGCCGCTCCACGGGTCGGTGTCGGTCGTGATCTTGCCGCTGCTCCCCGCCCGCCATTGGCCGCCCAGCGGCATGGTGGTGAACCCGCTGTAACGGACCGGGGCGACGGGCGTGACGATCGCTGCCATAGTCTGCCGGAGTACCCCGTATCGGCGTCACTACACCCCGGACCGGCCCGCCCGGGCCGCGCCGGTCAGCGCCCGGGCCGCGCCGGTCAGCGCCCGGGCCGGCCCGCCAGGGCGTCCCTGATCCGGTCCGTGGCCCCGGCGATGCGGCCGGCCAGCCGCAGCACTTCGGGGGCGGGGGACAGGTTCGGGTGCGGCCGGGTGGGCGCGAGCCTGCGGCCCCGCTCGAGTTGCGCGCCGAGTTCGGCCAGCTCCTGCTCGCTGAGCGCCAGCCGCACACCGGGCCAGACCTGGCGTTCCTCGAACTCGTGGTGCGCGCGGCCGATCCTGGTGAGCTGGCGCAGCAGCGGCTCGAAGTCCGGAGCCCCCGGATCGAGCCCGGCCAGCAGGCCGAGCACTTTCTTGAGCTCGATCTCCTGGCTCACCGCCTGGTCCGCGAGCCGGCCGCCATCGTGGACCCGCCGTCGCACGACCGGCCAGAAGTACTGTTCCTCGATCGCCTCGTGCACAGACTCGCGGATGATGACCTGGACGACCGCGGTCCGCCGCCCCTCGCGATCGCCGGGACGGACCGGGTCCGCGCTCGCTTCGAGCTCGGACAGCAGCGCCCTGACCTCGTCGTGATCGCGTCGCAGCAGCTCGATCGCGTCCGTCATCGGCCTCTCCTCCGCCTTCTCGGCAACCTCAGCCGGCTTCCCCGCCATGGTCTGCGCAAACCCAGGGCCCGGGAAGCGACGTGCTTCCCGGGCCCTGGTCTGCGGCTGCGGTCAGGCCGCCTGGGCGATGGCCCGGTCGTAAACCGCGAGCGTCTCGCCTGCGATGCGGTCCCAGGAGTAGCGGGACCTGGCTCGGTCGGCCGCCGCCACCCCGTAGGCCTCGATCAGCATGGGGTGGGCCAGCAGCTGCCGGATCCGCTGGGCCAGCAGGGCGGGGCGGCCCGGCGGGATCAAGATGCCGGTCGTCCCGTCGACCACGGCGTCCACGTGACCGCCCACAGGCGGTGCGATAACCGGAGTCCCGCACGCCATAGCCTGCAGCGACGTAGTGCCGGACGGCTCGTACTGGCAGGTGCTGACGACCAGGTCGGCCGAGCGCAGCAGGGCCGGCATCTCGGCGTGGTCGACGTTGCCGGTAAAGATCACGCGGTCGGAGACGTTCAGCGACCCGGCAATCCGGGCCAGGGCGAGATAGGCGCGGTCCTCGGGCAGGTCGGCGCGGTCCGGGCCGCCGACGACCAGCAGCTCGGCGCCGGGTACCCGGGTCAGCGCCCGGAGCAGGGTCTCCAGCGGAGCCCGCTCGTTCAGGTCGGCGGCCGTAAGCAGCCGCGGCCGGCCGTCCCGCTCCGCCACCGGGCCCTCGGGGGTAAAGGTATCGGTGTCGACGCCCCACGGGACGACCCTGATCGAGGACCGGTGCACGCCCAGGCTGGCCAGATCTGAGGCATCCGCGGCGTGGGTGGCGACCACGGCGTCGGCGCTGCGCCCGATGGCGGGCTCCAGCCTGATCCGCGCGGCCGCGGCGCCGTCGGCCCGGACCCGGTCGCGCCGTTCGCTGACCCCGAGCGAGCTGAACTCCTGCACGACGGGAATGTCCAGGTCGCGAGCGGCGGCCAGGGCGGCCAGCCCGCTCGTCCAGCGCAGTGCGTGGACGACGTCCGGCCGCTCGTGCTCCCAGCTGCTGCGCAGCGGGCCGCTGAAGGCGGGCACCCGCTCCAGCAGGCTGGCGTCGCCCCGGTCACCGTCGGTCTGGGCGGGCCCGGCATTGATGTGCGTGATCCGCACGCCGTCGTGCAGCTCGGCGTGATCGGGGAGGTCCGGCTGATGCTTCTGGGCGAATACGGTCACCTGGTGACCATGGGCGGCGAGCTCACGGGTGAGCTCGCTGAGTCCGATGTCATCGCTGTCTGGTCCGGCACCGGTGCGCGGGCGCAGCGGCGTCGCGTGCTGAGCTACTAGAGCGATCTTCATCTGTGGGCCTCCTGGCTGACGAAACTCAGTCACGGTGTCGCCAGCGGAAGCGAAAAAGTGGCACCTCGTCCGCACGCCCCGCGAAAACACCGTGTCGCGTTGAGCGTGCCTGCGTCGTAGGCACCACTGAGGAGAAGCATATCCCACTGCGGGGGTTCTCAAACAACCCGGCTCGCCGGCGAGTTTTCCCGCAGCTCAGCCAGATGCGGCAGCCGCCACGCTGTCGAAGACCGGGATCAGGCGGTCGGCGGTGGTCAGCCGCAGGATCTTGGCCACCGCGGCCTGCGGGGACACCAGGGCCAGAACGCCCCCCTGCCGGTCCATCGACCGGTTTACCCGCAGCAGCGCGTGCAGGGCCGAGGAGTCCATGAAGCGCAGGCCGGACAGGTCGATGATCAGCGTGCGCGGCTGCTGGGACACCTCGTCGTCCAGCAGACGCCGCAATTCGTCGGTGTTCGTCACGTCAGCCTCGCCGGCGATCTCCACCAGCGTGTAGGGCTCGCCTGCGGACTCCCGCGCCGTCACAGAGACCGTCAGCAGATCCACGCACTTGTTCTACCACACGGCGGATTCCCGCGGGATAGTCCTCACCTGGCCGGAAACGGCTGGGAATCCGGTCCCTGACGGACCCTAACTGGGTACCGCGGCAGCGCGCCGGAAGTGGCGGCGGAGGTGGCTCAGGAACCGGGCCTGACCGGGGGCAGATCCATGTGCAGCCGGATCGTGGTGCCGGTTTCGTCTGAGCGGATCTCGACCTCGTCGCAGACCTGGTTCACGATCCACAGCCCGTGCCCGCCCATGGCCTCCAGCGAGGGCTGGCGCCGGCCCGCCAGCGGGTCGGGAATGGTCCCTTCGTCCTCGATCTGGCAGACGATCTCCTCGGTGTCGTACCAGATCTTCAGGGACCCGGGAGACTTGGCGTGCCGCACCGTGTTCGCGGCGACCTCGCTGACCGCCAGCACGAGGTCGATGGCCCGCGACTCGGGCAGCCCGGCCTGCCGCGCGTAGCGGTACACCACGGCGCGGACCGCGGCCAGGTCGGTGGTGTAGGTGTAAGACATGGCGCCGGGCGGCGGAGGAGACAACGGGCCGTCGCCGGCCGGCTGACGGGGCGGCGGGCCGGTGAGTGCGTCGGGTGCCGCGGGCGCGCGCTGCGCGGTCTTTGCGTCCCAGGCCATCAGCAGCAACGATACACCGGAGCAGGAAAGGGGCCGCCTGGCCGGGACTCGTGTCGCATGGCCGCGAATGGAACGGATATCGGACCCCGTCTCCGCGTGTATCCGTCGTGGACGGGGTAGACGAGAGGGCGACCTGATTTCGCGGCCCTTCGGAATCCAAGGTGCTGCCTGTCTTTCGGAGGTAAATGATGCGGACCGGCGGGGTCATCCTGGTGATCTGGCTGATTATCGGAGCGATAGCAGCGGGCCAGCGCGGTTATTACGGCTCGTCGTCCGAAAGCTGCGCGCACGCCGGAACGATCGTGGCCACGATCGCGGCCGGCCCGCTCAATTACGTGGGTGTGAACCCCAAGCTCTCGTGCCATTTGCCTTCCCCGAGCAGCTAAGTCCTGGGCATCCTCATTCCCGCCAGGAGCAGGCCTGCGGTAGCCGATGCGGCTACCCCGGGCCTGCCTGGCCAAACCTGGCCCGGCAGGCCGGACCGGCCAGATCCCGGCGGTAGCTACAGTGAGCATGTGGATGAACTGGCCGATTCCGCATCCCTGGCCGGTGACCCGGGTGGATTGCGCCGGCGTCTGGCCGCCGACGGGTACCTGTTCTTCCGCGGCCTGCTGCCCGCGAGCGAGGTCCAGGCGGCCGGGCACACCGTCTTGGCCCGGCTCCGATCCGGCGGGTGGGTCGATGACCGCGGCATCCCGTCGGTGCAGCCGCGCGCGGTCAACTCGATGGACGCGCTCGCCGACCCGGCCTTCCGGGCCGCCATGGCCAGCGCCGACTTCAACCGCCTGCCCTACCTGGCGCCGCTGCGGGAGATGGTCCGCGCGGTGCTCGGCCCCGCCGCCTTCTCCTATCCGGTGAAGGTGCTGCGCGCGGTCTACCCCGAACGCCCCGAGGCCCGCCCGCGCGGCCGTTACATCCACTACGACTACGGCGTCTCCGGCGTCCAGGACATGCTCACCAGCTGGGTCCCGCTGACGGACATCCCGGTCCGGATCGGCGGCCTGGCGGTCCGGCCCGGCGGTCACCTCGGCCCGCCCCGGCCGCCGCGCCTGCTCGGCCAGGCCGAGCGCGGCTGGGCCACGACCAGCTACGAGCCGGGGGACGTGATCCTCTTCCACTGCCTGACCCCGCATGCCGCCCTGCCCAATACCGGCTCGGCGCTGCGGATCTCCGGTGACTTCCGCTGGCAGCGCCCGGATCAGCCGGTCCCGGCCGAGCTGGTCCTCGGGCCGCGAGGCCGCTCGCCTGAGCTTTTCAGCCGGCTGTTCTCCCGCGAGCGGTGGTGGGAGCCCGTGCCCGCCGGGCTGGCCCTGGTTCCCCGGGCCGACCTGGTCGGCGTCCCGCCCGGACCGTCACGGCTGGTCACCGTGCATCCTGGCTGGAAGCAATGGCGCCCGCCGCCCCCGGCGGCCGTGCATTAGATACTCAAGATCTCCGCTTATCGTTCAGCGTCAACCTCTGCTTTACCGCTCGGCGTAAGTCTGCCGGTTTCTGCGCGCCGGGAGAATCAATGTTCCGCCGCTCTTAAACAGCGCGGACGCGGCATTCGGCGCCGGCGCTCACGTTTTCCGGTAGCTGTAGAATTGCCCGGCAGAATAGAACAAGGCCCCCTCCATGTATGAGATGGAGGGGGCCTTGCCTGGCCACGCTGCACCAAGTCAGCCAGTTGCCCGGCCGTCCCGGCCCCGCGCGCCGCCCGCTGGTGCCGTGCACCCGCTCCAGGTACCGGTTTCCCGGTTCCTCTCACGTTCCCTGAGTTTCCTCCGGGGCGGTGCCCGTTTCTAGCGGTGAAAGCATTTCTACTGCGCCGGCGGATGGAGCGCAAGGGTTTGCGGCAAAGTTATGGCAGGTTTTTTGCTATCCACATCATGTCCACAGAACCGGGCGGGTTGTCCGCAGTTGACGAAGGTTATCCACCTGTTTATGCACAGTCCTTCCACAGATTACCGTTAGTAATCCGGGGAATACCATGGCCGCCGCCCGGCGGGTAATTCTGCCTCGGCCTGCAACCGCCGGACCACGGTTAGCGCGTCGCCGACGTGCTGACCGATGTTGGTCATCGAGTTGAACACGTGCCGCACCGTCCCCTGGCGGTCGATCACGTAGGTGACCCGGCCCGGCAGCACGCCGAGCATGGACGGCACCCCGTAACTCTTGCGGACGCGTCCCCCGGCGTCGCTGAGCAACGTGAACGGCAGCTCGTACCGGCCCGCGAACGCGGCGTGCCGGTCGGCCGAGTCGGAACTGACCCCGATCACCTCGGCCCCGGCCTCGCTGAACACCTCGTGGCTGTCGCGGAAGGCGCAGGCCTCCGCGGTACATCCCGGGGTGTTGTCCTTGGGGTAGAAGTACAGCACCACAACCTGCTCGCCGAGCCGGTCCGACAGCCGGACCTGTTCCCCCGACTGCGAGGGGAGGGTGAAGTCGGGGGCCTGGTCGCCGACGCCGATGCCGCGTGCCATGCGCTGCCATCCTTTCCGGGATCCGGTCCGACGTAAGTGTAGTTGGCCCTCCGCTTAGGTCGCCAACCTGGCTCTAGCCCCTGACCCCGGCGGCGAGGAAGATGACCACCATGGCGGAGCTGCGTGGCAAATGTGACGACCGGTTCGAGGGGCTGCGCGCCGCGCTGGCGCGAAACCTGGACTCCGGCGAGGAACTCGGCGCGTCGCTGGTCCTGGATATCGACGGCGAGATCGTGGTCGACCTGTGGGGCGGCTTCTGCGACGAGGCGCGGACCGTCCCGTGGTCCGAGCAGACCATCACCAATGTCTGGTCGTCCACCAAGACGGTGACCAGCCTCGCGGCCCTGATGCTGGTCGACCGGGGTGAACTCGACGTCGACGCGCCGGTCGCCCGGTACTGGCCGGAGTTCGCCGCCCAGGGCAAGCAGGACGTCCTGGTCCGCCACGTCATGTCGCATGCGTCCGGGGTCTCCGGGCTGGACCAGCCCGCCGTCGCCGAGGACCTCTACGACTGGACCTCGGCCACGTCCCGGATGGCCGCGCAGGCGCCGTGGTGGCCGCCAGGCAGCGCCTCGGGCTACCACGCGCTCAACTACGGGCACCTGGTCGGCGAGCTGGTCCGCCGGATCAGCGGCAAGACGCTCAAGCAGTTCGTGGCCGAGGAGATCGCCGGGCCGCTCGGTGCCGACTTCCAGATCGGCGCCGCCGAGGCCGACTGGGACCGGATCTCGGACGTGGTCCCGCCCCCGCCGCTGCCCTTCGACCTCGCGGCGCTCGATCCGGACAGCCCGGCGGTCAAGACGCTGACCGGCCCGGTCGTAGCCGGCGAGACGGCGAACACCCCCGGCTGGCGCCGCGCCGACATCGGCGGCGCGAACGGCCACGGGAACGCCCGCTCGGTGGCCCGGATCATGTCGGTCGTCGCCCGCGGCGGCGAGGTGGACGGCGTCCGCCTGCTGGGCCAGGACACCATCGACCTGATCTTCCGGGAGCAGCAGAACGGCATCGACCTGGTCCTGGGCGTCCCGCTGCGCTTCGGCATCGGCTACGGCCTGCCCCAGCTCGACATCCTGCCCTGGATCCCGGACGAGAAGATCTGCTACTGGGGCGGGTGGGGCGGCTCCACGATCGTGATGGACGTCGGCCGCCGCATGACGATCTCCTACATGATGAACAAGATGGGACCCGGCATCATCGGCTCCGACCGCAGCGCCGAATACGGCCAAGCGATCTACGACGCCCTCACCACCTGACCCCGCCCACCCAGAAACTCACCCGGCCCCGGGGCCTGCCCGCGCCCAGACTCACCGTCCCCGGCGCCCGCCGCCCCGCGCCCGCCGCCCCGCGCCCGCCGCCCCTGATTTTCCGGGTCGATGTGCCGTTCTACCAGCTCTTACCGGGTCGATGCGCCATCGACCCGCTCCCGCCACTCGGCTTCCGATTCTCCTCTTGACAAAGTAGTGAGTCATCACTAACTTAGTGGTCATGACCGAGACCAAGCAGCGGATGCCCGCGGCGGAACGCCGCGAGCTGGTCCTTGAGGCCGCGGTCGCCGAGTTCGCCGTGCACGGGCTGGCGGGCACCTCGACCGAGGATGTCGCCCGTCAGGCCGGCATCAGCCAGCCGTACCTGTTCCGCCTCTTCCCGACCAAGAAGGCGCTGTTCCTCGAGCTCGTGGACCGGTGCTTCCGGCGGATACGGGATGCCTTCACCGCCGCGGCCGGCGATCTCACCGGCGAGGAGGCGCTGATGGCGATGGCGGACTCCTACGAGCGGCTCCTGGAGGACCGGACGCTGCTCCTGCTCCAGATGCAGATCTATGCCGCGTGCGCCGACCCCGAGATCCGCGTCGCGACCCGAGCCGGGTACAAGAAGCTATGGGAGCTCGTCGAGCGGCTGACCGGCCTGCCGTTCCAGACCGTGGTCGACTTTTTCGCCGTCGGCATGCTGATGAACGTCGCCGCGGCCATGGACCTGCCCGCCGTGGACGAGCGGTGGACCAGCTGGTGCCCGAAGAACGGGGAGCCCTGCTCCGACCGCTGAGCTCCCCGGTTTTTTTTAAGCCGAGAAGTTAGTGACTACTCACTTCCTAGGAGGGAAGAGCATGACCGCGAAGCGCCGCACCGCCTGGACTTTCGCCGTGACCTCGGCGGCTTTGTTCATGGCCTCGCTCGACAACCTGGTGGTGACGACCGCACTGCCCTCGATCCGGGCTCACCTGCACGCCTCGCTCCAGGGGCTGCAGTGGACGGTCAACGCCTACACCCTCACCTTCGCGGTGCTGCTGCTCACCGGGGCCACACTCGGCGAGCGGTACGGCCGCCGCCGGATGTTCGTCGTCGGTCTGAGCCTGTTCACCGCCGGGTCGGCCGCCGCCGCGCTCGCGCCCGGCATCGGCCTGCTGGTCGCCGCGCGGGCCGTGCAGGGTGTCGGAGCCGCCATCGTGATCCCGCTGACCCTTACCCTGCTGTCGGCCGCGGTGTCCCCGCAACGGCGCGGCCTGGCCCTTGGCGCCTGGGGCGCCGTCGGCGGCCTGGCCATCGCCATCGGCCCGCTGGTCGGCGGGGCCGTCGTCGAGGGCGCGTCCTGGCAGTGGATCTTCTGGCTGAACGTCCCGATCGGCATCGCGCTGCTGCCCATCGCCCGGACCCGGCTGACCGAGAGCTACGGGCCGTCGAGCAGCCTGGACCTGCCTGGCCTGGTCCTGGCCAGCCTGGGCCTGCTGGGCATCGTGCTCGGCGTGATCCGCGGCAACGACCACGGCTGGACCAGCGACACTGTGCTGCCGCCCATCGTGATCGGCGCGCTGCTGGTGGCCGCGTTCATCGCCTGGGAGCTGCGCACCCGCGAGCCGATGCTGCCCATGCACCTGTTCCGCAGCCGCGGCTTCACCGCGACCAACGCCGCGTCGATGCTGATGTTCTTCGGGATGTTCGGCTCCATCTTCCTGCTCGCGCAGTTCCTGCAGGTCGTCCAGCACTACAGCCCGCTGCAGGCCGGGCTGCGGACCCTGCCCTGGACCGGGATGCCGGTGCTCATCGCCCCCGTCGCGGGTGCCCTGTCCGACCGCATCGGCGGCCGGCCGCTGCTGGTCACCGGCCTGGCCCTGCAGGCCATCGGACTGGGCTGGCTGGCCGCCGTGGCCAGCCCCACCGTGGCCTACACCGCGATGGTCCCCGCCTTCGTGATCGCCGGCATCGGGATGTCGCTGTTCTTCGCGCCGGTCGCCAACGTGGTGCTCAGCTCGGTCCGCCGCGACCAGGAGGGCATCGCCTCCGGCGCCAGCAACGCGATCCGCGAGCTGGGCGGGGTGTTCGGGATCGCCGTGCTCGGCGCGGTGTTCTCCGCCCACGGGAGTTACGCCAGCGGCACGGCGTTCGTCTCCGGGCTGGCCCCGGCGGTCTGGGTCGGCGGGGCCGCGGTGGCCGTCGCGGCGGCCGCCGCCCTGTTCCTGCCGCGGATGCGCAAGGCCGTTGCGGGCGATTCCGCGGCCGAGCCGGCTCGCGAACTAGAAATGGTGTCCTGACCCTGACCGAATCACGGGCCCGGATCCTCGCGCTGGCCGCGAGATCCGGGCCCGTGGTTTTTCGGCACACATACACAAGCGGCCCGTCACGGTAATTCCGCGGCGGCGACCCGGCGCCGGACCTCGGCCCAGGCGACGGGCAGGTCCGCGCCGGACACGGTCCAGTACGTGAATGTGGTGGGCCGCATCCGCGGCCGGATGACGCGGACCCGGCTGCGGTGCGGGTCCGCGCGGCTGAAGGCGTCCAGGGCGTCCCGGCTGTCCCACACGGACACGGTCCAGAAGGTCTTCTGGGCCAGGTGCGCGTCGAGGGCGTAGCCAGTCAGCCCGCTGGCCCGGGCCAGCTGCGCCCGGATGAGCATCGTGGCGCGCAGGAAGCCCGGCAGGTCCCGGTACCGGGCCAGCGGCAGCCGGGAGCCCATGACCACGTACTCCCGGTCCCGATCCGGCGTGGAGATGGTCTTCCAGGGCAGCGCGGGCATCGGAATCTCCTTAGCTGTCGGGCCGGAGCTATCGAACGAGGTGACACGAACAAGAGTGCCGTAATTGCCTTATGAAGTTCAATCATTACATCAAGGCTTGTCGGTCAGGCTTCAAGCCGCTGTCTACGCCGGTGGTTGGCCACGTTGACCTGGTTCGCGCAGCGCAGTGAGCAGAACCGCCGGCGGCCGTTACGCGACACGTCCAGGAACGCGCTCTCGCAGCCGTCCCGCTGGCAGACCCGCAGCCGGAAGCCCGAGCCGTCGTCGATGACGTGGGCCAGCCCGCCCGCGGTGAGTGCCCGTACCCGGGCGGCCAGCCCCGCCCGGACCGGCGCATAGTGCAGGTGGAAGGGCAGGTCGTCGGTATGGCGGACCAGCCGGGGACGGCAGTCGGCGGCGATGAGCAGCGCGTCGGCCCGCTGCGCGCGCTCGGCGTCGGTGGCGGCCTCGAACACCGTCCGCAGGCATCCGGCCCACGGCTGCAGGGTCCGGATCTGCCGCCAGGTCACGATCGGCTCGTGCACGTCGTAACCAGCCAGCACAACGCCGAGGGCTGCCGGGTCAGCCGACGGATTATTGGCCATCCAGCAGGCAATATGCGCTCCCGCCACCGTGTAAGTATCAAACTGCATAAGCAAATTACAGCACGTTTGCCCACGCCTCGGGCGCGTGTGCCCCGGCTCCCTGTGGGTCACCCGTGACCCACGCCGGCCCGGCGGGCGCCCGCAGACGTGGTGCTGGTGTGACGCCAGTCCACTCAAGGTGCACGCGAGACTCCAGGCCCGGGACCCGAAGCGAATGAACCCCGGGTTTCACCGCGCAAGAACGTGGTGAACCCCGGGGTTCACCTTGTTACCCCGGGCCAGGCCCAGACGTTCAGCGTGACTCCGATGCTCAGTTGCCGCCTGCGCGGGGACAGGCAGAGTCGCACCCCGAAGGCGGCCTGACGATATCCGTGGACCTCCCCGCCCGACCAGCATGACCGGTTTCATGATCGTGGCCAGAAGTGGGCCGTATTTGGCCCAAACTGGCCACGATCATGAAGTTACGGCATAAGGGGCAGCTGCGCGGGGGGCGCAGGCCGTCGGCCAGGACGGCGAACAACAGGTCCCGCCGCGCCCGGTCCGAGATATCGGCCAGGCTCGCGAACAGGCCCTTGAACAGCACGATGAGGTCCGCTGTCCGGACGTCGGCACGGACCGCGTCCGCGCGCTGAGCGCGCCGCAGCAGCACGTCGAGCGCGGCGAGCAGGTCCTCGCGGAGCGAGCCGGTGATCGAGATGGCGTCAGGCAGGTCCCGTTTGGCCGCGGACTCCGCGGCGATCCGGGCCAGGAAGCCGAAGAAGGCGTCCCCCGGGTCGGCAGCGTCAGCCCGGGCGCGTGCGTCGGCCACCAGGTCCTGGACCCGCGCGGTGACCACCGCCTCGAACAGCGCCTCCTTGGTCGGGAAGTGCCGGTACACGGTGCCGGGCCCGACTCCGGCCCGCGCGGCGATCTCGTCCAGCGGCACGCCGTACCCGGACTCCGCGAACGCGTCGCGGGCCGCGCGCAGCACGTTCTCCCGGTTCCGCGCCGCATCGGCGCGCAGCGGCCGCGCCGCATCCGCCCGCAGCGGCCGCGCAACCACGGTCTCAGGTTCAGCCATGGTTGCTAACCGGGGCGGTCGTTCCGTATAGTCCAAACGGGGTCACCGTTCCGATTATAGGAGGCATCTCATGTCCCGTAGCCCGCGCGAGGTCGCCGAACAGGTCCGCCGCATGGTGGCCGGCGAAGGCGTCGAGTTCGCCAGCCTGTTCGCCGAGGACGGCGTGCTCGCCTACCCGTTCGGCCTCCCCGGCCACCCCGCCGAACTCCGCGGCCGCGACGCCATCCGCGCCTTCTTCGCCGACCGGGGCCGGGCCCGCGACCTGCTGGTCATGGACGGCGTCGAGGCGGTGATCCGCGAGACCGACGATCCGGAGGTCGTCGTCACCGAGATCACCCATCACGGCTGGTCCAAGGCCGCCAACGCGCCGTACCGGCACCTCGCGCTGGGCGTGATAAGAGTCCGCGACGGCCAGATCGTGCACTACGACGACTACATGGACCCGATCGCCCTGGCCCGCCTGCTCGGCCGCACCGCAGAACTGGCGGCCACGCTGAACGCCGGCCCCTGACCGCGCCCCGCGAAACAAGACGTTTTACCGTAGTGTCATGCGGGGCGTCGCATGGTGGGGTGCAATCTCTGCGGTCGCGGCTCCGGTCCTGCTGATCGGCGGGTGGACGGTGGCCGCCGGGCTGCAGCCGCGATTCGACCCGGTGGCCGATACGGTCAGCGCGCTGGCCGCGATCGGCGCGACCGACCAGTGGGTCATGAACCTGGTGTTCGTCCTGGTCGGCGCCTGCTACATCCTGACCGCGCTGGCGCTGCGGTCAGCGAAGACGGTCGGGCGGATGGTCCTGATCGCGGGCGCGATCGCGGGCATGCTGGTCGCGGCCAACCCGGAGCACGCCGGGGGCTTCGGCTCGGTCCCGCACTTCGTCTTCGCCTCGCTCGGCTTCGCCGGGCTGACCCTCTGGCCTGCCGCAGCCGCCAGAAAAGGCCCCGAGGTTCCGTGGGGCCTGCGCTCAGCCCCGGCCGTCGCGGCCGTCGCGGTGCAGTTCGCCCTGCTCGCCTGGTTCGGCACCGAGCTGATCCTGGCCGGCGGGCAGGTCGGGCTGGCCGAACGGGTCATGGGCGCCGCCCAGGCCACCTGGCCGCTGGCCGTGGTGCTGTCCTGCTACCTCCCGGTCCGGGCGCCCGTCCTGGCTGAAACGGTTAATCAGACCAGCAACGCATAGGCCCCGGCGGCCGCGGCGGCGCCGAGCAGCGAGCCCGCCACCACCTGCGCCACGCTGTGGTCCCGCACCGCCACCCGCGCCCAGCCGAGCAGCCCCACGAGCACGTAGCCGCACAGCACCGGCGGCCCGTACATCAAAGCCAGGATCGTCACCGAACCAGACGCCACCGCGCAGTGGATGGAGATCTTCCATACCATCGTGATCAAAGCCAGCACCGCCACGCTGGCCAGCGTGAAGGCCAGGTAGCCGGTCAGCAGGGGCGGCGCGCCCAGGACCAGCAGCAGGATCAGGCCCGCCGCGACCGACGCGGTGATGACGGCCAGGACCAGCAACCGCGGGCGCCGCGCGCCCACGTTCCGGTCGCTCCACCGGCCGTGCCGCACGCCGTAGGAGATGAACAAGGTCGGCAGCACGGCGGTAAACAGCGCGGCCAGCAGCCCCCAGCCGATCCCCGCGCGCCCGTCGGCGTGCCAGCCGATCCCGACCACGGTCAGGATCAGCCAGTTCTTCGGCTCCAGCCAGTACGTGACCCGCCGGGCCCATGCTTGACGCGCGCCCATGGCCAGACGGTACCGTCCCCGGTATGGCGGCGCGAAGCGGCAGGCAGTTCCTCGAGCGGCTATCCGCCGCCCGGGTCCACGTGGAGATCCAGGGCGAGACGGTGACCGGGCACCTGGGCGACCATCCCGCCTTCCGCAACGTCATCGCCAGCTACGCCGACCTCTACGACATGCAGCACGATCCCGCCTACCGCGACGTGCTCACCTACCCGTCCCCCAAGACCGGCGACCCGGTCGCGACGTCCTTCCTCACCCCGCGCACGCCCGAAGACCTGGACAAACGGCAAAGAGCGTGCAAGACCTGGGCCGATCGCTCGCTCGGCATGCTGGGCCGGACCCCTGACTACCTGAACAGCGCGCTGATGGCCCTGGCCGCGTCCGCGGACTGGTTCGCCCAGGCCAACCCGGGATTCGGCGACAACATCAAGAACTACTACGAGAAGGTCCGCGAGGACGACCTGCTGTGCACCCACACGCTGGTCCCGCCGCAGGCCAACCGGGCCGTGGCCGCCAGCCAGCAGGCCCGCGGCACGCTGATGGCCCACATCGCCAGCGAGGACGACAACGGCATCGTCGTGCGCGGCGCGCGGCTGCTGGCCACCATCGGGCCGTTCGCCGACGAACTGCTCGTGTTCCCCTCGACCCTGCTGCGCAACACGCCCGAGGACAAGCAGTACTCCTTCGCCTGCGCGATCCCGAACGACGCCCCCGGGCTGCGCTACCTGGCCCGTGAGCCGCTCGATTACGGCCGTCCCCGGCACGATCACCCGCTCGGATCCCGGTTCGAGGAGTCCGACGCGGTCGTGGTGTTCGACGACGTGCACGTGCCCTACGAGCGGTGCTTCGTGCTCGGCGACCCCGAGCTGTGCAACGGCTTCTACACCCGGACCTCGGCCGTGGTGCACATGACCCACCAGGTCATCGCGCGCACCACGGCCAAGACCGAGTACATCCTCGGCCTGGTCAGCCTGCTCACCGAGGCCATCGGCATCGAGCAGTTCGGCCACGTCCAGGCCGACGTCGCCGAGGTCATCACCACGCTGGAGATGCTCCGCGCGTTCGGCCGCGCGGCGCTGGCCGACGCCGAGCCGAACGAGTTCGGCGTGCTCACCCCGGCCTGGGCCCCGCTGAACGCCGCCCGCAACCTGTACCCCCGGCTCTACCAGCGGTTTCCCGAGATCTTGCGCAAGCTCGGCGCGTCCGGCCTGATGGCCACGCCCACCGAGGCCGACGTGACCGGCCCCGCCGCGGCCGACATCGAGACCTACCTGCAGGCCGCCGCGCTGGGCGGCGCCGAGCGGGTCAGGCTGTTCCGGCTGGTCTGGGACACCTGCATCTCGGCCTTCGCCAGCCGCCAGGCGCTGTACGAGTACTACTTCTTCGGCGACCCGGTGCGGATGGCCGGCGCCTACGTGGCCAGCTACGACCGCGAACCGTACAAGGCCGCCGTCCGCGCCTTCCTGGAACGCCCCTGACCGGCGCGGCGTCGGCCCCGATCCGCCGCGGGCGAGCTACTATCACAGCAAGCGTATGGCCGGGTTTGTACCCCAGGCCGCGGAGGAGATTATGAGCAAGGGGACGCTGATCCTGTTCTTGTGGGTGCTCATTGGCGCCGCCGCCGCTGGTCAGCGCGGTTATTTCGGCATCTCCCACTTCGGCTGCACGCAGGGCGCGACGGTGGCCGTGACCATCGCCGCGGGCCCGCTCAACTACATCGGCCTGAACCCCACGATCAACTGCACCACCCCCAAGCCCAGCAGCTAAGCCCAGCTGAGCTCCGTTCATTCCTGGCCGCGCGCACCACGTTCCGTTCGGTCAAAATCTCTTTTATTCCGAACGGACCGTGGCTCACCGCGGCGAGGACCGCAGCGTGTCCTCCGCGAGCTGGCGCAGCCGGTAGCGCTGCGTCTTGCCGCTGATGGTCTTGGGCAGCTCGGCCACGAACTCCACCACCCGCGGGTACTTGTAAGGGGCGATGGACTGCTTGGCGAAGTCCTGCAGCTCGGCGGCCTTGTCCGCGCCCGCGGCGGCGCCCTCGCGCAGCACCACGTAGGCCTGGACGATCATGCCCCGGTCGGCGTCCGGCGCGCCGATCACGGCCACCTCGAGCACGTCCGGGTGACCGAGCAGCGCCTCTTCCACCTCGGGCCCGGCGATGTTGTAGCCCGCCGAGATGATCATGTCGTCGCTGCGGGCCTGGTACCAGTAGTAGCCGTCGGCGTCGCGGGTGTAGGTGTCGCCGGTGATGTTCCAGCCGTGCTGCACGTAGACCTGCTGGCGCGGGTCGCTCAGGTAGCGGCAGCCGGTCGGGCCCTTGACCGCGAGCCGGCCGGG
This sequence comes from uncultured Actinomycetes bacterium, assembly GCA_963822765.1. Lineage (GTDB taxonomy): Bacteria > Actinomycetota > Actinomycetes > Streptosporangiales > Streptosporangiaceae > Palsa-504. The sequence goes on along the minus strand of CAWGJL010000054.1, from coordinate 26,571 downwards.
CTGGCCGTCGGGTACCTCCGCGCCGTCCGCGTCCAGGATCGTAGCCAGGTACCCGGGCACGGCCTTGCCCGTCGAGCCGGGGCGGATGTCGCCGTCGGCGGCGCAGATGAAGATGTGCAGCATCTCGGTCGAGCCGATGCCGTCGATGATCGCGATGCCGGTGGCCGCGCGGAAGTCCTCCCACACCGACTTGGGCAGGTGCTCCCCGGCCGAGATGCAGCGCCGCATGTTCTTCAGCGAGGACGCCTTCCCGGCGGCCAGCATGGCCCGGTAGGCGGTGGGCGCGGTGGACAGCACGGTCACGCCGTGGGCCGCGATCGCGTCGGCCAGCTCGGCCGGGGTGGCGCGCTCGATGAGCAGCGTGGACGCGCCCGCGCGGAGCGGGTACAGCAGCAGCCCGCCCAGCCCGTAGGTGAAGCCGAGCGGGGGAGTGCCGGTGAATACGTCGTCCCGGTGCGGCTTGATCAGGTAGTGGGAGAACGTGTCGCAGGTGGCCAGGATGTCCCGGTGGAAGTGCATGGCCACCTTGGGCTGCCCGGTCGTCCCCGAGGTCGACGCCAGCATGGCCACGTCGTCGGCCGCGGTGAGCACCGGCGTGAACGCGCCGTCCTTGGCCGCGCAGCGGGCGGCCAGGTCATCGGGCCCGTCGCCGCCGTAGCACAACGTGGGCAGCCCGGGCGCGCCGAGGGCCAGGTCTTCGGCGATGCGGTGGTCGCAGATGGCCAGGCTCGGCTCGGTCAGCCCGGTGATGGTGGCGATCTCCTTCGGGCGCAGCAGCGCCATGGTGGTGACGGTCACCCCGCCGGCCTTGATCACCGCCAGCCAGGCCGCGGCGAGCCAGGGGCTGTTCGGGCCGCGGAGCAGGACCCGGTTGCCCGGCTGGAGGCCGAAGTCCTCGGTCAGCACCTGCGCGAGCTGGTTGGTCAGGCGGACGGTCTCGCCGTAGGTCCAGGTTTGCGTGGGGGAGCGCAGGCAGGGCCGGTCCTGGCCCTCGCGGGCGGCGGTCGCGTCGAGCAGTTCCGCGGCGCAGTTCAGCCGCTCGGGGTACCTGAGCTGGGGCAGGTCGTACAGGAACTCCGGCCACTGGTCCTGCGGGGGGAGCCGGTCACGGCAGAAGGTGTCGGTATACGCCGAAGGGGAGAGCCACATCTGGCCGCACTTCCTTGTGTCCCGTAGGGTAGGTCACCAGTATTTACCTTTTATGACGGCAGTCAAGAGATCGCCATACCAGGAGCGTCCGAGATGAGCCCGTTCCGTGCTTCGGCCCCGCTGACCAGCCAGTGGCAGCACTTCCGGTTCGCGCTGGCCGACGGCGTGGCCACCGTGACCCTTGACCGCCCGGACAAGCTCAACGCGCTCACCTTCGAAGCGTACGCCGACCTGCGGGACCTGCTCGCCGAGCTCCCGCAGCGGGACGACGTGCGGGTCCTGGTCGTGCGGGGCAGCGGCCGGGCGTTCTGCTCGGGCGGCGACGTCAACGAGATCATCGGCGCCACCTTGTCCATGCCCCCGGACCAGCTGCTGGCCTTCACCCGGATGACGGGCGAGGTCATCCGGGGCATGCGCGAATGCCCGGTGCCGATCATCGCGGCCGTGCACGGCATGGCGGCCGGGGCCGGGGCGGTCATCGCGCTCGCCGCCGACTTCCGGGTCTGCACCCCCGCGGCCCGGTTCGCGTTCCTGTTCACCAAGGTCGGGCTGTCCGGCGCGGACATGGGCGCGGCCTACCTGCTGCCCCGGCTGGTCGGGCTCGGGCACGCGACCCGGCTGCTGATGCTCGGCGACACGGTCCACGCCGACGAGGCGTTCCGGATCGGGCTGGTCTCTTCCCTGGTGCAGGCCGATGAGTTCGAGGAGGCCGTGAGCGGGCTCGCGAGCCGGCTTGCGTCCGGGCCCACCCAGGCCTACGCGCAGACCAAGGCGCTGCTGACCCGGGAGCAGGACATGAGCCTGTCGGCCGCGGTCGAACTGGAGGCGATGACCCAGGCCCTGCTGATGAAGGGCCAGGACTACGCCGAGTTCCACGCCGCCTTCACCGCCGGCCGCCAGCCCCGGTGGCAGGGCCGCTGAGCGATGCCGACCTAGGCTATGTCCGTGGAGACTTTCACGTTTCTCTTCACCGACATCGAGGGTTCGACCGTGCTGCTGCGGCGCCTGAGAGAAAGCCTCTACGCGCAGGTCCTCGCCGATGCGCGCTCGATCATCCGGTCGGGCCTGGCCGCTCACGGCGGCCGGGAAGTGGACAACCAGGGAGATGGGCTGTTCGCCGTGTTCTCCTCACCGAGCGCCTGCCTGGCCGCGGTCACCGACATGCAAACGGCCCTGGCGGCTCACGCCTGGCCCGCGGGGGAGCACGTCCGGGTGCGGATGGGCATCCACACGGGCGAGGCGTCGACGACGGCCACCGGCCTGGTCGGCCTCGATGTCCACCGCGCCGCCCGGGTGGCCGCGGTCGGGTACGGCGGCCAGGTCCTGCTGTCCGAGACGGCGGCCGTCCTGGTGCGCGACAGCCTTCCGGCGGACGCGGCGCTCAAGGATCTCGGCGTCCACCGGCTGAAGGACCTCGGCCGCCCGGAACGTATCTTCCAGCTCCAGGCCCCGGGCCTGCGGGCGGAGTTCCCCCCGTTGCGCTCGCTCGGCAACCCGGCGCTTCCGAACAACCTCCCGGCCCAGCTCTCGACGTTCGTCGGACGTGCCCGGGAGGTGTCTGAAGTACGGGCCCTGGTGGAGTCCTCGCGTATGGTCACCCTGGCCGGGTCCGGCGGATGCGGCAAGACCCGGCTGAGCCTGCAGGTGGCCGCCGAGATGCTCGACGGCGCCGGCGACGGGGTGTGGCTGGTCGAGCTGGCCGCGCTATCCGATCCGGACGCCGTGCCGCCGGCCATCTCCGGGGCGCTCGGGATTGCCCCGCGAGGCGGCCGGCCAGCGTTGGAGGTCCTGCTCGATGCCCTGGCTCCGCAGGACATCCTGATCGTGCTGGACAACTGCGAGCACCTGATCGACGCCTGCGCCAAGACCGCCGATGCCCTCGTCCGGCGATGCCCGCGGGTCCGTCTGATCGCCACCAGCCGCGAACCGCTCGGCATCGGCGGAGAGACCATCTACCGGGTCCCGTCGTTGTCGTTGCCTGCCTCCGACGGCCCCGGCTCCTTGGCGCCCGAGTCCTCAGACGCGATCGCGCTGTTCCTGGACCGGGCCCGGGCCCAGGGCACCGCGCTGACGGTCGACGAAGAGACGGTCCCGGTTATCGTGTCGATCTGCCGGCGGCTGGACGGGCTGCCGCTGGCCATCGAGCTCGCCGTCGCCCGGTTGCGCTCCCTGTCCCTTAACGGCCTTCATGATCGCCTCGACCAGCGCTTTCGCCTGCTCACCGGCGGGAGCCGCACCGCCCTGGCGCGACAGCAGACGCTGCGGGCGACCGTCGACTGGTCCTATTCGCTGCTCAACGGCGCCGAGCAGATGCTTTTGCGCCGCCTGTCGGTGTTCGCCGAGACCTTCGACCTCGACGCCGTCGAAGCGGTCTGCGGCTTGGGTGACATCGCGGTATTCGACGTCGCCGAGCTTCTTGGTGCGCTGGTGGACAAGAGCTTGGTCGTGGCCGAGCCAGCCGGAGGCTCCCTGCGTTACCGGCTGCTGGAGACGATCCGCCAGTTCGCCGCGGAACGCCTCGGCGAGGCAGGCGAGGACGAGCCCGCCGTCCTCGCGGCGGCCCACAGCCAGCATTACCTGTCTGTCGCCGAGGCGGCGGCCCCTCATCTGGAAGAACCCGACCAGGGCAGCTGGTTCGCCCGGCTGGACGCCGATCATGCGAACCTGCGGCATGCGGCCCGCTATGCGTCCCGCGTCCCAGACGGGACCGAGCAGATGCTGCGCTTCGCCGTAGCCCAGGGCCGCTACTGGCTGGGACGCGGCCGGGCCGGTGAAGCCCTGGACCTGCTCATGCCGGCGCTCGAGCGGCCCGATGCCCGGGCGGACCCGATGCTGTTCGGCGAGGCTCTGGTCGTGGCCGCGAGCATCTCCCGCGTCTCCGACATAGCCTCGGCGCAGCGGTACGGCGAACGGGCAGTTGAGCTCGGCCGGCAGCTGGACGACAGCCGGCTGCTCATCCAGGCCCTGGCCAACCTCAGCTCGGCCTGCTACTTCGCCGGCCAGGCCGAGCGCGGTCTGCCGCTCGGTCAGGAAGCCGTCGAGCGGGCCCGGCCCCTGGCTGATGACGTCCTGCTCGCCGAGGCCCTGTCGGGATACCTGATGTGCATCGACCTGATCGATCCGGTCCGTGCCTGGGACCTGTTCAACGAGGCCATCGCCTGTACCCAGCGCTCCGGCGACCAGCTGTTCGCCTGCATCCTTTACAACAACGCGGGCGTGCACGCGCTCCGCGTCGGTGACATCCCCGCCGCCCGGGCCTACCTGGAAGCGGCAGCCCAAGCCGCGCAGGCGACCGGGGAGAACAGCGACAGCGTGGCGATCAACCTGGGCTGGGTGCGGCGCCTGGACGGCGACCACGACGGAGCGCGGTCCAGCTTCGAGGCCGCGTTGCGGATGAGCCGCCGCAGCGGCCATCGCTCCGATATCGCCTACGCCGTGCTCGGCCTGGCGTGCGTGGCCGAGGATGCGGGCGAGTGGCCGCGGGCCTGCGTGCTCCACGGCATCGCGCAAGCCACTCTCGACCGGACCGGGGAGCCCTGGCAGGAGCCCGAAGGTCGCTATCGCCGCGAAAGCCTCGCGCAGCTTCGCGGGCACCTCAGCCAGGAGCAGTTCGACCGGGACTACGCCCGGGGCCTGGCGCTAGGCCCGGACGGGATGCTCGACCTGGCCTTCCTCGGGACCCATCTGTGAGCGCCGCAGCCTGTTCGAGCAACCTTCGCGACGCATCATTAGCGCGGACGTCTCAGCATGGAAGTTGCCACCGGGACGAGCGCGTTAGGCTGTAGTGTGCCTGGCAGCCGACGGCGACGACATCCTCACTTCGGATCCCGGCGACCTGCGCACACTCGCGCAAGCAGCCGAGATTCACGTAGAGCTCGTCCCGGTTTAAACCCTGCGCACCTTACAATATGCGGCATGAGCGGTAAACCAGCCGAGTTCCGTCGTCCGCTCACCTACCGTTGCAGAGACTGGCCGACCTGGCGGTAAGGGCTGGATCCGGTTGTCCCCGCGAGGGTTCAAGAAGGCCAGGAAGTAGACCCGGTCCAGCTGCCAGTCTAAGTCCACAATGCGGCATCCATAAGGGAATGGTCCATCCTCGCGCTTGGCGTAGAAAGAACAGACGTTGAGGTCTTTTGCTCCATTGCTTTGCCCCGCGCCGGGTCCTGCCCCAGGGGGGCCGCCCGGCGCATCCGCGCCGCTGGGTTAAGTTAAGCGGGACGGCGCAGGCGCCGTCCCGCTTAACCCAAGCCCGTCGTGTCGAGCACAGCCGACGTGGCCGCTCGCGTCGAGCGTCAGCCCTTGATTATGTTGTGGACGGGCGAGACCTGCGGCTGGCCAGGGTCAGCCCCTAGGTCTGTCATGATCGGCATCAGCGTCTTCCCGAAGGCCTCGAACGACGCCTCAGATTCCCACACGTCGAACACCTGGATCAGGCCGTCCGCTTCCATAGCCACGTGGTACAGCCTTCCGGGGGGCGACCCGGCGCCAGCATCTTCGAGCCGCTTGAGTGTGTCGTCGTACCGCGCCGGCGTGAACGAACTGGGCGTGAAGTACATACCGAGTGCCATATCTGCGGTTCCCCTCAACATCTCACGATTCTCGTCACAAGCTACGCTGCCGGCTCCGGACCGCGGATTAAGGCAAATTCTAGCGGAATAACCTCCTAATTGCAAATTAAGCGAATATCTCTCGCCCGCAACGTTCCGGATGTGATAATTCCCCGGTATCCGGCTTTCATTTCCAGTTAGACACGCCTGCCATTTCAGGCCAGAAACGGGTGAGGGGACGGGGTCGCCTACGGTCAACCGCACTACCAGGTGAGTGCGTCCTGAGCTGGGGCAGCGGCACGGCGCACAGCCCCGAGACTATGGATTTGCCCGAACAGATGTGCGGATTCTTGGCCGGGAGCGAGCCCGCCATCGCTGCCGCCGGGGCCAAACGCGACGCCCCGGCTGAACAAAAGCGACGGGCAGGTCGTTGCCATGGTCATCGAATCGCAGCTTGGAGCCGAGCCGCCGGCCATAGCGGGCGAGATCGAATACCACGGGCTCTCGGCCAGCCGCTGGATCGATCGTGCACTCTTCGCGGTAGAGGCAAGCATTCCTGGCGCTGCACAATCATGTAATCCAGATCAAGGGCGCCTTTTCATGGCCGGCTGCCCTATGCCCATCAGGAAAAGCCGAGCGGAACTCGATTTCCATATTAGCCGACGAATAATTATCCATGTCAGCGACGCACTCAATTCGGCAGCTCATCGATGACCCCACCGGGTTCCGCGCGGTGCTGGTCCCGGCCGCGGTCCAGATCCGCGAGGACATCGCCGCCGAGTTGCCCCGCTTCCGGGCCATCCGGGACAAGCACGGGATGAAGATCCTGGACGACCAGGAGCACCTGCGGGCGCTGGAGGCGGAGGGCCGGGTGCTGCTGGCCATCACCCCCGACACGCCGCCTTCGGACTGGACGACCTGGGGCCTGGACTGAGCCTTACTGACCATGGGCAGCCAGGTCGACGTGCCGGAGCCGGGCGCGGTCGGAGATCATGTCGATCGCGGTGATCGTGTCGCCGTCGAAGCTGAACCCCAGCGCCCCGAGCAGCCGTCTGCGCGGGCCGATGGCCAGGCCCGGGGTCCCGTCCACCAGCGCCGGGCGGACGAACCGGGCGCCACGCGAGAACCTGAGCGCGTAGGCGCCCACCGCGTGCGCTCCGCGGAGGGTCGCGGCACCGCCCGGTAGCCCGGCGCTGTCGTCGCGGAGCAGGACCTCGGGGTCGAGCACGGCCACCAGCGCGTCGAAGTCACCGTGCCGCAGCGCGGCCAGGAACGCGTCGACCACCCGCCGCTGACGGACCGGGTCGACCTGACGGGGCGGGGCCGCGCCCTGGACCCGGCGGCGGGCCCGGCTGGCCAGCTGGCGCGTCGCGACCGGGGAGCGCTCCAGGATGGGGGCGATGTCGTCGAAGGGCACGGCGAAGATGTCGTGCAGGACGAAGGCCAGGCGTTCGGCCGGGGCCAGGGTGTCGAGCACCACCATCAGCGCCGGGCCGATCGAGTCGGCCAGCAGGACCGCGCCCTCCGGGCCGCCCGTTTCCAGATCGGCCGCTGGCGGTTCCTCCTCGGCCAGCGATTCTTCCCGGCGTCCCCGGCGGGACCGGAGCATTTTCAGGCACTCCCGCGCCACGACCGTGGTCAGCCACCCGGCCAGGTTCTCCACCTCGGAGGTGTCGGCGCCGCTGAGCCGCAGCCAGGAGTTCTGCACCGCGTCCTCGGCCTCGGCCTGCGAGCCGAGCATCCGGAAGGCGACCGCCCGCAGACGGCCTCGCTGCTCCTCGAACCGGGCCGCCAGCCACTCGTCCCTGTCCATCGGGTTCATAGCCCCCTGAACCGCCAGCGCGCGCGGATGTGACAAGGAGGAGCTACCCCGCCTTCCGCGCTATCCCCAGGATCCGCGGCGCCACCGGCCACGCCAGGGCGTCCGGCGGGAACCGGAAGCCGCGGATCCGCTCGATGGTGAACACCCGGTCGATGGCCGCCTGGGTCTGCCGCTGGACGTGGCACCCGCCCATCAGCCGCGGCCACACCAGGTCGGCGGCCTGCTGGAACCCGGCGAACAGGACGTCGCGGCTGCGCACGTGCTCGTAGAAGCGCAGCTCGCCGCCGGGCCGCAGGACCCGGTGAAACTCGGTAAGCGCCGCCGAGGGGTCGGCCACCGAGCACAGCAGCCCGGACACGACCACGGCGTCGAACGAGCCGTCCGGCGCCGGAAGCTCATCCGCGGACCCGTCCGCGACCCGGATCGGGACCGGGGCGGCCGCGGCCGCCCCGACCGCGCGGCTGCGCAGGTACGGCTCGGGTTCGACCGCGACGACCTCCCGCACCGAAGGCGGATAGTGCGGGAAGTTCAGGCCGTTGCCCGGGCCGACCTCCAGCACCCGGCCGGACAGCCCGGAGAGCATCTCCTTGCGGAGCTCCCGGTTGCCGCGTTCCTCGTTGCGCCCGCCGAACCGGGCGAAGTACCGCGCGAAGAGCGGATTGTTCACCAGCGCCATGCTCATGTACTTATCACGCCTCGCCCGAGGCCTCGTTCTGGGCCCGGTGGGGTAGAACTCGGCTATGAAGGCAACGCTGGTAGCACTGGCCCTGGCCGCGGTGGCCAGCTGCGCGACCCAGAGCTCCGCTGCCGCAGCACCCGCGGGCTGGCACACGGAGCGCAGCGGCACCACCAGCACCCTGTACGACGTCGGGTGCCTGTCCGCGTCGCACTGCTTCGCGGTCGGCGACGCCGGGACCCTGCTGGCCACCACGGACGGCGGCCGCACCTGGCACCACCAGGCCAGCCCGACTCGGGCGCCGTTGTACCGGATCGCCTGCGCGCTCCCGGCCTCCTGCTACGCGATCGCCCGGCCGGACACCATTGTGATGACGCACGATGCCGGGGCTCACTGGACCAAACGAACGCTTCCCATTCACGTCCCCGGGCTGTCGCTGGCGGGATGCGTGGTCGGCGATGGCACGAGTCCGCAGGCGGAGATGCCGTGCCGGCTGGGGTTGCTGGACATCTCCTGCCCCAGCGCCTCCACCTGTTACGCGGTCGCCACCGCGGCCAGCGGATGGGACACCGATCCCATTTCCCCGGGCAGCGGCGCCGCACCCGGTAGCTCCCTCTGGCTCACCCGGAACAGCGGGACCACCTGGACCCACCAGCCGATCCCGTCCGGCGTGGTCTGCAACGGAGACTGCAGCCAGCCGTACCGCTACCCGCTGGAGTGGGTATCGTGCGCGCCCTCCGGGCCATGCTGGGCCGGCGGCAACCAGCTCATCGGCAGCCACGAGGGGTTCGCCTCCGCCCTGCTGGTGACGTCGGCTCCCGGCCGGTCCTGGCGCCTGGAGCCGGGCTGTTCCGCGAACAACCCCTGCTCGGAGCCGCCCACCGACCTGGGTTCCTGCCCGGCCAGCACCGGCTGCTACGCGGTCAACAATTCCAACCCGTTCGGCGACGGCAGCAGCACCATAGGCATTTACACCGCTACCGGGCGGAACGGCCCCGGCGTCACGGTGCCGGTCGGCCTGTACATCGACGACATTGCCTGCCCGGCCGCCCGTACCTGCTACACGGCCGGCGCCGGCGGGACGATCACCCGCACCACCAACGGCACCAGGTTCGCGAAGGTCAAGACCCCGGTCCGGCGGAACCTGAACGGCATCACCTGCATCACCACGACCGCCTGCTACGCCGTCGGCGCCGACGGCGCCATCGAGGCCTACAACACGGAGTAGCGGCACAGCTCAACCGGGCCGCCCGGCTCAGTGACACGGCGCGGGGCCGGCGGCGGCGTGCCTGCATCAACGTGGGTCGTTATTCATGCCATAGCAGGGTTATTGACCCACGATCATCACAGCTGGTCTGCGTTCAGCGGTACAGCTCGCGGGCGATGATCGAGCGCTGCACCTCCGAGGCGCCCTCGTAGATACGCGGGGCACGCACCTCGCGGTACAGGTGCTCGAGCAGGTGTCCCTGGCGCAGCGCCCGGGCCCCGTGGATCTGCACCGCGGCGTCCACTACGAACTGGGCCGCCTCGGTCGCGAACAGCTTGGCCATGGCGGACCTCGCGGTGATCCGGGCCTCGCCCGCGTCGTAGGCCGCCGCCGCCGCGTAGACCAGCAGCCGCGCGGCCTCGGTCCGGGTTGCCATCTCGGCCAGCAGGTGCGCGATGGCCTGCTGATCCTTCAGCGGGCCGCCGAACGCCGTCCGGCTCCCCGCGTGCCGGACTGCCGCGTCGAGGGCGGCCTGGGCCATGCCGACCGCGAACGCGCCCACACTGGGCCGGAACAGGTCCAGCGTGCGCATCGCGACCCGGAAGCCGCGGTCCGGTTCGCCGAGCAGCTCGGTCCGGTCCACCCGCACGCCGTCGAAGGTCAAGGTGCCGATCGGGTGCGGGCTGATCATTTCCAGGTGCTCGCCGTGCAGCCCGGCCCGGTCGCCGGGCACCGCGAACGCGCTTACCCCCCGGGCTCCCGCGTCCTGGGTGGTCCGGACGAAGACGGTGTAGACGTCGGCCTCCGGGGCATTGGAGATCCAGGTCTTCTGGCCGGTCAGCCGCCACTCATCGCCGTCCGGCTCGGCGCGCAGGCTCAGCGCGGCCGCATCCGAGCCAGCCTCCGGCTCGGTGAGCGCGAACGCCGCCACGGCGTCCCCGGCGGCGATGGCGGGCAGCCAGCGCCGGACGGTGACCTCCTGGCCGGACTGCAGGATCGGGTACGCGCCCAGACCCTGCAGGGCCAGCGCCGTCTCCGCCTCGGTGCTCTGCGTGGCCAGCGCCTCCCGCAGCAGGCACAGGTCAGTAGCGGCGGCCTCCCTGGATACGGCGTCGCCGGTGACTCCCGGAAACAGCCGCGCGAGCAGGCCGAGCTCGCCCATCGCCTTGATCAGCTCGCGGTTCACGTGCCTGGGCGCTCCGGCCGCCGCGATCGGCCGCAACTGCTCGGCGGCCGTCGCCCGGACCTGGTCGGTGAAGGCCCGCTGCGCCTCGGTTAGCGCGAAGGCGGTCATGGCGCGGCTCCGGGGCGCCAGCGGGCGTGCGCGGTGTGCGGCGTCCCGGCCCGGATCAGCTCGAGCCGTGGTCTCGGCCCGTCCGTGCGCCCGCCTTGCGGCCTGCGGCTGCCGGCGGCGAACGGGTCCGGCCAGACCGCGCCCTGGCCGGCGTACCCCTGCTCGGCGGCGGCGTGCAGCGTCCACTGCGGGTCATACAGGTGAGTCCGGCCGAGCGCGCACAGATCGGCCCGGCCCGCCAGGATGATCGAGTTCACGTCGTCGTAGGAGGAGATCGCGCCGACGGCGATCACCGCCACGCCGTACTTGGTGCCGATCTCGTTCCGGATCCGGTCCGCGTACGGGGTCTGGTAGCTGCGGCCGAACGCGGGTTTCTCGTCGCTGACGACCTGTCCGGTCGACACGTCGACGCCGGCCGCGCCGTGCTCGGCGAACGCGCGGGCGATCTCGACCGTGTCGTCGATGTCCAGGCCGTCCGGGTGCCAGTCGGTGGCCGAGATCCGGACCGTCATCGGCCGGTCTTCCGGCCACACCGCGCGGATCGCGTCGAAGACCTCGAGCGGGTAGCGGAGCCGGGCGGCCAGCGATCCGCCGTAGGAGTCGGTCCGCTGGTTGGTCAGCGGGGACAGGAACGAGGACAGCAGGTAACCGTGCGCGCAGTGCAGCTCGAGCAGGTCGAACCCGGCCCGCGCCGCGGCCCGGGCCGCGGCGACGAACTGGTCCTTGATCTCGGCCAGTTCCCCGGCGGTCAGCTCGCGCGGGGTCTGGTTCCGCGCCGAATACGGCAGGGCCGAGGGTCCGCAGACCTCCCAGTTGCCCTCGGGCAGCGGGACGTCCATCCCCTCCCACATCAGCCGGGTGGAGCCCTTGCGGCCGGAGTGCCCTAGCTGGATGCCGATCTTCGCCCGGGTCCGGTCGTGCACGAAGCCGGTGACCCGGCGCCAGGAGTCCTCCTGTTCGGCGGTGTAGATCCCGGTGCAGCCGGGCGTGATCCGCCCGGTGGGGGAGACGCAGACCATCTCGGTCATGACCAGCCCCGCGCCGCCCAGTGCCTTGCCGCCCAGGTGCACCAGGTGGAAGTCGCCGGGCACGCCGTCGGCCGCCGAGTACATGTCCATCGGGGAGACGATCACCCGGTTGGCCAGTTCCAGCCGGCCGATCCGGAACGGCTGGAACATCGGCGGGCACGCCTCGCGGGCGCCCTCCTGGCTGGCCGCGAACCACTCGTCCATCCCGGCCACGAACTCAGGGTCACGCAGCCGCAGGTTGTCGTAGGTGACCCGGCGGCTGCGGGTCATGATGTTGAACGCGAACTGGTGCGGGTCCTGCCCGGCGTACTGGCCGAGGTTCTCGAACCATTCCAGGCTGGCCTGCGCGGCGCGCTGGGTCGAGGCGACCACCGGCCTGCGCTCGGTCTCGTAGGCGGCCAGGCCGCCGTCCACGCTGTCCTGTTCATGCAGGCACGCGGCCAGGGCCAGCGCGTCCTCCATGGCCAGCTTGGTGCCCGAGCCGATGGAGAAGTGCGCGGTGTGCGCGGCGTCGCCGATCAGCACCACGTTCTCGTGCCGCCAGGTCTGGCACCGGACCGTGCCGAACGTGGTCCAGCGTGAGTTGTTGGCGAACAGCTGGTGACCCTCGAGCAGGCCCGCGCACAGCTCCCGGATGCGGGCGATCGAGGCCTCGTCGCTCTGCCCGGGCACCAGCCCCGCGGCCTCGGTGAACCCGGCCCGCTGCCAGACGTCCTCGTGCATCTCCAGGATGAAGGTGCTGGCCTGGTCGCTGTACGGATACCCGTGCACCTGCATGATCCCGGCCGGGGTGTCCAGGATGTAGAACTTGAACGCGTCGAACACACGGTCCGTGCCCAGCCAGATGTACTTGCAGCGTCGTTTTTCAAGATTTGGGCCGAACGTACCGGCGTACTTCGCCCGGGTCAGCGAGTTCGCTCCGTCGGCCGCCACCACCAGGTCGTAGTCTGCGGCCAGGGCCGCCACGTCCGGCGCCTCGGTGCTGAACAGGACCCGGACGCCGAGCTCGGCGCAGCGGGCCTGCAGAATGGCCAGCAGCCGCTTGCGGCTCATCGCGGCGAAGCCGTGCCCGCCCGAGGTAAACGTCGTACCCCGGAAGTGCACGTCGATATCGTCCCAGCGGGCGAACTCGCGCCGCATGGCCGAGAAGATCTCCAGGTCGGCGTGCTCGATGCCGCCCAGGGTCTCGTCGGAGAACACGACGCCGAAGCCGAACGTGTCATCGGCGGCGTTGCGCTCCCAGATGGTGATGTCATGCCGGGCGTCGAGCTGCTTGGCCAGCGCCGCGAAGTACAGCCCGCCGGGACCGCCGCCCAGGACCGCGATGCGCACGCTGTTCCTCCTCTTGGCCTCCCTGCCGATCGTATGCCGGAACTTCTACGATCGTCAACAGAACGCGATATCGTCGGCTGGATCAGGGAGGCGCGCCAGGGGCCGGGCTCGCCAGTTGCCCGGGCAGGTCGGTCCGTGAGGTGACGCCAAGCTTCTGGAACGCGTGCCGCAGGTGCGTTTCGACGGTGGCCAGCGTGATGAACAGGTGCTGGGCGATCTGCCGGTTGGACATGCCGCCGGCGGCCAGGCCGGCCACCCGGCGCTCGGCGCTGGTGAGCGCATCCAGGCCGGTCAGCGCGGTCCGGCGGGGCCGGGCGCCGGTAGCCAGGAGCTCGCGCCTGGCCTGGTCAGTCAGCGGTACGGCGCCACAGCGCTCGGCGAGATCCAGGGCGCGCCGCAGTGGTGTGCGCGCTTGCCCGGGATGCCCGGCATGCCGCAGGTGACGGCCCAGGTCGGTGAGTGCGAGGGCCAGCTCATAGCGGGCCGGAGTGGCCTCGAGCATGGTCACCGCGTCGGTCAGCAGTGCTCCGGCTTCGTCCTTGCCCGCCGTCGCGGCATAGCCGCGCAGCGCGGCACCCAGCGCGGCGGCGTTACCGGCCTTCCTTGCCAGCGCGAGTTGCTCCCCAGCCAGCAGGGACGCCTCGGCCTGATGGCCCAGCGCGCTGTGCGCGGCGGCCGCGGCGGGGCGCCAGCACGCGATGACCGGGTTTTCCATCAGCAGGTCGCGCCAGCCGTGCCCGGCGGCGATCAGGTCATCGAGGGCCTCGTCCGGGCGCTGCTGGGCCAGCCGTAGGGCGCCGCGCGCCTGCCAGAACAGGAGCGTGTGGATCCAGCCAGGCGGCGGTCTGCGTTCGGCAGCAGCCGTCGCGGCCGCTTCGGCTTCGTCGAGGCGGCCAAGGCAAGTGAGGGCGTAGATACAGGGCGCGGCGGCCCACGCGACGGCCAGCGGCGGGGAGGTGGCGAGCTTGAAGTCCAGCGCCAGCTTGGCGTCGGCCGCGGCGTCGTCCAGCTGACCCAGCCGCCGCATGATCAGGGAGCGCAGGCAGCTTATGTGGGCGACCATGCTCGCCGACCCGCGGCCGCGGGCGCTGGACAGCTGCGCGTCGCAGATGGCGCGCGCGCTTCCCAGCTCGTCGTTCCAGATGAGCACGAGCAGGGCGTAGACGGCGGTGAGCGAGTCAGGGGCTACATCGGCTAGCCCGCCGGCCAGGGCCGGAGCGAGCAGGGCCAGCGCATCCCCGGCCGACGGCCCGCTGGCCGTCGCCGAGATCGCCCCCAGGATGCGCCAGGTACTGGAAGCGCCCGGGTCGGTCAGTCGGTCCCGTGCCTGCGCCGTGGCGGCGGCTGCGGTCGCGGTGCTGATCCACGTGTTCGCGAAGAGCTCCGCTTCCAGGCTGTCCGCCGCTTCCGGACCCGGTTGGAGGCCGGCCAGGGTGTCGCGGCAGATGACGGCGGCGACGTCGTGGTGGCCCCACAGCCCAAGCACCCGCGCGGCTGACACCGCGGCGCTCGCCCGGTCCGGCGCGGTCACGGCCAGCCGGACCGCGTCCCGCAGGGCCGCCGGAGCGGCCTGGCTGCGTTCCCGGGCCAGCGTCAGGCCCAGTTCAAGCAAGATCGCCGGCCTGGCAGTCGGCTCGGCGGGCTCGTCGAGCGCGCGGCGCAGGTAATCGGCGGCCGTGCCGGGGGCGCCGCGGCCGCTGGCCGCCGTGGCCGCCGCGCACAGCAATCCCACCACCCCGGAATCGCCGGACGGCTCGCTGAGCATCAGGTGCAAGGCGATGCGCTCAGGGTCAGCAGCGTCCCGTTCGAGCAGGCGGGCCGCTTCGGCATGGAGCAGGGCCCGTTCACCCGGCGGTATCGACTCGTACACCGCCGTGCGCACGATGGGGTGGGCGAACTCGAGCACCGATCCGGACGCGAGCACGTCGGCTGCGCGCAGCCGGTCGGCCAGGCGCGCCGCGGCGGCGGCATCCTGGCCTCCCAGCACGGCGGCGTGCCGAAGCGGCGCCGGGCCGCCGAGGATCGCTACGGCCCGGGTTAGCCGGGCGGCGCCGCCGCCGAGCTGGTCAACCCGCCGCAGCACCGCCCGGGCGACCGGTTCCGGGCCGAGGCTGTTCACCCGTGAGAGCAGGTCATCCTCTCCCGCGGTCCGCAGGGCGGCGGCCAGCGCCTCGAGCAGGAACGGGTTCCCGCCGGTGCTGACGTGACAGGCCTGGCACAGCTGGTCATCGGCTCGGGTGCCCAGGCGCTGCCGGACCAGGACCGCTGTCTCCTGTGCTTCCAGCGGCTCAACCCGCAGCGGTATGGCCGCCGGACAGGCCCGCAACTCCGCGACCAGGTCCGGCTCGCTCGGGCCGTCACGCACCGCCAGGAGCAGCGCCACCGGCAGGCCCTCGATCCGGGCCCCCAGGTGAGCCAGCCACCGCAACGACGGGATGTCCGCCCAGTGCGCGTCGTCGACGGCGATCACCAGCGGACGCCGTCCCGCCAGCCCGGCGACCAGCCAGTACAGACCATGCATGACCGCGTGCGGGATATCGTCCTCGACCGGGCCGGCCGCGGCCCAGTCGAATACGCGCGCGGCCAGGCCGGCGGCACCGTCCAGCAGCCCGTCCCACTCGCCCGGCCCGGCCATGGCCCGGACCGGCTCGATGAGCTGGCGGACGATCCCGAAGGAGAATCCGCGCTCCAGGGCAAATCCGCGCGCGGTCAGGATTTGCCAGCCCGGCTCGCCGTAGTTCGCGCAGGCGGCCCGCAGCAGCGTCGTCTTGCCAATTCCGGGCGGTCCCTCGACTAGGACCAGGCTGCCGTGCCCGGTCGCGGCGCCGTCCACCGAGGCCGACAGCACGCCGAGCTCCGGGTCTCGCCCGACGATTCCCCGGTAGCTGCCCACGGACTCCTCATTCACCAGGCCAGCACCTGCGCGGCCAGCGTACGTCCAGTGTGGGCGAGCGGCAACGCCGAGGTGCGGCGCCGACGATCGCGCCCGTGCCGCTGACCTGTACCGCGGTGAATCCTCAGGGTGATCCTGGCGAAAACTCATGGCTCCGGCCTGGATGGGGCGGCCGCTCGCCGCGGGCAGCGTAGAGCACACGCAAGCCGCGGCCCCGGTTCGAAGGAGCGCGATCATCATGCCTGCCCTGCCCCTGACCAACTCCTACTGGCCGGCCGACACCAGCGCGCCGGTCCTGGACACCACCATCGGCGGCGTGCTGCGCACCGCCGCCGAGCAAGCCCCGGATCAACCCGCGCTGGTCGCCGGTGACCCCAGCCCGGACCGGCGGCGGCACTGGAGCTACGGCCAGCTGCTGGCCGAGGCGGAGCGGGCCGGCCGCGCGCTGCTGGCGCGATTCCAGCCGGGCGATCGGGTCGCGGTATGGTCCGGCAACTGCCCCGAATGGGTGCTGCTGGAATTCGCCGCCGGGCTGGCCGGCCTGACCCTGGTGACTGTCAACCCTGCCTACCAGGCCGATGAGCTCGCACACGTGCTCGGCCACTCGGGTGCGGCCGGGATCTTTCTCGCCGACGAGTACCGCGGCAGCTCGTTGCCCGCGGTCCTGGCCAGGGCGCGCGGTCGGCTGCCCGAGTTGCGCGAGGTGATCTCGATCCGAGAATGGGACCGCTTCTGTACCTCAGGTGACGATAGTCCGCTCGGGGAGATCGATCCCGCTGGTCCGGCGCAGATCCTGTACACCTCGGGGACGACCGGCCGGCCCAAGGCCGCGGTACTCACCCACCGGGGACTGACCAACAACGCGCGCCTGGCCGCCGAGGCGATCGGCATGCGTGCCGGGGAAACCATGATCAACCCGATGCCGCTATTCCACGTCGCGGGCTGCGGGCTGTTCACCCTGGGCCTGGCGCAGACCCTCGGCACGCACGTGCTGATGCCGCACTTCGATCCGGCGCTGGCGCTTGAGCTCACCGAGGCCTACCGCGGTGCCGTCGTCGGCGGCGTGCCCACGATGCTGACCGCGCTCCTCGCGCACCCGAGCCGCGCGCAGCGCGATCTATCCTGCGTCCGGTACGCGCTCAGCGGCGGCGCGACCGTGCCCGCCGAGCTGGCCCGGCAGGCCGAAGCGAGCTTCGGGGTCCCGCTGGTGATCACCTTCGCCCAGACCGAGTCCAGTTGTTCGATCACGATGACCAGCGTCACCGATGCGCCGGCCGACCGCGCCGAGACGCTCGGCCGGCCGCTGCCGCAGACCGAGGTCAAGATCGCCGACGCGAAAACCGGGGAGCCCGTGCCGTGCGGCACCGTGGGCGAGATCTGCACCCGCGGGTACCTGGTGATGCAGCGCTACCTCGGCGACCCGGCCGCCACCGACGCCGCGATCGACCGCGAGGGGTGGCTGCACACCGGCGACCTCGGTTCGATGGACCCGCGCGGCTACTGCCGCATCGAGGGCCGCATCAAGGAGATGATCATCCGGGGCGGCGAGAACATCTACCCGCGCGAGATCGAACTGGTCCTGCTGAGCCACCCGGCGGTCACCGCGGCCGCCGTGGTCGGAATCGACGACCGGTTCTGGGGCGAGGTGGTCGGCGCTGCCGTCAGCACATCCGGCGACACCCCGCCCACCGAGGCCGAGCTCGCCGAATTCTGCCGTGCCCGGCTCGCCCCCTACAAGGTCCCCGCGCAGTGGCTCTTCACCAGTGCCTTCCCGCTGACCGCCAGCGGCAAGATCCGCAAGGACGTCCTCAGCGCTCAGCTCGCCCAGGCGCACACCCAGCCGGCATGATGCCGCGCCGAGCCGGATCCCTCTATGGTGCACGTTATGAACGTCGAGCGGATCAACCCGGCCGAGCTCGCCAGGCCTTCCGGCTTCTCGCACGCCGTCGCCGCCACCGGGAGCCGGATCGTGTTCCTGGCCGGCCAGACCGGCATGGACCGCGACGGGAAGCTGGTCAAGGGCGGCGTGGTGGCCCAGTTCGAGCAGGCGCTGGCCAACCTGCTCACCGCGCTGGCCGCCGCGGGCGGCCGGCCAGCCGACCTGGTCAGCGCGACCATCTACATCGTCGACCTGGCCGACTACAAGGCCCACGCGAAGGAGATCGGCGCGGTGTGGCGCCGCCTGGCCGGCGCTGGCTACCCGGCCATGGCGGGCGTGGGCGTGACCCGCCTGTGGGATCCCGCGGCCCTGGTCGAGATCCAGGGCATCGCGGCGCTCAGCCCATGATCGTGCCGTGCAGGTCAGGTCAGCTGGTCGACGATGCGCCAGGCCTCGCTGCGGGTAACCGCGTCTTCCGTCATGATGGCCGGATTGGATATGAGCCGCAGCAGGCTCAGCTGAGTGACGCGACACAAGATCATCTCGTCCGACTGAGCTTCGAACCATGGCCGGGCGATACGGTGCTGGGCGTGCCTGCCCCAGATCGCGGCGAGCCATACGCCGACGTCGACCAGTATCACTGGCCGTACCGTTCTATGTCTTCGGCCTCAAAGGTGGCTGCTATGTCAGCGTTGGTGACCTCGACCCTTGGTTCGCCCTCCTGTCCGATCAATGGGAGCCTAAGGCGGCCCGCCGGACCGGTTCGTCCAGGATTGCCAACCTCTTGCGCAATGGCCCGCGTGAACAGGTCCTTGAGAGACTCGCCCCGCTGCGCGGCTCTCACCTTGGCGGCGTGCATCAGATCTGAAGAGAGATCAGTCGCTGAGGACCCGCCGAACGTAGGCGCGGGCTGGTTCCTCCAGCAGCGCGCGCAGCGCGAAGAACTCCTCGGCGGCCCGGATCCCGGTCCAGCCGGGAGGGAGCAGCTCGGCCGGCAGCCCGGGATCCAGGTAGGGGAGCTGCCGCCAGTCGGTAACGACGCGCACGTAGTCGGCGAATGCCTCTCGTCCGTCGCGCTCGGTGCTCTCCTCCCAGCGACGGACCGCGGGCTCGTACGCCTGACTGAACGCCATGTACCTGCCCTCGATCTCATCCAGGTCCCACCAGCGGCGGACCTTGTCCGCCGGGTCGCCGAAGGCCAGGTGATCGGCGCGGAACAGGTCGGCGTAGGAGTCCAGCCCGAGCCGGCGCAGCGTCTCGGCGGTCGCGTCGTCCGGATGGGCCGGCACGATCCACACCCCCGGCGCCACCATCCCGAACCCCAGCCGGGTCAGCTCGGACCGCAGCACGTGCCGCCGCTGGCGTTCGGCTTCCGGCACCGAGAACACCGCCAGCAGCCAGCCGTCCGCGAGTACGGCCCGCCGTCGCCGGAAGATCCGCGCGTCACCCTCGCGCAGGATGGCGAGCGCCTCGGCGGACAGCTGATAGCCCGCCGATCCCCCCTGCCGCCGTGCTTCCAGGATGCCCCGCCGCTTCAGCCGGGAGATGGCCGAACGGACCGCGGGCTCGTCCACCCCCAGGTCGGCGAGCAGCCGGATGAGCACCGCCACCGACAGCCAGCCCCCGTCGGACCGGGCGTAGAGCCCGTAGACGGTCACGATCAGGTTCCGCAGCCGTGCGGACCGGGCGGTCGCGTCCCCGCCCGGTTCGTTCGTTTCCGCTACGGCCGTCACCGGCTCACGATACCAACTGCGCCCGCGCCCCGCCGCGGCCTTACAGTCTCCTCATGGCCGATGAGGGTACCGAGCTGCCGGACTACACCGACCTGCCGACTGCCGCGCACGGCGGCCGGTCCGCCTGGGGCCTGTTCGGCGCCGACGACAACCTCGGGCTGGTCAACCTGATGACGGCGGGCCGGATCGCGGCCGCCGCGCGGCTGGTACAAAAGGGCGCGGTCTTCTGCCTGGACATGCCGCTCGGCAGCATCTCCCCGGCGCTGGCCACCTTCCGCGGGGCGCCCCGCCACCAGATAGTGCACGCACCGGGCACCGCTGGCTTCGACGACGTCTACGACAACTTCTACCCGCAGGCCTCCAGTCAGTGGGACTCCCTGGCCCACTACGGCTACATGCCCGGCCAGATGTACAACGGCGCCACCGAGGCGCAGGTGCTGGACGGCACCCGGAACACCATCGACCACTGGGCCCGGCACGGGATGGCCGGCCGCGCGGTCCTGCTGGACGTCGAGCGGGCCATCCGCGCCGCCGGCCGGCCCTACGATCCCGGCGAGCCCGTCGCGTTCGGCGTCGAGGACCTGGAACTGGCCCGGCGTCAGGCCGGGGTGGGATTCGCGCCGGGCGACGTCATCTTGCTGCACACCGGCTTCGCCGCCTGGTACGTCCGCCAGCCCGACCAGGTCAAGCGCCGGCTGCACGGCAACGTCATCGCGCCCGGCGTGGCCCACACCGAGGCGGTCTGCGAGTACCTGTGGAACAGTCACGCGGCGGCGATCGCCGCCGATAACTTCGCGGTCGAGGTCTTCCCGGCTGACTACGACCCGGCGGCGCATCCGTTCGGCTTCCTGCACCACGTGCTCATCGGGCTGTTCGGCATGGCCCTGGGTGAGCTGTGGTGGCTGCACGACCTGGCCGCCGACTGCGCCGCCGACGGCGTCTACGAGATGTTCCTGGTCAGCGCGCCGCTGAACGCCCCCGGCGGGATCGGCTCATCCGCCAACGCGGTCGCCATCAA
Organism: uncultured Actinomycetes bacterium; assembly: GCA_963822765.1. Classification (GTDB taxonomy): domain Bacteria; phylum Actinomycetota; class Actinomycetes; order Streptosporangiales; family Streptosporangiaceae; genus Palsa-504. The sequence continues at coordinate 5,993 of CAWGJL010000054.1, read as the reverse complement.
ATAACCCGATCGCCGTAACGATGGGGGAACGGTCAGACCGTAACGTGGCTCTCGGGGGACGAAGCTCGAGAGGTGACAGATGACCGCCCCAGCGTTCTGGCGCGCGTGGTCGATCTGGGCCGTCACGGTGGCGACGTCCGTGGCCGCGCTCGGGTCCAACATCCTGTACCCGCTGCCCGCGAAGCTGGCGAGCCAGGCCGGGAGCGAACTGGATGGGGTGCTCGGAGGGGTGTTCATCGCCGCCTTCGCCACGGTCGGCGCGCTGCTGGCATGGAAGCGGCCGGGGAACCCCATCGGATGGCTGCTGTCGGCGACCGGCGTGGCCTACGCCGCAGGGGCCCTCAACGTGCTGCTGGTGCGCTTTCACCCGACGCTGACCCTGGCCAACTGGCTGGGCTGGACCTTCCTGCTGGGCATCGGGCTGTGCGTGTTCGCCGTGCTGCTGTTTCCCACGGGGCACCTGCCCTCGCGCCGCTGGCGGCCGGTCGCCTGGGCCGCCGGGGCGGGCCTGGCCGGGTGGGCGGTAGGCGCCTCGTTCGCCCCCACCATCTTCACGGACAGCCCGTCGCCGCCGAACCCGGTGGGCGTGCCCAGGCCGGCCGGGGACATCCTCTATGTCGTGGCGGCGGGCGGCGGGCTGCTGATCGCCGCCACCGGCCTGGCCGCCATCGCGTCCCTGGCGGTCCGTTACCGGCGCGCCGGGACGGCCGAACGCGCGCAGCTGAAGTGGCTGGTCTACGCGGGCGCCCTGATCGTGGCGGCGCTGGTCGCCGAGGTGCTGATGATGCACATCATGGGCACGGGCACCGCGGCCAACAATCTGCAGAACGCGCTGACCAGCGGGGCCGTCGCGCTGATCCCGCTGGCCATCGGCGTCGCCATCCTGCGCTACCGGCTCTACGACATCGACCGGATCATCTCCCGGACGCTGGCCTACGCGATCGTCACCGGCCTGCTGATCGGGATCTACGCGGGCCTGGTCCTGCTGGCCACCCAGGTGCTCGGGATCCACAGCGCGGTGGCCGTGGCCGCCGCCACCCTGGCCGCCGCCGCACTGTTCAACCCCGTGCGGCGGCGGGTGCAGCGCCGGGTGGACCGGCGCTTCAACCGGGCCCGCTATGACGCGGACCGGACGGTCGCCGCGTTCGCCGCCCGGCTCAAGGACGCGGTCGACCTGGATACCGTCCGCGCCGACCTGACCACCGTGGTGCAGACCGCGCTGGAGCCCGCCCAGGTCTGGGTCTGGACCAGCCGCCGCGACTAAGCCCCCGGGGCCCCCGGTACGGCCCGTACCGCGGCGCGGATGGCGTCCTCCAGCCCCTCCAGCGGGAGCTTGCCGTCGATCCGCGCGCCGTCCACGTAGAACTTCGGGGTCGCGTTCACGCCGTCGCGGATCCCCTGCTGCACGTCGCGCTCGATCTTCGCGGCGTACGCCTGGCCGGTGACCTCGTCGCGGAACCGGCCGACGTCCAGGCTCAGGTCCGCGGCGCAGTCCAGCAGCGCGTCCAGGTCGAGGCGGGCGGAGGGCTGCAGCAGCCACTCGTACATCGCCCAGAACTTCCCTTGCGCTCCGGCCGCCTCGGCCGCCTCGGCGGCCTGCTCCGCGTGCGGATGCAGCTGGACGATGGGGAAGTTCCGGAACACGAACCGGACGGTGTCCGGATACCGGGCCAGCATCTCGCGCACATCCCGGGCCGCGCCCCGGCAGTACGGGCACTCGTAGTCGCCGTACTCCAGGACCGTCACCGGCGCGTCGGCCCGGCCGAGCACATGGTCATCGGCCGTCACTTCAGTTACCGCGAACTCCTCCACCAGAGCATGGTACGGGACGACGGGTCAGTCCTTGACCTCCCGCAGGCGGCCGGTTTCCACCTCGTAGACGAAGCCCCGCACCGAGTCCTTGTTCGGGATGTAGGGACTGGCCTTGATCCGGGAGATGGACTGGCGGACGTCGGCATCCAGGTCGGGGAACGCCTCCAGGGCGAACGGCGGCCGCAAGCCGGTGTCGGCTTCGATCTGCGCCTTCACCTCGTCGTCGTGGAACGTGAGCATGCCGCAGTCGGTGTGGTGGATGAGGATGATCTCGTTCGTGCCGAGCAGCCGCTGGGAGATGGTGATGGACCGGATCACGTCGTCGGTCACTACCCCGCCCGCGTTGCGCACCACGTGCGCGTCGCCCTCGGACAGGCCGAGCACGCCGTAGGGGTTGAGCCGGGCGTCCATGCACGCCACGACCAGCGTCTGCGAGGCCGGCGGCAACGGCAGGTCCCCCTTATCGAAGCTCGCGGCGTAGCGCTCGGCATTAGCCACGAAGGTGTCGGTGCTGCTCACGGTTCCTCCCTGGAGAACGGATCTTGGCCTCGCTGGAACGTATCCACTCAAACCCTAGCCTAATCTCGAGCTATCAGACCAGAATTGTCAGCTACCTCCATGCGGATGAACCCCGGGGTTCACCTCGCTCTAGGGCGTGTTGCAAAAGTATGCTGGGTGTTTTGCCTGGCAGGATGGGGTTTATGAGCCGCAGGTACCTCCCGGTGAACCGGGAGAAGCCGATGTTTTTGCCCCTGGATATGCAGGAGTGGGTGCCTAGGGACCATTTCGTCTGGTTCCTGATTGATGTTGCCGGGCAGCTGGATATCTCGGCCGTGGAGGCCGGCACGAGCCCGGGCAAGGGCCGGCCGGGGTATGACCCGCGGATGCTGGTGACGCTGGTGATGTACGCGATGTCGTGCGGGGAGCGGTCCTCCCGCCAGATCGAGGACCGGACCCGGGTGGATGCGGCGTTCCGGATCGCCTCGGGGAACCAGTTCCCGGATCATTCGACGCTGTGCCGGTTCCGGCAGCGCACCGGGGGGGAGGACGGGCCGCTGGAGGACCTGTTCACGCAGGTGCTGTATGTGTGCGCGGTGGCGGGGCTGGGCCGGCTGCGGGTGATCTCGGTGGACGGCTCCAAGATCTGGGCGGACGCGTCCAAGGAGGCCAACCGGACCCTGGCGGGGCTGCGGAAGCTGTCCCGCCAGGTGCTGCAGGAGGCCGCCGCCGCGGACGGCGAGTGCGGCTGCGAGGGCCACGGCCACGGCGAGGCCGCCGGCGCCGGGGGCGACGGCTGTCCCTGCTGTGCCGGGGGGGTGCTGCCGGGGCTGGGGCTGTGCGGCCCGGCGGTGCTGCCGGCCGGGTGGGGCGGGGCGTCCCGGGCGGAGCGGATCGCGGCCGCCCTGGCGGACCTGCAGGCCGCGCGGGAGGCGGAGGACGCGGCGCGCCGCCAGCAGGCGGAAGCGTACCTGGCGAAGGCGCGGGCCGGGCAGGCGCCGCCGGGCCGGGTACCGGAGGAGGTGGCGGTCACGGTCGCGCAGGAGCTTGTCAAATTTTCTGTGTAAGCTTGGGCAGTCGTTGTCCTTTTGTTACTTACTTCGGGTAATTTCCGGCGCTATCATACGGGGACGCGGTCGCCGAATGCGACGGCGAATGCGTTCATGGCTGCTTTCCAGCCGTAAGTGCCTGTTCCGCGTTCTCCTCGCTGGCGGACCAGCCCGTCGCCGTCGATATGCCGGCCGGTGATATTCCTGATCCCGAGGTAGAGCAGCTTTATTGCTGCCTCGTCGCTGGGGAAATGGCCGCGGTTCTTGGTTATCTTCCGCAGCTGGAAGTTAACTGACTCGATAGCGTTAGTCGTGTAGATGACCTTCCGGATCGCGGAGTCGAATTCAAGGAACGGGACGAAACTGTCCCAGGCCCGGTCCCACGCGGCGACCATTCCCGGGCTTTTCTTCCCGAAATCGCGGCGCAGGTTCTCCAGCGCCGTTTCCGCGGCGGCCTCGTTGAGGGCAGTGTAGATGGGCCGCATCGCGGCGGCCGCCTTCTTGCGCTCCTTCCACGACACGTACTTCATCGATGACCGGATGAGGTGAATGACGCATGTCTGCACCGTCGCCCTGGGCCAGGTCGCCGTGATCGCGTCAGGAAGGCCGCTGAGCCCGTCGCAGCAGACGAACAGGACGTCCCTGATGCCGCGGTTGCGGAGCTCCGCGAGCACGCCCGCCCAGAACCGCGATCCCTCGGCCGTGCCCAGCCAGATGCCCAGCACGTGCTTGAACCCGTCCGCGTCGACGCCGGTGACCAGGTAGGCGGCCTTGTTCTCCACCGCGCCGCCGTCCCGGACCTTGACTACCAGCGCGTCAATGTAAAGAATGGCGTAAAAAGCATCCAGCGGCCGGTTCTGCCATTCAGTGATCTCGTCGGCAACCACGTCGGTCACCGCCGATACCAGTGCGGGGGAAACCTCCACCCCGTAAATCTCCGCCAGGTGCGCGTGAATGTCCCGCGTGGTCATCCCGCGGGCGTAAAGCGACAGGATCATCTCATCAACCTGGCCGACGCGCCGCTGCCCTTTCACCACGATCTGCGGCTCGAATGCAGATTTCCGGTCCCGGGGCACCGTGATCCGCACCGGTCCCGACGTCGTGGTCAGCGTCTTCCCGTAAGAGCCGTTCCGGGAATTACCCGACCCGTTTCCCGCCGGGTCGCCCTTCACGTAACCCAGGTGATCGTCCATTTCCGCGCCCAGCGCCCGCTCGATCACCCGGGCCGTCAGCTGCCCGATCAGCCCGCCCGGCCCGTCCAGCAGCGAAACGCCAGCGTCCTGCGCATCGGCGATCATCCGGTCGACCGCCGCGTCGCTGACCAAATCCGCCAGCCTTCTCGCCGCCGCCTCCTCGCCGGGGAACACCATTTCCTGCAGGCCCTCACGCGCCACGCCCTCGGCGACGAATGCCTGCACCTTTTCGGCCTCTTCCGTGCTCACTCAGGGTGTCCTCTCCGCCAGCGCAACATTCGTCACGCTGGGATCACCTGCACCCTCTCACACAGACGATTAAACAGGCTCCGCGCAGATCGTGCTGGAGCAGGCCACCGCCGCGCAGCAGGCCAGGTGCGACGTCTACGGCCAGCGGGTCGCGGCCTCCGCCGGCCGCGGCGTGCCCGGCGCGCGGCCCGTCCCGCCGGAGCAGGCCGCGGCGGTGCGGCGCGCCCGGGAGCGGCTGGCCGCCGCCCGGAAGGCCGCAAAGGCCCGGGCCGCGCAAGCCGCAGCCGGCCCGGACCCGCCGGGCGGCGCGGGGACCGGGAAGGGGAAGAGGAGACGCGGCAAGAAGCCGCCGCAGCCGGTGCGCAACATCACCGACCCGGATTCGCGCGCGATGCACTGCACCCGCAACGGCACCGTGCAGGCCTATAACTGCCAGCTCCCCAGGGCCGATGACGGGCTGGTCCTGGCCGCCCGCGCCACCCAGGACGTCAACGACGCCGCCCAGGTCGAGCCCACCCTGGCCGGCATCACCGCCGCGCAGCAGGTCATCGCCGCCGGGCACCGGGCCGGCGGGCGCCCCCCGGCCTGGTCCCGCATCGGCACCGTCGTCTATGACAGCGGGTACTTCAGCGAGAAGAACTGCGCGGCCCAGGGCCCGGACCGGCTGATCAGCCCCGGCTCCTGGGAGCCGGCCGGAAGCAGCGGCCCGCACACTCCCGCCTGCCGGCACCAGGACCCCCGCGACCAGATGGCCCACAACATGTCGACCCGGCAGGGCCGCGACATCTACCGCCGCCGCGCGCCGCTGTCCGAAGGCGGCTTCAGCTTCCTCAAAGACACGATCGGGCTGCGCCGGTTCTCCATGCGCGGCCTGCCCCTCGTCCAGGCCGAGCTCACCCTCGCCGCGACCGTCAGCAACCTGATGCTGCTGCACCGGCGGCTCCCCAGCCTTCCCAGACCCGCAACCCAGCCGGCGTTATCCACAGCCCGCACGTCACACGGCCAGCCAGGCATGCCCGGAACACGATCTCCCGCCGCGCCAGGCCGGCCCCGCACCCCCGCGAACACCAGCAACCAGCCATCCCCAGCCTCGCGCGGCCATCAAAGACCCGCAACCCGCGGCCAGCACCCGACACGGCCGCTGACCGGACTCGCCAGCGCGAAAGTTCCGCAACACGCCCTCTACCAGGGT
>CAWGJL010000053.1:0-64672 GCA_963822765.1 uncultured Actinomycetes bacterium | reverse complement strand
GGTGCATGGCCTCTACCACGGGCTCGGCCCCATCCCCATTGTTGGATGCGACCTGTGGCGAGTGGCGGACAACAAGATCGTCGAACACTGGGACGCGCGTCAGCCGTGGGTCGAGCAACCGGGTGTCAGGCCACACGATGACCGACGGGCCCGTCATGGTGACCGAACCACATAAGACCGTCGCCAGCAAGAAGCTGGTCGAGCAGTTCGCGGAGCTCATAATGATGGGCGGAGACCGGACGCAGATTACCCGATTCTTCGACGGCGACCGGTTCATCCAGCACAATCCTCAGATCGCCGATGGAGTGAGCGGTCTCGCTAACGCGATTCAGACTGGCGTATGGGCAGCCGTCGTGGAGCAAGTGCACCACATCGTCGCCGATGGCGAGTTCGTCTTCACTCAGGGCGAAGGGACCCTGCACGGCATCCCGACCGCGTTCTATGACCTTTTCCGCGTTGAGAACGACAAGCTTGCCGAGCACTGGGACATAGTTTTCGCCAAACCGGATACCCTGCCGCACAGCAACGGGCTTTTTTGATCTCCTCTTTCTTCCGAACGAGCAGTGGCTCACCCATCGGCCCCGAGCGCCCGACCGGACCGATTCGGCGCGTTCGCCCGCCGGTGGGTGACGGGTGACGCCACCCGGCGCGGCCGGGACGAGGTCCAAAGCGCGCGGCTCATCCCGTACCCCGTCCGGGACCTGTCCCTGGGAGGGCTCGCCGTCGGCACTGAGGTGGCAATGCCCGCGACTCAAGCTGTCTCGTCGGCTGTTGTCCCACCTCAGCGGCATATGTACCAGTGCAGCCACAGTCCACGGTGCAAACGATAATGACACACATGTCGACCGCGCTGCGCGCGGGTCCTTCAGATCGCGATCAGCCGGACGGCCGGGTCAAGAAGACGGAGATCGCCGGGATCGGAGGTGACAACTTGCTGCCCCGTGCGGCGCGCGCAGATCACCACATGGGCATCGACGATGTTGAGAGTTCCGCTTGCGGCGAGCAGCCTGCCGACATTGGTCGCGTCCACCCGGCCGAGGTCGATGACGTCGGTTGTCGGCTGCCGGACCAGGCGCGCCAGCCGGGCTTGCCGGTCCGGCCTCCGGATCGCTTGGGCCACTGCGGTCGCCGGAACGGTGATGCGGGCGCCTGTCTCACGTGCGCGGGTCAGGAGAACCACCACACGGCGGTCATTCCGGTCCAGGGCGATCAGGCCTCCCGCGTCGAGGGTTACGCCCGGCATCAGGCCGCCGACCTGCCCCCGCGCTGCGTGACACCGAGTACCTCATCAGCCCAGGCACGCTCGCTGTCGGAGAGCGCACCGCCGCTTTCCTGCAAGGCCTCGGCGAGCAGTGCGCCCCACCCTGCCACGTCATCCAAGGAGACGCCGACAGCGTGCTGCACGAATCCGGAAACGCTGGGCGCAATTCCCGCCTCCACGAGGGCGCGGATCCGTTCCAGCTGGGTCTCGTCGAGAGTGATCGTCACCTTCTTTGACGCCATACCGTTTACCATACCATGGTGGGCAGGCTGTCCCAGATCTTTGCGAGTCTCCCGCCCGGCGCTCCTCCACGAGAGAACCGGCTCCGTAGAAGAGGACCGCAGCGGTCCGATTGTGCATGGCCGGTCCATTGCCTCCGTGCCGCACCTGACCATCGGGCAGTTACGCGGCCGTGCCCTTCGGGTCTGGCCTTGATGACGCGTCCCAGGTAATACCGCGTTCTTCAAACCAGATGAGTGCTTTCAGGGTCGTCGGAACCCGGCCGCCGCTCACCGCGTGCGGCGGGCGAGCAGGGCGAAGGAGTTCGGCAGGCGCCCGTCCCACGCCGCCGCGGCGACGCCGCCCGCACGCCAGAATGGTTCCGGATACTCACCCAGGTGCAAGATCTCCATGCCGGCCGCCGCCACGGCGGTGACGATCTGGCCGAGGGTCCACTGCCATTCCACTGCCCCGCGAGCCGGGAACGTGTCGTTGACGTGGCTGCGGCCGAAGTAGCTGCGATCCTCCCGGATACGCGGCCGGTCCTCGTCCCACGTCCACAAGGTCACCGCCGGATGCGCCTCGTAGACGAACAGGTGCCCCGAGGGCCGGAGCAGGCGCGCAACATCGCGAGCCCATCCGGTCAGGTCGGGCAGCCAGATCAGGGCTCCTTTCCCGGTGTATACGAGATCGGCGCTCGCGCTGGCCAACGGTACCCCGGGAACCGCGGCGGCTACGTACCGGCAGGCGGCGCCGAGCTCATCCGCACGGTGCTGCGCGGCGCGGACGGCCACCTGGCTGTAGTCGATTCCCACCACGCATTCCGCCCCCGCCCGCACTAGGGCGACATCATCCAGGCCGTGACCGCTTTGCAGATGCACGACCCGCGGCGAGCAGCGCAATATCTCCCGCAAGAGGTCGCGTTCCGTGCCAGTGAGAGAGGAGCCGGACGCCGCCCGCGCCAGCAGATCACCATACTCGCGAAGGTACTTCTGAGACGCTGCCTCCCAGGCCACCCTGTTCGCCTGTGCCGTAGGATCCACAACGCGATGCTGAAGCCGGTTCCGCCGTCCGTCAAGCATCTGCGCTCTCGGCTTGGCCTGCTACGAGCCGGGGTTCATTCGGTTCGCCCGCCGTCCCCGGGCCCGGTCCCTGAGACCGCCATGATTCACAGGGCACGTGCCAGGCCAGGGAAACCCGGCGCGCACCAGCCCTGAACGCTGTTTTCCCAGATCAACGGCCATATCTGTGAATGCAGCAATGTCCCATTTGTCGGCATTACCATTTCCATTTATTACCCGGCCGAGTGACCGCTGGGAGACTGGGGGATGGCCGCGCACCAGGTACGAGAACGACCGCCGGGGCTAAGCTCGGCGTCATGGTGCGTCCTGGAAGCTGGTCCAGGCCTGCGGGTGGAAGTCCCGTCCGGGTAGACACCGGAGTGCCCGGTAGCAGGCCCCGGTTCGTCGTTGAGAGGCGGCGGGCTGAGCGGGGTGTCAAAAGCCTCTTTGGAGGGAGCAAGCACGCGGGCCGTAGCGTAAAGCGAACCTTGCAGCCTCGTCAGAGTTACAGCGGAGGAGCCGAGCCGCTCATGTCACGGCGAAGGCCATGTCCGCCGGGTTACGTTCCGGTTTTGGCCTGGCGGGTTCTCCCGGGGTAAGGAGGGCGGCACGTGTGCATGGTCTGGGCCGGAACAGGAGAGACCCGTCTGCCTGGCCTGCGTCGGGCAAAGACCGGACGTATAAGCCGATGGTGAAGTCGTCCGGAGGGCAGCGGGAGTCCGAGGGGGCCGTAGTACCGGTGATCGGCGTGCAGCATAACGCGCCGGGAGGGAAGGGCCCTCACTTTGATCATGCTGGCGGAGAGGGTAAGCGCGAGGGCATGGCCGGGACCGCCCGGTCCAATCACCCCGGCGGGCTAGCGCCTGCCGTACTGCCGTGGGAATCCACGGTGAAAGTGCGACAACTTCAACGCAAGCTATGGGCTGCGGCCAAGCAGTCTTCGGGTAGGCGTTTCCATGCCCTGTATGACCGCATGCACAGGGGTGACGTCCTGTGGGAGGCATGGGAGCGAGTGAAGAAGAACCGCGGGTCCGCCGGGGTGGATCGTGTCACCCTGGCGTACGTGCAGGAGGTCTACGGGGTTGCCCGGCTGCTCGGGGAGCTCCAGGCTGATCTGCGCGCAGGCACATACGGTCCCGCGCCCGCCAGGCGCGTGGACATCCCGAAGTCCGATGGCGGCAAGCGGCCGCTCGGCATTCCTTCGGTTCGTGACAGGGTGGCCCAGCAGGCGGCCAAGATCGTGCTGGAACCCGTCTTCGAGGCGGATTTCCTGCCGTGCTCGTACGGGTTCCGGCCGAAACGGTCGGCCACGCAGGCGATGGAACGGCTCCGTACCGGGTTCATCGCGGGTTGCCAGTTCGTCGCGGAGTTTGATATCCGGAACTTCTTCGGCGAGATCAGCCATGACCGGCTGCTCGCCGAGATGGGGAAACGGGTGTCGGACCGGCGGGTGCTGAAACTGGTCCGCTTGTGGCTGCAGGCAGGGGTGATGGTGGAAGGTACGTTCCAGCGGACGATCGCCGGGACTCCTCAGGGCGGGGTAATTTCCCCGTTGCTGGCCAATATCTACCTGCACGTCCTGGACACTGAGTTCTCCCGGCGCGGGCTGGGGGAGCTGGTGCGCTACGCCGATGACGGAGTGATCCTGTGCCGCACGCAGGCGCAGGCCAGGGCGGCCCTGGACGCGGCCGGGGAAATCCTCGCCTCGCTGGGGCTGGAGCTGCACCCGGATAAGACGAAGGTGGTTGATCTCCGGCAGGGCCGGGAAGGGCTGGACTTCCTCGGATGCCATTTTCATGCCCGCATGTCAGGGCGGCTGTGGGAACAGAAGCGGATCGTGCGCTACTACCTGCACCGCTGGCCCTCGCAGCGGGCAATGAAACGCATCCGGGAGAAGATCCGGGACCGCACCGGCCGCAACCGCACAGGGGTGAAGGACATCCGCGAGGTGATCGCGGACCTGAACCCGCTGCTGCGCGGCTGGGGCAACTACTTCCGCACGGGGAACGCCGCCGTTAAGTTCCTTCAGGTCGACCGGTACGCTGCATGGCGGCTCAAACGCCTGCTGATCAAGAAGCGCGGCAGGAACCTGCGCGCCGGGCAGGCAGACCAGTGGACCGGGGAATGGCTGCAAGGACAGGGCCTGCACAAGCTCTCGGGCACCATCCGCTATCCGAAGGCAGCGTAACCATGTCAAGAAGATCATCGGTAAGCCGTATGCGGGAAAACCGCACGTACGGATTGAAAGGGGGATGGGGAAACGGGCCGCTCGCGGCACCGCGCCCCTAACTACCATAAGCTCGGCGTCATGTCTGCTGACCTGGAGGCCTTGGTCGCGCTCATGCCGTTCGCCGGGCACCTCGGCCTGGTCCTGGAGGAGGCCAGCCCGGACCGGGTGATCGCGCGGCTGGACTGGGCGCCGCACCTGTGCACCTCGGGCGGGATCATGCACGGCGGGGTCCTGATGTCCCTGGCCGACTCCGCGGGAGCGCTGGTGACGTTCCTCGGGCTGCCCGAGGGGGCCACCACGGCCACGATCACCTCCACCAGTCAGCTGTTCCGCCCGGTCAGCAGCGGATCGGTCCGCGCGGCGGCGGTCCCGCTGCACCGCGGGCGCACCACGGTCACCGCCCAGACCAGCCTGTACGACTCGGCCGAGCGCCTGGTCGCCCAGACCACGCAGATCCAGGCCGTCCGGCCGGCGGCGGGTTAGACGCCCTCGCGAAGAGCGCCGCGGACGATCTTGCCCACGTGGTTGCGGGGCAGGGCCGCGCGCCGGAACACCCGCTTGGGGCACTTGTACCCGGCCAGCCGCTCCCGGGCGTACGCGATGAGAGCGGCCTCGTCGAACGCATGCCCGTCCCGCAGCACCACCCAGGCGGTGACCTGTTCCCCCCACCGCTCGTCCGGGACGCCCGCCACCGCCGCTTCGGCCACCGAGGGGTGCTCCTCGAGCGCGATCTCTACCTCCCGCGGGTAGACGTTCAGCCCGCCGGTGATGATCATCTCCTTGGTCCGGCCCTTGATGCTGAGGTGCCCGGTGGCCGGGTCGACGGCCCCGATGTCACCGGTGCGGAACCAGCCGTCCGGGGTGAACGCGGCCTGCGTGGCGGCCGGGTCGTGCCAGTAGCCGGAGAAAACCTGCGGTCCCCGCAGCTGGATCTCGCCGTCCGTGCCCGGCCCGGCCGCTCCGTTCTCGACACCGATCCTGGCCAGCACGCCGGGCAGCGGGACGCCGACCGTGTCGCCGTGCCTTTGGTCAATCGGGTTGGACACGTTGAGCCCGGTCTCGGTCGTGCCGTACCTGATCAGCGGTACGCGCCCGAGCGCCCCGGCCAGCCGCCGGGCGAGCCCGGGATTCAGCGGCGCCGAGCCGCACACCGCCAGGCGCAGGCCTGCCAGCGGACCGATATCACCGTCCGCGGCGAGCAGGGCCTGGTAGATGGTGGGCACCGCGAACAGCACGGTGGCGCCGCGGTCCCCGATCGTCTGGACCAGGTCGGCGGGGGAGAACCGGGACCGGATATGAACCGTGCCGCCCGCGATCAGCGCCGCGTGCAGGCCGCTGAGACCGTGCTGGTGGTACAGCGGCAGCGCGTGGGCCAGCACGTCGTCCGCGCTCCACCGCCAGGCCGCCATCGCCGACCGGATCGAGGCGGTCAGCCGGCCGTGGGTCAGCGGTACGCCCTTGGGCCGGCCAGTGGTCCCCGAGGTATAGGCGAGCACGGCGGTATCGTCCGGACCAGCCGTCACGCCGGAAGCCGGGGAACCGCCCCCGGGCAGGTCCGTGACGCCGACCGTCGGCACCGAACCCAGCCCGGACAAGAGCCGGCCAGGCACGGGGTCGGCGAAGGCCAGCACCGCGCCCGAGTCGGTGACCAGATGCGCGAGCTCGGCCGCCGTGTAACCCGGGTTCGCCAGCACCACCACCGCCCCGGCCCGGAGCGCTCCCAGGTAGCAGCGGATGAAGCCGGCGCTGGCGGCCGCCGCGAGCAGCACCCGGTCACCGGGCCGTACCCGGCGGGCCAGCCAGCCCGCGACCCGGGCCGCGCCCTCGTCCAGTTCGGCGTGGGTGAGGGGTTCACCGTCCACGGTGACCGCGACCCGCCCTGGCGCGGCGGCGGCCGACGCGGCGGCCAGCGCCGGGATCGTGTCGCCGCTCAGTCCGGCCGCGAACGCGGCCACGTCGGGCACCCCCGGCAGGTGCTCCCGCCAGCCAGCCACGCTCCAGTCCCGGTAACCGCCGGAGTCCCGGTAACCGCCGGAGTCCCGGTAACCGCCGGAGCCCGGGTAACCGCTGGCCAACGCCGGTCACCCGCGCCCAGGCCGCCCGGTTGACCTCGCGTTCGGCGTGCAGCCGGCCGAGCAGGCCCCCGGCCGCCAGCACGGGCTTGACCCCGGCCCCGGCCCCGTCCCGCGGGCCGCCAGGTCCGCGGCGAACTGGCCGGCCGCCGATTCCGGGTCGTCGGTGACCTGGTGCACCAGCCCGAGGGCGAGTGCCTCGGCCGCCTCCACCCAGCGTCCGGTCAGCGTGATATCGAGGGCCGCGCCGCGGCCGACCAGGTCGGGCAGGATCCAGGCGCCCACCGCCAGGTCCAGGCCCGGCGGGCCGATCCACCGCAGCCGCGCGCCCGGACCGGCGATCCGGAAATCCGCCGCGGCGGCCAGCTGCGCCCCGCCGCCGACCGCCGCCCCGGTGAGCACCGCGATCACCGGCCCGGGCCGGGTCACGATGGTCTGGCAGCAGTCGTAGACCAGATCTGAGACCACGGCCCGTTCGGCATCAGAAATGGTCAGATCCGCCCCCGCACAGAACACCTGGGGGTCGGTGCTGCCGAGCACGGCGAGTATCCCGGGCTCGGCCGCGAGCGCGTCCCTGACCGCGGCCATCAGCCCCGGATCCAGGGCGTTCCGCCGGTCCGGCCGGTCCAGGCGCAGCCAGCGGAAACCCGCCGGATGATCCTGGACCAGCAGCTGAGGATGGGGCATGAAGGGCTCCAGAATCGTTTGAAATATGGTATACCAAATGAACCGGAGCTCCGGGGAAGCCGCATCGCGATCTCCGGGGAGGCAGGCCGGAGTCTGAGGAGCCAGCCAGGTGAAGCCAGCGCCGTTCGCCTACCACCGAGCGCACAGCGTGGGTGAGGCGGTCGCGCTGCTCGCCGAACTCGGCGACGAGGCCAAGATCCTGGCCGGCGGGCTCAGCCTGGTCCCGATGATGAACTTCCGGCTGGCCCGGCCGTCCGCGCTGATCGACGTGACGAAAATAGCGGGCCTGTCCTACCTGCGGGCCGACGGTGACGGCCTGCGCATCGGCGCCCTGACCACGCACCGGATGGTCGAGACCAGCCGGGACCCCGCCGTCACCGGTGATTTCGGGGTGCTGTCCCGGTCGGCGCGCTGGATCGGGCACTACCCGATCCGCAGCCGCGGCACGTTCGGCGGCAGCATCGCGCACGCCGACCCGGCCTCGGAATGGTGCCTGCTCGCGGTCCTGCTCGGCGCCCGGGTCGTGCTCACCGGGCCAGGCGGGCGCCGTGAAGTCCCGGCCGCGGAGTTCTTCCAGGGCTACTACACCACCGTGGCCAGCCCGGACGAGATGATCACCGAGCTGTGGTTCCCGCGTCCGGAGCCGCACGCCGTGCTCACCGAGTTCGCCCCGCGCCAGGGGGACTTCGCGGTAGTGGCCGCCGCGGTCGCCCTGGACGTCCGCGGCGGCGTCTGCCGGTCCGGCCGCGTGGTGCTCGGCGGCGTCGGCCCGCAGCCGGTCCAGGTCGAGGCCGGCCTGCTGGCCGGGCAACCCGCCGTCCCGGATACCTGGCAAGCCATGGGCGAGCACGCCGCCACCGCGATAGAGCCACCAGACGACACGCACGGCACCAGCCAGTACCGGCGCCGGCTGACCGTCACCCTGGTCGCCCGCGCCCTGGCTGAGGCGAGTGAGCGCAGCTCGTGAGCCAGTGGATCGGCGCACCGCTTCCGCGGAAGGAGGACCGCCGGATGCTCCTCGGCCGGGGCCGCTTCACGGCCGACCTGGACCCGAAGAGCCGGTCCGGCCCGCTGCACGCCGCGTTCGTCCGCAGCCCGTACGCCCACGCCCGGGTAGGAGCCGTCGACACCGACGCCGCGCTCAAGGCCGACGGCGTGGCCGCCGTCCTCACCGCGGCCAGCCTCGGCCACCCCTACCTGCTCGCGATGCTGGAGCGGGAGGAGTTCGTCCCGACCCGGATGCCCATCCTGGCCGGGGAGACGGTCCGGTTCACCGGCGAGCCGGTGGCGATGGTGATCGCCGATGACCCCTACCGGGCCGAGGACGCGATCGAACTGGTCGAGGTCGACTGGGCTCCGCTGCCCGCGGTCACCAGCATCGAGCAGGCCCAGGCCCCGGCCGCGCCCCGGCTGCACGAGCAGGCCGACGGCAACCGCCTGGTCGACCTGCTGATGTTCGACGACGACCGGCTGGCCGTCATCTTCGCCGGAGCGGCGCTGACCGTGTCCGCCACCTTCGCCAGCGCCCGGGTCGCCGCGCTGCCGCTGGAGGGGCGCGCCTGCCTGGCCGAGTGGGACGACCGCGACGACCAGCTGGTCGTCCACGTCTCCACCCAGGTCCCGCACCAGGTCCGCTCCGGGATCGCCCAGGCGCTGAACATCCCGGAACGCACGATACGAGTGATCGCCCCGGACGTCGGCGGGGGGTTCGGGCTCAAGTGCGTGGTCGGCCGGGAGGAGGTGGCGGTGGCCGCCGCCGCGCTGCGGCTGCGGCGGCCGGTGCGCTGGGCCGAGGACCGGCAGGAGAACCTGACCGCCTCGTTCCACGGTCATGAGCAGCGGTACCGGGTCCGCGCCGCCTTCGGCCCGGACGGCGCGATCCTGGCCCTGGACGCCGAGATCGACTGCGACACCGGCGCCTACTCGGCCTTCCCGTTCACCTGCGCGGTCGAGCCGCTGATGGCCGCGACCGAACTCCCCGGGATCTATAAGGTGCCGGCCTACCGCGCCCGCGGCCGGGCCATCGCTACCAACAAGGCGCCCGCCGCCCCGTACCGGGGCGTGTCCCGGCCGCAGATCGTGCTGGTCATGGAGCGGCTGATGGAGAAGGCCGCGGCCGCCCTCGACCTGGACCCGCTGCACGTCCGGCGGCGCAACCTGATCGGCCCCGGCGAGTTCCCCTACACCGGGGTCAACCAGATCACCTACGACGAGGGCAGCTACCGCGAGGCCCTCGACCTCGCCGAAAAGCAGGTGCGCGAAAGAAAATGGCCGACCGAGAGGGACCGGTTCAGAGCAACGGGACAACTCGCGGGCATCGGCTACTCGTGCTTCTCCGAGCGCACCGCCTACGGCACGCCCACCATGTCGCAGCGCCGGATGCGGATGACTCCCGGCTACGACACCGCCCTGGTCCGGATGGACCCGACCGGCGAGGTCATCGTCACCACCGGGACCTGCGGCCACGGCCAGGGCCACGAGACCACGTTCGCGCAGATCGTGGCCGACCGCCTGGGCGTGCACCCGGACCAGATCCGGCTCCGCCAGGGTGACACCGACCTGGCCTCGTACGGCTGGGGGACCTGGGGGAGCCGTTCGGTCGTGATCGGCGGCGGCGCCGCGGGCCGGGCCGCGGACCTGGTGGCCAGTCAGCTCAAGCACGTTGCCGCGCAGTTGCTCGAGGCCAGCCCGGCCGATGTGGAGCTGGCTGAAGGAACCGCGCGGATCCGGGGCGACGCCCGCGCCGCCGTCCCCATCGCCGAGCTGGCCCGGGTCGTCCACTTCCAGGCCCACCGGCTGACCGAAGACCTGCGCTACGGGCTGGAGGCCCGGGCCACGTTCGACCCGCCCGGCACGTTCTCCAACGCCTGTCACGCGGCGATGGTCGTCATCGACCCGGGCACCTGCGCCATCCGGCTGCACCGGTACCTGGTCGTGGAGGACTGCGGCGTGGTCATCAACCCGGTGGTGGTAGACGGGCAGGTGCGCGGCGGCGTCACCCAGGGCGCGGCGGCCGCGCTGGCCGAACGGCTCTGCTTCGACCCGGACGGCCAGCCGGTCACCACCACGCTGATGGACTACCTGGCTCCCACCGCGGCCGAGATGTGCGACATCGACATCGTCCACCTGCAGACCCCGTCCCGGTTCAGCGAGACCGGCGCCAAGGGGATGGGGGAGGGCGGCACGATCGGCGCCCCGGCGGCCGTCCTGGGCGCCATCAACGACGCGCTGTCGCAGGCCGGCGTGAGCTTCGACCACATCCCGGTGCTGCCCCAGGACCTCAGCGCCGCCCTCGGAGGCATCTCGTGAAGGACCTGCACCACATCACCGTGTGGGTCAACGGGCGCCATCACGAGCTGACCGTCGAGGCCCGCCGGACGCTGGCCGACATGCTGCGCCACGACCTGGGCTACACCGGCACCCACCTGGGCTGCGAGCACGGCATCTGCGGCGCGTGCACGGTCATCCTGGACGGCCAGCCGGCCCGCGCCTGCCTGGTGTTCGGGGTCCAGGCCGACGGCGCCTCGGTCCAGACCGTCGAGGGGCTGGCCGACGGGGACCGGCTGTCGGACCTGCAGCAGGCGTTCAGCGACCACCACGCGCTGCAGTGCGGGTTCTGCACCCCCGGCTTCCTCATGCTGATCGAGGCCTACCTGGCCGAAGCCGCGGAGCTCACAGAGCGGCAGGCCCGCGAGCTTGTCGCCTCCAACCTGTGCCGCTGCACCGGCTACCAGGGCATCGTCGAGGCGGTCGTGGCCACCGCGCGGGCCCGCCGCGCGCAGCGGGACGCCACGTGAGCGCGGTCGGCGCCCGGCTGCCGCGCAAGGAAGACCCGCGGCTGCTCCGCGGCCGGGGCCGGTTCGGCGACGACATCAGCGTCCCCGGCCAGCTGTGGGCCCGGGTCGTCCGCTCGCCCAGCGCCCACGGCCAGGTCACCAACCTGGACATCACGCAGGCCACGAGGGCCCCTGGCATCACCGCCGTGGTCACCGCGGCCGACCTCCCCCCGGACCTGGTCATCCCGGTCCGCCTGGCCGTGCCGGGCCCCGACCTCAGCGGGTACCTGCAGCCGGTCCTGGCCCGGACCGAGGTCAGGTACGTGGGCGAGCCGCTCGCGGTCGTGGTCGGCCAGGACCCGTACGCCTGCGAGGATGCCGCCGAACTGGTTGAAATCGATATCTCCGAACGGACCGTCGTGCTCGACGCCCGGACCGCTGACGGCCCGCCCGCGGCCGAGCTGACCCGCGGCTACGGCGACGTGGACGCCGCTTTCGCCGCCGCCCGGCACGTGGTCCGGATCGAGCTCGCCATCGGCCGGCACAGCGGTGTGCCGCTCGAGCCCCGCTGCCTGCTGGCGGCCCCCGATCCGGACACCGGCGCGCTGGACATCTTCGGCATGACCAAGGTGCCGGTGTTCAACCGTGACCTGCTGGCCCGCCTGCTCGGTATGGACGAGACGCTGATCCACGTACACGGCGTGGACGCGGGCGGCGGGTTCGGGGTCAGGGGCGAGTTCTACCCTGAGGACTTCCTGATCCCGTGGCTGGCCCGCAGGCTCGGCCGCCCGGTCAAGTGGGCCGAGGACCGGGCCGAGCACCTGGTCGCGGTCAATCACTCCCGCCAGCAGCACCACCGCATCGCCGCCGCCTTCGACGCAGACGGCGCGATCCTCGCGATCACGGACGACGTCGCGCACGACAACGGCGCCTACTGCCGGACCCACGGGGTCGCGGTGCCCGAGCTGACCGTGGCCATGCTGCCCGGGCCGTACCGGGTGCCCGCCTACCGGGGACGGATCCGGGTCGTCCTGACCAACAAGACGCCGTGCGGGACCTACCGGGCGCCGGGCCGGTTCGAGGGCACCGCGGCCCGCGAGCACCTGCTGGACGTGGCCGCCGACCAGCTCGGCCTGGACCGGATCGAGCTGCGGCGCCGCAACCTGCTCACCCGCGACGAGATACCGCACCGCCTGCCGATCGCCACCCTGGGCACCGACATGATCCTGGACACCGGCGACTACCCGGCGCTGCTCGCCGCCCTGGTGGCCGAGGCCGACCGCCTCGGCTACCGGGCCCGCCCGGCCGACGAGGGGCCGGCCCTGTACGGCTTCGGCCTGGCGCTGTTCGTGGAGAAGAGCGGTCTCGGGCCGCAGGAGACCGCGGACGTGACCGTGAGCAAGTCCGGCGCGGTTCAGGTGGCCTCCGGCGGCACCTCGCTGGGCCAGGGCATCGAGACCATCCTGGCCCAGATCGCGGCGGACGCGCTCGGCGTCGACCCCGGGATCGTCCGCGTCGTCACCGGCGACACGGACGCCCAGCCGTTCGGCGCCGGGTCCTGGGCCTCCCGGTCCACGGTGGTGGGCGGCAGCGCGGTCCACCAGGCCGCGACCGCGGTCCGGGAGCGGGCCGTCCAGCTCGCCGCCCGGATCCTGGAATGCGATGTCGCGGACCTGGACCTGAGCGACGGCACGGTCGCCATCCGCGGTGACCCGGGCGTCCGTGTCGGGCTGGCCGAGATCGCCCGCGCCGCCGAGCCTGGCCGCCGGTACCTGGAGCCGGGCGAGCCGGCCTGTCTGCCCGGCGCCGCTTCGAGGTCTCCCACATGACCTACCCGTACGGCGCGCACGCCGCGGTGGTGGCGGTCGACCCGGGCACCGGGCAGGTCCGGGTGCTGCGCTACCTGGTGGCCTACGAGGTCGGCCGGGCCGTCAACCCGATGCTGGTCGAGGGCCAGCTGCGGGGCGGCGTGGCCCAGGGCATCGGCGGCGCCCTGTTCGAGGAGTTCGGCTACGACGAGGCGGGCCAGCCTCAGGCCATCTCGTTCATCGAGTACCGGATGCCGACCGCGGCCGAAATCCCGCCGGTCGACCTTCTGGTATCGCAGGACGCCCCGTCGCCCGGGAACCCGCTGGGCGTGATGGGCGCGGGCGAGGGCGGGGTCAGCGCGGCCGGCGCGGCGGTGGCCAACGCGGTCCGGGACGCGCTCGGCCTGGCCGGCGGCGTCGGCCAGCTGCCGCTGGTGCCCGCGCGGGTCCGCGAGCTATGGGAGGGCCATGGTTATGACCGGGGATTACGTCAGCAAGACCGACCTGGTCGCCGCGCTCGTCCGCGAGCTGGTCATCACCGGCGAGCTCGCGGCCGGGGAGCAGCTGCGCCAGCGGGACCTGGCTCAGCGGTTCGGCGTCAGCCAGACCCCGGTCCGGGAGGCGATGCGGCGGCTGGAGTCCGAGGGGCTGCTGGTCTGCGACACCCACCGCGGCTTCACCGTCGCCGCGCCGGAGCTGGGCCCGGTCGAGGAGAACTTCCGGGTCCGCGCGGCCCTGGAGTCGCTCGGCGCGTCGCTGGCGGCCCGCAAGATCGACGCGGCCGGCCTGGACCGGCTGCGCGCCCTGAACGACCAGATGCGGACCCTGCCCGACGATGACCCCCGGTACCCGGAGCTGAACCGGGAGTTCCACTTCACCGTGTACTCCTGCGCCGGAAGCCCGCTGCTGCTGTCGCTGATGCGGCTGCTGTGGGCGGCGTTGCACGGCGGCCCGCGGGTCACGCGGACGCACGCCGAATCCGCCCGCCAGCACGACGAGATCCTCAACGCCCTGGCCGGCGGTGACGCCGCGGCGGCCTCGGCGCGGACTTACCAGCACATCATGGGCGCGGATCCGGTAAAAGATACCGAGACGGACTACTGATACCGCGGGAGCAGACATGGCAGCGATCGTGACCGACGATGGCGTCACGCTGCACGCCGAGGAAGCCGGTCAAGGGGAGCCGCTGCTCTTCATCCACGAGTTCGCCGGCGATCACCGCAGCTGGGAGCCTCAGCTGCGGTTCTTCTCCGCGGCCTACCGCTGCGTCACTTACGGCGCCCGCGGCTACCCGCCCTCGGGCGTGCCCACCGACCCCGCCGCCTACTCCCAGGCCCGCGCCGTCGCCGACGCGATCGCGGTCCTCGACGGTCTCGGCATCGACCGGGCCCACGTGGTCGGCCTGTCGATGGGCGGGTTCACCGCCCTGCATCTGGTCCTGTCGCACCCGGACCGGATCTTGTCGGCGGTCGTCGCCGGGGCCGGGTACGGCGCCCAGCCCGAGCGTGCCGACGCCTTCCGGACCGAGTCCATGCTGACCGCCGCGGCGTTCGCCGCCGAGGGCGCGGCCAAGGTCGCCGAGCGGTACGCGGTCGGGCCGGCTCGCGTCCAGTTCCAGGACAAGAACCCGCGCGGCTGGGCCGAGTTCGCCGCGGCCCTGGCCGGGCATTCGGACCTGGGTAGCGCGCTGACCATGCGCGGCGTCCAGGCCGCCCGGCCGTCCCTGTACGCGCTGACCGACGACCTGGCCCAGGTGCGGATCCCGGTCCTGGTCCTGGTGGGCGACGAAGATGACGGCTGCCTGGAACCGGCGCTGATGCTCAAGCGGACGATCCCCACCTCCGGCCTGGCCGTCCTGCCCCGCACCGGCCACACCGCCAACCTGGAGGAACCCGACGTGTTCAACCGGGCCGTCGACCGCTTCCTCGGCGCCGTCGCCCGCGGTGCCTGGCACCCCCGCGACCCCCGCTCAATCTCCGACTCCACCATGGGCCTGCGCTGACCGCCGCGACTCCGCCCAGGAGGCCCGCCAATGGGGCTTGTGGCACACATGCCCCGATAGACGGGGCCGGGGGTCCACGTGCCCCAGGGGCTGAGGACGATTGTTCGGGGCTTGTGGCGCACATGCCCCGATAGGCGGGGCTCGTGGCCCACGCGCCCCATCGGGGCGCCTCGACCCGCCGGGCCGCCGGGCCGCCGCCGCCGACCCGCCGGCTACGCGGCCAGGCGGACGCGGAGCGCCAGGCCGGCCAGCGTCTCGCGGGCCCAGCGCATCCGGGCCGCCGCCATCTCTGGATGGTCGCCGAACTCCTGCGCGACCCGTCCCACGCACCCGGAGTAGCCGAACGCCCGGACCGCGGCGTCGACGGCCTGCCGGACCTGGTCCGTGCTCGGCGCCTGCGAGCGCTGCAGCGCCGACACGAACAGCGCGTCGGCGGCCTCGAAGCCGGTGATCCCGGACTGGTGCTGTGCTGGCCTCATCGTGGGCCTCCTCAGCGGCAGGTTTTCCTAACCCGAGCCTGCCGGAAAGGCGGAGGCGATCCAATGGGGCCACCCACCATTTCGCACTGGGGGGTTAGCCCCCCGGAGTGCGGGACCGCTGGTCCACGCCCAGCTCACCGTAGGGGTAGTCGACCGGATGCGGGTCGCTGGCGGCGTCCAGCGCGGCGGTCTCGGCGCCGGTCAGGTGCAGCCCGGCCGAACGCAGGTTGGCCTCGAGCTGGTCCAGCGTCCGGGCGCCCAGGATCGTCGAGCTGACCGCGGGCCTCGCGGTTACCCAGGCCAGCGCGACCTCGGCCATGGACACGCCGCGGTCCTCGGCCACCTTCTGCACCGCGTCGATGACGTGCCAGGTCCGGTCGGTGCCGCGCCGGTCGTAGGCCTCCATGCCCCGGCCGGGATCCTCGCCGAGGCGGGTCGCCCCGGCCGGGCGCTGGTCACGGCGGTACTTGCCGGACAGCCAGCCGCCGCCGAGCGGGCTCCACGGCAGCAGGCCCATCCCCGCGTCGAGCGCGGCCGGCACGATCTCCCACTCGATCTCCCGCGCCAGCAGGCTGTACTGCGGCTGCACGGTGACCGGCCCGGCCACGTTCAGGGCCCGGGCCAGGTGCACGGCCTTGGTCAGCTGCCAGCCGGTGAAGTTGGACAGCCCGTAGTAGCGGATCTTGCCGGCCCGGACGAACTGGTCGAGCGTCCGCAGCGTCTCCTCCATCGGCGTCAGCGCGTCGAACGCGTGGACCTGGTACAGGTCCACCGCGTCGAGCCCGAGCCGCCGCAGCGAGGCGTCCAGGGCCCGGGTCAGGTGGCGCGCGGACAACCCGGCCCCGTTCGGCGAGCTGTCACCAGACAAGCGGAACCGGCCCTTGGTGGCCAGCACGACCGGCTCGGTGACCTCGGCCGGGCGGCGGGCGAACCAGCGGCCGATGATCTGCTCGGACCGGCCGTCCCCGTATACGTCGGCCGTGTCCACCAGCGTGCCGCCCGCCTCGACGAAGCGGTCGAGCTGCTGATGCGCGACGGTTTCGTCGCTCTCGACGCCGAACGTCATCGTTCCCAGGCACAGGCTCGACACCGCGCAGCCGCTGTTCCCTAGAGTTCGATAGTCCATACAGTCAGGCTACGCGGAGGAGAGGCACGCATGACGGTCGGCGAACTCACGGCGGACGGGCGCGCCCGCGTCCTCGCGGACGGGAACCAGATGCCCGTCCTCGGCCTCGGCGTCTGGCAGGTACCCGCCGGGCCAACCTGCGTGAACGCCGTGCGCTGGGCCCTCGACCTGGGATATCGCCATATCGATACGGCCCAGGCCTACGGCAACGAGGAGAGCGTCGGGCAGGCGCTGCGCGAGAGCGGGGTGCCCCGCGATGAGGTGTTCATCACGACCAAGTTCCACCCGGACCGCACCGACCCGGTGGCCGAGGCCGAGCAGAGCCTGCGGCGGCTCGGCGTCGACCAGGTGGACCTGTATCTGGTGCACTGGCCCCGCGGCGGCCCGGTCTGGGCCTGGCCCGGGATGGAACGGGCGCGCGAGCGCGGGCTGGCCCGTTCGGTCGGCGTGTCCAACTTCAGCTCGGCCGAACTGGCCGCGGTGCTCGCCGCCGCGACGACCCCGCCGGTCGTCAACCAGGTGCAGTTCAGCCCGGTCTACTACCGGCGCGCCCTGCTCGACGCGTGCCGTCAGCGGGACGTCCTGGTCGAGGCCTACAGCCCGCTGGGCACCGGCCGGCATCTGCGCAAGCGGACGGTGAAGCGGGTCGCCCGGCGGGCCGGCCGAACGCCCGCGCAGGTCCTGCTGCGCTGGTGCCTGCAGCGTGATCTCCTGGTCATCCCCAAGTCGACGCGCCAGGAGCGGATCCGCGAGAACGCCGGGATCTTCGACTTCACCTTGTCACCGCAGGACCTGGCCGAGCTCGACGCGCTTGACCGCACCGATGGCACCGACCGGGCCCGGGAACGCAAATGGTGGTGAGCTGCGGGATCAGGACGATTCCGCGGACTTCTTGAGCGCGGCGAGGGTGACCGGGATGCCGTGACGCGCGGCCAGGGTACGGTCGGCGATCTGGGCCGGGGCGTCGTTGCCGAACCGGTTGTGGAACCTGGCCACGCCGTCCGGGAGGAACTCCCACGACTCGGTGACCTGCGTCCCCCCGTCGACCGGAGTAAAGGTGTAGCTCCACCGCACCCACGAGCCGCCGACCACGAAAGCGAACTCCCGCCCCCGGTCGGCCGCCACCACCTGAGAGCGGGTCTCCCAGGTCCGTTCCGGTAGCTCGTTACGCCCGGTGAACCAGGCGCCCGGCTGCGGGCCCAGCCCGTCGTCCCACCAGCAGGCGGTGCAGACCGGGCTCCACTCGCCCATGCGGGTCACGTCGGAGACCATGTCGTACAGGTCTTCCGGCGAGCGGGCCACCACAATGGACTCGGAGTAACTCAGACTGCTCATGCGTGCAGTATGTCAAAATTCTTTTCTGCCGAACGGACCATGGCGCGTGCCCGCCGCACTACTTCTTGCTCAGCGTGGCGGTGTTCTGCTCGCCGCCGCCGGTCCACCGGTAGGCCAGCTTCCCGCCCCGCAGGGTGAACGTCACGTTTCCCGCGACGCACTGGTCGGTGCCGGGCTCGTTGAAGGTGAGGACCGTGGCCGTGGCCTTGGTCAAGGTCAGCGTGTTGGTGCACGAGTCGTTGACCTCAGCGGCGGTAGTCCCGCCCGTGACCAGCGTGAAGCTGATGCTGTTGGGCAACCCGAGGCTGGGCAGCGCGGTGGCGGCCATCGTCGCGGTCCCGGTCCAGGTGCCCGCGAACGCGGCCGGGATCCTCGCCCCGGCCACGGAGGTGACGGCGGAGACGGATGTGCTCGTCTGACTGGCCGGCGAGGTGCCGGCTGTCGTCCCGGCCGGGGTACTGCTCGCCGTGCCGGGCGGGGCCGATCCGGTCGATCCCCGGGTGAGCAGCACGACGGCCACCACGACGAGCGCGACCACCGCGGCCGCGCCGCCGACGGCCAGGACCGGTCCCCGGCGTGACCGCCGCGGTGCCGGGACCGGCCCGGCGGTGAACTGAAGGGGCCCGTAGTCCGAGGCCGTGGATCCGGCCAGGGATGGTACGGGGCCGGTGCGGACGCCCAGGTCGTCATCCGGCCCCAGCGGGCCGGTACCGGCGACCGGCCGCAGGTTCGCGATCGACGGATCGACCAGCCTGAGCAGGAGATCCCTGGCGCTTGGCCGCTTGCTCGGATCCTTGTTCAGGCAGTCACTGATGACCGGGATCATGGACTCGGGCACGCCGCTGATGTCCGGCTCCTCGGTCAGGATCCGGTGCATGACCGCCATCACGGTGTCGCCGCCGAACGCTATCCGGCCGGTGGCGGCGTAGAACATGGTCAGCGCCCAGGCGAAGATGTCCACCGCATTGGTCGGGCGTGCACCGGACAGCAGTTCCGGGGCGATGTAGGACGGCGTTCCGATGACCCCGCTGGTCATCGTCGCGGCGTCGATCAGCCGCGCGATGCCGAAGTCCACCACACGCGGGCCGTCCGGGCCAAGCAGCACGTTGGCCGGCTTGAAGTCGCGGTGCACCACCC
The DNA here is from genome assembly GCA_963822765.1 of uncultured Actinomycetes bacterium. Lineage (GTDB taxonomy): Bacteria > Actinomycetota > Actinomycetes > Streptosporangiales > Streptosporangiaceae > Palsa-504. Next base: position 45,479 of record CAWGJL010000053.1, on the reverse strand, counting down.
CCGCGCCGTGGATCGCGGTCAGCGCCGTGGCCGTCCCCACCGCCAGGCGCTGCAGTTCGCCCTCGGGCAGCGGGCCGCGGCTGTCGACACGCTCCTGCAGCGACGGGCCGTCGATGAACTCGCTGACGATGTATCGCCGCTCTCCGTCCGTTGACGCCTCGATGACGCTGGCGGTGACGAAGGGCTGGACGCGGTGGATCGCGTCCAGTTCGCGAGCCAGCCGCTCCAGGACCGAGGCTTCCGCCGTCGACCTCAGCACCTTGACCGCGACCCGCTCCTCGCCGGGGCCGGGGCCGCGGCCGAGGTAGACGATTCCCTGACCGCCCTCGCCGAGCCGGGCCAGCAACTCGAACCGGCCCACGGTCCGGGGATCACCCGTCTCGAGCGGCTTCGGCATGATTTCTCCGGGATCGGTCGGCAGCAACCCTCAGACTAGGGCCATGGCTGACCACTACGCAGACGGGACGTATCGCTGGTGGCATCTTTCCCGGCCCTCGCCCGAGCTCGTCTCGGTGCTCGATGACGGCTGGCTGCCCCGCGCCGGCCGGGCCGTCGATCTCGGGTCCGGCCTTGGCTCCGAGGCTGGCTATCTGGCCCGGCGCGGCTGGCAGGTGACCGGGGTCGACCTGTCAGCAGTGGCCGTGGGCCGGGCCGCCGCCGAACAAGGCGACGCGGCGTTCCTGCGGGCCGATGCACGCCGGCTGCCGTTCGCGGCAGCCTGGCGGATCGAGCACCTGGAGCAGGCCGCGGTGCCGAGCGACACTCGCATGCTCGACGTGCTGGTGGTACGCCTGTGCACGGATCAGAACCGGCCCGTCAGAATCTGCTCTGACGTCCTCGGCTACCTCCTCCGGGCTCAGGTCGATCAGGGCCTCGCCCCAGATGCGCTCGAAATAGGTGGCGTCGCTACGGTAGACCGGCTCCGGGTTCGACCGGCTGAGCACCTTGAGCACGACCTGATGCCCGTCCTCGTGCGCGTGCGGCCCGCCGCCGACCAGGCCGAAGTTGAACGAGGCCAGGTTCTGGGCCCGGTAGGCCGCCAGGACCTGGGACAGTCCCTGCCCCAGGGCCCGGCAGTCCTCGTCGGTCAGCTCCGTCACGTCCGCGGCGTCCGCGACCACGCCCCACACCTCGCCGAACCCGGTCGGCGCGAACGGGGTCAGCCAGGCCACCCGGCCGATCTGCCCGACCCACCGGGGACCGCCGGCCTCCTGTTCGACCAGTGCCGTCCAGTACGACCCGTGCCGCTCCTTCCAGGCCCGGGACCGTTCGACCAGCAGGCGCTGGCCGGTCAGGCCGTGCGCGTCGTGCGCGGACTGCAGGTGCGGGTGAACCAGCGAGGCACCCGCGGGCGGGAGGTAATTGGCGTTGATCGAGCTCCACTGGGCGGCCGGGTCCATCCGCCGCACCGCCTGGGCGTGCCGGACCATGGCGGTCAGGGCGTCGCCCACCAGGGCGGGGGTCAGCTCGTCCAGGTCGAGGAAGTGCCGTCCCGGGTCGTAGATGCCGACCGCGCTGTGGGTCGCGTAGGCCATGATGTTCGGCACCACCACGGCCTGCCCGACGCGGATGCGGCCCTCGGCGGTGAGCTCGGCGGGAAACGGCACCGTGGCCCGCTCCAGATGCTCGCTGTCGAACGGGCAGAACGCGGGCTTGGCCGTGAGCTCGGTCAGGTCTGGCCGGGTCGATGGCTGGAGTTTCACCCCGGTCAGGATCCGGGCGCTCGTTCCGGTTAGCGGGTCTCGCCGCCAGCGCAGCCGCACCCGGGTCCAGGCTCCGCCCGCGGCCAGATCGGGCACGCTGGCCTCGAGGTCTCGTTCTTCGAAGTCGATCGCCGTCACGCTGACGACCGTAGCAGGATGAGCACATGCTGGTCGTTCATGTTCATTGCCGGATCCGCCCGGAACGGACCGGGGATTTCCTGGCCGCAACGGTGATCAATGCCCGGGCGTCACTGGCCGAGCCCGGCGTGCTGCGCTTCGACGTCATCGGTGATCAGGCCGACCCGGCGCACGTCGTGCTGACCGAGGTTTACCGGGACGACGACGCCTCCGCGGCGCATAAGGCGACGCCGCACTATGCGGTGTGGCGGGACACGGTGGCCGACATGATGGCCGAACCCCGGCGGTCGGTCCGCTACTCGGTCGTGTTCCCGGTGAGCAGCCAGGGCTGGGCGAGCGACTCGCCGTGGCAGTGAGCTTCGAGTTCGCCACCGCGGGCCGCATCATGGCCGGTCCCGGCCGGGCCCGGGAGCTGCCGGGCGTGCTGGCCGGGCTCGGATCCCGCTTTCTGGTCGTCACCGGCGCGGACCCGGCCCGCCATGACCAGCTGCTGGCCAGCCTGGACCGGGTGGCCGCGGTCTTCCCGGTGGGCGCCGAGCCCACCGTCGAGGTGGTCCGGGCGGCGGTCGACGTCGCCCGCGCGCAGGGCGCCGACGTGATCGCGGCGATCGGCGGGGGCAGCGTCATCGACACCGGCAAGGCCGTGGCCATGCTGCTGGGCAACGGCGGCGACGCGCTGGACTACCTGGAGGTGGTCGGGTCCGGGCAGGTCATCACCCGGCCCGCCGTGCCCTGTGTCGCCGTGCCCACCACCGCGGGGACCGGCGCGGAGGTGACCGCCAACGCGGTGCTCGCCGTCCCGTCGCACCGGGTCAAGGCCAGCCTGCGCAGCCCGCTGATGATCCCGCGGGTGGCCCTGGTCGACCCGCTGCTCACCGTCTCGTGCCCGCCGCCGGTGACCGCGGCCAGCGGCCTGGACGCGCTCACCCAGTGCCTGGAGCCGTTCGTGTCGGTCCAGGCCACCCCGCTGACCGACGGGCTGGCCCGCGAGGGGCTGCGCCGCGCGGGCACGGGCCTGCGCGCCGCCTACGCCGACGGCGAGGACCTGGGCGCGCGCACCGATATGGCCATGTGCAGCCTGCTCGGCGGGATCTCGCTGGCCAACGCCAAGCTGGGCGCCGTCCACGGGCTGGCGGGCGTCATCGGCGGGACCGCCGACGTGCCGCACGGCCTGGCGTGTGCCGCGCTGCTGGTCCCGGTCATCGAGGCGAACCTGCGGGCCGCGCGCCTGGCCCCCTCTGGTGCGGGTGTCCTGGAGCGTTACACCGAGGCGGCCCGGCTGCTGACCGGGCAGCCGGATGCGTCCATCCAGGATGGCCTGTCCTGGATCCGCGAAACGCTGACCCTGCTCCACGTGCCTGGCCTGGGCACGTTCGGCCTCGGGCCGCGGCAGGCCGGCGACATCGCCGCCAAGGCGGTGGTCTCGAGCAGCATGAAGGGCAATCCCGTCCCCCTGAGCCACGCCGACCTGGAAGCGGTCCTGCTCGAGGCGCTATGAGGCCGTGAACAGCCGCGCGGCCGCGGCGACGATCTCGTCCTGCGGCACATCCCGCAGATGCTGGCTGATGTTCCACCGGTGCCCGAACGGGTCGTCGAGCTGGGCGTGCCGGTCACCCCAGAACATGTCGGCCAGCGGCTGACGAACCTGGGCCCCGGCCGCGACCGCCCGCGTGAAGGCCGCGTCGGCATCGTCCACCTCCAGCGCCAGCACGACCGGCGTGCCGCCGATGCTTGGCGGGGCCAGCACTCCCATCTCGGGAAACTCGTCCGCTAGGTGCAGCAGGCCGCCGGCTATCCGGAGCTGGACCGACATCAGCCGTCCGTCGGGGACCGGGATCCGGCTCACCTCCTGGGCCCCGAACGCCTCGGCGTAGAAAGCGGCGGCGCGCTCGGCGCCCTGGACCACGATGTGCGCGACGATTGGCATTCACCTACCGTAGGCCGCATGCCCCGTCCCGCGCCCCGCCATGATCGTGATGCTGGCGGCCCGGCCGAGGTGCTGGCCGCGAAGGCCGCCCTGCGCCAGGAGGTATGGTCCGCGATGCGCGCGGCCAAGGTGGCCCGGTTCCCCGGCGCCGCGGGACGGATCCCGAACTTCACCGGCGCCGAGGCCGCCGCCGAGCGGCTGCGCGGCACCCCGGCCTGGCAGGCGGCCCGCACGCTGAAGGCCAATCCCGACTCCGCGCAGCTTCCGGTGCGCCAGCGCGCGCTGGAAGACGGCAAGGTCGTGTATATGGCCGTGCCCCGGCTGGCCGGGGCCGAGCCGTTCTTCGCCCTCGATCCTGACCACCTCAGCGAGCCGCCCCGCAAGGCCGCCTCGATCAGCGGCGCGTCGCGTTCGGCCCGGCGGGTCGCCCTGGCCGACCTGTCCCCGGTCGACCTGGTGGTGATGGGCAGCGTCGCCGCCGCGGCGGACGGCGCACGGCTGGGCAAGGGCGGCGGGTTCGCCGACCTGGAGTTCGCGCTGGCCACCGCGGCCGGCTTGATCGGACCGGACACGCTGTGCGTCACGACCGTGCACGAGCTTCAGCTCGTAGAGGCCGGGACCATCCCGCTCACCAGCCACGACGTGCCGGTGGACCTCATCGTCACGCCCGACCGGGTGATCGACTGCCGCCCCCGGCACGGGCCGCGGCCGGCCGCCGGCATCCGCTGGGAGGACCTGACCGAGGAGAAGATCGCCGCCATCCCGCTGCTCGCCGCCCAGCAAGCCGCTACCGGTTAAGGCCAGTGACCTCACGGTAGTGCCGCTGGCGGCCGGGCTACCCCTGCCTGACCGGCCGGACCTCGATCGTGCCGTACCACGCGGCGGGGACCGTGGTGGCCACCTGGACCGCCTCCGTCAGGTCCTGGCACTCAACGATGAACAAGCCCGTGACCTGCTCTCTGGTCTGCGTGAACGGGCCTTCGGTGATCATCACGTCACCGCCGTCCCAGCACCGCACCGTGGCCGCGGTTTCCGTTCCATGTAGCTGCTCGCTGGCCAGCAGGGTGCCGCGCTCGGACATCCGGTTCTGGAACGAGTCGAGGGCGGCAGCCCGCCACGCTCGCTCCCCGGCACCGACCGCCGCGCTCTCGTCGGTGCAAATCAGCAGGGCATACCGCATGTCGCCTCCATCTGGTCGCCGTCACCAGTGCTGACACCGTCGGCCCGCAGAACGGGGCGCGGATCAGGTTAGCCCGGGGCCCGCACGGGGGAGATCCTCACCACGAACACTAAAGGCGCCCTCATTGGCGAGTGTGCACGTCCCAGGCAGGCTCGTTCTTGGGAGGTAAGCGATGAAGCAGATCCGGGTCGAAAGGCCGAAGTACCGTCGCGATCGAGCCGATAGTGAGCTCCTGGCGCTGGATCCGCGGGACGCCGACATCGTCCGGGCCAAGGCCCTGAGCCGGGCCGCCCGCGAGCCGGCCCCGGAGCCCGAGAGCTAGGAGGCCGCCAGCTCGGAAGGCGCCGGCTACGAGTCGAAGCCTAGCCCGGCCGCGTCTAGGGTCCGCAGCCACAGGTTGCGGTGGCCAGCGCGACGGTCGGCTCGGGCCAGGGACCAGCGGGTGGCCTGGATGCCCAGGTAGGCGAGCGGTTCGGGCGGGAACGGGACGGGCTTGGTCCGGACCAGCCGCAGCTCGGTCAGCTCGGTCGGCTCGCCGCTCAGCAGGTCGAGCATGACCCGGGCGCCGAACCGGCTGGCCCCGACGCCGAGCCCGGTGTAGCCCAGCGCGTAGGCCACCCGGCCGTGGTGGGCGGTGCCGAAGAAGGCGCAGAACCGGCTGCAGGTGTCGATCACGCCGCCCCACCGGTGGCTGAACCCGATCCCTTCCAGCTGCGGGAACGTGGCGAAGAAGTGCGCCGCGAGGGTCGCGAAGGTAGCGGGCCGCTGATCGTGGGCGGCGCGGATCCCGCGCCCGAAGTGGTAGATGGCGTCGTAGCCGCCCCACAGGATCCGGTCGTCCGCGGTGAGCCGGTAGTAGTGGAACTGGTTGCCGGAATCGCCGATGCCTTGCCGGTGGCGCCAGCCGATCCCGGCCCGCTGCGCCGCGCTGAGCGGCTCGGTCATCAGCACGTAGTCGTAGACCGGCACGACGTAGGGCCGCAGCCGGCGCACCAGCGCGGGGAACGCGCTGGTGGCCAGGGCTACCTGGCCGGCCCGCAGTACCCCGTCCGGGGTCCGGACGGTCACGCCGTCAGCGTCGCTGGCCAGGGCGGTGGCCGGGGTGCGCTCGAAGATCCGCACGCCGAGCCGCTCGCCCGCCGCGGCCAGGCCCCAGGCCAGCCGGGCGGGCTGGACCATGGCCGTGCCGTGCTTGTCCCACAGGCCGGCCAGGTAGGTGGGCGAGTTGACCTCGGCCCGCACGGAACCGGCGTCCAAGAACGTGCCGCCGTCGCTGTCCGCGGCCGCGCGGAGCCCGTCGACCTGGTATTCCTCGGTGGCGACCCCGAGGGAACCGGTCCGTTCGAAGTCGCAGTCGATCCCGTGCCGGTGCACCGCGGCCTCGATCGCGTCCAGGTTCTCCGCGCCGAGGCGCTGCAGGGTGGCGAACTCATCGCCGAAGCGCGCCCGCCCGTTGACCACGCCGTGGGTCAGGCTCGCGTCGCAGAACCCCCCGTTGCGTCCGCTCGCCGCCCAGCCGACCCGATGGCCCTCGACAAGCACCACGGACCGTTCGGGAAAAGATTCCTTCGCGAGCAGGGCGGTCCACAAGCCGGTGAACCCGCCGCCGATCACCACGAGGTCCGCGGCGGCCGCACCGCGCAACGAGGCCCGGGCCGGTGGCGCGCCGGGCTGGTCCAGCCAGAACGGCCGGGGCTCGGCCGCCATGACCAGGCGGCTGAACTGATCCTCTCGCGTCCTCACCCGCAGACGGCGGCGAAGGCGTCCTCGAGAATGGACAGCCCCTCGTCGAGCAGGTCCTCCCCGATCACCAGGGGCGGCAGGAAACGGATCACGTTGCCGAAGGTGCCGCAGGTCAGCGTCACGAGCCCGGCCTGATGGCAGGCCGTGGACACCGCGGAGGTGACGGCCGGGTCTGGGTCCAGGGTGCCGGGCCGTGGTCATCTCGATGGCCAGCATCGCGCCGCGGCCGCGCACGTCCGCGATCACCGGGTAGGTCTCGGCCAGCTTGTGCAGCCGGGGCAGCATGACCTCGCCGATCCGGCGGGCCTTACCGGCCAGGTCTTCGGCCGCCATGGTCTCGATCGCGCCGAGCGCCGCCGCGCAGGCCACCGGGTTACCGCCGTAGGTGCCGCCCAGGCCGCCCGCGTGCACCGAATCCATGAGCTCGGCGCGGCCGGTCACCCCGGCCAGCGGCAGACCCCCGGCGATGCCCTTGGCCGTGGTGACCATGTCCGGGACCACGCCCTCGTGGTCGCAGGCGAACCAGTCGCCGGTCCGGCAGAACCCGGTCTGGATCTCGTCCGCGATGAACACGATCCCGTGCTCGGCGCAGAACTCGGCCAGCCCGGGCAAGAACCCGTCCGGCGGCACCACGAACCCGCCCTCGCCCTGGATCGGCTCGATGATCACCGCGGCCACGTTGTCCTCGCCGACCTGCGTGTGGATCAGCGTCTTGACCATGTCCAGGGCGTTCGCCTTACACGCCTCCGGGCCGCCCGGCCAGCGCAGCGGGTAGGCCATCGGCATCCGGTAGATCTCGCCCGCGAACGGCCCGAACTTGTCCTTGTACGGCATGTTCTTCGCGGTCAGCGCCATGGTCAGGTTGGTGCGCCCGTGATAGCCGTGGTCGAACGCGATGACGGCCTGGCGCCGGGTGGCGTGCCGGGCGATCTTGACCGCGTTCTCGACCGCCTCGGCGCCGGAGTTGAACAGCGCGGAGCGCTTGTCATAGGTCCCGGGCGTGCGCCTGGCCAGCTCCTCGCACACCTCCACGTAGCCCTCGTACGGGGTCACCATGAAGCAGGTGTGCGTGAACCGGCCCGCCTGCTCGGCCACCCGCGCGGCCACCCGGGGGGCGGCGTTGCCGACCGAGACCACCGCGATCCCGGCGCCGAAGTCGATCAGGGAGTTGCCGTCGGCGTCCACGATGACGCCGCCGCCGGCGTCCGTGACGAACACCGGCAGCACGGTGCTGACCCCGCGGGCCACCGCGCGCTCACGCCTGGCCAGTAGCTCGCGTGAGGCGGGTCCGGGGATCTCGGTGACAAGGTTGCGGCGCTGCGCAACGCGGGATTCCGCTGGTACGTGGTCGGTCATATTTCAGACCATAGATCATCCGGCCGGACGGCTGAAGTGCGGTGGGCGGGTACCCAGCGATGATCCGGATGGGAGCGGCGGCGAGGTCTATCGTGGTGTGCCGGGGCGCAGCGAGAGGATAGATGCCGGAGATGGCCGACCATGAGGAGCCGAGCGGCCGGGGCTTGTTCGGGGGCGTCTTCGCGCGGGGCGATGCCGACACAAGCGACATCGCGTGGCTGCAGGCCATGCTGGACGCCGAGGCCGGGCTGGCCCGGGCCCTGGAGCGGGCCGGGCTGGCGCCCGCGGGTTCCGGCGCGGCGGTCACCGAGGTGGCCCAGGCCGGCAACTTCGACGCCGCCGAGATCGGCGAGCTCGCCGCGCTGACCGGGAACCCGGTTCCGGCCCTGGCCCGGGCCCTGGCCCGCCGGGTCCCGCAGACCGCGGCGGGCGCCGTGCACCGGGGCGCGACCAGCCAGGACATCGTGGACACGGCCGCCATGTTGCTGGCCAGGCGGGTCATCGACGTGGTGCTGGCCGATCTGGCCCAGGCCGCAGCGGCCGCGGCCGGGCTGGCCGACGCGCACCGGTCCACGATCATGATCGGCCGCACGCTGCTCCAGCAGGCCGTTCCCGTCACCTTCGGCCTGGTCGCGGCGGGCTGGCTGACCAGCCTGGACGAGGCCCGCGCCGGGCTGGCCGCGGTCGGCTCGCAGCGGCTGGCCGTGCAGTTCGGCGGCGCGGCCGGCACCCTGGCCTCGCTCGGCGAGGACGGCCCCCGGGTCGTGGCGCTGCTGGCCGAGGAACTGGGCCTGGCCGCCCCGGTGCTGCCCTGGCACACCGACCGGCTGCGGATCATCGACCTGGCCACCGCGCTGGCCCGGGTCACCGCGGCGCTGGGCAAGATCGCCCGCGACGTCACCCTGCTCGCTCAGTCCGAGATCGCCGAGGTCAGCGAGGGCGGCGGCGAACCGGCCCCGCGCGATGCCGCGTCGCCGCGCCGCGGCGGCTCCTCCGCGATGCCGCACAAGCACAACCCGGTGGCGTCGATTGCCATCCTCGGCTGCACCAGGCAGGCGCCGGGCCTGCTGGCCACCCTGGTCGCGTGCGCCGAGCAGGAACTGCAGCGCGCCGCCGGGGCGTGGCACGCCGAATGGGAGCCGCTGACCGCGCTGCTCCGGCTGACCGGCTCGGCGGCCAGCTGGGGGGCCGAACTGCTGCCCGGGCTCAGCGTGGACGCCTCGCGGATGGCGGCCAACCTGGCCGCGACCAAGGACCTGCCGCTCGCCGAGCACGTCACGTCGCTGCTGGCCGGCGTGCTTGGCGGGGTCCAGGCGCACGACCTGGTGGCCGAGGCGGGCCAGCGGGCGGTGAGCGCAGGCCTGCCGCTGCGCGACGTGCTGCTGGCCGTACCCGCCATCGCGGGCCGGCTGGCCTCGGCGGGCATCACCGCGGAGCAGATCGAGTCGGCCCTGGAGCCGGCCGGCTACCTGGGCGCCGCCGGCGCCTTCGTCACCGCCGCCCTGGCGGCCCACGAGGCGCTCGACGCCCAGCTATCGCAAAGGGATGACCATGGATGACGCCGAGCGCGCCCGGCAGGGGACGAGGGTCCGGCGGGCGGTGCTCGGGGACGAGCACGTCGACCGCGCGGTGGCCACGACTACCTCGTTCACCGAACCCTTCCAGGACCTGATCACGCGCTACGCCTGGGGCGATATCTGGTCCCGTCCCGGCCTGTCACGCGCCGAGCGCAGCATGATCACGCTGGCCATGCTGGCCGCCCTGCAGCACGAGAACGAGCTCGCCATGCACGTCCGGGCCGCGTTGCGCAACGGCCTGAGCCCAGAGCAGATCCAGGAGGTCCTGCTCCAGGTCGCCGTCTACGCGGGCGTCCCGGCCGCCAACCGCGCCTTCGCCGTCGCCCAGCGCGTCCTATCCGAAGCCGGCGCTCCCGAGTAACCCGCCCGCCTTCCCGCCCGCCCCGTCCCGTCCCGTCCCGTCCCCTCCACCGCTCGCCTCGCGTCGCCGCTCCCGCCCCGCCAGCCCCGCCCGCCACTTCCGGCCCGCGCCGCCTAGCAGCGAACCGAATGAACCCCGGGTTTCACTGCCCTCTAGCGTGGTGAACCCCGGGTTTCATTCGCTTGCGTCTCCGGGCGTGGACCTGCTTTGTTCTCCGGCATAGGCTCGCTAGCTGGGGAGTTGGCCTCAGGCCACAGCCAGCTGTCCGACATGCGAACGGCTGTACTCCTGGCGACCGCCGAGGCGGTATCGTTCTGCTAAGCGAACAGAAACTGGAGAGAAATGGCGGAGATCGTCTCACTCGCCGAAGCCGTGGGGCGGGCGATTCACGACGGGGACGCCGTGGCCATGGAGGGGTTCACGCACCTGATCCCGTTCGCCGCCGGACACGAGGTGATCAGGCAGCGGCGCCGGGACCTGACCCTGATCAGGATGACGCCGGACCTGATCTACGATCAGCTCATCGGAGCCGGCTGCGCGCGCAAGCTGATCTTCTCCTGGGGCGGGAACCCGGGGGTGGGGTCGCTGCACCGGTTCCGGGACGCGGTGGAGCATGCCTGGCCGGCCGCTCTGGAGATCGAAGAGCACAGCCACGCCGGGATGGCCAACCGCTACGTGGCCGGCGCGTCCGGGCTGCCGTTCGCGGTGCTGCGCGGATATAACGGCACCGGCCTGGAGTCGCTCAACGGTGACCACGACCCGGCCCCCACCATCAAGCCGATCACCTGCCCGTTCACCGGCGAGACGCTGACCGCGGTGGCCGCCATCCGGCCCGACGTGGCCGTCATCCACGCCCAGCGCGCCGACCGGTCGGGAAACGTGCAGTTCTGGGGGATCGCGGGGGTGCAGAAAGAAGCGGTACTGGCTTCGCAGCGGTCGGTGGTCACCGTCGAGGAAATCGTGGACCAGCTCGAACCCCGGCCCGGGGCCGTGGTCCTGCCCAGCTGGACGGTGAGCTATGTGGCACACGCGCCGGGCGGGGCGCAACCGTCCTACGCGCTCGGCTACTCGGTCCGGGACAACGACTACTACGTGGCCTGGGATGCGATCGGCCGCGATCGCGACGCGTTCACCCGCTGGCTGGACGAGCGCGTGTATGCCGTGCCTGCGGGGCAGTCGTGACCGGCCAGGCGAGCGCCGGCCCGGCGGCGGTGAGCGAGCTGACCTACACCGCGGACGAGATGATGACGGTGGCCGCCTCCCGCGTGTTGCGGGCGGGGATGACCTGCTTCGTCGGGATCGGGCTGCCCAGCGCCGCCGCCAACCTGGCCCGCGCCACCCACGCGCCGGGGCTGGTGCTGATCTACGAGTCCGGCACGATCGGCGCCAAGCCGTCCGAGCTGCCGCTGTCGATCGGCGACGGCATCCTGGCCGAGACCGCCGATGCCGTGGTCAGCGTGCCCGAGATCTTCAACTACTGGCTGCAGCCGGGACGCATCGATATCGGGTTCCTCGGCGCCGCGCAGATCGACAAGTTCGGCAACATCAACACCACCGTCATCGGCGGGGACTACGAGCACCCCCGGGTGCGCCTGCCCGGCGCGGGCGGCGCACCCGAGATCGCCGCCTCATGCCGCGAGGTGATCGTCGTGGTCCGGCAGAGCAGCCGGTCGTTCGTGGAGCGGGTGGACTTCGTCACCTCCGTGGGCTACGGGTCAGGCCCGGGGGACCGCGAACGGCTCGGGCTCACCGGGGCCGGGCCGAAGAAGATCATCACCGATCTGGGTGTCCTCGAGCCCGACCCGGTGACGTTCGAGTTCACCCTGAGCGGCTTGTTCCCTGGCGTCTCCGCGGCGGCAGCCAAGGAGCGGACCGGCTGGGACCTGGCCGTCGCCCCGGATCCGGAGATCATCGCCGGGCCCAGCCCGGCCGAGCTCTGCGCGCTGCGCAACCTGCAAAGGAGGACCGATGACCGCTGAGGTTTCGACGACGGCCGTTAACGGGTCCGGCCAGCTGGCCCTGCCCTCGTACGAGCGCCCGCTGGGCGTGCATCCGCCGCTGGACTTCGCCGGGTACCGCTCGACCGCGCTGCGCCACCCCAAACGGCCGCTGGTGCTGCTGCCGCACCGGCTCACCGAGGTGACCGGGCCGCTGCTGGGCGAGGACCTGATCACCGCCACCGATGCCGACCTGACTAACCAGCACGCCGGCGAGCCGCAAGGACAGCGGATTATCGTGGCCGGGCGGGTGCTTGACTCCGACGGGCGGCCGGTGCCCGACACGCTGGTCGAGATCTGGCAGACCAACGCGGGCGGGCGCTACCGGCACTCACGCGAGCACCATCCGGCGCCGCTGGACCCGAACTTCGACGGGATCGGGCGCGCCATCACCGACTCGGCCGGGCGGTACCGGTTCGTCACCATCCAGCCGGGCGCCTACCCGTGGGGAAATCACTACAACGCCTGGCGCCCCGCGCATATCCACTTCTCGTTGTTCGGCCGCGCGTTCACCCAGCGGCTCGTCACCCAGATGTACTTCCCGGGCGACCCGCTGCTGCCCCTGGACCCCATCTTCAACTCGGTGCCGGATGAGAAGGCCAGGCAGCGGATGGTCGCTGCCTTCGACATGGACCTGACCCAGCCCGAGTGGGCGCTCGGCTACACCTGGGACATCGTGCTGCGCGGCCGGGCCGCGTCCGCGTTCGAGTAAGACGCATCCGGGTTCGAGTAAGAGAGGACGGCACGAGGTGCTCGGGATGACTCCCTCGCAGACCGTGGGCCCCTTCTTCGCCATGCGGCTGCCGTGGCCCGGCGGCCCGTACGTGGTTCCGGAGGGCACCCCCGGCGCCATCACGATCGTGGGCCGGATGTACGACGGCGCCGGGAACATCATCCCCGACGGGCTGGTCGAGACGTGGCAGGCCGGCCCGGACGGCCGGTTCGCCCACCCGGACGACCCGCGCGGCGCGGCGCCCGGCGGCTACCACGGGTTCCGCGGCTTCGGCCGGTGCCCGACCGCGCCGGACGGCTCATACCGCATCGTCACCCTCAAGCCCGGCCCGCTGCCCACCCCCGACGGGGACATCGAGGCGCCGCACCTGGACGTGTCCGTGTTCGCGCGCGGCCTGCTCGACCGGGTGGTGACCAGGCTGTATTTCCCGGACGAGCAGACCGCCAACGCCGTTGACCCGGTGCTGTGCTCGATCAGCGAGCCGGCCCGCCGGGCGACGCTCATCGCCGTGCCAGAGCCCGAAGGCGAGCTCAGGTTCGACATCTGGCTGCAAGGCGAGCGCGAGACGGTCTTCTTCGATGTCTGAGCTCGATGCCTGAACCAAGGCTGCCGGCCCCGGTCACCTCGTAGGCTAGGAACCCGTCGTCAGGAAGGAGCGCCGTGCTGCCCTGGTCCGCCGACCTCGCCGGCCGCATCGACGAGCGGGTCATCAGCAGCGAGTTGCTGCGCGGTAACCCCCTCGGTGACCCGCACGAGCGACCGCTGCTTGTCTACCTGCCGCCGGGCTACGACGATGATCCCGGGCGCAGGTACCCGGCCGTGTACGTGATCCAGGGCTACACCGGCAACGTGGCCATGTGGCGCAACCGGTCACCCTACCGGGTGCCCTTCCCCGAGGCGGCCGACGCGGTGTTCGCCGGCGGCGCCCCGCCCGCGATCGTGGTGTACGTCGATGCATGGAGCAAATACGGCGGCAGCCAGTTCGTGGACTCGCCGGGCACCGGCCGCTACCACTCCTACCTGTGCGACGAGGTCGTGCCCTGGGTGGACGCGCGCTACCGGACCCTCCCCGATCCCGCGCACCGGGCCATCATGGGCAAGTCGAGCGGCGGATTCGGCGCGATGATCACGCCCATGCTCCGGCCCGACCTGTTCGGGGCGCTGGCCACGCACGCGGGTGACACGCTGTACGAATACAGCTACCTGCCCGCGTTCGCGGACGCCGTCCGGCACCTGCGCCGCTACGACGGCGACATCTGGCGCTGGTGGGCGGACTTCTCCTCGCGGGTGGCCTTCACCAAGGAAGAGGACATGGCCCTGCTGGAGGTGCTCGGCGTGGCGGCGTGCTTCTCCGCGCGGCAGGACGGTACCGTAGACCTGCCGTTCGACCCGGGGACTGGGGTACTCCGGCCCGCGATCTGGCAGCGATGGCTGGACTGGGACCCGGTCCGGATGGTGCCAGCGCACGCGGAGGCTCTTCGCGGACTGCGGGCCGTGTGGATCGACGCCGGGACACGGGATGAGTACCATCTCGATCTCGGCGCCGAGGCGTTCCGCGCCGCGCTCCAGAACGTGGGCGTAGCGGACGAAGTGGTACATTTCGAACTCTTTGACGCCGGGCACGGGAGCATCGAATACCGCTACCCGCTGTCGCTTGCCTGGCTCTGTGGCCGGATGACTAAGTAGCGGCTAAGAAGCCACCGGCCGCCTCAGCGGTCTGGTACCTTTCCGGCGTATCGGTAACGAGTCAAACCCCATGGAACATTTGAATGGAGAGACGTTATGCGCAAGAGCGGGTGGGCGGTAGCTGCTGCGGGGATCAGCTCGCTGGTACTGCTGCTGACCGCGTGCGGGGGATCGTCGTCGTCGTCATCGTCGTCAGCCGCGGGTAACTCGGGTTCGACCTCGACCCCGACCGCCGCTGGCCAGCCCTCGGGCGCTGCGGGCCTGCCGCGCGAAGGGGTCGACGGTCCTGATCGTTGAGCACTCCAACCTCGGCTGGGTGCTCGCCGAGGCCAGTGGTCTGGTTGTCTACACGTACGGGGGCGACACCAAGGGCGGATCGCCGACCTGCACTGGTTCGTGCGCTGCGATCTGGCCCGCGGTGACCGGCGCCCCGTTGCCCGGCCCGGCTGACACCCTGCCTGGCCAGCTCGGCACGGTCTCCACGGCCAACGGCGCCAAGCAGATCACCTACAACGGTATGCCCCTGTACACGTTCAAGGGCGCCAAGGCGCTGAGCACCAAGGGCAACGGCGTGGACGGCAAGTGGCACGTGATCAAGCTCCCGGCGAGCGCCGTCACGTCCACCGGCTGACGCCCGGCATTACCTATGGGATCCGGATCCCGGGTCCTTCTGTAAGGAGAGACACGTTATGCGCAAGAGCGGGTGGACGGTCGCTGCCGGGCTCAGCTCGCTAGCACTGCTGCTAACCGCGTGCGGGGGATCGTCGAGCTCGACAACCTCGACTACGGGCGCGGCGTCAGGCGCGGCAACCCAGAGCACCGCCTCCTCGGCGGCTAGCACCGGGTCGTCCTCGGCTTCGTCTGCCTCGTCGTCACCGACGTCGACGGCGAACGCCAAGGCGACGGCGACGCACTCGGTCTCGGCGGCGGAGAAGTCGGCCGAGGCCCAGCCCAGCAGCAACGCGGGGGTCACCTTCCCGCCGGTCGGCACGACGGTCCTCATCGTGCAGCACTCCAACCTCGGCTGGGTGATGGCCAAGGCCGACGGCTACGTCGTGTACACCTACGCCAAGGACACCAAGAACGGGGCGCCGACCTGCACCGGATCCTGCGCCTCGGTGTGGGCTCCGGTCACCGGCATGCCCAAGGCCGGACCCGCGGACACCTTCCCCGGCGCGTTCGGCGTGGTCACCGGCGCGGGCGGGAAGAAGGTCATCACCTACAACGGCTACCCCCTGTACACCTACGTCGGCGCGCCGGTGCTGAGCACGAAGGGCAACGGCATCGGCGGGGTGTGGCACGTGATCATGCTCTCCGAGAGCGACATCTCGGGGACGTAGATCCGCCAGTTCCAAGCGTTCCCGGGCCGGCCAGGGCCGGCCCGGGAACGCCTTTTCATGTCGCGTGGCAGCGGTGTCACGGCGCGCTGGACCAGACGATCGTCGCCACTGCCCTGCCCACCATCGTCAGCGACCTAGGCGGCCTGTCCCAGCTGTCCTGGGGGGTCACCGCCTACATCCTGGCGACCACTGTCCCGCGCCCTGCTCGGCGAGGACGCCGACCGGCACCTCATCCGCTCCGAGCCGACCAGCACCACCACCCCGGCCGCGGACGGCTAACTCAGCGGCCGCCGGATCCCGTGAGCTCCGGCTTCCGCGCCACCACCACGCAGTAATACGATTCGGCCGCGTTGGGCGGTATCACGTCACCGGGGTCCGGCCGCCACTCGGGTGGCCAGGCCATGCCGGGCTCGACGAGTTCCAGGCCCGACACCAGCTTCATGACCGCGGAGCGGCTGCGGACGTGGGCCTGCTCGGTTGCCTCGTCGAAGACCCGCTCCACGTCATTGACCTCGGGGACCGTGTCCGGAGTGGCGTGCGAGATGGCAACGTGGCTGCCGCCGGGGAAGGGGTCGAGCAGCGCGGCGATGAGCCCGGCCGGATCGGACTCGTCGGAGACGAAGTGCAAGATCGACAGGAACAAGAACGCCGTCGGCTCGCGGAAGTCGATCAGGCTCCGCAGCACCGGGTCGCCCAGGATCTCATCGGGTTCCACCAGGTCCTGCTCGATGATCGCGGTGTTGGGCACGTTGTGCAGCATGGACCGGGCGTGGGCCAGGACCACCGGGTCATGGTCGACGTAGACCACCCTGACCTCCGGGTTGGCCTCCCGGGCGATCTCGTGGGTGTTGCCGACCGTGGGCAGCCCGGCGCCGATGTCGACGATCTGCCGGATGCCGGCCTCGTGGATCAGGTAGCGGACCACCCGGCGCAGGAAGGCCCGGTTCCACTGGACCGCGAGCTGCACGTTCGGCAGCTGGGCGATCATCGATTCGGCCACCGCCCGGTCGGCCGGGTAGTTGTCCTTGCCGCCGAGCAGGTAATCATAGACACGCGCCGCGCTCGGGATGTCGGGCCTGAAGGTGGTCCGCCAGTCTCCGTCGTCAGTCACTGAGCTCCCTCGGCCGTGGGCTGCCCGCTCGCGATCCGCGAGCAATCCTATCCCTGCCCGGAGCGGGAGCCCAGGAGATCGCCTACGGCTTGCGGGCCACGCCGCCCCACATAGCGGACCTGGCCCTGGCCTCGAGGTCGGACGCGGGTCGCCATTGCTGGACCGGCACCAAGCCCGGTTCGACCAGGTCCAGGCCATCGAAGAAACGAGCGACCTCGGCCCGGCTGCGGTGGCGCTGGGTCTCGCGGGCGAGCCGGTTGTACCGCTTGGCCGCCTCGGCCATCTGCTCCGCCTGGATGTCCGAGGCCACCTGCGACAGAGCCAGGTAGCTCCCGCCCGGGACGGCGGCCAGCAGCTGGCCCACGAGCCCGTACGGGTCGTCCTCGTCCACGATCAGGTGCATGATCGCGATCAGCACCACCGCCACCGGACGGGAGAAATCCAGGGTGCGCGCGGCGTGCCGCAGGATCGTCTGCGGATCTCGCAGGTCTGCGTCGATGTAGTCGATGGCGCCGGGTGTGGAACTGGTCAGCAGGGCGCGGGCGTGGCTAAGCACGACCGGGTCGTAGTCGACGTACACCACGCGGCAGCTCGGCGCGGCGGAGTGGGCGACCTCGTGCGTGTTGTTCGCGGCCGGGATACCGGTGCCGATGTCCAGGAACTGCCGGATGCCGGCCTCGGCGGCCAGGAACCGCACCGCCCGGGCCAGGAACGCCCGGTTGGCGCGTACCGACATGACGATCCCGGGGTAGGCATCCATGACCGCGTCGCCGGCCTCCCGGTCGGCGGCGAAGTTGTCCTTGCCGCCGAGCCAGTAGTCATGGACCCGGGCGCTGTGGGCCACGGTCGTATCGATGGCGCGCCGCTCCTGCGCTGGCCCGGTGTCGCCCGGCATCGATCCGCCTTTCCGGTGGGAGTTAACGATGTGACTATAGAGGAATCCGGCCAGGCCGGGCGGTAAGCCTCGACGGTAAGGACGGGCGGCGAATAGATTTTGCCTATGACGGGTGAGGCGGGCCAGGCCACGCCGGCTCGTCGGCTGGAACTCGTTACCGATCCGGTCGACGGGCTCGGCGCCGCGCTCGTGGCCGGGATCCGCGCCCGCGAGGTCGATGGTGATCTGCGGGCCAGCCGCCAGAGCTTCGAGCGGGCCTATCAGCTCGCCGAGCGGGCGGGGGACGCGCAGGCCATGGCCTTGGCCGCGCTGGGCCTGGCTGGGCTGTGGGTCTCCGAACGCCGCACGGTCACCGGCGCGGTGCTGCTTGAGTCGCGGCTCGAGCACGTCTTGTCGCTGCTCGATCCGCATTCTTCGCTGGCGCTACGCATCCGGACCCGGCTGGCGGGGGAGGCCGACTATGTCCGGGGCGGGCACGAGGCGATCCTGGCCGAGCTTGACGCGGCCCGGGCCACGGCCGACCCCGAGCTCCTGGCCGAGGCGCTGAGCCTGGCGCACCACTGCCTGCTCGGCCCGGAGCACGTCCAGTCGCGCCGGGAACTGGCCGTGGAGCTGATCAAGGTGAGCTTCCGCACCAAGCGGCGGAGCGATCTGCTGATGGGCCTGCTGTGGCAGACGGTCGACGCGTATTCGGCCGGTGACCCGCATGCCGGACGGTACCTGGGCGAGCTTCGCGATCAGCTTGAGCAGCAGAACCATCTGGCCGTCGCGTTCGTGGTCAGCGCCATCGACGTGATGCTGGCCATCCGCGCGGGGCGTCTCGACGACGCGGAATCCCTGGCTAGCACCTGCGCCGCGAGCGGCGCCGCCGCGGGGGACGTCGATCATGAATGGTGGTCCGGTGCCCAGCTGGTGACGATTCGCTGGTATCAGGGCCGGCTCGCTGAGCTGCTCCCGGTCCTTCGCAACCGGGACCACTCGCCGGACCTCAGCGCGGTGGACAACTCCGCGGTCGCCGCCTTGGCGGTCGCCGCGGCCCAGGGCGGGGACCCGCGGACGGCCGCCAGCTCGCTGGGCGCCTTGTGCGGCAGCGATCTCCTCGGCCTGCCGCGATCAAGCAGCTGGCTCGGCACCATGCATGGCATCGTGGAGACCGCGGCCCTGCTCGGCGACGCCGGCGTATCCGTCCGGGCCTACGAGCTGCTGCGCCCGTACGCCGACCTGCCCATGGTCGGCGGCCTCGGCATTACCTGCTTTGGCTCGGTTCATCACGCCCTCGGCGTCGCGTCGCTGACCAATGGGCTCCTGGACCAGGCCATCGATCATCTGCGGGCCGCCGTCCAGCACAACCTCGCCCTGGCCCACTGGCCCGCGGTCGTGGCCTCCAGGCGGCGGCTGGCCCAGGCGTACCAGCATCGCGGTCAGCCGGGAGACGCCGATGCCGCGCGGGGTGAGCTGGAGACCGCCGCGAGCGAGGCGGCGGCCCTGGGCCTGCCCGTCGCGGAAAAGAGTGGCCGCGGCCGGCTGCCGTCGGCGCAGAATGCCACCGGGCGGGCCGCAAGTGGCGTCTGGCCTGGCGAGACCGGAGCGTCATGATGGAGGACAGCATCGGGATGACCCACCTGGCGGTGCTGCTCGCCAACCCGCGGCGGGAAATCCTGGCGGCCGAGCTGGCCGCCGGACTGTCCACGCTCGGAGCCGCCGGCGAAGGCGGCCCGGCCTATCCCGTGCTGAATCAGGCGGCCATAACGGAGTACCGGAACCGCCTGAAGCGCCTGGACGCCGAGCTTGATCAGCGGGAACCGGGGGACGAGGAGGCCCGGGCCGAGCGAGACTGGCTGGTCGCTCAGCTGGCCAGCGCGGCGGGATTCGGCGGCCGCGTCCGGTCGTTCCCCGACCAGGGCGAGCGCGCTCGCGTCGCGGTCGGCAAGGCCATCCGCCGGGCCCTGGCCAGGATCAGCGAGGCCGACCCGATCCTCGGCGACCACCTGCGGCAGACCGTGCACACCGGCGTCCGCTGCTCCTACTGGCCCGGCTGATCAGCCCGGCGATCCGGCTGGCCGCCCCGGCGCCCTGACCAGGCCCGATCAGGCCCGATCAGGTCCGATCAGGTCCGATCAGGGGCGTGACCCGGCGTGGAACGGGATGGCACCGGATGGACCGCCGCGGCCGGGGCTTAAAACGGTGCCTACGCCGAGCCGTCGTACGAGGCGCGCAGCCGGGCTTCGGCCTCGGCCGGAGCGTGCACGTGATCCAGGCCGAGCAGCGCGGCGCCGACCACCGGCGGCACGTCGATCACCCGGACCTGCGTGCGGGGGGCGGCCTCGGTCAGCTGCCGGGTGATGCCGTCCAGGAGCAGCGGGTTCCGCGCGGTGATGACGCCGCCGCCGAGGATGACCGGGGTCGCCTGCCCGGTCAGGTCCAGGCGCCGCATCGCGGTGATGGCCATGACCGAGACCTCGTCGGCCAGGCGGTTCACCACGGCCCGCGCGACCGGGTCGCCTTCGTCCGCGGCCTGCAGCAGCAGGGGCGCGAGGCCGATCAGCTCGTCGTGCTCGATCTTCCCCTTGTGGATGCCGAGGGTGATCTCCTCCACCCGTTCCACGCCGAAGTGGCTGGTCAGGTACCCGGTCAGCGCCGTGGCCGGACCGCGGCCGTCTTCGGCCCGGATCCCGTGCCAGAGGACTTCCAGGCCCAGGCCGTAGCCGCCGCCCCAGTCACCGGAGATCGTGCCCAGGGCGAGATACCTGGTCACCCGTCCGTCCGGCGCCACGCCGACGGCATTGATGCCCGCGCCGCACACCACGGCGACGCCCCAGTGCGGCTCGGCGCGGTCGGACAGGCCCGACCGCAAGATGGCGAAGGTGTCGTTGACCACGGTCGCGGTCGGGCTCCAGCCCTGGGCCTGGACCGCCGCGGCGTGTTCGGCCTCCTCCTCAGGCAGGTCCGCGTTGGCCAGGCAGGCCACGGTATGCAGGGCCACCCAGCCGCGCCGGGAGGCGCGAACCTGCGCCGCGGCCTGCTTGACCACCGCGTCGAGGATCATCACGGTCTGGTCGACGCCGACGTCGTGGGCGTTGATGCCGGGCCCGCGGGCGGTGGCGAGCAGCGTGCCGTCGCTGGCCACCAGGGCCACGTCGGTCTTGCTGTTCCCGCCGTCGATGGCCAGCACGGCAGGCTTGAGCTCGCGCGGCCGCGACCGAGGCAGCAGGGGATTGCCCGAAAAGGATTCAGCCAAGGCCGGCCCCGCCCAGGGCGAACGCGAACAGGGACGCGGCGGTGTAGTCGTCGGCGGGCTCCACCGAGGGCCAGGAGACCACGTTGTCCTCGTAACCCACGGTCGCGTTGTTGAACGGCGCGAACTGGCCCGCGCTGCAGGACCGCATCCCCGCGACCGTGCCCAGGCCGGTGAAGTTGCCGATGCTGCTCGGGCCGTCGGTGGTCGCGCCGAGCTGGATGTCACCCGCGCCGGTCAGCGAGCCGGCCAGGTTGGCGATCTCGCTCTGCATGCAGTGCGGGAACACCGTGCCCGCGCCGACCACGAACGAACTGCCCCAGGCGTTCGCGCCCAGCGCGAAGTTCAGCTGCTGCTGCGCGAAGGACTCGAACCCGCTCGAGCCGCCGTACTTCCGGTACAGGGCGTCGGTGATGAACAGGCCGAACGCGTGCGGCGAGGCGTCCGACGCGCCCAGCGCGGTGCCGAGCGCGAACGGGTCGGTCTTGGCCCAGGCCTCGCCGGTCCGCAGCTGGGCGGCCATGTCGTCCAGCAGCGTGGCCGTGGCGATGGCCGGCGCTATCCCCGCGGGCGCGGCCTGCATAGCCTGCAGCAGCTCGGCCTCGGCCACCGCGCCGTCGTCGTAGAGGTTGAACGTGTCCCCGTCCGCCGGGTGACCCTGGGCGATGTACGCCCGGGCCCAGCGGGCCGCGGTGGCCAGGTCCGCGCTCAGCTGCGCGGCCGGGGCGCCGGCCGCCTCGTCGGCCAGGACGATCTCGGCCGCGCCCCAGGCCATGTCGCTCTTCCACTGGGTGGCCGGGTAGTAGTCGTGCGGGAACGCGGTGACCAGCTGCCCGACGTCGGTGGTCTTGGCCATCGCGTACACGCCCCGGGCCAGGCCGAGCAGGTGCTGGGCCTGGGCCGGATCGCCCCCGGAAGCCGACAGCTGCGCGCCGAGCGCGAAGTCGGCGGCGAACCGGCCGGCCAGGTTCGGGCTGACCGGCTTGCCGGGCGGGGCCGCCTCGAACACCGGCCGGTACCTGACGAAGTAGGCGGTCGGGCCCGGGTTACCGCCCGGGCTGACGTTCATCCGGTCCTCGGCCTGAGGCAGGAACCAGAAGTTGTAGTCGCCCTGGATGGTGTTGCTGGCGTTGCCGTTGCCGATCCCGACCTGCGCGTACAGCACCTTGAGCACCGGATTCCACAGCTTGGTGATCCACTGCAGGCCGAACTCGGCCTCGGGTTGCAGGGCCGGGTACGAACCAGGGAAGTCGCGGGCCGCGATCAGCATGAGCGCGTCGGCGTAGCTGGCTGTGTAGGCGAACTTCTCGTACCCGCCGCCGGCGTCGAACCAGCCGCCCGCCACGTTCACCGGCCCGCCGATCTTCTTCAGCGGGCCGAGCAGGTTGTCGTTGCTGTCGTAGGACGGGTCCGCGTAGACCGAGGCGGTCTCGTCGGCCAGGTTGGCGGGCTGACGCCCCAGGACGGACGGAACGACGTCCGGGCCATCCCGCTCGGAAGTGAAGTACCGCACGCCGTTGTCCACCAGCTGGCGATACAGCTGGGCGCCGGTGCCCACGACGAACGGGGGAGAGGCCGCCACGGCCGGAGCGGTGACCTTGACCTGGTAGATGCCGGGCACGCTAAGCCCGGAGAAGCTCAGCCGGTATACCGCCCGGTACGCGGAGTTCCATGACCCCACGTCGTCGGTGGAGGTGCCCCGGTAGGTGACGCCATACGGGGTCGTGACCTCGAACCGCACCGACAGCGGTCGGCCTGGCCAGCATCACGTAGGCCACCTTCGGTCCCGACACCGGATAGCCCACCTGGTTCACACGGACCTGCGGGGCCGCCGAGGCGGCCGAGGCGGCCGAGGCGGCAGGGATTGCTGTCACGAGCATGATGCTGGCTGCCGCCATTGCCGTTGGCCAGGTGTGTCTCATCCGGATTGCGGTGTGGAGACCCCAGCCTTGAAGCCAGGGAGGACACGCCGCGTCACCTCCCCTGAAATGTCGGTGCCGTACCGTACGGTTGAATCGTCCGCGACAGCCAAGCGGGCACATTTATGATCCAGCACGAAACCGCGGCAGGGCATGCCGTGGCTGCGCGGGGAGGCGACGGGGCTGCCCGGCCTGCGAACCGCGAACCGACAGCGCGACCACAGGTCGCGGCTGGAATCCTCGTCCTTTAGGACGACGGAGGATGTCAAGCCCACGGCAGGTAGCGCGCGTTCTCGGCGATTAGGCGGTCGGTCAGGCACTGCGCCGTGTCGGCCTGGCCGACCAGGGGGTGGGCCAGCAGCGCGTTGTACACCCGGTCGCGCCCGCCGCGGAACGCCGCGTCGAGCGCGAGTTCCTCGTACGCGTACACGTGCGCGATCAGCCCGCGCAGCAAAGGCTCGACCGGAGTCGAGACCGGGACCGGCGTGGCGCCGTCGCGGCCGATCACGGCCGGCACCTCGATCACCGCGTCGGCGGGCAGGAACGGCAGCGTGGTCCCGTTGACCGTGTTGACCACCTGGACGTCGCGCCGGTCACCGCGCAGCGAGACGAGCAGGTCCACCGCCGCCTCGGAGTAGAACGCGCCGCCGCGCTGGGCCAGCTGGGGCGGCTTGGTGGTGACCAAGGCGTCGGCGTACAGCGCGAGCAGTTCGGTCTCCAGGCGGGCCACTTCCTCGGCCCGGGTCACCGCCCCGCGCTGGACCGCCACCACCGCGTCGTGGTCGTAGTAGTAGCGCAGGTAGTACGACGGCACCATGCCCAGGTGGCGGACGAAATCCGCGGGCAGCCCGGTGTGCGGCGCGATGTCCTCGGCATGCGTGGCCAGCAGCTTGGGCAGCACGTCCGCCCCGTCCACCAGCACCGAGCGTTCCCAGGTCAGGTGGTTCAGCCCGACGTGGCCGAGCGAGACCCGGTCCGGCGGCACCCCCAGCAGGGCGGCGAAGTGCCGCTGGAACCCGATCGCCACGTTGCACAGGCCGACGGCCCGGTAGCCCGCGGACAGCAGGGCCCGGGTGACGATCCCCACGGGGTTGGTGAAGTCGATGATGAACGCTGAGGGCGAAGCCCGCCGGCTGGCCCGTTCGGCCAAATCCAAAATAACGGGCACGGTCCTGAGTGCTTTTGCCAGCCCGCCCGCCCCCGTGGTCTCCTGGCCCACGCAGCCGCAGTCCAGCGGCCAGGTCTCGTCGCGCTGGCGGGCCGCCTGACCGCCGATCCGCAGCTGGAACAAGATCGCGTCGGCGCCGTCGGCGCCGTCGTCCAGGCTGGCGGTCCAGCGGACCCGGGCCGGATGCCCGTGCGCGGCCATGATCCGGGCCGACACGGGGCCCACGGCGGCGAGCCGGCCGGCGTCGGGATCCACCAGGACCAGCTCGGTGACGGCAGGCAGTAGCCGTCCGATGCCGTCGGCCAGTTCCGGCGTGTAGGTCGACCCGCCGCCGATCACCGTGAGCTTCATGAGAAGGCCCGTACGGCCGAAGCGTCGGCCTGCTGCGCGACATGGCAGGCCGCGTCGTGCCCCGGTTGCAGCTCGGCGAGCACCGGCGTGACCTGCGCGCACGTATCGATGGCCAGCGGGCAGCGCCAGCGGAACCGGCAGCCGGGAACCGGGTCGATGACCTTGGGCGGCTCGCCGCGGTCGGATTCGCCGGCCGCCGACAGCGGCGCCCGCGGGTCGGGCACCGCGGACAGCAGCAGCTGGGTGTACGGGTGCCGGGGATCGGCCAGCACCTCCTCGATCGGGCCCGACTCGGCGATCTGGCCGGCGTACATGACGATCAGCCGGTCCGCCACGTACCGGGCGCTGGCGATGTCGTGCGTGATGTACAGCACGGACACGCCCATCGTGTCCCGCAGCTCGGCCATCAGGTTCAGCAGCCCGATCCTGATCGACACGTCCAGCATCGAGACCGGCTCGTCGGCCAGGATCAGCTTCGGCCGCATGGCCAGGGCCTGGGCGAACCCGACCCGCTGCCGCTGCCCGCCGCTCAGCTCGTAGGGGAACCGCTCCAGCATGTCCGCGCCCAGCCCGACCGTCTCGAAGACCCGGGCCGCCTCGGCCGAACGCTCCTGCGCCGACAGTGACGGGCGGTGCAGCTTGAGGCTGCGCAGCACGCCGTGCTGGACCCGGAGCACCGGGTTCATCGAGCCGAACGGGTCCTGGAACACCATCGGCACCAGGCCGCTGTAGCGCAGCCGCCCGGCGCGCGAGCGGATCTGCGAGACCGGCTTGCCCTCGAAGTAAATCTCGCCGCTGGTGGGCTTGGAGATCCGGGCCAGCACGCGGGCGATGGTGGACTTGCCGCTGCCGCTCTCGCCGGCCAGGGCCACGATCTCGCGCTCGCCGATGGTGAAGTTGACGTCGTCCACGGCGTGCAGGGTGCGGCGGGACAGCGCCCCGCCGATCTTGAAGTGCCGGGTCAGGTGATCGGCCCGCAGCAGTTCCGTCGAGGTCATCGGATCAGGCCCCCCTCGTGGCCGACGTCGGCTGGCTAGCCTCGACCGGCAGGCTGCCGTCCTGGCGGCGCAGGCAGCGCACCAGCGCCTGGTCCAGCTGGTACAGCTCGGGGGCCACCTCAGCGCACCGCTGCTCCGCGTACGGACAGCGGGGGTGGAACCGGCAGCCGGCAGGCAGCCGGGCCAGGTCGGGCGGGTTGCCGGGGATGCCCTTGAGCGGGACCTTGGGACCGTGGATGGACGGAAACGCCTCGAGCAGGCCCTGGGTGTAGGGGTGCAGGGGCCGGTCGAACACCGCCCTGGTGGCGCCGAGCTCATCGACCTGACCGGCGTACATCACCATCAGCCGGTCGGAGAAGTGGCTGATCAGTGACATGTCGTGGGTGACGAAGATGACCGCGAAGCCGTACGTCACCTGCAGTTCCTTGATCTGCACCATCAGCGAGCGCTGGGCCACCACGTCCAGCGCGGACGTGGGCTCGTCCATGATCACCAGGTCCGGCGTGAACAGCAGCGCCATCGCGATCATCGCGCGCTGCCGCATCCCGCCCGATAGCTGGTGCGGGTAGCTGCCCAGGTGCACGGGGTCGATGCCGACCATGCGCAGCACCTCGGCCGACCGGGCCGCGATCTCCTTCCGGCCCGGCTTGCCGTGCGCCCGCATCGCGTCCTTGAACTGCGCTCCGATCGACTTGACCGGGTTCAGCGCGTTCATCGCGCTCTGCATGACCACCGACATATCCCGCCAGCGGATCGCGGAGAGCTGCTGGTCGGTCATCCCGACCATCTCGGTGCCCTCGAACTTGACGCTGCCCTCGGCGACGCGAGCCGGCGGGGAGAGCAGCTGGGCGACCGCGAACAGCAGCGTCGACTTCCCGCAGCCCGATTCGCCGACGATGCCGAGGAACTCGCCGCGGTTGAGCGTGAACGAGACGTCGTCCACCGCCCTGACATCACCGCGTTCCAGGACGTAGTCGACGCACAGGCCGCTGACCTCGAGCACCGGCGTGTCGGTCACGCTTTCCTCCGGGCAGGCTTGCGAACCGGCCGCAAGGCCGGGTTCCCGATCTCGTCGAAGGCGTAGTTGAGCAGGGCAAAGGCCGCGCCGAGGACCGCGATGCAGGCACCAGGCGCGATCGCCCACAGCGGCTCGCCGGTCTGCAGCGCCGCGTTGTTCTCCGCCCAGTACAGCGTGGTCCCCCAGCTCACCGTGTTCGGGTCACCCAGCCCGATGAACTGCAGGCTGGACGCGAACAGCACCGCGTACAGCGCGTTGGTCAGGAAGCTCGCCACGATCAGCGAGGTCATGGTGGGGATGACCTCGACCACGATGATGTAGAGCTTGCGCTCGCCGCGAACCCGGGCTGCCTCGAGGAAGTCCCGGTTGCGCAGCGTGAGGGCCTGCGACCTGAGCTGGCGCGCGGTATAGGACCAGCTGGTGAGGGTGATCGCGATGATCAGCACGAGCGTGGTCCCGCCGCGAGCGTAGGCGGCGATGATGATCAGCAACGGGAACAGCGGGATGACCAGCAGCACGTCGGTCAGCACATTGAGCGAGCTGTCCCAGAGGCCGCCCAGGTAGGCGGCGGCGATGCCGATCAGGACCGCTATCCCGGTCGCGGCCACCCCCACCGCGAACGCGATGATCAGCACGTTCCTGGTGCCCCAGACCAGCTGCGAGAACAGGTCCTGCCCGTAGTGATTGGTGCCGAGCAGGTGCGCGGTCGAGATCCCCAGCTGCGGGGTGTAGGCATCCTGGCTCGGGCTGTCCCGGGCGATGACCCAGGGGAACAGGGCGATCAGGATGAAGATCACGAGCAGGACCGTGCCGACGGTGGCCTTGCGGTTGGACCGGACGGCGCGGCCCACGCGGGCGAACGCCCGGCCAGCGGGCACCTGGAAGGCGGCTCTTGAGGTCTCGGTGGGCACCCCGGAAACTGGCATGGCCATGGCTAGGACGCCGTCCTGGTCCGCGGGTCGAGCAGCGCGGTGAGGAGGTCCGCGACCAGGATCGCGAACAGCACCGCGACGGTGATCAGCAGGAACAGGCCCTGCATGAGCGGGTAGTCCTCGCCGGACACCGCCTGCAGCAGCATGTACCCGACGCCCGGGTAGTTGAAGACGTACTCGATGAGGATCGCGCCGCTGACCACGAAACCGAGCGACATGGCGAAGCCGGTCAGGTTCGGCAGGATCGCGTTGCGCGCCGCGTAGTCGAACATGATCCGCCGGGCGGGCAGTCCTTTGGCCCTGGCCATCCGCACGTAGTCCTCGGCCAGCGTGGTGATCATGGTGTTCCGCATGGTCAGGATCCAGGTCCCGATCGTGGTGATCAGCAGCGAGACGGCGGGCAGGAACGCATGGTTGATGACGTCCTGGAAGAAGGTGAGGTTGAGGCCTGGTGTGTCGGTGGTGACGTAATAGCCGCCCTGGCTGGGGAACCAGTGCAGGGTGAGGCCGAACACCAGGATCAGCACCATCGCCACCCAGAAATACGGGATCGCGGAGGTGATCACGAACGTGGGCGGCACGATGCTGTCCAGCTTGCTGCCGCGGCGCCAGGCCGACACGATGCCCAGGCCGGTGCCGAGGATGAAGGCCAGGATGGTGGCCACGCCGACCAGGCCGAGCGTCCACCAGATCGCGCTGCCGATGACCGTGGTGACCGGGATCGGGTACTCGCTCAGCGAGATGCCCAGGTTGCCGGTCAGTATGTGCTGCAGGTAGCTGCCGTACTGCGAGAGCAGGCTCTGCTGCGAGTTGACGCCGAACAAGATCTCCAGCGCGTGCAGGGTCTGCGGCGTGGCGCTCACGTCCCGGAACTTCGTCAGCATGGCCAGTGCCGGGTTGCCCGGCATCAGCCGCGGCAGCAGGAAGTTCAGGGTGAGCGCCACCCACAGCGTGAGGACAAAGAAACCGAGGCGGCGCAGCGCGTATCTCAAGCTTGTCTGCTCCCTGGGTCAGCAAGGGTCGTCCAGTGCTGCGTGCCAGGGCCCGCACGCGGATCCCTGGCACGCAGCGTTTAACCTACTTCGGCGCCAGGTGCAGGAGCACCTGCTCGTTGTCGGGGAAGGCGTAGGCGGACGGCTGGGCGTACGGATCACTGGATGTCGGCCAGCCGGTGAAGGACCCGGTGTCGTACTGGTACCAGTCCACCGCCTCCGTGACCGGGATGAACGGCACCTGGGTCACCATGACCTGCTGGATCTGGTTCATGATGCTCTGCTGCGTGGACGCGCTGGTGGTGGTGGCGTACTCGTTGAGCAGCTTGTCGGTGGCCGGGTTGCTGTAGCGCTCGTAGTTGCTGGCCGCCGTCTTGCCCACCGGTGCCGTGTTCGCGGAGTTCAGCCAGTTGTTCAGCTCGTAGTAGGCGCTCGGGCCGAACGTCTGCTGGTCGTAGTAGGCCAGCTGGTACTTGCCGAAGAACAGGTCGGAGTCGAAGTCGGTGTTGGACAGGTTGTCCGGCGTGATCTGGATGCCGATCGCCTTGAGAT
This sequence comes from uncultured Actinomycetes bacterium, assembly GCA_963822765.1. Classification (GTDB taxonomy): domain Bacteria; phylum Actinomycetota; class Actinomycetes; order Streptosporangiales; family Streptosporangiaceae; genus Palsa-504. The sequence goes on along the minus strand of CAWGJL010000053.1, from coordinate 16,567 downwards.
CCTGCTGGATCACCTGCATCGAGGCGACCCAGTCGGAGTAGTCGCCGATGTTGATGACGGTGAACGACAGCTTCTGCCCGGCCGCGTTGGTCATGATGCCGCCGGCGCCCGGGTGGAAGCCGGCCGACGCCAGCAGCGCCTTCGCCTTGGCCGGGTCGTAGCCGTTACCCCAGGTCGTCAGGGCCGCGTTGTTCAGGCTGCTGGAGAACGTCGGGGTGACGATGCCGGCCTGGTTCGCGGGCGGCTCGTAGCCGGACTCGCCGATCGTGGAGACCTGGCTCCTGTTGATCGCGTACGAGATGGCCTGGCGGACCTTGACGTTGCTGAGCAGCGGGTTGGTCAGGTTCGGGAGCAGCGAGACGTTCACCGTGGGCGGGAACCAGTAGTGGAAGTTCTGGCTCTTGGCGGTGTAGAAGGTCTGGATGCTCGGGATGTACTGGGCGCCCCACTGCGCGCTGCCGTTGGCCAGGTCGTCGTTGGCCGTGTTGTTGCTGGTATAGGCCGGGTACTGGATCTTCTTGACCTTCGGCTCGCCGGGCTGCCAGTAGTTCGGGTTGGCGGTGTAGGTGATGTTCTGCGGACTGCACTTGCTCATCAGGTACGGACCCGTGCCGACCGGCTTCGCGATCGGGTTCGTGACCGGGTTGGCGAGCGTGGACCAGATGTGCTGGGGCACGATCGGGGTCTGGTCCGCGATGTAGTAGAAGTACGGCACCGCGCCGGCCGTGCTGAACGTCATCGTGACCGTGTTGCCGGAGGCGGTGACGCTGGACAGCACCGACCAGACACCGGTCAGGTCGAGGGCCGGGTACTTCTTGATCAGGTTGAAGGTGTACGCGACGTCCGCCGCGGTCATCGGCGTGCCGTCGCTCCACTTGACCCCCTGGCGGATCGTGAAGGTCAGCGTCTTGTTGCCTGCCCCCCAGGTCCAGGAGGTAGCGAGCATGGGTGTGGTCTTGCCGTCCTGCAGCGGGTTCACGTAGACCAGCGGCTCGTAGACGAAGCCGACCGACAGCAGGGTGTCGGACGTATTGAGCGGGCTGAAGCCGCAGGTCCAAAGCGCGCCGTTCTCGTTTGAGATGGTCAGCGTGCTGGTCGTCGATGTCTTGGCACTGCTGGAGCCGGAACTGGAGCTGGCACCGGCGCTACAGCCGACCGCGAGCAGGCCGGCCGCGATGATGACCCCGTATGTGGTGAGGCGTCTCATGCCGTTCGTCCTTACTGCCGTTTCGTCCGTGGACCACGTCCGTGAAGCACGTCCGTTGAGCGGGTCGCGGCTGGGGCCCGCCGGCCGCCAGTACCTGGATCGGCCAATACGGAGTTGCCTCTTCCGCGAAGTTTGTTAGGACAGTATCCTAACTATCTGTCCGGGACAAGACTCCGGATGAACTGCCGCAGGGTCGTTGCGGCCGAAGGCCCGGATGGCCAGCGTGACGGTGAGGGAGGCCGCAGTGACAGCCCTGTCGGACGATGCGCGTGCGGACGCACCCGCCGGGCGCCCGGTGTCGGCTCTGCCGCCGCCCGACGGCCCCGGGGCGGGCCTGTTCGCGGCGCGTCCCTCGCTGATCAGGGCCATGAACGAACAGCTGCTGCTGGAGCACATCCGCCAGCTCGGCCCGTGCTCGCGGGCGGAGCTGGCCCGGGTTTCCGGCCTGTCCAAGCCAACCGTGTCGCTGGCCCTGGACAACGTCGAGCGGGCCGGCCTGGTCCGCATCGCCGGGCAGCGGACCGGCGTGCCCGGTCGTTCGGCCCGGCTGTACGAGATCAGGCCCGACGCCGGCCTGGTGCTCGGCCTGGACATCGGGCACGAGTACGTGCGCGGCGCGATCGCCGACCTCACCGGCGAGATCAGGACCAGGGCCTCGCTGCGCGCCCGCGCCACCAGCGTCCGGGCCCGGGTGGCCGAACTGGTCGAGCTGGCCGATCTGCTGTGCGTCAAGGCGGGCGTGACCCGGCCGGCCGTCACCCAGACCGTGATCGGCAGCCCCGGCGTCTACGACCCGCGCCGGAACGCCATGAAGCTCACCGGCGGGCTGCGCGGCTGGGACCGCCCGGCGGCGCTGGCCGGGCTGCGCGAGGCGTTCGGGCCCTCGCTGGTGATGGAGAACGACGTGGACGCCGCGGCCCTGGCCGAGCGGGCGCTCGGCCACGGCCGGGAGGTCGACAACTTCGCGTTCGTGCACATCGGCACCGGCATCGGCATGGGCCTCATGCTGGGCGGCCAGCTGGTGCGCGGGGCCCACGGGGTGGCCGGGGAGATCGCGTTCATGCCGTTGTCCGGCGGCGCGGGCGCCGACGAGCACGAGGCGCGCAAGCGCGGCACGCTCGAGTCGGCCGCGTCGGCGTCCGGGATCGTCCGGGCCGCGCGGCGCGGGGGCATGCGCGGCCCGGTATCCGCCCGGCGCGTCTTCGAGGCCGCGGCGGCCGGCGACGGCCGGGCCCAGGCGGTCGTGGCCGAGGAGTCACGGCTGGTGGCCAAGACCATCTGCGCGGTCATCACCGTGGTCGACCCCGACCTGATCGTGCTCGGCGGCGGGATCGGCCGGGCCCCGGGCTTCGCCGAGTCGGTGACCGCCGAACTCGACCGGATCGCCCCGGTGATGCCCGCGATCAGGGTCAGCGCCCTCGGCACCGACGCGGTCACCGACGGCTGCCTGGCCGCGGGCACCGAACTAGCCTGGGGTCAGGTCACGACCGCGTTGCCCACCGCCGGACCGGGCGACGGCGTGCGCCCGCCTACCTGGTGAAGAACTCGAAGACGTGGCTGAAGAACCAGGTCGGCTGGGTGATCCCCGAGCACGTGCCCGCGCCCTTGGTGCCCGGGCAGCCGCCGTTGTCGCGCTGCAGCGCCCAGAACGACAGCGTGCCGATTCCCATCCGGTCAGCCCACAGCAAGACCGCGAGCGCCTGCGCCTTGGTGAAGGTCTCGTCCGGGCCGAAGTCGTCGATGCCGGGCATCTCGGTGACGCCCACCATGTGCCACAGCTGCCGTGACGGCTCACCGGGGTAGAGCGTCTGCAGCTGCCCGACCAGGGCGGAAGCGGCGCTCTCGGTATCGGTCAGCATGTTCTGCTTGCTGCCGATGAAGTAGTCGAAGGTCAGCAGGTTCACCGTGGAGATCTTGGCCCCGTCCGCGACCGCGTTCTGCAGCACGCCGAGTTCGGCCGCGGGCAGCCCGGTGGGGAAGGTCGGCAGGGTGTACGAGAACTGGATGTTCCGCCCGTGCGCCGCGGCCCAGGCCTCGGTCTGGGCGACCGCCTCGTTGCGCCGGTTGATCCCGGCGGTGTTGGTCACCGAGTCGCCCTCGATGTCCAGGTCGATGCGGGGGACGTTGTAGGTGGTGATCAGGCTCTCGTAGACCTGGGCGATCGACGAGACGCTCGTGCAGCTGTCCGCGAGACCACGCGGGTGGCAAGGTCAAGAGGAAGTCGCAAAGCCACGCGGGCTAACAGGCTAGGAGCGCAGGTAGGAGGCTCCGTTGAGGTCCAAGATGGTACCGCTGGCCCATTCGGCCTGGTCAGAGGCGAGGTAGACGACCGCGGCCGCGATCTCCTCGGGTGCCGCGACCCGGTTGAACGGGCTCTGCGCACGGATCTGCTCGCCCCGCTCCGAGTTCAGGTCGGCTTCGGCCATCTCGGTCTCGACGTACCCGGGCGCGACCATGGCGACCGAGATGCCGTACGGCGCGAGCGCGCGGGCCATGGATTGCCCGAACGCGTTCAGCCCCGCCTTGCTGGCCCCGTAGGCCGGGTGCCGGGGCTCACCGCGGAACGCGCCGCGCGAGGTCACGTTGACGATCCGCCCGCCGGTGTCCTTCATGTGCCGCACCGCGCACCAGGTCGCGTTGGCGGCCCCGGTGAGGTTGACGGCCACGGTCTGCTGCCACACGTCCTGCCACTGCTCGTAGGACACCTCGGTGATCGGGTGCCACACGTAGATCCCGGCGTTATTGACCAGGACGTCCAGCCCGCCCAGGTCGGCGGCGGCCTGGTCCACCATCCGCCGGACGGCGTCGGCATCGGCCAGGTCCGCGCGGACGACCGTATGCCCCTCGCCGGCCAGGCCGGCCAGCACCTCCCGGGCCAGCGCGGCCGAATCGCGGTGATGCACCGCTACCCGGTCGCCCTGGCTGGCGAACGCCTGGGCCACCGCCCGGCCGATGCCCCGGGACGCCCCGGTGACCAGGACCGCGCGCCCGTTCGCGGTCATTTCTCCTCGCACAGGGCCAGCAGTTTGACGGACGTGGACCAGTTCCTGGCCGTGGCCACGACGCCGTTCTTGGCCGGCGCGCCGAGGATGCGGAGCACTACCTGAGCCAGTTCACTCTTGCCGTAGCCGTCTGGCGTGTGCAGGAACAGGGCCGGGCCGATCACGGTGGCGGTGTCCGCGCTGCCCTTGGCCGCGGCCGCGCCCTGCGCGGCCTCGATCCGGTCCAGCACGTCGGGCGGCGGCTCGGCGGTCAGGAACACCACGTGCACGAGTTTGGGGTTCGGCTCCTCCGGATGAGGGTTGGTGTCCAGGACCCGGGCCAGCTCCTCCCGGGACAGGACCACGACCCCGGACCGCACCCCGAACGCCTTGGTGATCGCCGCCTCGAGGTCCGCCGCCAGCTTGGCCGTGTCGCCTTCGGCGGTGGTGAACAGCACGTTGCCGCTCTGGATGTAGGTGCTCACCCCGGTATGGCCGAGCGAGGTCACCACGTCGCGCAGCTCCGCCATGGGCACCTTGTTCCGGCCGCCGACGTTGATGCCGCGCAGGAGTGCTACGTGTGTTGCCATGCCGTCATTGTGCCGGTCCCGCCGCGCTGAGGTTCTTTTTTTATGCCGAACGGACCGTGGCTCGTGCCCCCGGACCGGTCATTAGTGCGCCTGGCGGTAATGCTCGGCCAGCACGTCGTCGCCGAAGTCGCCGCGGGGGCGCCGCAGCACGGTGTGCGCGTGGTTCCCGTCGCTGGTGGTGTCGTACTCGATGAGCAGGTCATCGCCTTGTACCCGGTAATAGTGCCGGGCGCTGGACCGCACCGGCCCCTCCCAGGCGAAGTGCAGTTCGCCGCCCGCGAGCCGGGCGCCCTCCCGCTCCGCGAGGCCGGCGGGCAGCCGGTCGAGGTAGACCGTGACTAGCTCGCCGAGCAGCGCGCGGGCGCCGGACCCGAGCTGGCCGGCGGCCACGCCGAGTGGCTCGATGCCTTCCCGGGCCCGGGGACTGGTGCTGGTCCGGATGTCGCGCGGCGCCTGCCCGCTGACCACGGCCAGGTCCCGCTCGGCCGGCGTCATCGCGTCGAGGAGCACCTGGGCTAGGTCCTCCTCGGGGGCGAGCGGCCGGGATACCGGCCGCCCCGCGTAGCTGACGCACGCGGGGTTGGCGCCGAAGAAGACCGGGGCGGGGGAGACGCGGTCGCCGGCCACGGTCATGGTCACCGACAGGTGGTGCCCCTCGAAGCGCCACGACCACGGCGCGTCCCCCGCGGGGTCGCCGAACACGCTCACCCAGTAGTCGTTGCTGTGCCGGCCCCGGCGCCACTGTTCCTGCCGGTCCAGCACCTCCTCCAGGGCGATGATGCTCATCGCCTGCGCGTAGGCGTGCTCGCTGAGCCCGGTGGCCAGCAGCCGGTGGGCGGCCTTGCGCGGGGTCTCGCGCAGGCCGGCGATGGAGGCGCCGGGCCGGGGCCGCGGCCGGTACTCCAGCCACCGTCGTGCCGCGTCGTCCTCGAAGGGCTGAGCCGCCAGGGTTCGCTGCTCGTCGTCCAGCGCGGCCAGCAGCGCGAGCGCGGCCGACCGCATCGGCCCGGAGAGTCCATCGGCAGCCATGTCCCCGGTATACCAGCCCGGTCCGCGATAATAGACGGGTGACCACGCCTAGCTGGGACGCCGCGTACGCGGCGAGCACGCCGCCGCCATGGGACCTGGGCCGGCCTCAGCCGGCCTTCGTACGGCTGGCCGGGGAAGGCCTGCTGACCGGTCACGTCCTGGACGTCGGCTGCGGCACGGGCGAGCAGACCCTGCTGGCCGCCTCGTCCGGTGCCGATGCCCTGGGCGTCGACGTCTCACCGCTGGCCGTCGAGCAGGCCCGCGGTAAGGCGGCCGCCCGCGGGGTTAAGGTCCGGTTCGAGGTCGCCGACGCGCTGAGCCTGGGTAATCTGGGCGTGACCTTCGACACCGTTATCGACAGCGGCCTGTTCCACGTGTTCGACGACGACGACCGGGCCCGGTACGTGACCAGCCTGGCCTCGGTGCTGCGCCCGGACGGCCATCTGTACCTGATGTGCTTCAGCGACCGGCAGCCCGGGGAGTTCGGTCCGCGCCGGGTCACCCAGGACGAGCTGCGGGCCGCGTTCGGCGCCGGCTGGACGATCCTGGCCATCCAGGCCGATACGTTCGAGATCAATCCCGGCCTCTTCCCGGCCACGACCGCGCAGGCCTGGCTGGCCACGATCGCCCGGTTGCCGCCATCGCCCGCCGGGGACTGACGTCGCCCCTTATCTCAGCAGATGCCCCTTGAAATCCGTTTCGCCCGGTCCTGATGGGACCATGTCAGCGCGCTGGTTTACCGGGCCTTCGAGGTTTCCGCCCGGTTACTGAATGTGTCTTCTTTCAGGTCGATGCATACGACCTGGACCGCGTCCCGCCAGGCCGGGGCGGCGCGGCCAGCCAGTACGCGGCGTCGTCGGCGGTGCGGCCTTCCACCTGGCCCAGCAAGCCGTGCTGGCCGTCCAGGTCGAAGAAGCAGGTGTGCCAGCGATCGGCCAGCAGGGTGTACTCCCCGGTCCGCTCGTCGACGGCGAAGCGGGGCCGGCCGCGGCGGTGCTCGTCAATGCCCAGGTGCGCCGCCGGCGCTGCGGGCTGGTCCTGGGTTTCGTTCGCGGGCGAGTTTTTCCACTGCGCTTGGTGCGGTGGTTTCGAAGTCGAGCAGCTTGGCCCATTCCGGTGTGATGGTGATGGCGGTCATCTGCTCATAGAGCGCACGGACCTGTGCGTCGAAGCCGTCCCATGCCTCGGGCGGCATCGCGCGGTGCGAAGCCTGCAGGTAACCGTCCGGCACGCCGTCGGCGGTGGCAAGCGCGGCCCGGCCCCGGACCAGCAGCACCCGCGGCGGCGGTCCCGGGATATCGATGGTGATCGCAACCCGCGGGTCGGCCTGCAGGGCACCGACCTTGGCGGAACCCGGGACCGTCCACATCCGGAAGCTGCCGCCGTCCCAGAGATACCCGATCGGGATCACGCGCGGCCCGCCGTCTCGGGCTGTATAGGACAGGTGCAGCACCGGTTCGTCGCAGAGCAGTTGCCGGGCGATGGGCAGGGCCATCACGCGGGCGACATCAATCATCCGGTCACCGCCCCGGCCGGGCTCGTTTCCGCGAGCACCTGTTCGAGCTTGGTCAGCACGGCCTCCCAGCCGGGCTGGACGCTTCCGGCGATATCGGGCATAGCCGCGGCTAGCTCGCCGAGTCGCTCATGCACCAGCCGGACCACCGTGCTGCCCGAAGCGCCGGGGCTGAAGCTGACGGTTAGCGAGGTGTCGAAGGACGGCCCCTGCCGCCGCTGCGGGCCGATGAACCCCCACCGGAACACCAGCCGCCGGTCTGGGACCAGCTGTACCAGCTCGGAGTCGAAGCCGCCCACGATCACCCCATCGTCGGCCTTCCAGGTCCGCCAGGCCCCGCCCGCGCGCTCGTCGACCTCCACCCTGGTCACTTCCTGGCGGCCGGGGGCCATCCACCGCCGCACCAGCCCCGGCTCCAGCCACGCCCGGTAAGCCAGGTGCGGCGGGACGGGAAGCATGCGCTCGACGCGCACCACCATGTGATCGTGAGGCTGCGTGGTCACCGCTTTCCTCCTTCACTAACGGAGACAGGCCCGCGCGAAACGACCGGGCGGCGACCGCCCGGATGCCCTCGCTCTCCGAGCCAGTCCCAGACGAGACGAGACGACTCGTTTAATGGTAACTAACGTCCTTCCATCCGTCAAGACGGATCGTATCGTCTCGCCCTCTGCTATCCTGGGTCCGTGACCACCACTTCCAAGCCGCTGGCCTCCCGGCGCAGCGAGACCTCCCGCCTGGCGATCCTCGACGCCGCGCTGGCGCTGTGCCGCGAGCAGGGCTACGCCAGGGTCACCATCGAAGCCATCGCGGCCCGGGCCGGCGTGGGCAAGCAGACCATCTACCGCTGGTGGCCGTCGAAGGGCGCGGTGGTGCTCGACGCCTTCGAGCGCGTCGCGGCCGAGATCCCCGTCCCCGACACCGGCGACGTCCTGGCCGACATGCGCACCTTCCTCACCGGCGTGGTCACGCTCTTCACCGACGACAACTTCGGCCCCCACCTGGGAGCCCTGATCGGCGAGGCCCAGCATGACCCCGCCGTCCGGATCGCGCTGCTAGAGCAGTACCTCAAACCCCGGCGCGCCGCCGTCGCAGACCGCCTCAGGCTCGCCCAGCAGCACCGGCAGCTCCCCGGCGAACTCGATCTCACGGCCGTGCTGGAGATCATGTTCGGCGCCCTGTATCACCGGCTCCTGCTGCGCAACGGCCCCCTCGACCAGGTATACGCGCACTTCGTCGCCGACATCGTCCTTGGCGGCTGCTCCGCCCAGCCAATCACAGACCGCAGCCACCACCCGGTAACGCAAAGTAAGTAGATCGTCACGCCATCCCGGTCAACCTCGAAGACCCGGTTAACCACGGCACGGACGCCGGTAATCCACTGGAGATGATCGACCGACTGCTGCGCAAACTCGAGGCCGACGCGAGCGTCCTGGACATGGATGCGGCCGAGGATGTCATCGACGACGCGCACCGGCTTAACACTGAGGTGCACAGCCGCAAGCTGAGCTCGGAGAACATCCGTGCCGTGCTGTCGCGCCTCAGCGCGGCGACCACGTCCACCGCGGCCCTGCTGGCCACCGTCGACCAGATAAAGGACCTGGTCGGCGTGCTCCTTCATTGAGGCGCAACCGTTGCTTGTTACCCGGCCACATGCCCAGCCGGCCGAACAGCGCCACCAGCGCCGGCACCAGCAGGGAACGGACCGCGATCGCATCCAGGATGACCCCGACGGCCATGGTGATCGCGAGTTGCCGGAACTGCTCCAGCGGGATCACGGCCAGCATCGCGAAGCTCGCGGCCAGCGCCACCCCGGCGGTGGTGATGGCGCGGGAGGCTCCCGGCGCGGCGATGGCGACCGCGTCCGCCACCGGCCGTCGCCGGGCCTCCTCCCAGATGCGCCCGACCACGAACACGTTGTAGTCCGAGCCCAGCGAGACCAGGAGCACGCCCGCCGCGAAGGGCACGAAGTAGACCATGCCGGCCGAGCCGAGCACGGCCCGGCAGATCAGCAGGGCCAGCCCCAGCGTGGCGAAAACGGCCAGGACGCTCGCGGCCAGCAGGTACACCGGCGCGAGCAGCGAGCGCAGGAACAGCATGAGCAGGATCAGGGTCACTGCGATGATCGCGAGCGCGACGCGGCCCAGGTCGCCGAACACCGAGCCGATCGAATCGGCGATCAGCGGAGTCTGACCGGCGACCTCGAACCGCACGCCGGAGAGCCCGGCCGCGCGGCCGAGCGAGACCAGCCGGTCCTGCAGCGCCTCGACCCGGTTGATCGCGGTCGCGTCGAGCGGGTCGGTCTTCTCGACCACGACGAACCGGGCGGCGCCGCCCGAACTGGCCAGCATCGGATTCAGCGTGCCCGCCCCGCCGGACGCGCCGGGCTGGCCGGGGAAATTGGCCGGGCCCGCAAGTTCGGCCACGCCCGGCTGCCTGGCCAGCTCGTCCTGCAGCCGGGCCAGGGCCGCGGACTGCCCGGCCACCCCGGGCCCGATGACCAGGATCTCGGTGGGGGACAAGATGCCGGGCGCGAAGCCATCCGAGGCGGCCGTGCTCGCGCGCACCGCGGTCGCGGCGGGCGGGAGCTCGCGGATCAGCGGCGATCCCAGGCGCAGGTCCCGCGCCGCCCACGCGGCGCCGAGGAGCCCGGCGACGCAGGCCGCGGCGATCAGCAGCGCCATGGGCCGGGTCGCGGCGAACCGCGCCGCTATCAATCCGGGTCGCGGCGCTCGCTGGCCCGCGGCGTCATGTCGTCGCTGCCGGAGCGAGACCCGGCGGAACAGCAACCGGCCGAATACCGCCATCAGGGCCGGCTCCAGAGTCATCGACACGACCATCGCGGTCAGCACGGTCAGCGCCAGCCCCGGCCCGAACGCCCGCAGCAACTCCGTCCTGGCCACGGCCAGCGAGGCGGTGGCGGCCGCCACGATCAGGCCCGCGGTCGCGATGATCGGCGAGAACTCGGCGGTGGCCAGCCTGGCCGCGGATACCCGGGGGATGCCCTCGGCCAGGCGGGCGCGCATCCCGTCCAGGTAGAACACCGCGTAATCGGTGGTCACCCCGAGCAGCAGCACGACGAGCACCGGATCCAGGTCCGGTGGCAGCGCGATTCCCATCCGCTGGGCCGCCCAGGCCACGACCCGGACCGCGAGCACGTAGGCGGTGCCCGCGCAGGCCAGCGCGGCCAGCGGCGCGCCCACCGACCTGAACCGCAGGCCCAGGATCAGCGCGATGGCGAGCACGGTAAACAGCTCGACCCAGAAGATGTGGCTCTGGATGATCTGGCTCTGCGCGTACTCGGCCGGGATCGGGCCGGTCACGCCGATCACGTGGTCGGCCGGCTGGCTGAGGTACCAGCGCGCGTACTCGTTCGCGCCCGCGGTCTGCTGGCTGAACGACGTGCCCGGCTGGAAGTACAGGAACGTGATGATCGTGGTGGAGTGCTCGGCCGTGCCCGTCAGCAGGCCCGCGGTGTTCGGCAGCGGGAACGCCCCGGCCAGGCCCGCGATGCCGCCGGGCGGCCCCGGGCTGAGCGGACCGGTCAGGCCCGCGGTATTCAGATGGTCGGCCGCGGCCAGCGCCTCCGCCGCCCCCGCGGCCGCGGCGGCCTGGGAGAGCTGACCCAGCGGGCTGGCGACCTGCCGGTCGGCGGCCAGCGCCTGGCGGACCGCCCGGACCTGCGTCGCCGTCGGCAGGCCGTGCGGGTCCCGCTGCACGACGGCCACGGCGGCGTCGATCGGGAAGCCGAACAGCTTGCCGGCGTCGGCCTCCGCGTGCGCCGCCGGCGACCCCGGCGGGATGAGTTCGGACAGCCCGCCGGTGCCGGGGCTCAGCGGCGGCAGGAACACGATGGCGGCCGCGACGGCGGCGGCCCAGCCGGCGATGATCAGCAGCCGCAGGCTGACCACCATTGCGGCGTAGCTCCGGGCCAGCAGGCCCACCGCCGCCTTCGGCTTGCGGCTTGCTGGCGGGCCGGGTGTCACAGCGTCATCTGCGGCGGGATCCTGGCGAAGCGTCACGAGGATCGCCACTACCCAGGATCGGGCTCGCTACTGCTCCCATCGCCCGCCGTCGTGAACCGGCAGAAATCCTCAATCGCACGGTCCGGGGCCCGCAGGTCGGCTAGAACGGAACGGGTGCGGGACCGGAACCACGGCGGCGGGAAGCGGGCTAGCGCGCTGCTCGCGGGCGGCACGCTGCTAAGCCTGGCCTGCTCCGGGTGCGGGATGGGCTCGGGCAGTCCGCCTCCGCACCCCGCGGCCAGCGCCGCGACCGCGGGATCTGATCCCGCCCGGACGTCAGGAACGTCCGCGCCGGCCGCCCCGGCCCAAGCCTCCTGCCCCGTTCAGGTTCTCTCCCGGATGACCGAGGCCCAGCGAGTCGGCCAGCTATTCCTGGTCGGCATCGCCGGAGCCCCGGCCGCCGACGTGGCCCAGGCGGTCCGGACCTATCACTTCGGATCCCTGTTGTGGCAGGGCACCAGCACCGCGGGCGTGGCCGCGGACCGGCGGGCCAGCCAGGCCATCCAGTCGCTGGCGTCGCCCGCAGCCACCGCCGGGGTCCGGTTCTTCATCGCGGCCAACCAGGAGGGCGGCCAGGTCCAGGAACTCACCGGACCGGGCTTTAGCGTGATCCCGCCCGCCCTGGCCCAGGGGCGGCTGTCCGCCGCCGAACTGCAACGGCAAGCCGCGGCCTGGGGCCGCGAGCTGCGGTCGGCGGGCGTCAACCTCGACCTGGCCCCGGTGATGGACGTCGTGCCGGCCGCGACGGCGAGCCAGAACGCGCCCGTCGGCGCGCTGCAACGGGAGTTCGGCCACACCCCGCAGGTCACCGGGAGCCACGGCGCCGCGTTCATCCGCGGCCTGAAGCAGGCCGGCGTCGCCGCCACCGCCAAGCACTTCCCGGGTCTGGGCCAGGTCGTCGGCAACACCGACTTCACCTCCGGGGTGGTCGACACCACGACCGGCCCGGATAGCCCGTACCTGCAGTCGTTCCGGACGGCCGTCAAGGCCGGGGTGCCGTTCGTCATGATCGCCCTGGCCACCTACACCCGCATCGACCCGCACCACCTGGCCGCGTTCTCCACGCGGGTCATCGGCGGGCTGCTGCGCAAGCAACTGCACTTCAAGGGTGTGGTCGTGTCCGATGACCTGGGCGCGGCGGCCGCGGTGGCCGGCCTTCGCCGGCCACCCGCGGCATCGACTTCCTCGCCGCCGGAGGTGACCTGATCACCTCCCAGAGCCTGCCCGCGGCCATCGCCATGGATCAGGCCATCCTGGCCCGCGCCGCCGGCGATGCGTCGTTCCGCGCCACGGTGAACTCCGCGGTCATGCGCATCCTCGGCGCCAAGCAGGCCTATCACCTTATGACGTGCCGCTGATTTTTTGGGAGGCACTGAGCGGCTTGGTGAGGTCGTAGACGGTCTGGCCGCCGACGGTCTCCTTGGTGAAGTGGGCTGCCACCCAGGACGCGATGGCCGAGGATCCCTGGCCGCCGCCGAAGCTCTGGCTGCCCTGGCCGACGTAGTAGTGCACCTCGTGCTTGGCCACCAGTTCCTTGAACACGGCCAGCGTCGGCCACGGGTCGGTTCCGTTGAACCCGCCGATGGACATCACCGCGTCCCCGGTCGCCAGCTCGAGCGGTGCCGCTCCCTCGGATCCCTCGGTCGCGGCCACCCACTTGTAGGACGACGCGTCCTGCTCGAACAGCTTCGCCAGCGCGCTGCTGACCTGGGTGTTGCCGCCTAGCCCGCCGCCCGGCCCACCGGTACCGCCCGCGCCACCGGTACGGCCCGCGCCGCCCGGAGCGCCCGCCCGGCCGGTCCCGCTCGACCCGCCGGGGCCGCCGAACTGCCCGCCGGGGAACCCGTTGCCCGCGGTCCCGCCGGGCCGCGTCCCGCCCGGTCGCGCGCCCGCGAACCCGCCGCCTGCGCCGGGCCCGCCACCGAACCCGGTAGCGGCCGGTCCCGCGCTCGGGATCGCGCCGGTGTGCGCGGTATTGACCGTATCCAGCGCGTAAGCGGCCGGCCCGGCCAGTCCCGCCACCATGGCCAGTCCCACCGGCAGCAGCACCAGCCGCCGGAACGAGGCCGCCCGGCCCAGCCAGGGAACCGCGACCAGCCCGATCGCCGAAAGCACGCCCGCGACCAGCACCACCCAGCGCAGCCACGGCAGCCAGTCCGGTGTCCGGTCCAGCAGGATGTACGACCACACCGCCGTGCCCAGCACCGTCGCGGCCGCCACCGAACGCCCGGCCCAGCCCAGCCGCTGCTGCGGCCAGACCCCCCCGCACAGGACCCCCGCGCCGATGCCGACCAGCGCGCCGATACCGGGCGCCAGCGCGACCATGTAGTACGGGTGGATGATGCCGCTCATGTAGCTGAACACCAGCCCGGTCACGATCACCCAGCCGCCCCAGAGCAGGGCCGCGGCCCGGAGCCGGTCGGTACGTACCGCCCGTCGCGACACCCACGCCATGGCGGCCAGGCAGATCGAGCGCGGCGGGCAGCAGCCAGCTGATCTGCCCGCCGAACTCGCTGTGGAACAGCCGCAGCAGCCCGGTCGCGCCGCCGAACCCCGAGCCCCCCGCGCCTCCGCCGCCGATGGATCCGGTCTCGCTGCCGTCGAGCCGCCCGAGGCCGTTGTACCCGATGGCCAGCTGCAGGATGTTGTTGTTGGTTGAGCCGCCGAAGTAGGGCCGGTCGGCCGCGGGCACCAATTCCGCGATCAGCACCCACCAGCCCGCGCCCACGACGATGCCTGCGCCCATCACTACCGTCTGCCACAGGCGCCGCAGCCACGCACGCGGCGCTCCCGCCCACAGGTAGGCGATCGCAAAGCCCGGCACGACCAGGAATGCCTGTGCCATCTTGGCCAGGAACGCGAAGCCCACCAGGACCCCGCAGAACACCAGCCACCGCGTCCGCCCGTTCTCGATCGCGCGCACCAGCGCGTATGCCGCAGCGGTCATCAGCAGCACCAGCAGGGCGTCCGGGTTGTTGAACCGGAACATCAGCGCCGCCACCGGCGTCAGCGCGAGTACCACCCCGGCGATCAGCCCGGCCGGCGGGCCGAACCACCGGCGCACCGCCGCGTACAGCAGCCCGACCGAGGCCACGCCCTCCAGCGCCTGCGGCGCCAGCATGGACCACTGGCTGAACCCGAAGATCCGGCCGGACAGCTCCATGACCCACAACGAGGCCGGCGTCTTGTCCACGGTGATGAAGTTGGACGAGTCGAACGAGCCGAAGAAGAACGCCTTCCAGCTCTTGGTCCCGGCCTGGACCGCCGCCGCGTAGAAGTCGTTGGCCCAGCCGTTTCTGGTCAGGTCCCACAGGTAGAGCAGCGCGGTGAGCGCCAGCAGCCCGAGCAGGGCCGGGCGCGCCCAGCGGGGATCGGTGTCAGGCCCGCGCAGCAGGCGCCGGGCCCGGTTCCGCGTGGGCCGCGGGCGGGTGCGGATCGAATGCCTCGCCACGGAGGTGGTCGCGCTCAACTAGCTCTCCTTTATCTGCGTCAGATTTATTTGGCCGGGACTTGCCGAAGACCCAGGTCCGGTACAGCACGAATCTGATGACGGTGGCCACCAGGTTGGCGGCGACGAGGACCGAGACCTCGAGGCCGCGGCCGGATGCGAGTGCAGGGCGGCCAGCGCGCCCGAGGTCAGGGCCAGCCCGATACCGAACGCGATCAGCCCCTTGACCTGATGCCGGGCTGCGTGCTGCCGCCCGCTGATCCCGAACGTCAGCCGCCGGTTCGCGGCGGTGTTGGCCACCGCCGTCACCAGCAGGCTGGCCACGTTGGCCGGCTGCGCCGACATGACCCCGCGGAGCAGCAGGTAGAGCAGCACGTACGCGATCGTCGAGGCGATGCCCACGACCGCGAAGCTCGCGACCTGCACCCGCAGCTCACCGGACAGGACGCGCCGGAGGCCGCCGCTCGGGGCCGTCGGCGCGGATCCTCGCAACTGGGGGACCTTGATCGTGCCGCGCGCGAACCCGCTGCCGAGCCGCACCATGCCGCGCAGGTCGGCGAGCGCGGTGGCCACGACGTCGACGCGCGAATCAAGGTCGTCGATCCAGTCCACGGGGATCTCGTGGATACGCAGCCCGGCCCGTTCGGCCAGCACCAGCAGCTCGGTGTCGAAGAACCAGCCGGTGTCCTGGGTAAGCGGCAGCAGCGCCCGCGCCTGCTCGCGCCTGATCGCCTTGAACCCGCACTGGGCGTCCGAGAACCGGGCTCCCATGCAGGCGTGCAGCAGCAGGTTGTAGCAGCGGGAGATGAGCTCACGCTTGGGCCCGCGGATCACCCGCGACCCCCGGGCCAGCCGGGTGCCGATGGCCACGTCGCTGTGGCCGGACAGCAGCGGCGCGACCAGCGGCAGCAGCGCGTTCAGGTCAGTCGACAAGTCGACATCCATGTACGCGAGGACCTCGGCGTCGCTCTGCGACCAGACCGCCCGCAGCGCCCGCCCCCGTCCCGGCTGTTCCATGCGTACCGCCCGCACCTCGTCGAACTCACGGGCCAGCCGGTCGGCTATGGCCCAGGTGCCGTCGGTGCTGCCGTTGTCCGCGATGGTGACCCGCGCGGTAAACGGAAAGGCCTCCCGCAGGTACCTGACCAGCCGCCGCACGCTCGGCGCGAGATCACGTTCCTCATTGCGCACAGGAACCACAATGTCCACCTGCAGAACTCTCATGGTCATGAGCATCGGCGACCATGCTCCGCGGCGGCTGAAGCGTTCTTATGTACGCCCTATGAGCAAAGAAAGGACCTGGAGCTCTCGCCTTACCGGCGTGTCTTCTCAAGTAGAAGTGGTTATTTCGATATCCTGTCTGATATAAAGTCATTCGTCAGAACGGATCGTGGCTCATGCACCAGGAACCGCTTTCCCCCGACCCCGGGCTGTCCTGCCCGGAGTGGATGAATGATCCGGCCTACCTGGCCATGCGGGCCGAGGACGAGGATCCTGGCGACCTGGACCTAGCCGATCCCGACGACGACCCGCCACCGGATGTGGATGACGGGGAGCTGGCGGCTGAGGCGGCGGAGATGATCGCGGCTGAGGGACGGGTCGCGGCGGTGATGGCCAGGCTGGGCCTGACCGCGGCGATGGCCGCGGATGCCGCGGCGGCGCTGGGCGGGCGGGGTCCGGGGATGCCCGGGTCCGCGCAGTCCTTCCCCGGCGTGTACGCCAGCCGGTCCTCCGGGTTCGCGTCAGGCAAACCGCTGGATACCGCGCCGGGGTGCCT
>CAWGJL010000052.1:0-70723 GCA_963822765.1 uncultured Actinomycetes bacterium | reverse complement strand
ATGTTATGTAGGTGATCTTCCTTGTCATCTGGAGCAGTCTTTACGGATTGGTCTGCTGTGACGAAGGGAGCCCCTGCTGATGGATGCTGCCGATGCGTACGTGGTCAGCTCGCGTGACGGGCGTGGCGGTCTGGTAGTCCGGACCGGGATTCCGCTGGCCGATGTCTACCTGGAGTTCCTGGGCGGGCGGTGCCGGCCGAACACGGTGCTGGCGGCCGCGTATGACCTGAAGGTGTTCTTCGAGGTGGTGGCCAGGCCGCCGGATCAGGTTCGGGCCGCCGATGTGCTGGGGTTCATCACTGCGCAGCGGGCTGGCTGCGGCGGGAGCCGGGTGCTGCATGCGGTGGGAGTGCCAGGCGGGGACGGCGGCGTGTCGGCTGCAACGGTGCGCCGGCGCCTGTCGATCGTGTCGGGGTTCTTCGCGTTCTTGCAGGCCCGCGGGGATGTGACAGCGAACCCGGTGCCGCGGGGGCTGCCGACCCGCCGGGAGCGGTCCCGGCCGGGCCAGGGCGTCCCGCTGGTCCGCGCGGCTCGCCGGCTGCCGCGGATCTTGTCTCCGGCCGAGGTGGATGCGCTGATGGCGGCGCTGCGCACGCACCGGGACCGGGCGATGGTCGCGGCGATGGTGCTGGGCGGGCTGCGCCGCTGCGAGGTTCTGGGGCTGCGGCTGGAGGACCTGCGGGTGGCCGAGCGGCGGGTGTTCGTCGCCGAGGGCAAGGCCGGCCGGCAGCGGCTGATCCCGGTGTCGGGCCGGTTCTTCGCCGCGGTGGCCGCCTACCTGGACGCTGAGCGGCCGCCCGGTGCCGGCACCGACCGGGTCTTCGTGGTGCTGAAGGGTCCGCGCCGCGGGCAGCCGCTGTCTGCTACGGGGATGGATGAGGTCTTGTCCGGGGCGCGGCGCCGGGCCGGGCTGGACCACGCGACCTGCCATGAGCTGCGGCATACCTGCCTGACCCGGCTGCGGGAGGCCGGGATGGCGCTGGAGGCGGTGCAGGCCCAGGCCGGGCATGCCTCGATCGAGTCGACCCGGATCTACCTGCACCAAGGCTCGGGAATTGCATCTGACGGGTGGCGTTTGCCCGGTTCCGCGGCTATGCAGGCAGTCTGAATAACTCGATAACCGCGACACGATTACGCTTCGTGTCCGGGGTTGTTGTGCCGCCATCCCGTCGGATGCATGATCCCTCCGTCAAGCGGTTGCCGTTTCAGGGGTTTCGGGGGTCGGGTGGGACGGGGAGATCTGGCGGGTGCTGCGCACCTTGAGCTGGTGTCCGGTGTGCTGCAGCTGCGGCCGGAGGACGCGATGTTCGAGGCGATGCTGCGGGGCTGGAAGGCTCAGCAGGTCGCGCGGGGCCTGCGGGAGGATACGGTCGCGCCGCGGGAGCGACTGGTGCGCCGTTTCCTGGAGTTCACGAACGAGTACCCGTGGGACTGGGGGCCGTCGCACGTCGATGAGTGGGTGCAGGCGCTGACGAGCGAGCGGCGCCTGGCCCCGTCGACGATCCGCGGCTACCAGATGGACCTGCGGCTGTTCAGCGAGTACCTGTGTGACGGTCGTTACGGGTGGGCGGCTGCCTGCGAGAAGGAGTTCGGGCAGGGTGCTCACCCGGTGCCGGTTTGCCATGAGTGGAACACGATCGCTCATCTTCACGGCTATGAGGGGAACCCGGAATCGCGGCCGTTCACCCGGGAGGAGCTGCAGCGGTTCCTGGACTATGCCGATGACCAGGTGGACCGGGCGGTGAGCGCGAAGCGGAAGGGGGCGCTGGCCGCCTACCGCGACGCGACGATGTTCAAGGTCATCTACGGGTGGGGGCTGCGCAGGACGGAGACGTCGAAGCTCGACGTCGCGGACTGGGGCCGGAACCCATCGGCGCCGGAGTTCGGGAAGTACGGGACGCTGCACGTCCGCTATGGCAAGGCCAAGCGCGGCCAGCCGCCGCGGCGCCGGAACGTCGCGTCGGTGATGGGGTGGGCGGTGGACGCGGTCGCGGATTATGCCGAGAACGTCCGCCCGAAGTTCGGCTTCGGCGATCACCCGGCGCTGTGGGTGACCGAGCGCGGCGGCCGGGTCAAGCCGGCGGAGATCAACGCCCGTTTCGGGTCCTACCGGGAGGCTCTCCGCCTCCCGGATGCCCTTACCCCCCATTCCCTGCGGCACTCGTATGTCACGCACCTGACCGAGGACGGCGTGGACCGCAGGTTCATCCAGGTCCAGGTCGGCCATGAGTGCGACAGCTCGACGGCCATTTACACGCACGTGAGCGACGACTTCATGAACACGGCGCTGCGCAAGGCCCTCGCGCCGGCGTTCGGGGATCCCGTCCGGCGGAAGGAGCAGCGATGACGCGGCGGCTCGACTACAGGTGGCACCTGCGGCAGGTGATGGCCGGCCGCGGCATGTTCGCCACCACCGACCTGATCAGCCCGCTGGCCCAGCGGGAGATCCGGCTGTCGTCCAGCCAGGTCTACCGGCTGGTCGCCGACCGGCCGGAACGGCTGAGCCTGAAGGTTCTGATGGCGCTGCTGGACATCCTGGACTGCTCGCTGGAGGACCTGATCGAGCCGGTGGCCGCGCCCGGGACGGCGGGAACCCGGAAGAAGGCAGCCGGCGCCGAGGCCGGCCTCGGCGGGCTCCGGCCCCGGCGGGCCCGCATCCACGGGACGCCGTGAACGTGGACGACGCGGTTCACGACCGGGCCATGTCGGACCCGGCCGGGCTGATCACCGAGCTTGTCATGACCGCCGGGTACGGACTCGGACGCGGGCAGGTCCAGGCGGTGGTCGCCGCCGTCGCCGGCGGGCGCGCCAAATCACGCCGTCTTGCCCTCGCGCTGGCCGGG
This sequence comes from uncultured Actinomycetes bacterium, assembly GCA_963822765.1. Taxonomy (GTDB): domain Bacteria; phylum Actinomycetota; class Actinomycetes; order Streptosporangiales; family Streptosporangiaceae; genus Palsa-504. The sequence goes on along the minus strand of CAWGJL010000052.1, from coordinate 67,880 downwards.
CGGCCGGAGGTGCTCGCCGACGGCAGGTCCCCGGCGCCCCGCGCCGTCGCGGACCTGCTCGTCGCACTGCATGACGCGGGCGGAGACGCCCCGCTGCCGGCCTGCGCGCAGTGCGGCAGGCAGGTCAGGGGCTTTCAGCGCGCTGGCCAGGACTGGTACTGCTCGCCCTGCATGCGGCACGACGAGCCGTGCGCCGCCTGCGGCAAGGACCGGCCCGTCTCCTCCCGGGACCGGGCCGGACAGCCCCGGTGCGCGAAGTGCCCGGACGGCGACCGCCGTGACCCGGTCGCCGTCATCCACGCCATCATCACCGCCCTGGATCCCGGCGCCGGGCGGGAAACCGTCGCCAGGGTCGTCCGGCAGGCGGCTCCCCGGCCCTCATACCAGCAGAAACTGGCCTGGGCGCTGGAAGATAACCCGGCGCTGCTGACCGGAGACGGGCATCTCGCGTCACTGCGCGCGATCCCGCGGTTCATCGAGATGCTCTGCGACGCCGGCGTCGCCGGCGTCGTCCGCCCGTCATGCGGTCGCTGCGGCCGCGTGGTGCGCATCGACAAGCCGCTGGACGGCGTCCGGGTCTGCCGGACCTGCATCGCGCACTCCCGCACCGAGCCGTGCGCACGCTGCGGAGCCGTCCGCGAGCCTGTCACCCGCGACGGGCAGGGCCGCCCGGTCTGCGCGAACTGCTTCATCGCCGACCCGCAGAACCTGGAAACGTGCACCGGCTGCGGGCGCCGCCGCCCGGTCGAACGGCGGACCGCGGACGGTCCCTTGTGCTCCCGGTGCCCTTCTCTCCCCATAATGTCCTGCTCGGTCTGCGGCCGGACGGCTCCCTGCGGGATCTCCCGGGCAACCGGGAAGCCGTGGTGCCCGGCCTGCCAGCGCCGCCGGGCCGCGTGCTCGGCCTGCGGCCGCCATGAGGCGATCGCCTCCGGCACGCTGGAGCGCCCGCTCTGCGCCGGCTGCACTCCGCCGCCGCCCTGGGCCGGCTGCCCCGTCTGCAGCGACCCGGGCCATCCCAGTCCCGGCCGGTGCGCCCGCTGCATCATCAGCGCCCGGCTGGACGAGCTGATGGGCCCTGATGACGGCTCGCTGCCGCCCGGCCTGCAGGCGCTGCGCCGGGAGATCGCCGGCGCCGAACACACGGTCACCGCGATGCGCTGGGCCGCCAAGCAATCCGTCGCCCCGGTGCTGTCAGGCCTTGCCGACGGCAGCATCCCGCTTACCCACCAGGCACTCGACGAGCTGCCCCAGCGGCCGGCCCTCGCCCATCTGCGCCAGACCCTCGTCGCCACCGGCGCGCTGCCCTGGCGTGACGAGGAGATGACCAGGCTCGAGGCCTTCCTCCACCGCCTGCTGGACGCCCAGCCCGACCCGGAACGGCGCAGGATCCTGCACCGCTACCTGATCTGGCACCTGGTCAGGCGCATGCGCAGCCGCAACAACGGCAAGCCCGCCACCCGGCAGCAGGTTCTCCTGACCCGCCGGCTCGCCCGCGGCGCCATCGCGTTCCTGGAATGGCTCGACTCCGCAGGCCTCACGCTGGGCGGCTGCCAGCAGGCCGACCTCGACGGGTGGCTCGCTAGCGGCCAGGCCGTCTACCGGGAAGAAGCGGGGCGGCTCATCCGCTGGGCACACGCCGCCCGCCTTACCTCCTGCTACCTTCCCGCCGCCACCCGGTGGACCGGGCCGGCGTCCGTACTCGACGGCGAGGACCGCTGGGACATCGCCCGCAGGCTGCTGCACGATGACACGCTCAAGCCCGAGGACCGGCTCGCCGGGCTTCTCGTTCTCCTCTACGCCCAGGGCGTCACGGCGATCAGCCGCATGACCGCCGGCCAGGTCCAGCCCGGCGACGACGGCACCGTCCGGCTCCAGCTCGGCCGGGTGCCGCTCAAGCTACCCGAGCCGGCCGCCTCGATCGCCCTCGCCGTCGCGGCGAACCGCAAAGGCCACGCCACCATCGGGGCCGCAGGCCCGTCGCCCTGGATGTTCCCCGGCGGCCAGCCCGGACAGCCGATCAGTGGCGCGAGGCTCACCCAGCGGCTCGACGCACTCGGGATCAGCCCCCGCCAGGCCCGCAGCACGGCACTGTTCCAGCTCGCCGCCGAGGTCCCCGCCGCCATCCTCGCCCGCACTCTCGACGTCAGCACCGATGTCGCCGTCACCTGGCAGCGCCTGTCCGCAGGCGACTGGGCCGCCTACGCCGCCGACGTCAGCCGCCGCCCCCGGCACCAGCCCCTCCCGCCACGCCACGAAACGCCAGACCAGCTATGACCACCTCTGCGCGTTGCCATGTCACCGGACCAGGTATTCAGACAGTTCCAATAACCAACTGTGCCGTTATGGCCGATGACTGGCTCGCCGCGCAGTACCGCAAGGCCGCCGAGGTGATCGACGCGCAGGTCTTCGCCGGGCAGCCCGCCGTCTCCGGGAGCTTGCGGTGAGCGGCTCACGGCGGGGCGCCAACGGGATGGGCGAACTGCCGGGCTGGGCCGAACTGGAGGCCGCGATCCCGCAGGTCGCCGCCACGATGCGCCGTTACCTGACCCAGATCGGCTGCGTGCTGCGCCCGGGCAGCGTCGGCGGCGCCGACCTGGCGCTACGCTGCTTCGCCGCGTTCTTGGCCCAGGCCGCGCCCGAGGTGACAGCCATCGCGCAGGTCACCCGCCGGCACATCGAGGACTACAAGCCCTGGCTGGCGGCCCGGCCCGGGCAGAACAAGCCGCGGCTGACCCCGGGCACCATCATCCACCGGCTGGGCACGCTGCGGATGTTCTTCATCCGCATCGACGAATGGGACTGGGACCAGGCCCCGCCCCGGGTGCCGATGTTCACCGGCGACCTGCCCCGCACCGACCATCCGCTGCCCAAGGCGCTCGATGACGCCAGCGCCGCCAGGCTGCTCCGCGCCGCGCAGGCCGACCAGCGGCTGCTGGTCCGCGTCACGGTGGAGATGCTGCTGCGCACCGGACTGCGGGTCAGCGAGTACATCTCGCTGCGCGCCGACGCCGTGGTGCAGATCGGCGCCGGGCCGTGGCTGCACGTGCCGGTCGGCAAGCTCCGCGAGGACCGCTACCTGCCGCTGCACCCGCACCTGACCGCCCTGATCGACCAGTACCGCGCCGCGCACGTCGACCCGGCCAACCCGCTGCTGCTGCCCCGGGAGAACGGCAAGCCCGCCGACCGGCACGCCGTGACCCGCTATATCAATAAGGCCGGCGCCGCCGCCGGGCTGCCCCACATCCACCCCCACCAGCTCAGACATACACTGGCCACCCAGGCCATCAACCGCGGCATGAGCCTGGAGGCCATCGCCGCGATGCTCGGCCACCGCAGCCTGGACATGACCCTTCGGTACGCCAAGATCGCCAGCCGCACCGTCGCCGATGAATACTTCGCCGTCACCGAGAAAGTCGAGGCCCTCTACGGCCAGGACCCCGTCCTGCCCGCCGACGCGATCGGCCCGAAGATGGCCCGGCTGCGCCGCGAGCACCACCGCATGCTCGGCAACGGCTGGTGCACCCGCCCGCCCGAGCTGGACTGCGCGTTCGAGTCGATCTGCGAGACCTGCACCTTCTTCCAGACCAGCATCGAGTTCCGTCCCACCCTCGCCGCCCAGCGCGACGACGCCCTCGCCCGCCGCCAAGACCACCGCGAGCAGCTGTTCACCTCGCTGCTCGCCCGCCTCGACCAGGACGCCTCATGACCCGCCGCCCGCCGCTCCGCCTGGCCCGCCCCGGCCAGCTGCCCGCCCCTACCGCCGGCCCCGACAGCCTCCAGGTCCTCGACGAGGCGATCGACCACCTCTCCCGCCTCCGCACGCCCTACTGGCTCGGAGACTCCGGCGTCCGGCTGCATGCCCTGGCCAGCCTCATCGCCCAGGCCCAGCAGCTCCTGCCGCCGTCCACGACGCCCGCGACCAGGAACTCACCTGGGCCGAGATCGGCGAGCTCCTCGGCACCACCGCCGCCACCGCAGCACGCCGCCACCGGAACAAGCAATGATCAACTTGACAAGGATCACCCACATAATGCAGGGATGCGAACGCCACCCCGCGCTCGGCCAGCGCGTTGACAGTCTCCACCAGATGCCGAAGCGACCGGCCCAGCCGGTCCAGCCGCCACACCACCAGCGTGTCCCCGGCCCGCAGATACCCCATGCACAACGTGAGCTCCGGCCGCTCGGTCAGCTTCCCCGACGCGGTATCGGCAAAGATCTTCTGGCAGCCCGCCGCGTTCAGCGCGTCGGTCTGCCCGTCCAGGTTCTGTGAGGCGCCGGAGATCCGGGCGTAGCCGACACGCTGGCCGGCGAGAGGGTGCACAGGAAGGCTCATGAATCCCGATCGTGCACCGGAACCCGGCTCTGTGACGAAGGTTTCAGGGCATTGATTCCGGACTGAGTCACGGACGCCCGCCAGGGGCCAGAGCGCGCTCATACCGGCCCAAGTTGATCTTGTCCGTTACTGGGGACTTCCGGACACGAAGATCACCGTCACTGAACGCCACCCAGCCAGCCGAACCAGCCCCGGATCAAGATCACGCCCCGGCTGCGCCCGAACCGGAACGTACGCCAAGTGCCCCCGCATGACCCCGTTCAGCACCCATCCTGACCTCGCCGAACCGCCTTAACGTACGAAACGGTTCCGCTGCAGGTCCTACCCCGCCTAGCCGGCGGATACGGCACCTGGAGATTCTCTACCGGGCAGCAGGACCTGCTGATCAAGATCGGGCCGATCCCCGCCGGGGAGTGTGATCATCGATGGGAGGCCCGGGGTCACGATCCCGGGGTAATGCTCAGGCATCTCGCGGAGATCCGGCACGCAACCTGTACCGGTCCCGGCTGTCGGCGTCCTGCTAGTCGCTGTGACTTCGAACATAACATCCCCTACGAGGCCGGTGGCAGGACCTGCCTGTGCAACGGGGATCCGAAGTGCCGGTCCGACCATCGGATGAAGCAGGATCCGCGGTGGAACGCGGCGCACCTGCCCGGCGGATACGTACGGTGGACCATGCCGTCCGGGCGGCAATACGTCACCGAAGCCACCCGGTACCCGATCTAATCTTGACGCCGCCTGCCGTGACCGGAGCCGCTTCTCGAGCCGGGCCATGATGTCGTAGTAGTGGGTGGGCGCCACCCGGGCCAGGGCGTCGAAGACGTAGGCGTCGGGACCGACCAGGATGCGGGCCTTGCCCTGCTCGACCCCGCGGCAGATGATCTGGGCCGCCTTGTCCGGCGTGGTCATGGTGATCGCCTCGAAGTCGGCCGCCATCTGGTCGTGGCTGCGGCCGAGCCCTTCCGGGTCCTTACGGACACGCGCGTTGCGGGCGATGTTGGTCCTGATTCCCCCCGGGTGGACGGTCACGGCTGAGACGCCGGTGCCGCGCAGCTCCTGGCGCAGCGAATCGGTGAACCCGCGCACCGCGAACTTCGAGGCGCAGTAGGCGCTCTGGTTCGGCATACCCAGCAGGCCGAACACGCTCGAGGTGTTGACGATCACGCCGCTGTCCTGCTCGACGAGGATCGGCAGGAAGGCGCGGGTGCCGTTGACCACCCCGTCGAAGTTGATCTGCCGCAGCCACTCGTCATCGCCGGGGTCGGCATCCAGGACCGAGGATGCGACCGCGACACCCGCGTTGTTGAACACGGCGGCCAGCCGGGCCCCGTGGGCCAGCGAAGCCAGCCACTGGCGCACCTCGGCCGCGAAGCGGTGCTGGTCGGCGGCGTCTCGTACGTCAAGCACCCTGGTCAGCACGGGTCCCCGCAGCGACCTCGCGGTCTCCTTCAGACCGGTCTCGTCGACATCGGCGATGGCGACCGGTGAGCCCGATCGCGACAGCCGCCGGGCCAGGCTCCGGCCGATGCCGGAGGCCGCGCCGGTGATCATCGCCGGCCTTCCGGCGATGATCCTACGATTCCTGGCCATCGGCGCTCCTTACCGCGGCGGCGTGGACCCGGTCAGCGGCGACGGGGGACCGGCGGTGCACCACGGCCCGGCCGCCCTGGGCCGGGCAGTAGGCCACACCGCGCGAGTGCCAGCGTTCGCCGCGTTCACGCGTCGGTTCCAGCGTGAAGTCGCGGAGCAGGGTCCGCAACACCACGTTCATCTCCATGTGGGCGAAGGCGGCGCCGATGCATCGCCGGGTCCCGCCGCCGAACGGGATCCACTGGTAGGTGTCCGGCCTGCTGCCGACGAAGCGGTCCGGGCGGAAGCGGCCCGCATCGGGGAACAGCGTCTCATCGCGGTGGATCAGGTAGATGCTGACCAGAACGACCTGTCCCTGCGGGAGTGTCCATCGTCCCAGCCGCAGGCTCGGCGCTCGGACCTTGCGGAGCGTCCCGTCGATGACCGGCCGCACCCGCTGGACCTCCAGGATCGTGGCCTCGCGCAGTTGTGACCCGCCTGCGTCGGCCTCGTCGGCGAGCCGGCGCAGCATGATCGGATGCCGGCGCAGCCGCTCGACCGCCCAGGCCAGCGTGGTCGACGTGGTCTCGTGGCCGGCGGTCAGCAGGGTGAGCAGCTGATCGGAGATCTCCTCGCGGCTCATCGCCGAACCGTCGTCGTACCTGCTCTGCAGCATCAGCGCGAGCACATCGTCGCGCTCGTCCAGCCTAGGGTCCTGACGGGCGGCAGCAATCAGCCGGTCGATGATCGCGTCGTATTCGCGGCGATAGGCGTGCGCCCGCCCCCACGGGCTCCACCGGCCTAGATCGGTCCGCGGAATCGGCAGGGCGACCAGCCGCGAGCCGAGTTTGACCATCGCGGGGAGCAGCGTCCGCAGCTCGTCTAGTTCGTCGTCCTCCGCCCCGAACACCGCGCGCAGGATCGCGTTGAGCGTGATGCGCATCATCGGGCCGAGCGTGGCGAACTCGCGCCCCTCCGGCCAGTCCGCCATCTCGCGGACCGCCTCCTGTTCGATGATGGCTTCGTAGGCCCGCAGCCGTCGGCCGTGGAACGGCGGGCTCAGCAGCTTGCGCTGCTTGCGGTGCGCGTCATCGCTTATCGCGAAGAAGGAGTTGGGCCCCAGCACCAGGCCCAGGTTGAGGTCGAGGATGTCGGCGATCTCCGGGCTGGTCATGAACAGCTGCTTGACCTCGGCCGGGTCGCTGATCACGACGGCCTCCCCGAAGATCGGGACGTTGATCTTGAAGGCCGAGCCATAGCGGTCACGCAGCCTGCGCATCATCCACAGCGGAGCGACGATCACGATGCCGCCCTGCACGAAGCGCGGGAGTGATGGGCCATCCGGCAGTGTCACGGGGTTCATACGCGCCTCCGGTCAGCGCCTTCGATGCACGGTACGCGGACGTACCAGATCGACGGTACGTGACAGTACCATGACGTGCAAGCCTGCGGTTCCAGGAGGGTAGCGTGACGACCGTGAGTACGACGCAGCCCGAGGTCGCGAGCCCCGAGAGCGAGGTCGAGGCAGCGCCGGCCGAGTTCCGGCGGCGGCTGCTTGAGGGCATGGCCGCGGCCATCCGCGAGTGCGGCTTCCGCGACTCGACGGTCGCGGATGTGGTGCGCCACGCCCGCACCTCACGCCGCACGTTCTACGAGCACTTTCCTTCCAAGCAGGCCTGTTTCATCGCCCTGCTCCAGGAATCCAACGCGGCCATGGTGCGGCAGATCGCGGCCGCGGTCGATCCGGGCGCACGATGGGACGCTCAGGTGCGGCAGGCCATCGAAGCCTGGATCGCGGGAACGCAAGCGGACCAGGCCCTCACGCTGAGCTGGATCCGGGACCTTCCTTCACTCGGCTCCGACGCCCGTCACCTGCAGCGCGAGTCGCTCGAGGCCTTCGTCGTGCTCATCCAGAACCTCAGCGGCACCCCGGGATTGCGCGCGGCGGGCGTCGCACCGCCATCTCGTCAGCTCGCGATCCTGCTGCTCGGCGGCCTGCGCGAACTCATCGCGACCACGGTCGAGGACGGCGGTGACATCGCTGACATCACCGAGGTCGCGGTCCGGGCGACCCAGGCGCTGCTCGGCCCGCGGCGCTAGCGGCCTATCATTCAGCGCCAGGAGTGGTGATGGATGAACTTGACCGGCTCAAGATAAGGCGGGACAGACAAGCCCGGGTGGTGGCGCGGCTTGAACGGGAAGTGACCGCGCTCCGGAATCGCGATGGTCGTCGTCGGGGCTCACGTGAGGCGCTCGAAGGCGTGCTGGCCAGACACCGGGAGACCTTGCGGCAGTTTTCCGCGGCGGTCGACGCGGCTGACCGCAAACCCGCTCCCTGCGCGCACGTCACCGCCGTCCGGGTGGAACTGAGCACCGGAGAGCTGGCGGCATGGTTGTGTCCCGCCTGTGACCAGCAACTTCCCCCGGAATGGTTCGAGGACGGGTCCCGCCGGGGCCTGCTCGCCGCCCTGGCGCTGCTCAACAAGAGCAAGGCTGAGATCTTGCTGAGGTTTGACTACGGGCCCGACATGGACCGGCAGCTACGGGCCATCGATGCCGAGATAGCCCGGCGCATGGAGCAGCTATCAGAGGTTGACCGGCATTTCCTTGACTAGAACCAGGGTGGCGCATGGTCACCGGAACCGGCACGTCACCGCCCCGAGCTCGCCGAAGTCCGCGTGGATCACGTCGCCGGCCTGGACGAAGACCGGCCGGGTGAACGACCCGGCCAGGATCACCAGCCCGGCGGGCAGGTACTCGTCGTGCGGCGCCAGCCGGTTGGCCAGCCAGGCCACGCCGTTCGCCGGGTGGCCGAGTACGCCCGCCGCCACCCCGGTCTCCTCGATTGCCTCGTTGACGTAGAGCAGGGCGCAGACCCGGCGCAGGTCGCAGGCGTCGGGGCGGACGGCGCGGCCGCCGACGACGATCCCGGCGTCGGCTGCGTTGTCCGAGATCGTGTCGACGATGGTGCGCAGATGACCGGTCTGCGGGTCGCTCATCTGTATCCGCGCGTCCAGGATCTCCAGCGCGGGGGTGACCCACCGGGTGGCGTCGAGGACCTCGAGCGCGGTCACCCCCGGTCCCTTCAGCGGCCGGTCGAGGACGAACGCGAGCTCGACCTCGACGCGGGGCCTGATGAACCTCTCGGCGGGCACGGTCCCGCCGTCGTCGAAGAACATGTCGTCGAAGATGACGCCGTAGTCCGGCTCGCTGATCGAGACCGCCTGCTGCATGGCGCGCGAGGTGAGGCCGATCTTGCGCGCCTTGATCGTGCGGCCCTCGGCGAGCTTGAGCGCGACCAGCGCCCGTTGCACGCGGTATGCGTCCTCGACCGTCATGTCCGGGTACTGCAGGGACAGCTGCCGGATCGGCTCGCGCGTGCGTTCGGCGGCCAGCAGGCGCCGCGCCGCGTCGGTGATCGTGTCGTCGTCGAGCACCGTACTAGGGTGCCACGCCGAGTAGGGGATCGGAGGAGCGCGCGGCCGGACGTACCGTGGAGGCATGGGCAGGCAGCCGGCCCGGGGGCGGCCCCGGCCGCGGACCGTTGTCCTGGCGGCCGTGGCGCTGATCGCGACGGCCGGGATCATCGTGTTGGTGCTGGCCCAGCAATACCTTTCGCCGTCCCCGCGGCCGCACGCCAGCCCGCCATCCGGGCGCGCCGTCGCGGCCGCGCTTGCTGCCCTGTTGCGGCAGGGCATCCCGGACACCGCGCGCGGGTACTGGCAGACCCCCAGCGCGACGCTGGAGGCGGCCGCCGCCGGTGCGGATGATGCCCGGTTCCGCGCGCTCGGCGCGCTGCTCGTGAAAGACGGCTTCGCCGGCGCGATCATCGACCTCGGCCGGGAGATGACCGGCAGCTGGTACAACTGGAGCGAGGGGAAATGCCCGCGCGCCGAGCCGGGCTGCTACATCCTGGCCTGGCGGCACGCCGTGGACGCCATGCGGTCGGTACCCGGACAGCACTTCCGGTTCCTGTGGACCGTCTACCCCGGCACCGCCGCGGCCATCGAGGCCTGGCCTGGTAGCGCCTACGTGGACCTAGTGGGCACCGACATCTACGACTGGTACGGCGCCCCCCACGGCACTTACCCGCACACCGCGTTCGGCCAGCCGGACCACGACGCGAGGTGGCGGGAGATCCTCACCCAGCCCGGCGGCCTCGACTGGCTCGCCCGGCTGTCCCAGCTCACCGGCAAGCAGGCCGCCATCCCCGAGTGGGGGCTGGATTTCCACAGCTTCGGGGGTCAGGACGACCCGGCGTTCATCACCCGGATGCTCGCGTGGCTCAAGGCCCACCACGCGATCGGCGTCTACTGGGCGTTCCAGCACGTGACTCCTGATCCGGCTGCCCCTCCCGGCCCGCTGCTGGCCGGCCAGGGCGCGTACGCGGGCGGGCCGCCCGGGGTGAACGGCTTCGGCCTGCTTCTGGGCGGCCGCCTGCAGTACGCCGAGGCATTCCTGCCCGACCAGCAGCCGGTCTCCGATTCGTCGGCGCAGCCGGTGCTGGCGTCCTGGCAGCGGGCCGGCTACCAGCTCATCCTCGGCGTCCCGCTGGTGCCCTTGACCGTGCCCACCTATAACGGCCCGCCCGAGCCGGGGCCACTGGCCTACCAGCTGGCCGACTACCCGGACGTGCTCGCCGCGTTCCGCCAGGGTCTTCGCTAATGGCCATCGAGGAAGGAGTGCAGGTGGCCGGCGAGGGCGCCGGTGTCGGCGGCCGCGCCGTGGATGTAGGTGGAGGCGCGGGTCCGCAGTACCGGCATGCCGAGGAGGTAAAGTCCCGGGGCGCCGGTGACGACGCCGCCGTCGTGGCGGATGTGGCCGGTGCGGTCACGGACGGGGAGGTCGAGCCAGGAATGGTCCGGCCGGAAGCCGGTCGCCCACAGCACCGTGGTGATCTCTCCGCTGGTGAGGTCCAGCTCCAGCGGGGTACCGGGATCAACCCGCGTGGGTGCGAACCGGTGCGCGGGCGGCAGCTCATGGTCCAGGCCCGACGCCGTCGCCCACTGGTCGGCCCGGGTCAGGAACCTGTTCATCTTCAGGTCCGCGAGAGCGCATGTGTTGGCGAGTCCCCCGGAGAACTGGGCCACCCCGTCGACGACCCGGCCCAGCCGGCCCACCAGGCGGATCCCCAGCGCCGTTAGTGAGTTGAGGTCGGTCGTAACGGCCTCAGGAGTACCGGTGAGCTGCGGCGAGGGGAGGTGGCGAGCCCGGGTGAGGTCGTCGACCTCGTCGTAGCGTTCGGCCAGCAGGCCGGTGGCCTCCAGCCACCAGAAGATGTCCCGGCCGCGGTAGCTGCGCGGCAGCCGGACGTGTTCGCCGGCCGCCAGGGTCACCGGGCGCCCCGACCGGTGGATCTCGGCGGCGAGCTGGACGCCGGTGGCCGACGCGCCGACCACCAGGACCCCGCCGCCGGGGAGCTGGCCGGGACCGCGGTAGGCGAGCGGGGTGAGGGTGGTGACCGACGGGGGAATGGCGTCGGCGGTGGCGGGGATCGCCGGCCGGGCGCAGGCCCCGGTGGCCAGCACCACGGTCCGGGCGCAGACCAGGTCGTCGTTGGCGCGGATCTGGAAGCCGTGCGGCCCGGCCCGCATGGTCTGCACGGTCGTGCCGGTGCGGACCGGTACGCCGGCCAGCCGGGCGTAATCGGTGAGGGCGGCCACGAGGTCGGCGACCGGCATGAACCCGTCAGGGTCATCGCCGGTGTAGTCGCGTCCGGGCAGCCGGGTCTGCCAGTTCGGGGTGAGCAGCCGCAGGCTCGGCCAGCGCTGCGTCCGCCACGAGTTCGCCACCTCACCGCGCTCGAGCACGACGTGGTCGATCGAGCGTTCGGTGAGGCGGCGGCTCATGGCCAGGCCGGCGTGTCCGGCACCGACGATGACTGCCGTGGTCTGCATCACGGCTTGATCGTGATGGTCAGGCCAGCTCGACGAGGATCTTCGTCGGGTTGGCCACCACGTCGAACACCGCCGAGCGCTTCTGCGACTGGGCGATCAGCGCCTCGAGGTCCTCGCGGGAGGCGTCGGCGTCGATGGCGAACCGGACCGTGATGGTCTCGAAGCCGTTGCGGATGTCGGGGTCGCCGCCAAGGATGCCCAGGACGTTCATCTGGCCTTCGATGGTGGCGGTGACCGACCGGAGCTGGATGCCGCGCATCTGGGCGACCGCGGCGACACCGGCGGTCAGGCACCCGGCCAGGCCGACCAGGATGTACTCCACCGGCGTAGCGCCGTTGTCCTCGGAGGCGAAGCACTCGGGGTGGTCGACGTCGAACTCGTAGGTGACGCGGTGCTGCTGCTCGGCGCCCAGGCCGGTGAAACCGGCGACGGTGGACCGGCTGTGGGTGCCGTTTTGCCAACTGCAGCTGGCCCGCCAGGTGAACTCGGCCGCTTCCGGCGTGGCCGAGAGCGCTTCGCGCGCCCCGAGCAGGGCCTGGACGTTCACGCCGTTTTCGACGGGGTTGTCGGTGATGGTCATCGGTGTCTCCTTGGTTGTCAGGATGAAACCGTTGTATGTGCCCAGGCGGTCACCGCGGTATCGGGGAATCCCCCTACATGGATGTACGAACCGGCCAGCACCAGCCTCCGTCTGGGTGAGCGATGGCGCGGCGCGGTATGCCGTCGTATGCTCGGTTATGGCCTCCTGGCTGCACGGATAGAGGAATGGGCGGGGCAGTCCGATGCGAGACGCGGGGCGGGTACCGCACAGCCGCCTGCCGTCACCAGCCGACCTGTTTGTAGGCCGGGACGGCGAGCTGGAGGCTGTGTCCCAGATGCTCGCGCATCGGCAGGCGCGGCTGGTCACGCTCACCGGGCCGCCGGGCATCGGCAAGACCCGTCTCGCCGTCGCCTGCGCGGCGGCGCACGCCGAGCGCAGCGGATGCACCGCGGTATTCGTCGATCTGGCTCCGGTCCGGGATCCGGCGCTGGTGCTGGCCGAACTGGCTCAGGCGTTGGGTGTCGAGCCGCGCCGCGGGACGGACCTGACCGGCCAGCTGGCTACCGCGGTGGGCCACGAGGAGCAGCTCGTGGTCCTGGACAACTGCGAGCATCTGCTGGCCGCGGCCCCGGACGTCGGCAGGGTGCTCGCCGCGTGCCCGCGGCTGCGGATCCTGGCTACCAGCCGGGAACGGCTCCGGCTGTCCGCCGAGCAGGAGTTCCCGGTCCCGCCGCTCGCGATGCCCGCGCCCGCGGACGTCGTCGACCTCGGCGGCCTGGCGGCGAATCCCTCTGTGGCGCTGTTGCTTGATCGCGCGCGCCGGACCAGCCCGGGCTTTGACCTCACTCCGGCCAATGCGCTGCTGCTGGCCAGCGCGTGCGTCCGGCTCGAAGGCCTGCCGCTGGCGATCGAGCTGGCCGCGGCCCGGCTGAAGGTGCTGACCCCCGGGGAGCTGGTCTTCCGGCTCGGCAGCAGGATGGACGTGCTTGCCTCCGGTACACGGGACGTGCCGGTCCGGCAGCGTGCGCTGCGCAATGCCATCACCTGGAGCTATGAACTGCTCGACTCCGCCGAGCGCGCGCTGTTCCGCGGGCTGTCGGTGTTCGCCGGCAGCTGGACGCTGGCTGACGCGGGCAGCGTGTGCGGCGTCAACGGGCACGACACGCTCATGATGGTGGAATCGCTGCTCGATAAGAGCCTGATCCGGCGGCTGCCCGGTGACGAGCAGACCGCTGAGTTCTCGATGCTGGAAAGCTTGCGTGAGTATGCGGCGGAGCAGTTGACTTCCCACGCCGAAGCCGAGGAGACGCGAGCCAGGCACGCTGAGTACTACGCGGTTCTCGCGGCGCAGTTCGAGGCCTTGCTCGGCCTGTCGGAGGAGCGAACCTGGTTCCTCCGGGTCGCCCGCCACCACGCGGATCTGCGCGCCGCGCTTGATTACTGTCTGGGCGCGGGGCGGGATGCCTGGGCGTTTTCGTTGGCCGCCGTGCTCGGCTGGTATCACTACACCCACGGCGACCCAGGTCATGGCCAGGCGTTTGTGGATACGGTTCTTCCCCTGACCGCGGGCCTACATGACCCGGCCGCTATGAGCGATGACGCCATGGTAGAAGGCCAGGCTAGCCTGCTCATCGCGGCCGGGGTTCTCGCCTGGGCGACGGGGCAGATGGGTCGTGCCCAGGACGTCTTGCTCAGCGCGCTCAAGGGCAGCGAAGAGCGCGGCGACGCGCGCCGCGCGGCGATCGCGTGCGCGTTTCTGGGGCACGTGGCCCGTGCTGGTGGCGAGTGGGATGCGTCCGCCGACTGGCATCGGCGGGCCGAGGCGGGATTCCGCGCGCGAGGCAGCACGGAGGGCGTGGCCTGGGCCCGGCACGACCTGGGGCTGCTCGCCCGGGACCACGGTGACCTAGGGAGCGCCGCGGAACTGCTGCGGGCCAGCCTGCGAGACTTCCGTGAGCTGGACTACCCGTGGGCGACGGCCTGGTCGGCGTGGGGGCTGGGCACGACGCTGACCGCGCAGGGCCGGCTGGAAGAGGCGTGCCCGCTGCTGGCGGAGGCGCTGCGGATCTACACCGTCCGAAACGATCCCCGGGGCGTGGCCCAGTGCCTGGAGGCGTTCGCTCACGTGGCTGGCGAACGGGCGCTCTATGAGAGCGCCGGGCGGCTGATCGGCGCGGCCGCCGCGCTGCGGGCGCGGGTGGCCGCTCACCAGCCCGATACCGAGCAGGCGAGGACGGCGGCGGTGGAGCGGGTCCTGGCCCGAGCGCTCGGGCCCTACGACGCTGACACGGTGATGAACGCGGGCCGGACCATGTCCGTACCGCGGGCCGCGGATCTGGCCCTGGCGGTCGCTTCGGGAACCGCGCCGGGTGACGCGGACCGCCCCCCTCAGGTACCGCTCACCCCGCGGGAGCGCCAGGTCGCCGCGCTGGTTGCCTCGGGCCGGACCAACCGGCAGATCGGCCGGGTGCTCGGGATCTCCGAGAAGACCACCGAGGTCCACATGCACCACGTGATGTCCAAGCTGGATGCCCGCGGCCGGGCCGAAGTGGCGGCCTGGGCCGTCACGCACCACCTGTCCCCTCCCGCGTAACACCTAGTGGTTTTCCCCGATAGCCGGTCCTGTCCACAGGCTCTACGCTGCTGGCTAGCAGTCGTTTGGGGGTGCCCTGATGCGCGCACGACAACCCGATGAGTCGGGCTACGTGGTCAATTCGGGCGTGCGGATCCACTATGAGGTGCACGGCACCGGCCAGCCGGCGATCCTGCTGCTGCCCACGTGGGCGATCGTGGACTCCAGGCACTGGAAAATGCAGGTGCCGTTCCTGGCCAGGCACTACCGGGTGATCACCTTCGATCCGCGCGGCAACGGCCGGTCCGACCGGCCCAGGAAGCCCTCGGCCTACACCGACACGGCCTTCGCGAGCGATGCCGCGGCCGTGCTCGACGCGACCGGCACCGAGCAGGCGGTACTTGCGGCGTTCTGCAGCGGCTTCCCCTGGGCGCTGCTGCTCGCCGCCGCGCAGCCGCGGCGGGTGACCGGGATCGTGGCCATCGCGCCGACGCTGCCGATCCCGCCCGCCGACCCCTGGGAACGACTCGGAACTTCCTTCGACGACGAGCTCGACACCACCGAGGGGTGGGCCAAGGAGAACCGGCACTACTGGCGACGGGACTGGCGGGGATACGTGGAGTTCTTCATGTCCCAGATCGCCACCGAGCCGCACTCCACTAAGCCCTACGACGACCTCGTCGAGTGGGGCATGCAAACCGACGCCGAGACCATGCTGTGCGATGCCGACGCCCCTCAGCAGGTCGCCGACGAGCAGGAGGCGACCCGCCTGTGCCGGTCGCTGGCCTGCCCGGTACTGGTGATCGGCGGTGACCAGGACAAGATCGTCCCGCCCGAGCGGACGCGGCGGATCGCCGAGCTCACCGGTGCTGAGCTGCTCGTGATCGAAGGTGGCGGGCACGCGCCGCACGTGCGGTACCCGGTCGCGGTGAACCACGCTATCCGTAACTTTGTGGACGGTATGGTCCGCCGGCAGCGCAAGCAGGCCGTCTGGCCGGCGACGCACAGTCGCCCTCGGCGGGCACTGTGGATCTCCTCGCCCATCGGGCTCGGGCACGTCCAGCGGGACCTGGCCGTCGCCCGGGCCCTCCGGGAGCGCGAGCCGGACCTGGAGATCCACTGGTGGGCCCAGCCGCCCGTGACCCAGGTACTCGCCGACGCGGGGGAGACAATCCATCCGGCGAGCTCGGATCTGGTGTCCGAGTCGGCGCACTGGGAGTCCGAGGCCGCGCAGCACGACCTGCCCGCGTTCTACGCGTTCCGCCGGATGGACGAGATCTTGTGCGCGAACTACCTGCTGTTCGATGACGTGGTCCGGGACACCAGCTACGACCTGTGGGTGGGTGACGAGTGCTGGGAGGTCGACTACTACCTGCACGAGAACCCCGAGCGGAAGATCGCGCCGTACGTGTTCATGACCGACGTGATCGGCTTCCTGCCCACCGATCCCGCCGACCCGCGGGAAGCCGGGTTGTGCGCGGACTACAACGCCGATTCCATCGAGAAGCGTGAACGGTTTCCCCGGCTGCGCGACCTGTCCATGTTCATCGGCTCCTTCGAGGAGCTGCCCGATCTGTCGTTCGGGCCGGGCCTGCCGGACATCCGGCCGTGGGCCAGCCGCTGGTTCACCTCGGTCCCCTACGTACTCCCGTTCGACCCCGCCGCCTATCGTGACCGCGCCCGGCTGCGGGGGCGGCTCGGCTACCCCCAGGACCAGCCGTTGCTGGTGGCCGCGGTGGGAGGCACGTCGGCGGGCGTGAGCCTGCTGGAGCTGACCTGCGACGCGTTCGGGCGGCTGCGCAAGCAGGTGCCGGACGCGCGGATGCTGCTGGTCACCGGCCCGCGCCTCGATCCCCGGCTGCTGCCGGACATTGAGGGCATGGACAAGCGCGGCTATGTGCCCGACCTGTTCGAGCACCTGGCCTGCGCCGACGCAGCCGTCGTGCAAGGCGGCCTGTCCACGACGATGGAACTGGTCGCCACCGGGCGGCCGTTCATCTACTTCCCGCTCCGCCGTCACTGGGAGCAGCAGTACTTCGTCACCCACCGGCTCGACCACTACCGGGCCGGCCTGCGGATGGACTACACCACGACCACGGCCGACCAGCTGGCCGTCACGATGCGGACGGCGCTGGCCGAGGCCGGCACCAGGCCCGGTTACCGTAAGATCCCGCGCGGCGGCGCGGACCGCGCCGCCGCGCGGATCGCCACTTTGCTGAGGGGATAGCGATGACCATACCGAACGCGGACACTGCCCAGTGGACGCTGGTAGACGAGGGCTGGGGCCGTAGTGCGGTGGACTTCGCGACGCTCAGCGAGCCGAGCAACTGCCGGGAGTACGTCAGCATGCACCACCGGCTCGGCGTCGACGCCGGAGACCGGCTGCTCGACGTGGCGTGCGGGGCCGGGCTCGCGATCGAGCTGGCGCGCCTGCGCGGTGCTTCGGTCTCCGGTATCGACGCCTCGCCCAGGCTGATCGCGGTGGCCAGGGACCGGAACCCGGAATGCGACATCAGGGTCGGCGACATGAACGCCCTGCCGTGGGATCCGGCGTCATTCGACGTGGTGACCAGCTTCCGCGGGATCTGGGGCACCACACCCTACGCGGCGGCCGAGATACACCGGGTCCTTCGCCCCGGCGGACGCGTCGGGATAACCGTCTGGGGTCACCTGAAGGTGTCCCCGGGGGTATGGGCGATGGCGCCGTTCCGCCTGGCCGCTGCGGAGAAGGTCGACAACCAGGCCGCGATGGTGTCGCTGGGCCGGCCCGGGGCGGGCGAGCAGCTCCTTGAATCATCCGGGTTCGCCGACGTCAAGCGGCTGAACGTCCCGTTCGCCTTCGAGTTCGCAGACCCGGAGGTGTACGCGCGGGCGATGGCCGCGACCGGGCCAGCGTACGAGGCCATCCAGAACGTCGGCGAGGCCGAGTTCCATCGCGCCGCCGTCGAGCGGGCCCAGGGGCAGCTACGAGATGGCTTGCCGCTCCGGGCCCAGCTCAACGTCGTGGGCTACCTGGCCCGCAAACCCGAACCATAAGACCAGACATGAGGTATGACCAGGGAGGCGGCCATGCGGGCGAGGTATCCCGACACCGAGGGCTTCATCGAGCGTGACGGCGTCAAGGTCGGCTACGAGGTGTTCGGGGCGGGCGAACCCACGGTGGTATTCCCCCCGATCGACGGGATCGTGCACTCCCGGTGCTGGAAAGCGCAGGTGCCGTACCTGGCCCGCTTCTTCAAGGTGGTCACCATCGACCCGCGCGGCAACGGCCGGTCCGACCGGCCGCAGTCCGCGCGAGGCCTACGCCGACACCGAGTGGGTGGCCGACACGATCGCGGTCATGGACGCGGCAGGCGTCGACCGTGCGGTCCTGGTCGGGTTGTGCACCAGTGGCTGGCGCGCCCTGCTGACCGCGGGCCAGCATCCCGACCGGGTGCTCGGCGTGGTGACCATGGAAACCTGGGCGCCGTTCCTCACCCCGCCGCTGCCGGCCCGCACGCAGTACGACTTCGACGAGGTGCTCGACACCGAGGAGGGCTGGGCCAAGCAGAACCGGCACTACTGGCTGCGGGACTGGCGCGGATGGGCTGAGTTCTTCTTCGGAGAGCTGCTCTGCGAGCCGCATTCGACCAAGCAGCATGAAGACTGCGTTGGCTGGGCGATGGAGATCGGCCCGGAGACGATGCTGCTGCACGACGACGGACCGAAGGCGTCCTCGAACCGAGAGGAGACCGAGGCGCTGCTGCGCCGGGTGAGGTGCCCGGTTTTGGTCATGCACGGGCAGGACGACCGCTGCCAGCCGTTCGCGCGCGGCGAGCGGGTCGCTGAAGTCACCGGCGGCGAGCTGCTGGTCCTGGAGGGCGTAGGGCACCTGCCCCAGGCCCGGGAGCCGGTCATCGTCAACCATGCGATCAAGGAGTTCGCGGACCGCTTCCGTCCCGCGAAGCCGGCAGCACCGGTCCGGCGCACCTGGAGCAGGCCGCTGAACCGGCCCAAGCGGGTGCTCTACGTCTCCTCGCCCATCGGACTCGGCCACGCCCGCCGCGACCTGGCCATCGCCGATGAGCTGCGGGCGCTCCGGCCGGGCCTGCAGGTCCACTGGCTGGCCCAGCACCCGGTCACCGAACTGCTGAAGCGGCGAGGCGAGCTTATCCACCCCGCCTCGGCCGCCCTGGCCAGCGAGTCCGGGCACATCGAGAGCGAGGCCGCCGAGCACGACCTGCACGCCTTCCAGGCCCTCCGCAACATGGACGAGATCCTGGTCAGCAACTTCATGGTGTTCGACGACCTGGTCCGGGACGAGCCGTACGACCTGTGGGTCGGCGACGAGGCCTGGGACATCGACTACTTCCTGCACGAGAACCCCGAGCTCAAGCGGGCGCCCTACGCCTGGATGACCGACTTCGTCGGCATGCTGCCGATGCCCGACGGCGGAGAGCGGGAGCGAGCCGTGACCGCCGACTACAACGCGGAGATGATCGAGCAGATCGCCCGCTTCCCCAGCCTGCGGGACCGCTCCGTGTTCGTCGGCAACCCGGCCGACGTGGTGCCGGACGGCTTCGGGGACTCGCTGCCCCTGATCCGCGACTGGGTCGAGCAGAACTACCAGTTCTCGGGCTATATCACCGGGATCTCGCCCACCGACCACGACGCCGTCCGCGCGGACCTGGGCTACCGGCCCGACGAGAAGGTCTGCGTGGTCACGGTCGGTGGCTCGGGTGTGGGCACCGACTTGCTCCGCCGGGTGGCGGCCGCCTTCCCGGCGGCCAAGCGGCTGGTGCCCGAACTGAGGATGATCCTGGTCGCCGGGCCCCGGATCGACCTGGACCCCTTTACTTCCCTGCCATCCCATGGCGGGCTTGAGGTCCACGGCTACGTTCACGACCTCTACCGCCATCTCGCGGCCTGCGATCTGGCGGTCGTGCAAGGCGGGCTGACCACCACCATGGAACTCACCGCGAGCCAGCGGCCGTTCATCTACGTGCCGCTGCGCCGCCACTTCGAGCAGAACTTCCATGTCAGGCACCGGCTGGCACAGTACGGCGCGGGCCGGTGCGTTGACTACGAAGAGACCAGACCCGACGCGCTGGCCGCGGCCATCGCTGAGGAGGTCGTGCGTCCGGTCAGCTACCGGCCCGTGGAGACCGACGGCGCGAAACGGGCCGCTGCCCTCCTGGCCGAGCTCATCTGAGCGCCGGCCAGGCGCGCTGCTCGCGGGAGCACCACCAGGTGGATCGGCCGCCGACCGTGCCGTGCATCATCTCGGCCCCGCAGCGCGGGCAGCTGCCTCCTGGGCGGCGGGCCGCGATGACGTCGCCGATGTGCGCGCCGCCGCCGGTGGCCAGCGCGGCGGCCAGCACCTTGCGCAGCGCGCGGTAGAGGCGGTCGACGTCCTTGCGCTCCAGGCGGTTGACCGGCGTGCCGGGCGGCACCTTGGCCTGCCACAAGATCTCGTCGGCCAGCAGGTTCCCCACCCCGGCCAGCTTGGACTGGTCGAGCAGGCGGGCCTTGACCGCGATCGTCCCGCGGGACATCACGGCACGGAACTGGGCCAGCGTGATCTCGGCCGCGTCGGGACCGAGCGCGCCGATGTCGGGGTTGAGCACGATGCGCCCGAGCCGGCGCTTGTCGAACAGGGCCAGCCGGCCGCCGTCGGCGAACTCGAGCGTGAAGCGGTCCCACTCGGCCTTGCGCGGCTGCGCGTCCCGGCCGGGCGGGTCGCCGCCCTCGGCCACCCAGCCGTCCGGGGCGGTGACCACGATGCGGCCGCTCATGCCCAGGTGGATGCCGAGGTCCGGGCCAGGGGGCCCAGGGACGGCCGAGCCGTCCAGGCCCGAGGTCTCGCACCACATGGTCTTGCCGCGACGGTGCGCCGCGGTCAGCGTGCGCCCGGTCAACGCCTCGCGCAGCTCACCGGGGGAGTGCGGGCGGCAGACGAAGGTATCCGCGTCGTCGACCCCGGTGATGCGCCGGCCCAGCGCCAGGTCCGCGATCAGGCGGCGGGCGATCTCGACCTCAGGCTCCTCCGGCATCTAGCCCGCGTCCCCGCGCAGCGCCGCGAACCGGTCGGCGGCCCGGTCGAGCTGAGCCAGGATGTGCTCCTTGGCCGCGGCGTCCAGCGGCGTATCCGGCCGGGCGATGAGCTCCCGCAGCACCGGGACCAGCGGCGCGTACTTGCCCGCCAGCCGGTACAGCCGGGGGCCGGTGGTATGGATCAGGCCGACGCCGTTGTCGGTAAAGTCCGAGGCCTTGATGATGCGGGCCCACGGGTTATCGCGCAGGCTGTCGGCGACGTGCTCCCGGTACTGCTCGTCCTGGTCGCGGTCCGGCGCGTACGGCGGGTTGGTCACCGCGCCGACCAGTCCGGCCACCCGCGGGCCGAACTGCTCGGCCAGCACCGCCAGCGCGGCCGGCTGCTCGGCGCGCCCCCCGGTCAGCTCCGCGGGATGATCTTCCACCGCGTCGTGCAGCAGCGCGGCGCAGACCACGTCGGCGTCGTGCACGCCGTAGTGCGACATGATCCGGATCGCGACCCGCAGCAGGTGGTTGACGTACGGCTCGCGGTCCCGGCGATCATCGGCGTGCAGCCGGGCGGCGAGGTCCAGCGCCCGCTCCATCCGGAGCCGGTCGCCCTCGGGCCAGGACGCGATCTCGGCCGCGAACCGGTCCCGCAGCCCGGCCTCGCCGTAGGTCGAGGTGATCGCGTGCAGCGGCATCGTGGCCAGGAGCCGCTGCTGGTCGCCGTCCATGACCTAGAACTAGCACACCGTCAGCCCGCTATGTCGGCCATGTCCGCAGGCTCGGGCAGCAGCGGCAGGTAGATCGCGAACCGGGTCCGGCCGGGCTGACTGGTCACGGTGATGCTGCCGCCGTGCGCGGCCACCACCGCGTCCACGATGGCCAGGCCCAGCCCGGTGCTCTTGCCCGCCGCGTCGAGGTCGCGGGCCCGCGACGTATCGGCCCTGGTGAAGCGCTCGAACAGTTCGGGGAGCAGTTCAGCCGGGATGCCGGGTCCGTCGTCGGTGATGCTGAGCTCGACCCGCGGCGCGGCCGGCCGCGCGCCGCGTTCCACCATTCCGCCGTCCGGCGCCACCTGCGAGTCCACCCCGGGAGCGGCCTGGACGTGCCCGGAAATAGACAGGGCCACGCTGACCGTCGAGCCGGGCGGGGTGTGCTTGCCCGCGTTGCTCATCAGGTTGGCCAGCACCTGGTGCAGCCGGTGCTCGTCCCCGCTGACCAGAACCGGGTCGCTGGGCAGGTCCAGCCGCCAGTGATGCTCGCGCCGGGCCACCCGCGCGTCGCTGGTCACGTCGATGGCCAGCCGGGACAGGTCGACCGGCGCACGCTCAAGCGGCCGCCCGGCGTCCAGCCGGGCCAGCAGCAGCAGGTCATCGACCAGTACGCTCATCCGGGCCGACTCGGACTGGACCCGGGTCAGCGCGTGGGTCACGTCCTCGGGCACCGGGCCGCGGTGCCGCAGGGCCAGCTCGGCGTAGCCGCGGATCGCGGACAGGGGAGTGCGCAGCTCGTGCGAGGCGTCGGCGGCGAACCGGCGCAGCCGGGCCTCGCTGGCCGCGCGGCGGCCCAGGGCCCGTTCGACGTGGAACAGCATCCGGTTGAACGCCGCGCCGACCTGTCCCACCTCGGTCCGCGGGTCGGTGTCGGGCACGCCGGCCGGCAGCGTCACCTCGCCGGAGTCCAGCGGCAGCTCGGTCACCTTGGTCGCCGTGGCCGCCACCCGGCGCAGCGGCCGCAGCGAGAACTGGACCAGCGCGGCGCCCAGGATCACGGCCAGCCCCAGCGCCACCGCGAACAGTATGTGCTCGGTGTTCTCGACGTGCTCGAGCTGGGCGTTCACCGTGGTCAGCGGCAGCCCGGTGACCAGCATGGTGTTGTTCGGCTCGGTCACCTTGGTGAACATGAACTCGACACCCAGTGAGGGCAGCATCCGGGTATAAGTCGGCGGGTCCGGTGGCGGACCTTGCGGAGGACCCGAGCCGGGTTGGTTGTACGCACCCTGAGCCGGAAGACTGACCAGCGCGGCCGTGTCCGCCGCGGTCAGCGTGCACGAACTGGAGGTGTTGTAGTGGCACTCCTGCACCGTGCCGCTGGCGGACAAGCTGGCCAGGAACGTGCCCGGGGCCTGTCCCACGCCGTAGCAGTCCGGCCCCGAACCGCCGCCATCGGGATCGCCGCCCGGGCCGTGGTCGCCTGAGTTCGCGCAGTGGTACCAGGTAGTGGTCGCGGACTGGACCTGCGAGCGGAGCGAGG
Organism: uncultured Actinomycetes bacterium; assembly: GCA_963822765.1. GTDB lineage: Bacteria > Actinomycetota > Actinomycetes > Streptosporangiales > Streptosporangiaceae > Palsa-504. The sequence goes on along the minus strand of CAWGJL010000052.1, from coordinate 44,694 downwards.
ACATCAGCGAGTTGTTGAGCGACTGGGCCGTAACCACGCTAACCACGGCGCTGGCCAGCCCGAACAGCAAAACGAGCCCGATGATCAGCTTGCCGCTGATGGTCCGGTAGGACAGCACGTGCGCCCACCGCGCCAGCCGGCCGGGAAGCCGCACCGCGGGCGCCGGCATTTAGCTCGCCGGCTTCAGCACGTAACCGACGCCGCGGACGGTGTGGATCAGCGGCGCGCGGCCGGCGTCGATCTTCTTGCGCAGGTAGCTGATGTACAGCTCGACCACGTGGGCCTGGCCGCCGAAGTCGTAGTTCCACACCCGGTCCAGGATCTGCGCCTTGGACAGCACGCGCCGCGGGTTGCGCATGAGGAACCGGAGCAGCTCGAACTCGGTCGCGGTCAGTTCGATGAGCTCGCCGTCCCTGCGGACCTCGCGGGCATCCTCGTCCATGGTCAGGTCGCCGACCGCGATCAGTCCCTCGGTATGCGCACGGGTCAGGTTGGCCCGGCGCAGCAGCCCGCGCAGCCGGGCCAGCACTTCCTCCAGGCTGAACGGCTTGGTCACGTAGTCATCGCCCCCGGCGGTGATGCCCGCCACCCGGTCCTCCACCGCGTCCCGCGCGGTCAGGAACAGCACGCACACCTGCGGGATCTCGGCCCGGAGCCGGCGCATGACCTCCAGGCCGTTGAAGTCGGGCAGCATGATGTCCAGCACCACCGCGTCGGGACGGAACTCGCGCGCGGTCCGGACGGCATCGGCGCCGTTACCCGCGGTCTTCACCGTCCAGCCCTCGTACCGCAGAACGCTGGCCAGCAACTCGGCCAGGCTCGGCTCGTCGTCCACCACCAGCACCCGTACCGGCGTCCCGTCCGCCCGCTGAATGCCGGTGTCCTTGCTGCTCACTGCCCTGCCAGCAGATGGGTTGCTGGCCTGTGCCCCCGCTCCCGGCCCGGAGAACCCCGGGTCCGGGCTGTAGTTATCCATGTTCCTCAGGCTCACTCGTCGTGATCAGATCTGTGCCCTAGTATGCCCGTGAGTGACGGGTTCTTTGTCCAACGTTCTCACCTGGTGCGAACTCCCGGCTTTCCCCATTCCACCCGGATCATGCGACCGCCAGGTCAGAATTCCCTATGAGTATCCTCTGAGATTTCCACGAACCTGGGCGTGGTGCCCGGTGCCCGGTGCGGCACGCGACGTGCGACGTGCGGCACGCGGCGTCCGGTGCACGGTACGCGGCGCGGAGGCTTCAGCCGGTGCCGAGGAGGCGTCCTAGCTTGGACGCGGAGGCCGATGGTCTCGCTCCTGCCTCGCGAAGCGCCTGGCCGGCCGCCTCCAGCAGGCCTCCGACCTTGGCGCCCTCGACCGCCTCGACCTCGATCTCGCGCCACCTCATGGGCTCGGCCCCGGGCTCGTCGAGCCGGGTGGCGGTCACCAGGTCGTCGGCGACTTCGGCCAGCGGCTCGCCCGCCTTGCCGGTCAGTGTCACCACGGTCCGTTCGGTATCCAGGATGGCGATCGGGTGCAGAGGCCGGCCTGCGGTGACGTCCTGGACCTGAGCGGCCAGTTGCGCCGGCACGCTGCCGGTGTCCCCCTCGGACAGCGGCGTGCGGACCTCCTGCCTGGTGTCCTTGCGCACCGGCAGCTTGAGGTGCCAGCCCTCGTCCGGGCCGCCGACGCGGCGGCGCAGCGTGATCCGGTTCTTGATGAGGTCGAGTTCCTCGGTGTCGAAATAGGTGGCGCTCAGGTAGTACCGCTGGCGTCCTGCCGCCTTCGCGCGTCCTTCCAGGCCGCTGAGGTCGGGCAGGATGAAGTCGGCGGCGGCGTCGTACTTCTGCTCGGTCTCCAGATGCTTCCCCATGGCGTCCGTCACGCTTCACAGGCTAGTCGTGGTAGACCGCAAACCACGTGCCGGGTCGCTTCATAATCAGGGCGTCGCCAGGCCGCTGCGGCCAGTCAGCCAGGCCGGGGGCCGAGGCCCGCGGATACGCGTCGACGTGCAGGCCCGCGATGCCCGGCCGTCCCGCCTCATCCCAAGCCTGGATGTGCTCCGCCAGGTCGGCGGCCAGGTCCGCGGCGCGCGCGCCGAACCCGGCCGCCGCCAGCGTGAGCGGGCCGGATCGGTCAACCGCCGTGGAGGTGACGACGGCCAGGCCGTCGCCGTCCAGCAGCCCGATGGTGGAGTGCCAGCCCGGGCCGCGCAGCGGGGCCCCGGTGAGCCGGCTGCCGGGCGCGCCGCGCCGCGCGGCCGGCCGTTCCTCGTTCAGCCAGCACGACCGGGGCTCGCGGGCCGCGAGCCACAGGCCCAGGCCCCAGAACACCTGCGCCGCCCCGGACCCCGCGGCCTGGACCCCGGCCGGGCACAGCGCCGGCGGACCGGCCAGCAACCCGGCCACTGCCTGCCCGTTCACCTCGGGCGTGCCGTCGGGCAGCAGCAAGGACAGGCCGGACGCGAGCGGTACGACGCGTTCGGGGCCGGCCAGCGAGCCACGCATCCGCATGAACCCGCACGGCGCGAGCGACCGGCTCGCCCACCGTCCCGGGGCGGCGCGCTCGAACGCGATCGACAGCTGAGTCCCGCGCACGTCGAACGGCACCACGATCCGGGCTTGCGGGCCGGCCTGCTCGAGCCAGGCCGGGGCCAGGTCGCTGACGCCGACGGTGGCGATGACGCGGTCGTAGGGCGCGTGCTCCGGGTCGCCGCCAGCGCCGTCCGCGCAGACCACGGTGACCTCGCCGAAACCGGCCCTGGCCAGGTGCTCGCGGGCCGAGACGACCAGCTCGGGGTCGATGTCGACGCTGGTCACCTGGCCCGACGGGCCGACGATGTGGCTCATCAGCGCGGCGTTGTAGCCGGTTCCCGCGCCGATCTCGAGCACCCGGTGGCCCGGGGCCAGGTCCAGCTGATCCAGCATGATGGCCATGATCGCGGGCTGGGAGGAGGAGCTGATCGGCTGCCCGGCCTCGTCGCGCTTGGTCACGATGGCGTCGTCCCGGTAGGCCGTCTCCGGCCGCTGCCCCGGCAAGAACAGGTGCCGCGGCACGGCGTGCAGCGCGGCGGCGACGCGCTCGCTGCCGATCCGGTGGCTGGCCACCACCCTGGTGGCCAGCCGCTCCCGCATCCGCGCGAGTTCATCGGTCAAGCCGGTACCTCACTCGGAACGCGGCCGCGCACATGGCGGCCAGCCCGATCAGGCCGGCCAGCACGAAGCTGTTGCCCGCCAGCAGTTGCAGGCCGTGCCAGTGGAACTCGGGATACCAGGGCTGGTCGCCGGTCGCGAAGTAGTGCGTGGGCCCGTACCAGAACAGCCCCGCGGGGGCCAGCCCGGACTGGGACAGATCCCACAGCTGCGGCCACGCGCCGAACACCAGCACCAGCACGCCCCCGGTCACCCACCACGCGGCCCGGACCCGGCCTCGCGCCCGGGCGCCCTGGTGCGCCAGCAGCGCGATGGCCGGCGCCACCCAGACCCAGTGGTGGTCCCAGCTCAGCGGCGAGACCAGCAGGCCGGTCAGCGCGCAGGCCAGCATGGCAGGCACCGGGTGCCCGGCGCGGTACAAGACGGCCGCGGCGACCAGGCCGGCGATCACGACCAGGATCGCCGCTGCGATCCACGGCGCGGTGCCGGAGGTCACGCTGCCCGCCAGCCGGGTTACCGCGCCGCGCAGCGACTGGTTGCCCCGGGTGCCGAGGAACACGATCCGGTTGGCCTTCAGGAACAGCCCGTGCACCCAGTAGGTGCCGGAGTCCTTGGGCAGCACCGCGTAGCCGAGCGCCACGGTGGCGACGAACACCCCGGTGGCCACGGCGGCCTGCCGGTACCTGCGGGTCAGCAGCAGGTACGGGATGAAGATCAGCGGGGTCAGCTTCACCCCGGCCGCCAGCCCGATCCCGATCCCGTGCCACCAGCGCGTGCGGCCGCCGAGCCCGGTCAGCAGGTCGACGATAACCAGCAGCATCAGCAGCAGGTTGACCTGGCCGAGGGCCAGCGTCTGCTGGACCGGCTCGGTGAGCAGGGCCAGCGCGGACACCCCGAGCGTGGCGCCCAGCCGCACCCGGGGCCGGTCCGGGTAACCGAGCGCGCCGAACACCAGCCACAGCGACAGCCCGAGCGCGGCCAGGCTGACCAGGGTCATGGCCCAGCGCATCGCCGTCCAGGACAGCACCGACGCGACCGCGAAGACCACCGCGGCGAACGGGGGATAGGTGAACTGAACGCCGTTCTGGCCGGTCCAGTCGTACAGCGGCGAGGCGCCGGTGGGCGTCGTAGGCGGGCGTGACGTGCCGGACGATCAGCCCGCCGTTCCGGTACACCGCCAGGTCCCGCATGGCGGCCATCGACGACAGGTGGGCGGCCAGGTCGGCCAGGTACACGGCCAGCACCGCCAGCAGCAGCACGGTCCCGGCCGGGAGCAGCCAGCGCGCGCCGTCGCGGGACGTGCCGACGGCCGTCGCCCTCTCGGACCCGCGATCCGCCGCCGCGGCTGGCTCTGCCCGCACCACCACGTCCCTTCATCAAGCCCAGCAACGCATCATCGGCTGGCACGAATGGTGTCGTGCCAGCCGATGATAGTGCGTTGCGCTACCCGACGGTCTCGGTCTGGGTGTCCTCGGTTCGCGTCCGCCGGAACGGGAGGGTCATGGTCCGGCCCGTCTTGGCCGGAACGGTCTCGGCGACCGGCGCCGTCTCGTCCGGCGGGACGGTCTCGACGGCGCGGATCCCGGAGGGCACCGACATGATCCGGCCGAACGCCGCCGCCGCGACGAACACGATGACCACGCCGAGCGCGGAGAAGAAGCCGAGCTGCTCCATGGTCCGCATGAACACGGTGGTGCTGGCCGGCGAGCCGCCCAGCGTCACGTGGTTGTTCCACAGCGGGCTCAGGGTGGTGCCGAGGGTGAACCAGGCGCCGGCCGCCGCGGCCAGCATCGCGCCGAACAGCGCGATGTGCCGGCCAGTGGCGATCATGAGCAGAATGCCGCCGAGGAATACCGCCGCGCCCGGCAAGATCTCCAGCCACAGCCGGGCCGTGGTGTAGGTCCAGGCCGTGTCCGGCGTGTAGGCGTAGTGGAAATACGGTCCGATAAAGGGGATGAGTGCGCCCCAAGCCCCGAGCAGAACCAGCAGGAACCCGCTGGCCGCACCGCGGCTACGCCGCATCTGCAGCATCCCAGCCATGCCTATCACTTCCTGAGTGAGAAACGATTTGTTGTTGTGGGCCGACCTGACCGTCAGCCCCCTACCCGGAGGTACGCGTGGTATTCCGGCCGAGCGGTAATGTTCGCAACGTGGACACGCGCCGCCTGGTGCCGCGCACCGACCTGGTGCTGGCCGACCCCCGGCTGGTAGCCGCGGAGCGCAGGCTGGGCCGGGCGCTGGTCAAGGCGGCGGTCGGCCGCGCCCAGCAGCGGGCCCGCGACGGCCAGATCGCCCCGGAGCAGGTCGCGGACGTGGCGGTCGCCGAACTGCCCGCCCGCGCCGCCGGGCTGACCCCGGTGATCAACGCGACCGGAGTGCTGGTGCACACCAACCTCGGCCGGGCGCCGCTGTCCGCGGCGGCAGTGGAGGCGATCGCGGCCGCGGCGGGCTCCTGCGACGTGGAGTTCGACCTGGCCTCCGGAGTCCGCGCCCGCCGGGGCGCGGGCGCGCTCGACGCCCTGGCCCGGGCCGTCCCGGCCGCCGAGGCGGTGGCCGTGGTGAACAACAACGCGGCCGCCCTGGTCCTCGCGGCGACCGCCCTGGCCGTTCCCGAGGCCCCAGAGATCGTGGTCAGCCGGGGCGAGCTGATCGAGATCGGCGACCGGTTCCGCCTGCCCGACCTGCTCGCCTGCACCGGCGCGACGCTCCGCGAGGTCGGTACCACCAACCGGACCACGGCCGCCGACTACGCCGAGGCCACCGGCCCGCGGACAGCGTTCATCCTCAAGGTGCACCCGTCGAACTTCCGCATCGAGGGCTTTACCGCCGCGGTCGGCGTCCCCGCCCTGGCCAAGCTCGGCGCGTCTGTGGTGTTCGACATCGGCTCCGGCCTGCTCGCCCCGCACCCGCTGCTGCCCGACGAGCCCAGCGCCGCTACCGCGCTGCGCGACGGCGCCGCCCTGGTCACCGCGAGCGGGGACAAGCTGCTCGGCGGCCCGCAGGCCGGCCTGCTGCTCGGCCGGGCCGACCTGGTCCACCGCCTGCGGCGGCACCCGCTGGCCCGCGCCCTGCGGGTGGACAAACTGACCCTGGCCGCCCTGGAGGCGACCCTCACCGGACCGGTACCGCCGGTCGCCGCCGCGCTGGCCGCCGACCCGGCTTCCCTCTTCGATCGGGCCGAACGGATCGTGGTCGTCTGGCCGCAGCCGGCCTGGACGCGCGCGTAGTCCCGGCGACTGCGGCCGTGGGCGGGGGTGGCGCGCCCGGCGTCGAGCTGCCGAGCGCGGCGATAAGCCTGCCCGAGGAGCTGGTCGTGCCGCTGCGCCGCGGTGAGCCCGGCGTGGTGGGACGCTTGGAGGCCGGGCGCTTGCTCCTCGACTTGCGCTCGCTGCCACCCGAGCAGGACGAGCCCCTCGTGCGCGCCATCCTTGCGGGTGCGCAAAGGCTCTCCCCATGATCGTGGCCAGTTTGAGCCAAATACGGCCCATTTCTGGCCACGATCATGAATGCGGGGCGTGGCCGTGCAGGTGATCGCGACCGCGGGGCATGTGGATCACGGGAAGTCGGCGCTGGTCAGGGCACTGACCGGGATGGAGCCGGACCGGTGGGCCGAGGAGCGGCGCCGGGGGCTGACGATCGACCTCGGGTTCGCCTGGACCACGCTGCCGGACGGGCAGCGGCTGGCGTTCGTGGACGTGCCAGGCCACGAGCGGTTCGTGCCGAACATGCTGGCCGGCGTGGGCCCGGTCCCCGCCGTGCTGGTCGTGGTGGCCGCCGACGGGGGCTGGATGCCGCAGTCGGCCGAGCACCTGGCGGCCATCGACGCGGTCGGCATCCGGCACGGCCTGCTCGTCGTCACCCGCAGCGACCTGGCCGATCCCGGGGCCGCGACCCGGCAGGCGCTGGACCGGATCGCCGCCACCAGCCTGGGCCGGGTCGAGGCGGTGGCGGTGAGCGCGGTGACCGGTGCCGGGCTGCCCGAGTTGCGGGCCGCGCTGGTCCGCCTGGTGGCCTCGCTGCCGGTCCCCGACCCGGCGGCCCCGGTCCGGCTCTGGGTGGACCGGTCGTTCAGCATCAGGGGCAGCGGCACGGTGGTCACCGGCACGCTGCCCGCCGGGACCATCCGCTCCGGCCAGGAACTGCTGCTCACCCCGTCGCTGCGCCCGGCCAGGATCCGCGGCATCGAGTCGCTGAACGAGCCGGCCGTCTCGGTCACCGGGGTGGCCCGGGTGGCGCTCAACCTGCGCGGTATCCCGGCGGACGTCCCGGCCCGGGGCATGGCCCTGGTCGACGCGGGCCGCTGGACGATGACCAAGCTGGCCGACGTCCGGCTGGCGGTCCCGCCGGGGCTCCGGCTGCCCCTCGATATCACCGTGCACATCGGCTCCGCGCGGATCCTGGCCCGGCTGCGGTTGCTGTACTGGCCCGGGGGGGACGACCCCCCCCAAACCCCCTCCGCTCCTGGGGGGAAACCTTTCCCCCCAGACCCCCTCGGCCCCCCCAGACCCCCCTTGGCCAGGCTGACGTTGCGCGAGCCGCTCCCGCTGCACGTGGGTGACCGTCTGCTGCTGCGTGACCCGGGCAGCGCGGGGGTGACCATCCTAGGCGCCACCGTGCTCGACGTGGCGCCGCCCGGGCTCGCGCGCCGCGGGGCGGCCGCGGCCGCCGGCCGTGAGCTGGCGGCCTGGTCCGACGTCCCGGCCGCCGCTGACCTGCTGCGCCGGCACGGGCTGCTGCGGGCCAGTGCGGTAGCGGCCATGGGCGTGACCGGCAGCCTGCCCGCCCCGGTCACGGTCAGCGGGTGGCTCGCCGATCCGGTCCGCTGGGGCGAACTGCGCCGGCAGCTGGCCGAGATGGTCGCCACGCACGCCCGGCGCGACCCGCTGGCCATCGGCCTGCCGCCCGAGGCGGCCCGGGCCGCGCTGCGGCTCCCGGACCGGGCGCTGGTCGAGGCCCTGGCCCGGACGCCGGCGCCGGGAGCCGGGCCCGGGCCCGGGACGCGCCGTCGCGGATCCGGCTCGACGGCGGGTACCTCTGCCTGGGGGAGCCGCAGAAACCACTTCAGTCCCAGGGAACCCAGCCTGCGCTCCCTCCGCAGGTACTGGCCGGCGTGCGGGCCGTGCTGGCTGACCTGGCCGGGCTCGCCGTTCATGGCGCCGGACGCCGGGCGGCTGCGTGAGCTCGGCCTGGACGGGCGGGCCATCGGGGCCGCGGCGCGGGCGAGTCTGCTGCTGCGGGTGGCCGAGCAGATCGTGCTGGCGCCCGGCGCCGAGACCGAGGCGGCCCGGGTCCTGGCCGGGCTGCCGCAGCCGTTCACCGCCGCCGAAGCCCGCCAGGCGCTGGGGACCACCCGGCGGGTGGCGATCCCGTTGCTGGAGTACCTGGACCGGGCCGGGATCACCCAGCGGCTGCCCGACGACCGCCGCCGGATTCGCTAAGAAGTCCGTCCCTGGGTGTATCGACGGCCTTTGTCCGCCCTCCGCACAAGCGAGACCGAGAGCGGCCGTATGAGGGCCGTCCGGCAAAGCGCAAGGAGTTCATCATGACGGCAGTCCAGGACGCCCCAGCGTCCGCACCAGCGACGACGGGGGTGCCGAGGTCCCAGGAGGAGGCCAGCGCGCTGGCCACCCAGTGGGCTAACGAGCAGGCGGCCCGCCTGACCGAGCGAGTCCACAGCAATCTAGCCAAGAAGAACGGACAGTCGAACGGGCACATTGCCCCGCGCATCGGCGGGCCGATCACCTACGACCCGAACACCGGGGCGCCGTACCTGCCCTTCGACGTGGTCGAGACGTCCCCCATCACGTTCGGCGGACCGCCGCCGTACGCGCCCAGCAAGATCGTCCCTGCTGGGTCCTTTTCGTACCTGATCGCGTACATCTACACCAACCCGGCCAGCGACGCCGCGGCCGGCTGGTACAACTCGGCGAGCGTTCAGTGCGGCGCCCGGCCCTGGCGGATGACGCTCGACCTGACCAACCTGACCACCGGGACCACGTCGAATCTGGTCCAGAACGGCGTGTTCGGCAGCCCAGCTGACGTGATCACCCCGGTGTTCTTCCTCCTGCCCACCGCGGGCCCCGCGCTGGGTGCGGACCCGTGGCTGATCGAGGCCAACGTCACCGTGTACGTCGACATCCCGGCTCAGCCGTTCGCGGCGTTCGCGACCAACTTCTACGACATCGACAACGACCCGGGCGGCCTCCCGTTCTACCCGCCCGTCCCGGCCGAACCCGCGGGCTGGCGGTTCGACCTGCCGAACCGGTACCTCATTTTCCCGTGAGGGGGACCGAACTGCCGCCGGCCGGGCACCCGGCCGGCGGCAGTTCGCTGTCCGGGGCCTACAGGCTGCGGAACTCGGGGGAGCGGCGCAGCGCGTCGGCCACCCGGCGGGCGGTACCGAACGTGTTGGCCGCCCGCAGCAGGAACCCGCCGCCGTGCACCCGGAACACCGACGCGCCGGGCGTGGCGGCGATCGAGACGTTCGCGTACATGAGCGGACTCCTGCGGACGGTGACCCGGCCCGGGCCGTTGCTCGCCACCTGATAGCCCGGTCCCAGCCGGTGGCTGAGCACCGTGACGACCTCGTTCGGCGTGACGTTCTTACGCGGCACCCGCACCTTCGCCATGGCCTCCAGGCTACTGGGATCTGTCTCGCCATGGCGGTCACGTCAGGCGGACAGCCAGACCGCCGTATCGGGCCGCAGGCTCCCGTCGGAGCCGACCGCGTCCGGCTCGCTGGCCAGCAAGATCTCGCGGTGCGGCGGAAGCGGCGTGGCGGTCCGGCCGAGGTTGGCCGCGAAGACAAAACCCGGCTCCCTGGCAAAGCAGAGCAGCCCGCTGGCCTCGAGCGGTCCGTCGAGCCAGCGCATCGTGCCGCGGCCGAGGGCCGGGTGCCTGCGGCGCAGCCGCAGGGCCTCCCGGTACAGGCTGAGGAACGAGTTCTGGTCGCCGAGCTGCGCTTGCACGCTGTAGGCGCTCCAGGCCGAGGGCTGGGGGAGCCAGGGCGGCGCGGGCGAGGCGGTCTCGGAAAAGCCGAAGTCAGCGCCGTCCCGGGTCCAGGGCAGCGGTACCCGGCAGCCGTCGCGGCCGAGCGACTTGCCGTTGGTACGCCGGAACCGCGGGTCTTGCCGCGCGGCGGCGGGCAGGTCCGCGACCTCGGGCAGGCCGAGCTCCTCGCCCTGGTAGATGTAGGCCGATCCCGGCAGCGCGAGCAGCAGCAAGGCCGCGGCCCGGGCCCGGCGGACGCCCTTCTCGGGGCGGGTGTGACCCAGGCTCACCAGCTCATTGACCGTCTCCGGGCCGAAGCGGTCGTCAAGCTGGTAGCGGCTCACCGGCCGGGGCACGTCGTGGTTGCCGATGACCCATGGCGCGCGCGAGCCGTCGGCCAGCGCGAGCACCCCGTCGATCGCGCCGCGCAACCCGGCCAGGTCCCACGTCGCCACGACCAGGTCGAAGTTGAAGACCTGAGGCAAGCCGCCGGGCAGGAGGTAGTGCAGCAGGGTGGCCGGCGTGTCGGCCCAGACCTCACCGATCGCGGTCCGCGCTCCGGGGAACCCGTCCGCCGGGTAGGAGTCCAGGATCGCTCGCCAGGATCGGTAGAGCTGCTGCAGCTCGGGCCGGTGATGGTAGGCCGAGGGGGCGTTTACCGGGCGGTTCAGGTGGTCCGGGTCGGGGTCGTCGGGCAGGTTCGGGTCCTTGTAGATCCCGTGCGCCACGTCCACCCGCAGGCCCGCCGCGCCGCGGTCGAGCCAGAACCTGATCACCTGCTCGAAGAAGGCGGGCACCTCCTCGTTCCGCCAGTTCCAGTCCGGCTGGCCGACGTCGAACAGGTGCAGGTACCACTGGCCCGGCCGGCCGTCGGCCTCGGTCACCCGGGTCCAGGCCAGCCCGCCGAATTCTGACTTCCAGTTGTTCGGTGGCAATTCGCCGCCGGGGCCGCGCCCGTCGCGGAAGATGAACCTGGCCCGCTCCGGGCTGCCGGGAGGCGCCGCCAGCGCCGCCTGGAACAGCGGGTGCGCGCTCGAGCAGTGGTTGGGCACGAGGTCGACGATCACCCGGATCTGGTGCGTCTCGCCCTCCTTCACCAGCGCGTCGAAGTCCGCCATGGTGCCTAGCAAGGGATCCACGGCGCGGTAGTCGCTGACGTCGTATCCGCCGTCGGCCAGCGGAGACGGATAGAACGGCGTCAGCCAGACGGCGTCGACGCCGAGGTCAGCCAGGTAGGGCAGGCGCGAGCGCAGCCCGGGCAGGTCACCCACGCCGTTGCCGTCCGCGTCGGCGAAGCTCCGCGGGTACACCTCGTAGACCACCGCGTCTTCCCACCACGCAGGCCTGTTTTCGCTCACGCCTCACCTTTTCTTCCGCTTCTTCCGCTGGCCTTCCCGCATCCTATGAGTGCGCCCGCCGGGCTAGGCCGCGCGGGCTACCAGCGCGGCCGCAGGTACGGCCCGCGGGCCGATGCGGGCCGGCCCGGGCTCCGGCAGGGTGGGGCGCATGATCGGCGTGAGCGAGGCGGTCCGGCCATGAGAACGGCGCCGGTGGCCCGGGTCGTGGCCGCCGGGCTGACCCGGCGGTGGCGGCCGGCCGTCGTGATCGGCCTGGTGCTGGCGATCGCCGCCGCCGCCTCGCTGCTCGCCGCGGCCCTGGTGGTCGACGTGCGAGGCCCGTTCGATTACGTGTTCAACACCCAGCACGGAGCGCAGGTGACGGCGACCGCCAACCTGTCCCGCGCCACCATGGGCCAGCTGGCCGCGACCGCCCGCCTGCCCGGGGTGGCCGCCGCGTCCGGGCCGTTCGCCGAGACGACTCTCGGCCAGCCAGGCACGCCGGTCACGGTGCGGCAAGACGGGCCCGGCGGGATCCCGCTGGCGCCGATGACGCTGGCCGGGCGGGCTTCGGCGGGCGGCCCGGTCGACGACGTCGCACTGGTCACGGGGCACTGGGCCCGGCAGGCCGGACAGATCGTGCTGCGGTTCGGCTACCAGGGCGGCCGCATCCCGGTCGGCTCCTGGCTCACCGTCACCGGCCTGCCCGGGGCGCCCCGGCTCGAGGTGGTCGGGTTGGCCGTCTCGATCAGCGCATCGGCCGACGCCTGGGTGGTCCCGGCCGAGATCGCCCGGCTGCGTCCGCCGGGCGCCCCGGGTACCGCGCAGATGCTGTACCGGTTCGACGGCGCGGCCACGGCCGCGGCCATCGGCGCCGACGTCGCCGCGGTGACCGCGGCGCTGCCGGCCGGCGCGGTCACGGGCACCCGGACCTACCTGGCGGTCAAGGCCGCGGACACCGCGAGTGTCGCGGCATACGTGCCGGTCCTGATCGCCTGCGGCCTGGCCGGCCTGGCCCTGGCGCTGCTGACCGTGGCCGTCGTGACCTTCGGCGCGGCGGCGGCCGGGTCCACCCGGATCCGCATCCTGAAGATCATCGGCTTCAGTCCCGGCCAGGTCGCGGTGGCCCACGCCGGCCAGGGTCTGGTGCCCGCCGCCGCGGGATGCATAGCCGGCGTCCTCCTGGGCAACTTGCTGGCCCGGCCGCTGCTGGCCGGGGCCTCGTACGCCTTCGGGCCCGGAGTGCTCGGCGTGCCCGCTTGGGTGGACGTCAACGTGGCGGTGGTGGTGTTCGGCCTGACCACGGTGGCGGCGCTCGTCCTCGCCCGGCGCTTGACCCGCTTCCCGTAGAGTCGACGCGGAGGCGTCTGGGTGCCTGGTGGTCCCCCCAGTCTTCAAAACTGGTGAGCGCTGCACCGCAGCGCTGGCGGGTTCGATTCCCGTCCGCCTCCGCGACGCGCGGCGAGGGAGAAGATGCTGACATGACGCAGTTCACGTCCTATGACGGCACTAAGCTCGCGTTCCGCCGCGCCGGGAGCGTTCGACCCGCCAGCCATCCGGGCCGGGCTCGCCCGGGTCACCGTGCCGGTCATGATGTATGTGGGCCAGGCCGAGATCGGCCCCACCCCGGAACTCGCGGCCGAGGCGGTCGGGCTCTTCCCCGGCTGGGAACTCACGGTCCAGCCTGACGCAGGTCACTACCCGTGGCTGGATGATCCCGCCCGGTTTACCGCCCGGCTGCTGGCCTTCCTGGGCTGACCCGCCAGGGCGCTAGCCGGCCAGCTCGACCGTCACGCCGAGCCGCATGGCCAGCATCGACGAGCGCTCCCGCTCGCCGGGGCCGAAGCCGTCGGCGGCGCGGGTGAAGCGGATGTGGTGCAGCGCCCCGCCGCGGGCCAGGCCGTCGCGGCGGACCAGCCGGAGCCGGCGGCCGCCGGGCCAGGTCAGTTCGGCGGCGTCCTCGGTACCGGAGGCGAGCTGGCCGTCCAGGGCCTCGCGGAACAGCCTGGTCGCGCCGTCGAGGTCGCTGACGTGATGCTCGATCAGGTCGAAGCGGGCCGGCGGCCCGGGCTCGGGTAGGTCCCGCGGCGCTGGCGTGTCCGGTTCTCCGTCTTGCTGGGCGACCTGGACGACGATGCCGTGGGCGCTGCGCGGGTGCAGGAACGCCTCTTTCCAGCTCGGGTTGTCCAGCTTGACCCCGACGGGCTCGATGCCGAGGGCCCGGATCCGGCCCAGGGTGGCCTCGATGTCGCTGACGATGAAGTTGAAGTGGTGGGGGCCGGCGCCGTGAGCGGCCAGGAAGCGCTCCAGGAAGGCCGCGTCGGGCCCGTCGGCGGGGGTCAGCAGTTCGATCTTCGGCCCTGCGGCGAAGCTCAGCTGACCCCACCAGAAGCCGGGAGAGTCGTCGCCGTAGACCCATGTTCCGCCCAGGATCCCGCCGAACAGGTCCCAGCCGTCGGTCAGCGCGGCCGTGCCGATCGCGAGGTGGTCGAGGACGGCGGTCACGGGGCCTCCAGTGATCATCGGGACAGGACGACGCTACCGCCAGCGGCTCGGGTAGCGTCCGTGGCATGTCCATCGGCGGTCATGACCCGGAGCGCAGCACCGCGGAAAACTACCTGATGTTCGGCCGCGAGGCGCACGGACGCTCTCCCCTGTACGAGTCGCTGGCGGCGGCCGTCGCCGCGGATGAGCTGATCCTGGAGTTTCTCGCCGCCCTGCCGCGGGCCAAGCGCCAGCCCAACCTGCTGTTCGCCGCGGCCAGGTACCTGCTGGACGCCCCGCCCGCCATCGGCACGCTGCGGACCCTGATCCGGGAGAACGGCACCGAACTATCGCACGTGATGCAGGCCCGGCGTACCCAGACGAACGAGCCCGCCCGGTGCGCGACCCTGCTGCCCGCGCTCGCGGCGCTGCCCGGCCCGCTGGCGTTGATCGAAGTCGGCGCCAGTGCCGGGCTGACCCTGCTGTTCGACCGCTACAGCTACGACTACGACGGCCACCGGATCGCCGGCCGCGACCCGGACGCGCCGACGCTGCGCTGCGCCGTGCGCGGCCCGGTGCCGCTGCCCGCCCGGGTACCGGACATCAGCTGGCGGGCCGGGCTCGACCTCAACCCGCTCGACGTCACGTGCGAGGACGACGTCCGCTGGCTGTCCTGCCTGGTGTGGCCCGGGGAGAGCGACCGCCAGGACCGGCTTGCCGCCGCGATCGCCACCGCCCGCCGCGACCCGCCGCCGGTCCACCGCGGCGACCTGCTCACCGACCTGCCCGCGCTCGCCGCCCAGGCCCCGCCCGGGGTCACCCTGGTCATCTACCACTCCGCGGTGCTCGCCTATGTCGCCGCGCAGGACCGGGAGCGGTTCGCCAGGACCGTCCGCGACCTGGCCGGCACCTGGTTGTCCAACGAGGCGCCCGGTGTGGTGCCCGGCCTGCCGTTCACCGCCTTCGAGGAAGGGACGTTCGTGCTCGGCCGCGGCGGTCGCGCGGCGCTGGCCTTCACCGACGGCCACGGCGCCTGGCTGCACTGGCTGGACGGCTAGGGCTGGCGATCCACGCCGAGGTGCCGCTGCAGGAAGCGCACCTGGTGCCAGAGCAGTTTCTCGGCGATCTCCCCGCTCAGGGCCTGGTGGCCGGCGCCGGGCAGCAGCAGCACCTCGTGCGGCCGCCCGGCGGCCAGCAGCGCGCTGGACAGGCGCAGGGTGTGTGCCGGGTAGACGTTGGTGTCCGCCAGGCCGTGAATCAGCAGCAGCGGCCGGGTCAGCTTGGGCGCCGCCCGGACCAGGGAGAGCGCCTCGTACCGCTCGGGGAACGTGTCGGGATGGCCGAGGAACCGTTCCCGCCAGTACGCGTTGTACAGCCGCTGGTCGGTGATGCCCGCCCCGGCCACCGCGACGTGGAAGACGTCGGGCCGGTGCAGCACGGCCCACGTCGCCAGCGAACCGCCGAACGACCAGCCCCGGATGCCCACCCGGCCCGGATCCAGGTCCGGGTGCAGGCGCGCGGCCTCCTGGACCGCGGTCACCTGATCCTCCAGGACCGGCCCGTACACGTCGCCGTAGACCTCTCGTTCCCAGGCGGGCCCGCGCCCGGGCGTGCCGCTCCCGTCCGCGACCAGCACCGCGAAACCCTGCTCGGCGAGCCACTGGGGCATCAGGGACCGCCAGTTCAGTTCCGCGGTGACCCGCTGCAGGCCCGCCCCGCCGTACGGATCGGCCAGGATCGGAAGCCGGCCCTGGCCGGGCCGGTGCCAGGACGGCAGGTACAGCACCGCCCGCAGCTCCCGCGGCCCGAGCACCAGCGGGGTCGCGTGCAGGTCGAGCACCGGCCGTTCGGCCAGCGAGGCGACGGGTACGGCCGGCTGGCCGTCCCGCGCGACCGCGGTCCGCCCGCCGGGCCGGTCCGCGCCCCGGGCGACGTGCACCAGGGTCCCGGCCCGGCGCACGCCGTCGTGGACCGCGGGTCCGGCGGTCAGCTTCCGGATGCCGTCGCCCGTCCGGTAGGTCCACAGGTGGGTCTGCGTCGGCTCGGCCGACGCGCTGAACAGCACCTCGTCGCCGTCCACGCCAAGCACGGCTCGCAGCTGGAGGCCGGCCGGAGTGACCGGGGTGCCGCCCACGGTCAGGTAACGGGTCCCGTCCAGGTCGGCATGGGATATCACCGCGCCGGAGGCGGTTCGGGCCGGGGAACCCGGAACCAGCGGCACCCAGCACGCGTCGCGCTGTTCGCACAGGACGGTCGTCTCGCCGCTGGCCGGGTCGATGCCGAGGAACCGCACGGTGAGCTGATCACGCGACTGCACCACCGCAAAGGGGCCGTGGGCGTCCCAGCCGGCGCCCGGCACGTATTCGAAGGCATCCCGGTCCCAGCGGGCCTGCGTCCGAGAACCGTCCAGTCCCGCGATCCACAGCGTGACGTCGGCGTTGGCGGTGCCGGCCGCCGGATACCGCACCACCCGCGGCGCGCGGCCGGGCTCGGCCGGGTCGCCGACGTGCCAGCGCTGGACGCCCGCGGAGTTCACCCGGGCGACCAGCAGCCGGGCGCCGTCCGGGGCCCACCAGTACCCCCGCGGGCCGCCCGGCCCGGCGTAGCCGGTGTGCTCAGCGATCCCGAACGTGACGTCGGGCTGGTCCGCGCCGGCGATCACCCGGTCCCCGGTCCCGTCCGCCTCGATCACCCGCAGCGCGCCGTCGCAGACGTAGGCGATCCGCCGGCCGGCCGGGTCCGGGCGCGGATCGGCCACCGGGCTCCGCGCGGGCAGGCGCCGGGCCGCGCCGCCGGCCACGTCCACCGTCCACAACCCGCCGGCCAGGGCGAAGGCTGCCAGGCGGGAGGCCTGGTCGACGGCGTAGGCGTCGATCCCGGTGCCCAGCCCGGCCGGTGCCGCCCGTCGGCTCGGCTGGCTCCGTGGCGAGCAGCCGGGCGGGATCGGCGAGCGGCCGCTCGGTTCCGGAGTCCAGGTCCAGTGCCCACAGGCACGCCACCGGGTCGTCGCCCGCCCTGGTGCGCAGGAACAGCACCTCTGCTCCGTCGGGTCTGACGGTGAACTGACCGGGAACGCCCAGGCTGAAACGCCGCGTCCGGGCGATCTGGGCGGGCAGAGACATCGCTGTCATATCCGAAATACTCTAACGGTCAGTCGATGACGCGGATCAGCTCGGCGCGCAGTTTGACATCCAGCATGATGCTAATCAGACTAGCATCATGAGCTTGATCCCCGAGGCAGAGGTCAAGCGCTCGCAGGCCGGTTCAGTCCCCGATGCGCAGGCCGTAACCGCCGCTCAGGCCGGATCCGGCCCGGCGCGGCCCGCGACTAGGGCCCCGGCCGCGCCCGCCAGGGCCGCGCCCCCGGCCGAGGCGACGACCAGCCACCGGGTCACCCGCGGCAGCTCACGCCACGACGCCAGGCTGGCCGCCACGTCCAGCGCGTCCGACAGGGCACCCGCGGCGACCCAGGCGCGAGCCGATCCGGCTTCGGCCGCCGGGCCCTGCAGGGCGGCCAGCGCACCGAGCCCCAGGGCGAGATCCCGTGCGCCCAGCGCGCGCCCGAATACCCGGGCCGCCACGTCATCCGCGGCCGCGCCCACCCACGGGCGGGCCGGGACCGCCGGCCAGGCCAGGGCGGTCACGCCGAGTGCCACCCGCCCGGCCGCTACGGCCGTGGCCCCGCGCCGCACCAGCGACGCGATATCAGTCGAGGTCACGTTCATGCTCCTTCCACGCCGTCGTCATCGGCGGCGCGCCTGATGGATGATCCAGCCCGTTGTAGCGTACGGGCATGAGTATCCAGCTCAACGACACTGCTCAGGCCCTGCTGGCCGGGAAGAACTACGCGGTCCTGGCCACGGTCAATCCCGACGGCAGCCCGCACACTTCGGTCATGTGGGTGGGCCGGGACGGCGACGACCTGCTGTTCTCGACGCTGGAGGGCCGCGTCAAGCACCGCAACATGCTGCGAGATCCTCGGGTCAGCGTCACGGTGATCGACTCTGCGGACCCGGAGAACTACGTCGAGTTGCGCGGCCGGGTTTCGATGACGCCCGACGTCGGCCGGGCGCTCGACATCTCGCTGTCCTGGAAGTACGACGGCCAAGATCCGGGCGAGGACCGGCCGGGCGCGGTCCGGGTCGTGGTGCGGATGGTGGTCGAGAAGGTAACCGGTCACCAGCGCGCCGCGCGCCGCTAGCCGCCAGGTCCGGCGCGGCGGAACATCGGCGAGGCGGATGGTGTTCACGGGGCATGATTGAGGACGGGTTTGCGGAGCTGATCGGCGCGCAGCGCCGGGGCGTACTGGTCACCCTCAGGAAAGACGGGTGGCCGCAGCTGTCCAACGTGAATTACGCCTGGGACGCGGGGACCCAGACCATCCGGATCTCCACCACCGACGACCGGGCCAAGACGGCCAACCTGCGCCGCGATCCGCGGGCCAGCTTCCACGTCACCAGTGGTGACTTCTGGTCGTACGTCGTGGTCGACGGGCATGCCGAACTGTCCGCCGTGGCCCGCGATCCGCACGACGCGGCCGTCGAGGAGCTCATCGACCTGTACCGCGCGGTACAGGGCGAGCACCCGGACTGGGACGACTACCGGGCGGCCATGGTCCGCGACCAGCGCCTGGTGGTCAGCATCCACGCCGAACGCGCCTACGGCATGGTCCGCCGGTGAGCAACAGCCGCGAACGACGGTGCGCGTAGGCTAGGGCGATGCTGGCTGACTCCTACGGACGGGTCGCAACCGATCTGCGCGTGTCGCTCACCGATCGGTGCAACCTGCGGTGCGCGTACTGCATGCCGCCCGAAGGACTGGACTGGCTGCCCTCGCCCGAGCTGCTTACCGACGACGAGGTAGTGCGGCTGATCCGGGTCGCGGTCGAACTGCTCGGCGTCCGGGAGGTCAGGTTCACCGGTGGCGAGCCGTTGCTGCGCCGGGGCCTGGCCGGGATCGTGGCGCGGACCGCGGAACTGGACCCGCGCCCGGAGATCTCGCTCACCACCAACGCGATCGGGCTGGCCCGCGCCGCCGGTGCGCTGCACGCGGCCGGGCTGGACCGGATCAATGTGTCGCTGGATACGCTGCGCCCGGAGACGTTCCGCAAGCTGGCCCGGCGGGACCGGCTGCCCGACGTGCTGGACGGGCTGGCCGCCGCAACCGAGGCGGGCCTGACCCCGGTCAAGGTCAACGCGGTGCTGATGCGCGACCTCAACGACGACGAGGCCGTGCCGCTGCTGCGGTTCTGCCTGGACCACGGCTACGAGCTGCGTTTCATCGAGCAGATGCCGCTCGACGCGCAGCACGGCTGGAAGCGCGCCGAGATGGTGACCGCGGAGGAGATCCTGGCCGCGCTCGGCCGCGAATTCAGCCTCACCCCCGACGACCCGCGCAAGCGCGGCTCGGCACCCGCCGAGGCGTACCTGGTGGACGGCGGCCCGGCCCGGGTCGGGGTGATCGCGTCGGTGACCCGGCCGTTCTGCGGCAACTGCGACCGGGTCCGGCTGACCGCCGACGGCCAGGTGCGCAACTGCCTGTTCGCCAGGACCGAGAGCGACCTGCGCGCCCCCCTGCGCGCGGGCGCCAGCGACGCCGATCTCGCGAGCCGGTGGCGGCAGGCGGTCGCGGTGAAGCTCCCGGGCCACGGCATCAACGACCCGTCCTTCCTGCAGCCCGACCGTCCCATGTCCGCCATCGGCGGCTGAGCCCGCACGACCGGCGCGAGCCACGGTCCGTTCGGCATCATGGCGAATGAACCCCGGGTTTCACTTTGTCAGAATGCGGTGAACCCCGGGGTTCACCTTGTTGCGCCGGGCAGAGCCGGCCCGAGCTCGCCCTAAGTGTCGCCGGGACGGTACGCGGGCCCGTGCGCGTCGTCGCAGTGGCGGTCGGCTTCGGGCAGACCGGGCACCGCGGTGGCCGGGCCGGCCGCCGAGGCCACGTGGTCGACCTGGAGTGTCGCGTGGGTGATCCCGTACTCGCGGGACAGAAACGCCTCCAGGTCGGCCCGGACCGCGTGACAGTCCGCGCCCAGCGCGACCAGTACATGCGCCGAGGCCGCGGGCAGGCCTGAGGTGATCTCCCAGATATGCAGGTCGTGGACCTCGCAGACCAGCGGGCGATCGGCCATGGCCGCGCCCACGGCGGCGGGCGGCAGGCCGGCGCGGCCTCCAGGAAGATCCGCCCCGAGTCCTTGAGCAGCCCGTACCCCGCGTGCAGCATCAGCACCACCACGACCAGGGTGGCGATCGCGTCGGCCCGGTCGAACCCGGTGGCCAGGATGATCAGCCCGGCCACCGCGGTGGCGATGAACGCGTACAGGTCGGTGACGACGTGCTGGAACGCCCCGGCCAGGTTCAGGCTGCGCGGCTGGCCGCGGCCCCCGGCTCGCGCGATGAGCATGGTCGCGGCGACGTTGACCGCCACGCCCGCGAGCGCCACGCCGAGCACCGTCCCGCCGGTCACCGCGGGCGGCGTGACCAGATGGCGGATGGCCGTGTAGCCGAGCCAGATGGCAAGCAGGACCAGGGTGATCCCGTTGGCCTGGGCGGACAGAATCTCAGCGCGCCTGAGCCCGAATGTGTATCCTCCCGCCGGCGGCCGCGCGGCCAGCCGCGCCGTGACCACCACCAGCGCGATCGAGGCGGCGTCGGTCAGCATGTGCGCGGCATCGGAGATCAGCGCCAGCGAGTGCGCGGCCAGGCCCGCCACCACCTCGCCGGCCATGAAGGCCAGGATCAGCGCGAGCGCACCCGACAGCCAGCGCGCGTCCGCTCCGGGCGCCGGGCCGTGCTCGTGCCGATCAGTTCCCCTCACGATCTGACGATATCTTCAGCGATCGAGGATCGGAAAAGACAGCGACCCACGGGAGGCAGGATGGGCGTACTGGACGGGAAGGGCGCGCTCGTGACCGGAGGGTCGCGAGGAATAGGCCGGGCGATTGTGAAGCGGCTGGCCGCCGACGGCGCGGCGGTCGTATTCAGCTTCGTGCAGGATCAGGCGGCCGCGGACCGCGTGGCCGGCGAGGTCGCCGACGCCGGCGGCCGGGCCTTCGCGGTCCGGGCCGACCAGGGGAGCCTGCCTGACCTGCGGCACCTGTGCGCCGCGGCAGAGGAACAGCTAGACGGGCTGGACATCGTGGTCTGCAACGCGGCGTCCGGCCCGCCGACCGCGATCAAGGACGTCACCGAGGATCACTATGACCGGTTCATGGCGGTCAACGCGCGCGGGCCGTTCTTCCTGATCCAGTACGCGGGCCGGGCGCTGCGCGACGGCGGCCGGCTCATCTGCCTGTCCACGGTCAACACGCGGATACATCCGCCTGGCGGGGCCCTGTACACCGCGGCCAAGGGCGCGATTGAGCACTTCACCGCGGTGGCCGCGCTGGAGTTCGGCGAGCGCGGGATCACGGTAAACGCCGTCGGGCCCGGCGCCACCGACACCGAACTGCTGCGCAGCTCCAACCCGGGCGAGACGTTCGAGGACGTGGTGACGCAGACGGCACTGCGGCGGCTCGGCCAGCCGGACGACATCGCCCGCGTGGTGGCGTTCCTGGCCGGCCCGGACTCCGGCTGGATGACCGGCCAGGTCCTGCGGGCCGACGGCGGCCTGCAGCCCTGAGCCCTAGGCTGGCAGCTATGAACACCCTGGAGGAGTGGACGGCCGCGGCCGGCGCCGGGCTCGGGCTTGCCCCGGGTTCGCTGAACACCGCGGAGATCAAGGCCGTGCTGGACGTGACGCGGGACGTGGCCCACGCCGTGGACCGGGTTGCCGCCCCGCTGACCGCGTACCTGCTAGGGGTGGCGGTCGGCGGCGGCCTGACCCTGACGGAGGCCGCGGACCGGGTTCACGCCCTGGTCACCGGCTGGCCCGAGAGCGCCGAACCGCCCGCGACCGCCCAGCCGTAACGCCGGGCTTACAGAGCCCTTACGAGACCGGCCGTCACCGGGCGTGGTCACGCCCGGTCCGCCAGAGTGGAGCCGCGGGGTGTTCTACTCGGACGAGCGGAGGACGACCGATGCCGGAGACAGGTGCTGCCGCCTCTAGGCCGGGGACGTCCCGGCGCGGGGTGCTGATCGGCGCGGTGGGTCTGGCGGGCTTGAGCGCAACCCTGGCCGGCTGCAGCACCGCGGCCGTGCCTTACGGCGCCAACGAGGCCGGGGTGGCCGACGACGCCGCGCCGCCGTCCGCCATGGCCATGGACCCCTCGGCCAGCCCGGCATCGACGGATCCCATGCCGAGCAGCGCCGCGCCGAAGAAGGCGCCCCCGGCCAAAGAGGTGGTGCTCGGCGCTGCGGGGGCGATCCCGGTGGGCGGCGGCATGATCTTCAAGGCAGCGCGGGTGGTCGTGACGCAACCCGCCCGCGGGCAGTACCGGGCGTTCGGCGCGGTGTGCACGCACGTGGGCTGCGTGGTCAACCAGGTGACCGGCGGCACCATCGACTGCCCCTGCCACGGCAGCCGGTTCAAGATCACCGACGGCGCGGTGGTGACCGGCCCGGCGCGTAGCCCGCTGCCCGGCAAGCAGATCAAGATCATGGACGGCAAGGTCGTGCTGTTGTCCTGACCCGCCGGCCCGCCGTGGCAGGATGGCAGCGTGGGCTCGCTGATGTTGCTGGATACGGCTTCGCTGTACTTCCGGGCGTTCTTCGGGGTCCCGGATACGGTCCGGGCACCGGATGGCACGCCGGTCAACGCCGTTCGCGGACTGCTCGACATGATCACCCGGCTGGTCCGGGCGCGGCATCCGGCGCGGCTGGTCGCGTGCTGGGATGCGGACTGGCGGCCGGCCTTCCGGGTCGCGGCCGTGCCCTCCTACAAGGCGCACCGGCTGGCCGCCGACGGCGGCGAGGAGGTCCCGGCCGCGCTGTCCGCGCAGGTCCCGCTGATCGAGGAGGTGCTGCTGGCCGCGGGCTTGGTCATCGCCGGGCAGCCGGGGTACGAGGCCGATGACGTGATCGGCACGCTGGCCGCTCGCTCACCCGACCCGGTCGACGTGGTGACCGGCGACCGGGACCTGTTTCAGCTGGTCGACGACGCCCGCGGCATCCGGGTCATCTACACCGTGCGAGGCCTGGTCAACCTCGACGTGATCGACGAGGCGGCGGTGAGCGCCAAGTACGACATCCCGGGCCGGGCGTACGCCGACTTCGCCGCGCTGCGCGGCGACCCGAGCGACGGGCTGCCCGGCGTGCCGGGCGTGGGGGAGAAGACCGCGGCCGCGCTGATCCGGGCGTTCGGCAGCGTGGCGGGCATCACCACCGCGCTGGACGCCGGGCACGGCGGGTTTCCCCGCGGCAGCCGGGAAAAGCTCGAGAAGGCCCGCGGCTACCTGGACATCGCCATGTCGGTCACCAAGGTCGCGGACGACGCGCCGCTGCCCCCGGTGGCCGGGCAGCTGCCCGCGGTGCCGGCGGATGCCGACAAGTTGAGGGAGTTCGGCGAGCGGTGGGGACTGGGCTCGTCCCTGGGCCGCTTTCTCAGCGCCGTGTCCTCGTCTTAGGGTGGAGGAGTGGAACTGTACCCCGCAAGCCGCCTCGAACTCGTCCGCGACTCCGTGCGCGCCGCCGGCCTGGACGCCGTGCTGCTGACGCCCGGCCCGGACCTGCGCTACGTCACCGGCTACGACGCCAAGCAACTGGAACGGCTGACCTGCCTGGTTGTCCCGGCGCAAGGCGACCCGGCCTTGTTCGTGCCGCGGCTGGAGCTGCCTGCCGCGCAGGCCTCGCCGGCCGGTTCGCTGGGCCTGGAGATGGTCCCCTGGGGGGAGACCGCCGACCCGTTCGCGATGGTGGCCGGCCGCCTCGGCGGCGTCTCGGCCGTGGGCCTGTCCGACCGGATGTGGGCGCTGTTCGTGCTGAGGTTCCGCGACGTGCTGCCGTCGGCGCGCCTGGCGCTGGCCAGCGGCGCGCTCGGCCCGCTGCGGATCAGGAAGACTCCGGCCGAGGTCGCGGCGCTGCGCGAGGCCGGGGAGGCCATCGACCGGGTGCACGCCCGGGTCCCGGGCTGGCTGCGGGCCGGGCGGACCGAGCGTGAGGTCGGCGCGGACATCACCGAGGCCATCCTGGCCGAGGGGCACGCGACGGTGGACTTCGTGATCGTGGCCTCCGGGCCCAACGCCGCCAGCCCGCACCATGAGGTCTCCGACCGCGTGCTGGAACCCGGCGACGCGGTCGTGGTGGACATCGGCGGTGCGATGCCGTCCGGGTACTGCTCGGATAGCACCCGGACCTACGCGATCGGCGAGCCGCCCGCCGAGTTCGCCGCCTACTACAAGGTGCTCTATGACGCCCAGGAGGCGGCCTGCGCCGCGGTCCGCCCGGGCGTGACGGCGGAATCGGTGGACGCCGCCGCGCGCGAGCCGATCACCGCGGCCGGGTACGGCGAGGCGTTCTTCCACCGGACCGGGCACGGGATCGGCCTGGAGACACACGAGGACCCCTACATCGTGGCGGGCAACGGCGAGGTGCTCGAGCCAGGTATGGCGTTCTCGGTGGAGCCGGGGATCTATCCCGGCCCGCACGGCGCGCGGATCGAGGACATCGTGGTCTGCACCCCCGACGGCTACGAGCGGCTCAACAACACTCCGCGAGAGCTGCTCGTCGTCGACTAGGCCAGAGCATCACGGCCGCCACCACGATCGCCGTCCCGGCGAGGCCCGCGGCGGTAGCGAAGGCCAGGTGGTAGCCCGCGGCCAGCGCGGCAGCGGGATTCGTGCCGGCCGCGTGCTGGCTGCGGGTCTGCGCGGCGGCCAAGGCGGACAGCACGGCCACGCCCAGCGCCGCGCCGATCTGCTGGGTGGTGTTGAACAGGCCCGAGGCCAGCCCGGCATCGGCGGGCGTCGCGCCCGACATGCCCAGCGAGGCCAGCGCGGGCAGGCACAGGCCGCCGCCCACGCCGAAGATCACCAGCGGCGGGAGGATCTGCGTCGGATAGCTCGCGTGCACCGGGATCAGGGTCAGCAGGGCCAGCCCGGCGGTGATCAGCCCGAGCCCGGCCAGCAGCATCGGGCGCGGGCCGAACCGCGCCGCGATCCGGGCGGACAAACCGAGGGCAACCGTGCCGATGACCGCGGCCGTGGGCAGCAGGCCCAGGCCGGAGGCGGCCGCGCCGTAGCCGAGGACGCGCTGCAAGTACAGGGTGATCATGACCTGGAACCCGAATGCGGCGGCGATGACCAGCAACTGCGCGAGGTTGGCCCCGGCCAGTGCGCGGCTTGCGAACAGCCGGAGCGGCAGCAACGGGGCGCGGGCCGTGGCCTGGCGGATCACGAACGCGGCCAGGACGGCCGCGGCCAGGGCGGCCTCTGCGAGCGTACGGGCCGAGCCCCAGCCGTACTGCGATGTCCCGACGATGGCGTAGACGCCGAGCATCAGGCCCGAGGTAACCAGGAGCGCGCCGAGCCAGTCGGCGCCGTTGCTCAACCCGGTTCCGGGGGCGGCCTGAAGGACCTTCACGGAAGGGAGCATGACCAGGACGCCGATCGGCACGTTGACGAAGAAGATCCAGTGCCAGCCGACCGCCTCGGTCAGGACGCCGCCGAGGACCAGCCCGATGGAGGCGCCGGCGGCGCCGACGAAGCTGAATGCGCCGATCGCCTTGGCCTGCTCCCGCGGTCCGTGAAACAGGGTCACGATCATGCCCAGGCTCACCGCGGTCGCCATCGCCCCGCCGATGCCCTGGGCGAACCGGGCCGCGATCAGCATCGCGGGGCCGGCCGATAGCCCGCACAGCAGCGACGCGACGGTGAAGGCGGCCAGCCCGGCCAGGAACATGCGCTTGCGCCCGATGAGATCGCCCAGGCGGCCGGCGAGCAGCAGCAGGCTGCCGAACGCGATCAGGTAGGCGTTCACCACCCAGCTCAGGCTGGCCGCCG
This sequence comes from uncultured Actinomycetes bacterium, assembly GCA_963822765.1. Taxonomy (GTDB): domain Bacteria; phylum Actinomycetota; class Actinomycetes; order Streptosporangiales; family Streptosporangiaceae; genus Palsa-504. The sequence continues at coordinate 18,876 of CAWGJL010000052.1, read as the reverse complement.
AAAACGCGAGTTGCCGCTGGATGGACGGCAGAGCGACGGTGACGATCGTGCCGTCCAGGATGATCATCAAGCTGGCCGCACACAGCAGCCACAGCGGCGAGCTGGCGCCGCCTATCGCTGGTTACCGGAGTTCTGACCGCCATGGATCGCTCCTGTTCGTTGTCCACAGGAGAGACCGTAGCAGATAATCTAATAACAGACAATCTTTTTCAGAACGAACCGTGGTTCAACCGGCCGCCTGCCGGACCCGCCGGACCGGGCGCTCGGATTCGACCGGCTTGGCCAGCAGCCCGCTGACCAGGCGGGTCAGGGAGTCCATGAACACCCCGCCGTTGCCCGACGGGAGGTCGGCCAGGACTTCCTGGTGCACCCGGTCGGCGATCGCGTGCCCGGCCGCGACCAGTTGCCGGCCCTCGTCGGTGACCACCACCACCCGGGCCCGCCGGTCCGTCCGGGACGGGCGGCGCTCGGCGTACCCCGCCTCCTCCAGCTCATCCAGGGTCACCACCATCGTGGTCTTGTCCAGGTCGGACAGCCGGGCCAGCTCTATCTGGGTCAGTTCGCCCGTGGTGGCGTGGTACAGCACGCAGTACTCCCGCGGCGAGATACCGATCTCGGCGAAGGCAGCCGTCATCCGGGTGGCCAGTACGTGGGAGGCGTGCGCCAGCATGAAGCTCAGGTCGGGTACCGCGCGTTCGGGCGCGCTTGTCGTCATGCGTCCAGGATACCCGATAGGACGTCGCGAGATAATCTGATGTCAGACGATCTATGTGTCGGGGCCCTCGGTGGTCCGCGGCCCGGGCGGATCGATGCGGCCCTGGTTCTCGGCCAGGAACCGTTCGAACTGGGCCGCGAGCTCGTCGGCGGTGGGCATGGACTCGCCCTCGCCCAGCAGCCCGGCCCCCGGGGTCCCGTTGGTTTCCGCCGCCGTGTCGTACTGCTGCTCCAGCGCGCGGACGAGCTCGGCGACCTCGGCCGACTCGGCGACCTGCCGTTCGATCGCCTCGTTGGTCCGGTCCGAAGCCTCCCGCAGCCCCTCGTCGGGCAGCCCGAGCCCGGTGGCGGTGACCACCGAGCCCAGCAGGGCCAGCGCGGCCGGCGGATAGACGGCCTGGGCCAGGTAGTGCGGCACCTGCACGGCGAAGCCCAGCGCGTCCCGGCCTGTCTCGCCGAGCCGTAGTTCGAGCAGGGCGGCCGCGCTGCCGGGCAGCTGAATCCGGCTCGGCAGGCGCTGGTGCGCGCTGATCAGGTCGTCGCGGGTCCCGTGTGCGATCACGCCCAGCGGCCGGGTGTGCGGCATCCCGGCCGGGATGCCCAGGAAGCCGACCGCCAGGCCGACGCCGAGCCGTCCGGTCAGGTCCAGCACGGCGTCGGTGAACAGCTTCCACTCGTGGTCGGGCTCGGGCCCGGTCAGCAGCAGGAAGGGCCGGTCGTTCTGATCGCGCAGCAGGTGCAGGGCCAGTTCGGGCGCGTCGTAGCTTTCCCAGTGGCTGTTGTCATAGATCATCAGCGGACGCCGGGACCGGTAGTCGAGGAGCCGGTCCGCGTCGAACCGCGCCACCGTCTCGTGCGGGAGAGTGCTCAGCAGGTGCTCGGCGAGCAGGCGGCCGGCGTTGCCCGCGTCGATGAAGCCCTCGAGGTAGTGCAACATCGGCGCATCCGCGATATCTGGCGCGGCGGGACCGAGTTCGTAGAGTTCTTCCGGGTTCCGCTGCATCCTTACAGTCTCGCATGGGCAGCTTGCTGGTGCCGACTGCCGGGACCGAACGCCAGTTACGCGAGGGACGCGGTGGCCTTGGGGTGCCCGATGGACAGACCGCTGGCCGGGTCGAAAAACTGCAGGTAGCGGGTGTCGACGCTGAGCTCGACCGGCGACCCGTGCCGGATCCGGCTCTCCTTGGACACCCGGGCCGTCCACAGTGACTTGCCGCCGACCAGCGCAGTGACCGCCTCGTCGGCGTCCTCGGAGGTCTCGGCCGCATGGACGATGGCGGCGTGCTCCACGGGCGGCGCGTCGATGGTGAACATCACGTGGATCTCGCTGCCGAGTTCCTCGGTGACGCCGGCGGTGACCGCCATCGTGCCCCAGCGGGCGCTGGTCAGGCTGGCGTCCTCGAAGTCCGACGGACGGATGCCGAGGATGACCTGCTTGCCGAAGTAGTCCGCGAGACCGTGCTTGGCCTCGAAGGTGTCCGGCGGGACCGCGAGCCTGAAGCCCGCGAACGTGACCACCGGCCCGTCGTCCCTGATCAGCTCGGCGGTGGCGAAGTTCATCGCGGGGGAGCCGATGAAGCCGGCCACGAACAGGTTCACCGGCGACTCGAACAGGGTCTGCGGGTTGTCGACCTGCTGGAGCCGGCCGTCGCGCAGGACGGCGACCCGGTCGCCCAGCGTCATCGCCTCGACCTGGTCGTGCGTCACGTAGACGGTGGTGACGCCGAGCCGCTCGTGCAGCTGGTTGAGCGAGGCCCGCATGGACACGCGCAGCTTGGCGTCCAGGTTGGAGAGCGGCTCGTCCATCAAGAACGCCTGCGGCTCGCGGACGATGGCGCGGCCCATCGCGACCCGCTGCCGCTGGCCGCCGGACAAGGCGCCCGGCTTGCGCTTGAGGTACTGCTCCAGGCCGAGCATCTGGGCCGCCTCGTCCACCCGGCGCTTGATCTCGTCCTTGGGCGTCTTGCGCAGCTGCAGGCCGAAGGCCAGGTTCTGCTCGACCGTCATGTGCGGGTAGAGCGCGTAGTTCTGGAACACCATGGCGATGTCCCGGTCCTTGGGCGGCAGGTCGTTGACGACCCGGTCGCCGATCGAGATCGTGCCGCCGGTGATCTCCTCCAGGCCGGCGATCGACCGCAGCGCGGTCGACTTGCCGCAGCCAGACGGGCCCACGAACACCATGAACTCGCCGTCCTTGACGTCGAGGCTCAGGTCGTCGATGGCCTTGACGCCCCCCGTGTAGGTCTTTTCTACGTGGTCCATGATGATCTGTGCCATGGCCGCAGCGTAACTTCGGGCCGGCGGGCCGGTAAGTACGCGAACGGCAATGTTACATTCTCGTAAAGGCCGTAATCATTCCGTTACTTCGTTATGACTCGGAGATGAGGGCATGGCGCTAACGTGACCACGTGGAGGAGATCGACCGCAAGATCGTGTCCTTGCTGGCCCGCAACGGCCGAATGAGCTTTACCGAACTGGCCCGCCAGGCCGGGCTCTCGGTGTCGGCGGTACACCAGCGGGTGCGCAGGCTAGAGCAGGAGGGCGTGATCAAGGGCTACGCCGCGATGTTCAACCCGGACGACATCGGGCTGCCGCTGACCGCCTTCGTGTCGGTCAAGCCGTTCGACGCCGCCGCCCCCGATGACCTGCCCCAGCGGCTAGAACACCTGACCGCGATCGAGGCCTGCCACAGCGTGGCGGGGGACGAGAACTACATCCTCAAGGTGCGGGTCGCCTCGCCCACCGCGCTGGAGGACCTGCTGTACCAGATCCGCACCCTGGGCGGGGTCTCCACCCGGACCACCGTCGTGCTCAGCACGCCGTATGAGAACCGTCCGCCGGACTTCTGACTGAGGGTTTGATAAATCGAGCTCGGGCTGGAATTCCTGCGCAGCTCGATCGGCAGAGTGGCGCGTAGATTCTCACCCGTCCCGTTAGGCTCGCAAGCAACCGTCTTCGCTGATTAGTTCCACTATCCGGAAATTATCGTGGAACATCCGGCTTTCGTGGACGATCCGGGCAACTGGGTAAGCATTTCAAAATTAACCAAGTTTACGGTGTGTCGCGGGTCTTAGTGTGGTCAGCGTGGGGGTTCATGCCGTGGCGGGTCCGGCGGATGGTGATGCCCGCGCGGGCGGCGTACTCCCGCAGGGCAGGGTCGGGGCGGGGGCTGGCGGGGGCGAGGGTGTGCGGGTGGCGGGCGGCGAGCAGGTCGCGGGTGCGGCTGATGGCCTGGCGGATGGTGTTGGGGTCCAGGCCGGTCAAGGCGCCCAGGGCGTGGCGGGATGCGCCGTGGCGGTCGTGCAGGATGGTGACCAGGATGTGGCCGGGCAGGTCGAGCTTGCGGGTCTGCCCGGCGCCGCTGGTGTGGCGGCGGGGGCCGCCGCGGGCCTGGTAGAGCTCGGCTTCCAGCTGGGCGTGCCAGGGGATGGTGATGCTGGCGGTGAGGTCGTCCAGGTCCTGGGTGGTCAGCCCGGCGATGGCGGCCAGGGCGTGCAGGGCGGCGGGGTCCGGGCCGGAGGAATGGTCCGGGGCGGGGTCCGGGGCGGCCCGCCAGGCGGGCGGCAGGGTGTAGTTCCAGTCGCCGTGGAAGCGGTGGCGGGTTAAGGCGCGGTCTTCCAGGTCTTTCATCTGCTGGTCGCTGATCTGGGCCCCGGCCGGGTAAGAGCCGGCGTCCAGGACGGCGGTGACGGTCAGCCCGGTGGCCGTGGTAACCGCGCCGATGGTGTTGATGATGACGTCGTGGCTGGTCAGCGGCCGGCCGCGCCAGGCCAGGGTGATCTGGGAGAATAGCCGGTGCTCGATCTTGTTCCACTTCGACGTTCCCGGCGGGAAGTGGCAGCAGGTGATCTCCAGGCCCGTCTCCTGCGCCAGCGCCGCGAGCCCGGCCTTCCAGGCCCGGTTCCGCCAGCCATTGCTCCCGCCGGCGTCACAGCAGATCAGCAGCCGCCCCGCCCCGGGGTAGGCATCCTTGCCGATCAGGGTCCACCAGCGGCGGATCGACTCCACCGCGAGCCCCGCGGTGTTGTGGTCGGTGCCCACGTTGATGAACCCTGTATTCGCCCCGACGTCATAGATCCCGTACGGGATCGCGTGCCCGCCCTGCTCGTCTTCGAAGCTGTGGCTGCGGACCCTGACCGGGCGGCCCCGGGGCCGCCACTCCCGTCCCGCCTGCGCATACTCCCCGACCTGCTCCTTCTTCTTGGCATCCACGCTGATCACCGGCTGCCCGGCCGCCAGGTGCTCTTTGGCCTGCGCGGCGATGTACCGGAACTGGGCATCCCGGTCCGGATGCCGCCTCCCCTCGGTCACCTTCGCGTTGGCCTGGGTGGAGAACCCCTGCTCGTGCAGCAGCCGCCAGGCCGTCTGCGGGCTGCACCGGTGCCCCTGCCCGGCCAGCTCACCGGCCAGGTTCGCCGCGCTCTTGGTCGTCCACGCCAGCGGCGACTCCGGGTCCCCCCGCGAGGAGTCCTCCACCAGGGCCAGCAGCGCCGGCACCAGCCCCGGATCACTCTCCGCGAGCTTCGGCCGGCCCGCGCCCGCCCGGCGGATCCGCCCGCCCGGCGCGACCTGCCCCGATTCCAGCTCCGCGGCCCCGTCCGCGACCGTCTGCCAGGACGCCCCGGTCATCTTGGCCACCGCGCCGGTCCCGCCGTCCCCGGCCGCCAGCGCCACCGCCCCCAGCATCAGCCGCCGGGACTTCTCATCCAGCTCCGGCAGCAGCAGCTCCAGCTGCGGGCCCATCAGCTTCACCAGCTCCGCGTTCGCGCTCATGCCAGCATCCTGGCACGCGACACACCGGAAACTCGGTTAATTTTGGAATGCTTACGGGGTTGCCCAAAGTTTCCACGAAAGCCGGATCCTCCACGCAAATGGGAACTGTGGGGTTGACGGAGCGAGTGAGGTAACTACCGGCATCGGAAGGGTTCAGTGCGGCTTGGAGGCCAGGCCGTCGAGCGTGATCGACAGTAGATGATTGGTCCGCTCGGGATCCTTCTCCGAGCTCACTGCGACCCCGTGGACCAGGCGCATGACGTCCACGGCGGTGACGTCTGGCCGGATGACCCCGGCGCGCTGCGCGTCGGCCAGCAAGCGGTCGGTGGTCTCGCGCATGATCGTCCAGCAGGACGTGATCAGCTCGGACTCGATGCCGACCGAGTCGATGAGCGTCCGCGACAAGCCGCGCTTGGTCACCAGGTACGCGGCCAGAGCGCGGGTCCAGTCGGCGAAGGCGCGTTCGGGGGAGTCGCCATGGCTCAGCGCTTCGCCCTTATCGCAGATGTCGCGAACCCCGGTACGGAACACGGCGGCCTGCAGGTCCAGCCGGCTGGGGAAGTGGCGGTACAGCGTGCCGATACCGACTCCGGCCCGCCGGGCGATGTCTTCCAGTGGCGCGTCGGCGCCCTTTTGCGCGAAGGCCTGGGTGGCCGCGGTGATCAGCCGGGCGCGGTTCTGCCGCGCGTCGGACCGCAGTTGCTCGGCGGGCCGCTGCTCAGCGGGCCGCGCCTCGGCGGGCCGCGCCTCGGCGGGCCGCGCCTCGGCGGGCCGCGCCTCGGCGGGCCGCGCCTCGGGTTGCTGGTCAGGTGGTCTGGTCATAGTCCCGGTCGTTAATTAGGTTGCAAAACGGAGGCTGCCTCCGTATATTAACCGGAGTAGACCTCCGCTTCATTCCGATCGTACCGCCCGGCCAGCGGTCTGTCAGCCACCAGAGGTCTACCGACCGTTCCTCAGGGATCCCCGCGCCGCCGGGCGCCGGGGATCCAGATCGCCATGGAGGCATGTTGTCTTCTTTGCGTACCCGTGATGCGCGTATCGATACGGCCAGCCCCGCGAGCCGGGCGGGCGTGGCCCTGGCCATCATGCTCAGCGCCCAGCTCATGATCATCCTTGATAGGACAATCATACATGCGAATTATAGGCATGCAACAACGTGCCTGGTAGGAGCTAGGTTAAGTGAACCTCCGTATCTTTCCTCAGGGCATCCCGGGCCGGGCGCCCCGTGCATTGAATGTCGGAGACGCCCGCCCCCGACGCGCAGCAGCCCGCCCCGCCATCGCCCTCACGATCACACTAGGCGCCCAGCTCATGGTCATTTTGGACGCCACGGTCGTCAACGTCGCGTTGCCGCGCATTCAGGACGGGCTGCACTTCTCCGCCACCAGCCTGTCGTGGGTGATGAACGGGTACACGCTGACGTTCGGCGGCCTGCTGCTGCTCGGCGGCCGAGCCGGGGACATCCTCGGCCGCCGCCGGATGTTCCTGGCCGGCATCGTCATCTTCACCCTCGCCTCGCTGGCCGGCGGCCTCGCCCCGAACGCGGGCGTGCTCCTCGCCGCCCGCGCCATCCAGGGCGTCGGCGGGGCGCTCGCCTCCCCGGCCGTCCTCGCGCTCGTCGTCAGCGGCTTCTCCGAGGGCAAGGAGCGCATCAGGGCCCTGGCCATTTACTCGGGCGTGGTGATGGGCGGCGGCTCCCTCGGCCTCGTCCTCGGCGGGCTGATCACCCAGTGGGTGTCCTGGCGCTGGGTGCTGATCATCAACGTGCCGATCGGCATCGTGGTGACGGTGCTCGCCCCGCTGTTCGTGGCCGAGACGCCCCGCCAGCCCGGCCGCTTCGACCTGCCCGGTGCCGTTACCTCCACGGCGGGCGTCGCCGCGCTGGTCTACGCCTTCATCAGGGCTGCGTCCAACGGCTGGGGCGACGGCGTGGCCATCGCCGCGTTCGCCGTGGCCGCCGTGCTGCTCGTGGCCTTCGTGCTGACCGAGACCCGCGCGCCGCAGCCGATCACGCCGCTGCGGCTGTTCGCCGACGTGGGCCGCTCGGGGTCGTTCGTCGCGCGGCTGCTGCTGGTGGGGGGCATGTTCGGCATGTTTTTCTTCCTCATCCAGTTCCTTCAGGACGTGCTTGGCTTCCACCCGTTGCTGGCCGGGGTCGCGTTCCTGCCGATGACGCTGCTGGTGTTCGGAGTGTCCCGGCTCGCGCCGCGGCTGATCCCGCGCTTCGGCGGCCAGCGGCTCATGCTTATCGGCATGGTCCCGGTGGTGATCGGGATGGCCTGGCTGTCGCGGGTGTCGCCGTCGACCGGCTACTGGTCGGGCGTTTTCGGCCCGATGGTGCTGATCGGCGGGGGCATGGGTCTGGTGTTCGTGCCGCTGACCACCGCCTCGCTCGCGGGGGTGAGGCCGGAGGAGTCCGGTGCCGCCTCCAGCATGGTCAACGTCATGCAGCAGCTCGGCGGTTCGGTGGGGCTGGCCGTCCTGGTGGCGGTGTTCGGCACGGCGACCCGCGACTCGCTGGCGCACCCGGTCGCGGGCCTGTCGGTGGCGGCGTCCCACGCCCGCGTGCTCGCGCACGGCATGTCCACCGCGTTCCTGCTGGCCGCTATCTTCGACGTCGCCGCCTTGGTGGTCATCGCGACGCTGCTGCGCGACCGCAAGCCAGCGGTCCCGGACAGCCCGGCCGACCTGACCGACACGGAGACCGCAGTCAGCACGGTGCCGGAGTAGGCGAGCGGCCTGGAAGCAAACATCCCGACGATGACCACGCCCGCCTACGTGTCGGATCGCAGGTCAGATTCGCCCTTCACCGACAGATGAAATAAGAAGAGCAGCGCGGTTCACGTGCGCCGGTGCTGCTTACCGGCGAGGGGCGTACGTCACGCCGCCGCCGACGACGGGCGGGGCCGGGGTGGCGGTGCGGCCCCGCTCCGCATGGTTCGCTCGGGGGTGAAGGTCCAGCCTTTCCAGGTCGCGGTGAACACGCGCGTACACGAGGGGCAGGTCTGGTCAGCGGTCGTCGCGCTGGGAACCCACGTCCCGTTGAACTCGCAGCCGCATCCGGGACATTCGAGCGGCGAGTGGAGTTCGATCCTCACTGGGCGGTTCCCCAGTCCTCGTCGTCCCAGTTGCCGGATAGGTTCTGCGAACGCCCGGCTTTCTCCCGGCGTTCCCGTTCCTCCTGCTCGCGGGCGAGGCGCCAGGGGTCGGGGAGAACGTCGGCCAGGTCGATGAGCCGCATCGGCCCGCGGCGGCCGTGCAGCGGCATCCAGGCCGGTCCGCAGGCCGGGCAGGTGACGCGCGGGTCGAGTGCGGCGGTGGCGATCTGGAGGCTGAGGGACGCCGTGGTGGCCGCGAGTGCCTTGCGGGCGGTCTGCTCGCAGCGGGGGTGGGGAAGCAGAACAGGAGCGGTGCCTTGAACACAAGCTGGTGCCGGGCCTGCTCGGCGTAACCGGGGAGCTTGTCGGCGAGTTGGGGCAGGTGCTCTGTGCCGGTGTCGTATTCGAGCAGGAAGCAGATGTCCCGGTCGTCCTCGGCCCAGATGCCCAGCCCGTCCGGGTGCGGGCCGTGCTCGGCGGCCCAGGTGCTCAGGTACATCCGCTCGGTGACCTCCTGCTCGCTGAGCCAGGACTGGAGTTCCCCGCCGCCGTGCTCGCGGGCGTGGCGGGCGAGGGCGGTGAAGAACCAGGACGTCCCAGTCATGTGCCCCAGCCGCTGGGAGCGCTCCAGGGCGAGCTGCCGGTCGGCGCGGGCCTGCGGCAGCCATTTCTTCTCCTCGCGGTCTTCCTGGCCCAGCATGGCCGCGCCGATCGGCCCGAGGACGTAGTGCCAGGGCGCGGACCCGGCCTGGAGGCGCGGCCGGAACCGGCGCAGCAGGCCGAGCCGTACCAGCTCGCTCAGCCGGTGCCGGGCCGTCGTGAGGTTGCCGAACCTCAGCGCGGCGAGCTGGTCGGCGGTCAGCACGCGGTGCCGTGCCACCAGGCGCACCAGCTCGCGGTCACGGTCGGTCAGGTGAGCGGACACCGACAGCACCGCGGCCTCGTCCCTCGCTGCCGTTGTGCCTATCGCTGCCCCTGTGCCTGCCCCGCGCGAGCGATCGTTAGATGACATAGGTCATCAGCCCCGGTTCCACGGCGCAGGTATATTAAGCCGCCGACCAGGGCATACGGCCCGGCCAGGGTCGGCAGGTGCGCCGGCAGTCCAAGGCTGCCGGGTCACCTGCCCTCTCTGCCAAGCTGTCGTGAGGCACCCGCCCCTCAGTAACCACTGACCTCCCCGAGGGCGGGGATGGAGATTTCCTGAGATGACCGTGACCGTGCTCGACCGTGCCCTGGTGGCCGGCGATGCTGGACGGGTGACCGGTGGGCAGGAGCGCCCGGATCCGGAGGTACCCGAGAGGGCCCGCCGGCGGACGTTCACCGCGCAGTACAAGCTGGACGTGGTGGCCGAGTATGACGCGGCGCCGACCGGTGAGAAGGGCGCGGTGCTGCGCCGGGAAGGCCTGTACTCCAGCCACGTGATCGAGTGGCGGCGGGCCCGGGACGCCGGCGCGCTGGCCGGCCCGGCGCGGCCGCGCGGCCGTCCGGCCGCTGACCCGCGGGACGCGCAGATCGCCCGGCTGCGCAAAGAGAAGGCCAACCTGGAGCGGGAGCTGGCTAAGGCCCGCTTCGTGGTGGATGTCCAGTCAAAACTGCAGGCGCTCTTGGAGACGATCTCCGAGAGCGCGGACACCGAGCCCGGGTCCAGCTCGTGACCGACGAGGCGATCGCCCTGCTCGCGCCGAAGATCGGCACCCGGGCGGCGTGCGCGGCCTCAGGCGTGCCGCAGGCCACCTGGTACCGGCGGCACCGGATCAGCCCGCCGCCGCCGAAGGCAGCCCCGGTCCCGCATACCGAGCGGCTCCAGCCGCGGGCGCTGGCCCCGGCCGAGCGGCAGGCGATCCTGGACGTGCTGCACAGCGACCGGTTCGCTGACCTGGCGCCGGCCGAGGTCTGGGCGATCCTGCTGGATGAGGGCGCCTACCTGGGGTCGGTGTCGACCTATTACCGGGTGCTGCGCGAGGCCGGCGAGAGCCGGGAACGGCGCGCGCAGGCCACCCATCCCGCTGCCGTCAAGCCCGAGCTGGTGGCCTCCGGGCCGAACCAGGTGTACTCCTGGGACATCACCAAGCTGCACGGCCCGGCGAAGTGGACGTACTACCACCTGTACGTCATCTTGGACATCTACTCCCGGTATGTGGTCGGCTGGATGGTCGCCACCTGCGAGTCCGCTGCCCTGGCCGAGAAGCTGATCGCGGCGACCTGCGACAAGCAGGGCATCGGCCGCGGGCAGCTGAGCATCCACGCCGACCGGGGCTCCTCGATGACCTCCAAGCCGGTCGCGCTGCTGCTCGCCGACCTCGGCGTCACCCAATCCCACTCCCGGCCCCACGTGTCCAACGACAATCCGTACTCCGAAGCGCAGTTCAAGACGCTCAATACCGGCCGGCCTTCCCCGCCCGGTTCGGTTCGATCCAAGCCGCCCGGGCGCACTGCCAGGACTTCTTCCCCTGGTACAACAACGAGCACCGGCACGGCGGGCTCGGCCTGCATACCGCCGCCGACGTCCACCACGGCCGGGCCGCAGCCGTCCGGGCCGGGCGTGCCCAGGTTCTGGCCGACGCCTACCACGCCCACCCCGAGCGCTTTGTCCGCAAACCGCCAGCCCCGCCGAAACTGCCAGGAACATCCTGGATCAACCCGCCCCAGGAGAAGGAGACCGACACTCAATAAGACCCGCGTGATGGTGCCTCATACAGGTTGACAGATTCCGCTGCCGGGTAACCGTCCGGGGGGCTTGCCGGGTAGAACGCTTGCTGACAAGAGATGTCATGGGAGAAAGTGCCTTTCCGCGCGTGAACCGCTCGGGTCCCCGCACATGCCAAAGGCCGCCTTGCCCCGGAACCGAATGAGGGCAGGCGGAAGATTGTCAGGAAAGGCGGATCCCGCCGCCAATGCCGGGGGTCGCTCCCCGTGCCGCAGGCCGGGCTGTCAGCCTCGTGTCTATGGGCTGTCAGCTCGCGTGCCGGGCGCGGTGCCTGCCGGACGGGTGCTCGTAGTGCCGCCACGCCGGCTCATGACCCGAGGGGCCGGGCTGGCGCGTGCGTCGGCGTCGCCTCCCCGGCACCAGGTCCGCCGGTCCAGGGCCCGCCGCCCGCACGCTCCCGCTAGAGGGGGTCCGTACGCCAGCCTTCGCCTCGCGCGCCCTGTCCCGGCCGGCAAGAAGTCGGTGCCGCGCCGCGCGCAACAGTCGCGCGCCTTCCATGAACGCTCCATGCCTGGTGCCTTGTCAAGGCACCGGAACCCCCTGGTAAGGAAAATCTATCCAAAAGGTAAGTAGACGGGCTGGACGCCGACCGGGACAATCACCGGTCTCCACGTCAACAATGCAAGGTCAAATATGCCCCTGACCTGGGCAGGTACACGAGCGGTACGGCTGCGCGCAGCGCTCTGGGCGATCAGTGACCAGTTCGCGCAGGGCTTGGTGGTGCCAGACGCATTGACGCGTACGTCGGTGAGGAGACCGGACTGGAGTTCATCGGTTCGGACTGGTACCTGACCCTGGGCGCCGCGACCATCCAGACGGCGGCATCAGAGGTCGGGCGTGGGGCGCGGACGTCGGCGGTCTATCGGGGCTGCCAGGGTCGGCGACGTGGCCACCAGCCCGGTACCGCCCGCCGGTATTCGTCGTACCGCGCGCCGAACCGGCTCTGCAGCTCCGGCTGCTCCAACCCGTAGACCCAGGCGACCAGCGCGAGCGCGACGAAACCCGTGTACCACAACAGGTCTGGCCGCCACAGCAGCATCGCCTGGCCGAGGATCGTGGCGTCGAGCGCGAGGTATATGGGGTTGCGCACGTGCCGGTACAGGCCGCCGACGACGAGGTGCGTGGGCGGTGCGACGGGTGCCGGGGTACCGAGCCCTTCGACCACGAACCGGGCGAACGCGGACACCAGTATGGCGGTCCCGGCCACCACCAGTACGGCACCGAGTACCCGAAGCGGTACGAGGTGGGACACTGGCGCACCCGGGTGCCAGTCGGTGATCAGCCACGGAACGAGCCCGACGATGGTACCTGGGGCAAGGACGAAGAAGACCGCGCTTCCGGCCGCGGCAGCGGTGCGTTGCATGGTTGTCATCCTTTCGCGGCGCGTTGGGGGAGGATGGTTGGCGCGTTACGGCCGGTCGAACCGCGGCCTGCAGCGCCGGGCCGTCGAAGCTGCCGGTGGGCAGGGCGGTCGCCAGCCGGTATCGCACGACGCCGGCCGAGTCGATGAGCATGATGCCACTCTGTTGAAGGAGCAGGGTCCGGTGCAATCCCGCCGCCAGGTGCGCCTGGGCGCCAGCGGAGGACACGACGGTGACCCGGTTGCCGAGGATGCCCCGGACCCGGGCGGCGTGCGTCGGCGATCCGGGCACCACCACCACCGGCTGCACGTCGCGGGTGGGTAGGTCCAGCCGGGCCAGGGCGCGGGCGTGCTGGATGCAGACCGGGCAGGTGCCGGTGCGTGAAGTACACGGCCACCGCCCGCGCCTGGCCGCGCAGGTCGGCCAGGGTGACTCGGCTGTCGGCGGCGTCCAGGACGCTTAGGTCGGGGGGGAATCGGTGCTCGGTCTGGACGGGCATGACGACCTCCAAATGTGCCATCCAGTTACCATTATTAAATACGTAAGCTGGTTACGTAGTCAAGATGGGTAAGGTGATCACGTGAGCAAGCACCGCCAGCCTGCACCAGCGCCTGCCTCCCTCAACGAGGATCTGGGTGTCCTGCTGGCAGCCTGCTGCGAACGCGTGGTCCGCACCCTGCTCGCGGCGCTCGGCCCGGCCGGGTACGGTCACCTCACCTCAACCCAGGCGATCACGCTGCTGTTCATCGGACGAGGCATCAACACGGTCACCCAACTCGCCGAGCGATCCGGCCTGACCACGCAGGCGATGAGCAAGATCTGCGCAGTGCTCCAGGCCGACGGGCTGCTCGACCGGCAGCCACACACCGACGACGCGCGCAGCCGACGTCTCGCCTTGACCGCTGACGGGCACCGGCTACACGACCTGCTCAGCCAGGCCGGTGCCGACGCCGAACGCGCCTGGACCGACCTCGTCGGCGTGCAGACCCTACAAACCGTACGAGCCGCGCTGGCCGCCTTCGCCCACAGCCCCGAACCAGCCGCCCCCACCACACAGGTCCGGCTCCGCTTCACCTGACCGCCGCCAAGGCCCCTCCCCGCGGGATCCGGCAACGCCCGTGCCACAGCGCTCGCACAGTCATGCTGTTCTGTCGCTGACCGGTGGTAGCCGACCTACCGGTACTCGGCGACGACCTCGATCCTGCCCACGAGGTGCGCGTTGAGCGCGTCGAGGTCCTCGGCCGGGATCCAGTACTCCAGGATGGTCTGGCCACCGACCTGATGCACCTCGTAGCGATCCAGAAAATCCCGACGAACCTGGAAGCGGGTGACATACCCCGCTCCGGAATGCTTCACGTTCCAGTCACGAGCGATCATCGTCGCGTACTCCTCGTTGAGCACTGGGTAGAAGATCGGCTGCCCCGGCAACCGCGGCGGCCACCGCTGCCACCCGGACGCCTCGACCAACGCCAACTTCTGCGGCCCGGCCGGCCGCCACAACGTCACCGTCTCCACCTTGGCGTTCACCCGAACATGATCCCAAAGCTCGACCGGCGGAACGACCGCTTTCAACCTCGCGGACAGGCCGGACCCACTCGCTCATGCCGCCGAGCGGGCGTTCTTGCTGCCCGGATGCTGGCGGGTGCCGTGATGGTCCCCTACGGGGGTCACAGAACAGGTCGTTCGGTGGCCGACGGAGCCGTCACGCCAGCGAGCCGAGCTGAATACTGAATCAGCGTCTCGCTCTCAGCCCACGGTCCTAGCGCTCCGGAGGAGCGCTTACCCCCGTGGCCGCGCCGCCGGGCCGGGTTCCACGTCGAGTACACGACGGAGGCCACGGGCGGATGCGTGCTCGCCTGGCGCAAGAAGCGGACCTGATGAGAGCCGGATCACGGCTCTTGCGAATCGGCGGCTTGTGCTTCGCCTGCGGCTTCGCGCTGACGGATTGCCCTCATTCGGTGGGTGCCGTTAACGTACCTCTTCTGACGGCACTTGGCACCGTAAAGGTCCGCGCCGCATCCGCACTCGCACTTACCCCAGTACACCCGTTCCAGGTGCCGGGTGGGTGTTATACGCTCCGGCTCGTCCAGCCACGCCTCGCCCTGAACCGTCCCCTGCGAGACGGTCACCTGCTCCTTGCTGGCGGTTACCCGGAAGCCCTGCTCAACGAGCCAGGGGCCGCGATTCTGGACACTCCGCCGCTCCCACAGTTCAAGGTAAGTGTCGTCGGTCTCGACCAGTTCCACGTGGTCATCAATCAACGTGGTGCTGCTCACACGCTCATGCTCTGCTCGCAGCCGCGCCCGTTCGCGGTCCTCCTCATCCCACGGCAGTCGCTGCGCGCCCAGTTGCTGCAACTCGAAGTTGATGCGCTCTAGCTCGGCCCCGATCTCGGCCTCGTTCCCGAAGACGATCTCGTGCCGCATGACCGGCACGTCGAACGTGCTCGCCATGATCTCGTTGACCGCCGCATCGACGAGTTCCATCCGGACCATGTTGCCGCAGCCCTGGCGCTGGCTGCCCCGCCCGGAGCAGCGGTAGTAGAAGAGATAGCGGCTCTTGCCGCCACCCCCCCTTATCCGGTACATGGGGCTGTCTTCGCAGGAGGGGCAGAACAGCGTCTCAGCGAGCATGGCGCGGCTCTCGAGGATCGACGTGGCCCCGCTTCGGACGGCTGGTCAGGGCCTCGTTCGCGCGCTTCCAGATGGCGGCGTCGACCAGGGCCTCGCAGCGGTGGATGGTCTTCCCGTACTGAAAGCGCGGGGTCTCGGTCCAGGTG
The DNA here is from genome assembly GCA_963822765.1 of uncultured Actinomycetes bacterium. Classification (GTDB taxonomy): domain Bacteria; phylum Actinomycetota; class Actinomycetes; order Streptosporangiales; family Streptosporangiaceae; genus Palsa-504. The sequence goes on along the minus strand of CAWGJL010000052.1, from coordinate 3,444 downwards.
CTGCCATAGCGGTAGCGGACGGCCTTGCCGTCGCTCTCTTCTACCTCATCTGGGGGAACAAGGTCTCGCTGGCACTGGTGCCCCATGTAAGTCGGGTTCTTGATGATGCGCCCGACGACCGCTCCCCACCACTTCCCGCCCGACGAGGGTTTGACCCCTTCATCGTTTAGCCATTGCGCGATCGCGTTCATCGACCAGCCGTCGATGCAGTGCTTGAAGATCTGGGGAATGTAGGTGCGTCCTTCCTCGGTGGGGGTCAGGTAGCGGTCGTACTTGTCCCCCGCGGAGGTGTAGCCGAACGGGAAGCGGCTTGGCGAGCTTGCCAGCGTCCCGCAGCGCATCGAGTTCCCTGGTCACCCGTTCGATGATGTCTTGCCGCTCCTCGTAGGCGCGCTCGGCGGCGACCCCCCACAGCGTCCCGTCCCGGTTGTCGGGCCAGCGCGAGCCGTTCCTTGATCACGTACAGCTTCTTGTGGTTCTCCTCGGCCCACTTCCGCAGCCACGCCAGGTCGAAGTACTCGCGCGACAGCCGCGACACGTCGTAGGCCACGATCCCGTCGTACTGGACGAGCTTAACCGGGTCGGTCAGCCACGGCCCAGCTCGGGGCGCTCCCACGGGGCGATCGCGCCGGAGACGTTGCGGTCCTTGGTCACGTGCACGATCACGTGTCCTTCGCATCGCGCCCACTCGACGGACCTGACGTCCTGAGTCTGGATTCCGTTGATCAGGTCATCGCCGCGTTCGCGGTCCCTCTTGGCCATGTAGCTGATACGCGCGGCGGCCAGCCACCGCTCAGGTTCCCCGTTTACCCTCATGCCCGTGTCGTTCCGTCCTGGCCGGGCGGGCCTGCGCTCTACTGGGAAGCGGGGCTGCCTTGCCGACCGTGCGCTCATAGCGATCCTTCCCGGCATTATGCCATTAGCGGTTTATTGGCACAAGTGACCATCCTGGGGGCGACGGTGGTGAACATCGCGCTGCCGCACGTCCAGAACAGCCTGCATTTCTCCTCGACCAGCCTGTCCTGGGTGATGAACGGCTACACGCTGACCTTCGGCGGCCTGCTGCTGCTCGGCGGCCGGGCCGGTGACATCCTGGGCCGCCGGCGCGTCTTCAGCGCCGGCATCGGCCTGTTCACCCTCGCCTCCCTCGTGGGCGGGCTCTCCACCTCGGCCGGGATGCTGCTGGCGGCCCGGGCCGTGCAGGGCGCGGGCGGCGCGCTGGCCGCCCCGGCCGTGCTGGCCCTGATCGTGAGCGGTTTTCCCGAGGGCCGGGAACGGACCCGCGCACTGGGCATCTACATGGGCGTGATCACCGGCGGGTCCTCCCTGGGCCTGGTGCTCGGGGGCGTGATCACCGAGTGGTTGTCCTGGCGCTGGGTGCTGTTCATCAACGTGCCGATCGGGATCGCCGTGCTGGCCATCGCGCCGCTGTTCGTGGCCGAGACACCGCGTCAGACGGGCCGGTTCGACCTGGCCGGCGCGGTGACGTCGACCGCCGGCGTGGCTTCCCTGGTGTACGGGTTCGTCCGGGCCGCGACCAACGGCTGGGGAGATCACCTGACGCTGGCCGCGTTCGGCGCCGCGGCGGTCCTGCTGGCCGGGTTCCTGGTCATCGAGTCCCGGGTCCGCCAGCCGATCACCCCGCTGCGGCTGTTCGCCGACGCCAGCCGGTCGGGCTCCTTCGCCGCCCGGCTGCTGCTGCTCGCCGGGATGTTCGGGGTGTTCTTCTTCCTCACCCAGTTCCTGCAGAAGGTCATGGGCTTCAGCCCGCTGCGCGCGGGCGTGGCGTTCCTGCCGCTGACGGCCGCGCTGTTCGCGATGTCGCGCACCGCGCCCCGGCTGATGCCGCGGCTGGGCGCCAAGCCGCTCATGATCATCGGGATGCTGCCGGCCATCGTCTCTCTGGCCTGGCTGTCGCGCGTCTCGCCGGCCACCGGCTACTGGTCCGGGGTGTTCGGCCCGATGATGCTGCTCGGCATCGGGATGGGCCTGGTGTTCGTGCCGCTGACCACGGCGTCGCTGGCCGGCGTCGCGCCCGCGGACTCCGGCGCCGCCTCGAGCATGGTCAACGTGATGCAGCAGGTCGGCGGCGCGCTCGGCCTGGCCGTCCTGGTCGCCGTGTTCGGCACCGCGAGCCGCAGCGCGCAGCAGCACCCGCTGCCGGGCCTGACCGCGGCTGCCCAGGGACAGCACGTCCTCGCGCACGGCATGGCCGCTGCCTTCGGCCTCGCTGCGATCTTCAACGTGGCCAGCCTGCTGGTGATCGTGATCCTGATCCGTGCCAGGAAGCTCGCGCCGCGGCGCGAGCAGGCCCGCGAGGAAGAGCCCGCGATCGCGTTAGAGCTTCTTCTTGAGCAGGCCGAAGACGCCGCGCATGACCTGCTTCTCCAGCTGCTTTCCCTCCTTGGACTGCAGGAAGGCGGTCACCGTGGCGACGCCGCCCGCGGCGACGCCGGCCGCCTTCTTGTGGCTCTCGGTAGGCGCGGGCCGGGCCTGCGCGCCGCCGTTACCGGCGGGAGCGGGAGCGCTGGCCGCCGGGGCCTCCATCCGGGCGGCGAGCATCTCGCGGGCGCTTTCGTTGTCCACCCGCTCGCCGTACTTGGCCCACAGCGGGGACGCCTTGGCCTTGCCCTCGACGTCGTCGGCCGGTCCCATCCGCGAGGCCGGCGGCGTCATCCGGGTGTGCACCACCGGTGTCGGCACGCCAGAGGAGGACAAGATCGTCACCGCCGCCTCGCCGATGCCCATGCCGGTGAGCAGCTCATCCAGGTCGTAGAACGCGGACTTCGGGAACGTCGAGACGGTGGCCTTGAGCGCCTTGGCGTCCTCGGGGGTGAACGCCTGCAGTGCGTGCTGGACCCGGTTGCCGAGCTGGCCCAAGATCTCGCTCGGCACGTCCTTGGGGGTCTGGGTGATGAAGTAGACGCCGACGCCCTTGGACCGGATCAGCCGGACGGTCTGGGCCACCGAGCTGAGGAACGCGGACCGAAGTCCGACACGGTCGCCCGGATGGGGATCCCCGGGCCGAGGCCGCCCAGCGCGAAGAACTCGGCCGGGAACCCGCGCGCCTGGAACTGCAGGCCGAGGTCTGCGGCGCGCTTGGCGGCGGCGCCGCCCGCCTCGCCCGGTTCGGCCACGCCGGACAGGTCGCCCTTCACGTCGGTCACGAACACCGGCACGCCGGCGCTCGACAGCTGCTCGGCGATTCCCTGCAGCGTCTTCGTCTTGCCGGTGCCGGTGGCGCCCGCGATCAGGCCGTGCCGGTTGACCATCCGCAGCGGCAGCATGACCGCCGTCGCGGGGGACGACCGCGCCGTCGTGCACGCCGCGGCCAAGGTCGAGCGCGGCCCCGTCAAAGGCATACGCGGTCGAAATCGGCCATGCGGTCCCCCCTGACCACGGAAAAGTGAACGCTGTAGACCACGCAGCCTCCGCCCTGGCAGG
>CAWGJL010000051.1:0-49620 GCA_963822765.1 uncultured Actinomycetes bacterium | reverse complement strand
GCTCCGCGAAGCGGACTCCCGGATCGCCTTGGCCGACAGTCCTTCCCTGGGAGCGTCAAAAGAACTGCCAGCGGACAGCGGCCGCGCCCCGACCTTGGTCGCGATGACCACGTCATCCAGCCCGCCGCGGCTGCGCCGCCACCGCCCGAGCAGTTCCTCGCTCTCCCCGCCCCGCCTCCCGTTGACCCAGAACGCGTAGTTGCCCGAGGTGTCGATGAACGTGCCCCCGGCCGCGACGTACCGGTCCAGGATCGCGAACGAGGTCTCCTCGTCGGTCCTGGTCCCCATCAGCATCGCGCCCAGGCAAGGCAAGTCAAGACAAGTCGAGGAAGTCCGTCACCGAACGCCGGATCCCGATCGCATCCAGCCCGTGCAGCGCCGCGTGGTAGGAAGGCGTCCCGTACCGCCGCAGCTCCGAACGCCCCACACCCAGGCTGAGCAGCCGGTGCGCCCGCCCCGCCAAGGCCGAAGACACCACATACGCGGACGTCCCGGCCAGATACGGCTCAACCAGCACCACGGATGGCGAAGCCAAAAGCCCCCGCAGCCCCTCCCCGTCAAACGGCCGAACGCTCGTCGTGTAAGCCACGGTCACGTCCAGGTCGCCCACCGCGTCGAGCACCACCGACAGCATCGGCCCCACCGCCACCACTACTGCCTCCCGGCCCGAACGCACCACCTGCAGCCCCGGCCGCACCGGCAGCGCGGAACGGTTGGCCTCGCTCGACAGCCGCACATACGTCGACCCAGAATCCAGCGCGCCCACCGCGGTACGCAGCACGTCCGGCACCTCGTCCGGATGCCCGGGCACGACCACCGAGAACCCCGGCACGGTGTCAATCAGCGCCACGTCCTCCGGCGCCTGGTGGGTCCGGCCCGCGCGCGCCGCGTCGTAGGACGCGCCGACGCTGACCAGCACGGCCCGCGCCCCCTGGTGCGCGAGGTCCAGCTTGACCTGCTCGAAGGCCCGCTCGACCAGGAACGGCGCGTAGGTGTGCACGATCGGCCGCAGCCCGGCCAGCGCCAGCCCGCCGCCCACGCTGACCATCAGCTGCTCCCGGATCCCCACGTTGAGCACCCGCTCCGGGTGCCGCGCCGCCGCCTTGGCGAACAGGTCGGCCGAGATCTCGGCCAGCACCACCGCCGCCAGCGGATCCTCATCCAGCAACGACGAGGCCGTCGCCGCGAAAACCGTCCGCATGTCACTCATGACTTCCCTCCACCGAAGCCACGACGAGCCGCGGCCCCGAACCCGAAGCCGAAAGAGCCGAAGAGAGCGCGGCATGATCCCGCCCGGACACCCGCGCCACCGACCAGCCGCTCACCGCGAAGTGCGCCTCGATCCCGCCCGCGCCCCAGCCGTACGACGAGGACTGGTTGTCCACCGCGACCACGATCAGGTTCGCCAGCCCCACGGCACCGGCGTAGACGATCGCCTCGTTGTTGCTGCCCTCGTCCAGTTCCGCGTCGCCCACCAGCACGAACACCCGCGGCGTAACGAGCCCCCGCGCGATCAGCCCGTGCGCCAGCCCGACCCCGAGCGGCAGCCCGTGCCCCAGCGACCCGCTGCCGATCTCCACCCCCGGCACCAGGTTGCGGTCCGGGTGGTAGCCGAGCGCAGACCCGGCCGAGCCGAACCCGGCCAGCCACGACTCCGGGATGAACCCGTTGGCCGCCAGCACCGCGTAGTACGCGGCCGGTCCGTGCCCCTTGGACAGCAGGAACCGGTCCCGGCCCGGATCATCCAGCCGGTCCGGCGACACCCGCAGTACCTGGTCGTACAGTACCCACAGCACGTCGAGCGTCGAGGTCGCGCTCGGCCCGTGCTTCTCGTCCCCGGTCATCACGGTCATCAGCCCGGGCAGTTCCGCATACGTTCTCATGGTCCCCAGCCTGCCCGCCGGCCGCGCCGGGCACATCGGCCAGCCGCCCCAGCCCCGCTCCGCCGATGGTCCTAGGACCGGACCGGGCACAATGGCCTGATGCGCAGGCTCTGCTGGCCCGGGGGGACGACCCCCCATGCCCCCCCGCGAGCCAGTGGCCGCTCGCCGCCGGCCTGGCCGCCGGCGTGGCCCTCGACGCGCTGCTCGGCGACCCCCGCCGCGGTCACCCGGTGGCCGCGTTCGGCCGGGCCGCCGCCGCGCTCGAGGCCCGCGACTACGCCGACTCCCGGCTCCGCGGCACCGCGCACGCCGCCGCCTGCGTCCTGGCCGTCGCCGCCCCCGCCGCACTCCTGCACCGCCGTACGCGAGGCCGGCCGCCGTCGCAGGCAGCAGCGGCCGCGCTCACGGTGTGGGCTGTCACCGGTGCCCGTTCACTACATTTTTATGCCGAACGGTCCATGGTTGCTCTGGCCGGCCACGATCTTGCCGAAGCGCGGCGGGTGCTGCCCAGCCTGTGCGGCCGCGACCCGGCCGGACTCGGCGCCGCCGAGATGACGCGGGCCGTGATCGAGTCCGTGGCCGAGAACACCTGCGACGCGGTGGTGGCCCCGCTGCTGTGGGGGGCGGTGGCGGGGCTGCCGGGGCTGGCCGCCTACCGCGCGGTGAACACGCTTGACGCGATGGTGGGCTACCGCTCGCCCAGGTACCTGCGCTTCGGCTGGGCCTCGGCCCGCCTGGACGACGTGGCCAACTGGGTGCCCGCACGAGTAACGGCCGCGCTCACCATCGTGTGCGCGGCCGTCGCCTCGGCGACCATGAAAACAGAGATGGTCCCTCTGCCGGGAACGTCCGCCCAGAGTCCGCCGGCAGAGGGACATCGGGCGCCAGGGCCGGCCGCGGCGGCGGCGCGGGCCGTGCTACGGGACGGCGCTCGCCACCCGAGCCCGAATGCCGGGAGGTGCGAGGCCGCCTTCGCGGGGGCGCTCGGCCTGCGCTTGGGCGGCACGAACGTTTACGGCGGTGTCACCGAGGTCCGCCCGGGACTGGGGGAGGGGCGGACCCCGGAGCCAGACGACATCCGCCGTGCGGTCCGGCTCTCCCGAGCCGTCACCGCGGCCGCGACCGGCCTGGCCGTACTTATCGCGCTTACCGGCGCAGGAAGAAGCCGAGCAGCCACAGGACCAGCGCGGCGATGGCGACCCACCACAGCACGTGCAGCGCGAACCCGGCGCCGAACAGGACCAGGACGACGAGCAGGAGCAGGAGCATGAGCAACATTTCGGGCCTCCTTCGTAAGCCTTAGGTCCTACAGGTACCCCCCTGGACGGGGTCAAACATGCAACCGCGCTACGTTGCTTTCATGCGAGGGGCGCTGCTGGTGGCCGGGACGGGGTCCGACGCGGGTAAGAGTGCCCTGGTCGCGGGGCTATGCCGGTGGCTGGCCCGGCAGGGTGTCGCGGTGGCCCCGTTCAAGGCGCAAAATATGTCGCTGAACTCGTTCGTCACCGCCGAAGGCGCGGAGATCGGCCGCGCCCAGGCCATGCAGGCGGCCGCGGCCGGGATCGAGCCGACCGCGGACATGAACCCGGTCCTGCTCAAGCCGGGCAGCGACCGGCGCAGCCAGGTGGTCGTGCTCGGTCACCCCGAGGCCGAGGCCGACGCGGTCGGCTACCGCGCGCACGCGCCCCGGCTCCGCGAGGTCGCGCTGGCCAGCCTGGACCGGCTGCGGGCCCGCTACGACGTGGTCATCTGCGAGGGCGCGGGCAGCCCGGCCGAGATCAACCTGCGCGATACCGACGTGGCCAACATGGCCCTGGCCCGGGCGGCCGGCCTGCCGGTCATCGTGATCGGCGACATCGACCGCGGCGGGGTGTTCGCAGGCCTATTCGGGACGCTGGCCCTGCTGTCGCCGCCAGACCAGGCGCTCATCGCGGGCTTCGTGATCAACAAGTTCCGCGGCGCGCCCGAACTGCTGGACAGCGGGCTGAGGATGCTCCGCGAGCTCACCGGGCGGCCGGTCTTCGGCGTGCTGCCCTGGCGGAACGGCCTGGAACTGGACGCCGAGGACTCCCTAGCCCTGAGCCGGGACACGCACCACGCTCCGTTCGGCGAAAAAGATTATTTCCGCGTGGCGGTAGTCAAGCTGCCGCGGATCAGCAACTTCACCGACGCCGACGCCCTGGCCGCGGAGCCCGGGGTGCTGGTCAGGTTCGCCGACCACCCGGCCGAACTGGCCGACGCGGACCTGGTCGTGCTGCCCGGGTCCCGGGCCACCGTGGCCGACCTGGCCTGGCTGCGCGAACGCGGCCTGGCCGGCGCGATCACCGGCCGGGCCCGCGCCGGGCGGCCGGTGCTGGGCATCTGTGGCGGATACCAGATGCTGGCCGAGGTGATCGACGACCCGGTGGAATCGCGCCAGGGCCTGGTCGACGGGCTCGGGCTGCTGCCGGCGCGGGTGGTGTTCGGGCCGGCCAAGCGGCTGGGCCGGCCCGCGGGCCGCGCGCTGGGCGCGCCGGTGGCCGGGTACGAGATCCACCACGGGATCGCCGAGATCACCGACCCGGCCGCCGAGCCCTTCCTGGACGGCTGCCGTCGCGGTGCGGTGTGGGGGACCAGCTGGCACGGCGTGCTGGAGAACGACGAGTTCCGGCGCGTGTTCCTGGCCGAGGTGGCGGCGCAGGCGGGCCGGGACTTCAAGCCGGCGCCCGGCACCGACTTCGCCGCGCTGCGCCAGGCGCGGCTGGACGTGCTGGGCGACCTGGTCGCCGATCACCTCGATACCGGCGCGCTGAGCAGGCTGATTGAGGACGGGCCGCCGCCGGAGATGCCGTCTTTGGTGGTCTCGCTCAACCATGATCGATAAGGTTTTGGCCATGCCCGATAAGGTCCTGTACGCCGCGGAGGTCATCTCCACCGGGGATGGCCGCAACGGCCATGTCCTATCCACGGACCACCGCCTCGATCTCGACCTCTCGGTGCCGTCCGAGCTGGACGGCCCCGGTGGCCCGGGAACCAACCCGGAACAGCTGTTCGCGGCCGGTTACGCGGCCTGCTTCCACAGCGCGCTGCGGGGCCTGGCCCGCCAGGCCGGCGTGGACGCCGTCCACTCCACCGTGACCGCCCAGGTCGGCGTCGGGCCCGAGGGTGACATGTTCGGGCTGGTGGTCACGCTGGTGATCAGCATCCCGAGCCTGGACCAGGCCGCGACGCGGGAACTGGCCGAAGCGGCGCACCAGCGCTGCCCGTACTCACGGGCCACCCGCGGCAACATCAGCGTCGAATTGCGAGCCCTCTAGCGAAGGGAGATGGGGGCCAATGGACCTCGCGGCTATCGAGGCGGAACGCGCGCGGTTGCACGACACCTACATCCAGGCCGACCGGCCGCCGAGCAGCGCGCGGGGGATCCACCACACCGCGCTGCTCAGCTCGGACGTCGAGCGGACCATCCGGTTCTACCAGGGCGTCCTGGAGTTCCCGCTGACCGAGATCATCGAGAACCGGGACTACGAGGGGTCCAACCACTTCTTCTTCGACGTGGGTAACGGCAACCTGGTCGCCTTCTTCGACTTCCCCGGCCTCGACCTGGGGCCCTACGCGGAAGTCCTGGGCGGCCTGCACCACCTGGCCATCTCGGTCACGCCCGAGAAGTGGGCCCGCCTGCGCGCCAACCTGGACCGGGCCGAGATCCCCTACCAGGAGGAAAGCGGCGTCTCGCTGTACTTCCGCGACCCCGACGGCGCCCGCCTGGAACTCCTCGCCGACCCCCTGGGCGAGATGTACGGCAGCCATGTCCTGTAGAGCCTTTCCATGATCGCGAAAGGTTTTATCCGGCAGAGCACGTAAAAGTCTTCGCGATCATGAAAAATCGTGCTCGCGGCGCGCTGTACGGCCTGGCCATCGGCGACGCGCTCGGCATGCCGACGCAGCTGCTGTCCCGGCGCGAGATCGCCAAGCGCTGGGGCGGGCAGCTGCATGACTTCGAGCCCGCGCCGCCCGGCCACCCGGTCGCCGCCGGGCTGCCCGCGGGCGCCATCACCGACGACACCGAGCAGGCCGTCCTGCTCGGTCGGCTGCTGGTGCAGGGCCACGGCACGATCGACCCGCGCGAGCTGGCCCAGGCGCTGGTCACCTGGGAGCGCGACATGGCCGCGCGCGGCTCGCTGGACCTGCTCGGCCCCTCGACCAAGCGCGCCGTCGCCGCCGTCCTGGCCGGCGTCCCGCCGCAGGAGGCCGGCGCCCACGGCGACACCAACGGCGCCGCCATGCGCATCACCCCCGTCGGAATAGCCGTCCCGGTCAGCCTCCCCGGCCCGGCACCCCACGCACCCCCCGGCCCCGCACCCCCCGGCCCCGCACCCCACGCACTACCCGCATCCCCCGGCCCCCACGCACCCCCGGCCCCGACTCTAGCTTGTCGACCCTCGTCGACCAGGTGGTCGCGGCGAGCTACGTCACGCACAATACCGGCCTCGCCCTGGCCGGCGCGGCCGCGGTGGCTGCCGCGGTGAGCGCGGGCGTGGCCGGCGCCGGGATCGCCGAGGCCACCGCGCTGGCCGTACGGGCCGCGCGGATCGGGGCCGAGCGCGGTCACTGGGTGGCGGGCGCGGACGTCGCGGCCCGCATCGAATGGGCGGCCGGCCTGGCCGCGGGCCGCGACCGGGCCGAAGCCGCCGAGCTGATCTACACCCTGGTCGGGACCAGCCTGGCCACCCAGGAGTCGGTCCCGGCCGCGTTCGCGGTGCTGGCCGCGGTGCCCGATGACCCGTGGCAGGCCTGCCTGCTGGCCGCCTCGCTCGGCGGCGACTGCGACACGATCGCCGCCATGGCCGGCGCGATCGCCGGTGCGTGCCACGGCCTGCAGGCCTTCCCGGCCCGCGCCGTCGCCGTCATCGACGCCCACGGCCTGGACCTGGCCGCGCTGGCCGGCGATCTGTGCGCGCTGCGCGTGGTATACCAGCCAGGATGAACCAGCCGCTGCGGCGCCTCGTGTTCGCCGGCGAGGCGCTCGTGGACCTGCTGATGCGGGTCCCCGCGCTTCCCGAACGCGGCGGCGACATGCTCGCCGGATCCTCGTCCGTCCAAGTGGGCGGCGGGTTCAACGTCATGGCGGCCGCCGCCAGGCAGGGCCTGCCCGTCCTGTACGCGGGCGGCCACGGTACCGGGCCCTGGGGCGACCAGGTCCGCGCCGCGCTGGCCGCCGAGGGCATCGCGGTCCTGCGGCCGCCCGACCCGGACGCTGATACCGGCTTCGACGTGGCCCTGGTCGAGGACGGCGGCGAGCGGACCTTCGTCACCAGCCTGGGCGCCGAGACCCTCCGTCAGCCCGGCGCCTGGGACGCGATCCCGGCCGGCGCCGGGGACGCCGTCTACGTATCCGGATACGGGCTGGTGGTGCCGGAATCCGGGGCCATCCTCGGGGCCTGGGCCGCCGCGCTCCCGGCCGAGGTGCTGCTGTTCGTGGACCCCGGGCCGCTGATCGCGGACATCCCGGCCGCGGTGCTCGGCCCGGTGCTGAGCCGGTGCGACTGGTGGAGCGCTAACCAGCGTGAAGCCGCCCTGCTCACCGGGGCCGGAGACCCGGCCGAGGCGGCCCGCCTGCTGATCGCGCGCACCGGCCGGGCCGGCGTGATCGTCCGGGCCGGCCGGTCGGGCTGTGCCCTGGCCCTGCGCGCCCCCGGCCCGGGCGCGAGCTCGCCAAGCCTCATCCCCGCACCCGTCGTGGTGGCCGCGGACACCACCGGGGCGGGCGACGCGCACGCCGGGGTGTTCCTGGCCGGCCTGGCCGCGGGGCTGCCGCCGGCCGCCGCCGCGAGCCGCGCCAACGCGGCCGCCGCGCTGGCCGTCACCCGCGCGGGGCCCGCGGAGTCCCCGTCCCGGGCCGAACTCGACGCGTTCTGGTCCCGGTCTACGCCTTGATGCTGAACCGCACGGTGACCACCAGGTTCCCCGGGCTGATGATGACCCGCGCGCTGAACGCGACATTGCTCCGCACGGTCACGGTGACCGTGACCCAGGAGCCGGCGGCGGGCAGCGACCCGGATGGCGGCGACACGGCGACCTTGCCGTTCGGGCTGGTGATGACGTAGTTAACCGGGCCGCCCACCGCGGTCACGATGAACGTCCCGCTGGCCGGCTTGCCCTTGACCGCGGACAGCGTCACTCCCTTCGGCGTCACCTGCAGGGTGCCCGGGGTCGGCGGAGGCGACGACGACGGGGACGGGGAGGGGGAGGGGGACGGTGATGGTGATGGTGATGGTGACGGGAGCGGCGGCGCGGACTGGGTCGGCGCGGACGACCGCAGCGCACCCGGCGACGTGCTCTGGCTCACCGTGGCGGACGACGTCGGCGACCCCGGTGCGGACGCGGGCCCGCGGCCCGGCGAGGATGGCCCGCCCGCCGGGCTCGACGCCGCGCTCGGCGCGCCGGACGTGTCGACGTTGCCCCCGCCCAGGGCGACGGTCGAGGCCTGGGCCCGGTGCGTGCCGCCCGCGACCAGCAGCACGACGATCCCGCCCGCCGCGACCGCGACGGCCACCGCCGCCACCCCGGCCGCCGCACGCGGCCTCCGCCGGACCTCGTGCCACCACCGCGGTCCGGACCGGATGACCGGCTTCGGGAATCCCGTCCGGCCGAACGCGCCCGCGCGATGTGTCACGCTCACCCGGTCCGCTCGTCCGGTCGGAGAGTTATCCGCTCCGGCGTTCAGCACCCGCTCGCGCAGGCCGTCGGGCGGACCGCCCTCCGGCGTCGCGCCCGCCGAGGCCGGCCGGGCCTCGCCCGCCAAGGCCGGCCGGGCGTCGCCCGCCGCGAGCCCGCGAGCCCGCGAGCCCCGCGGTCCCTGCCCGGCGCAGGCATTCGTTCCGCGCGACCGCGCGCAGCCAGGAGCCGAGCTGGTCCGGATCACGGAGCCCGCCGAGCTTGGCGGTGGCGATGGTAAAGGTGTCCGCCACGGCATCGGCGGCCTCAGCCGGCGGGTGCGGATCGGGCAGCATGGACCGGCAGTAGGCATAGAGCGACGCCGCGTAACGGTCATACGCCTCGGCGAGCCCGTCCGGGTCACCGTTGACGATGGCCGCGACGAGCTCACGGTCCTGCATGGGGCTAACCGTAGTTCTCCGCCCATGGCGGCGAGCCGGAAAGACATAACCAGATAGCAGAGAAACAGATAAAAGACAGTTACGGGACAAATAGCACGGGGCCAGAGGGCTCAGTTGTACGAGGCGTCCGGGCCCGGCCGGCGCTCCGCGTCCTCGGCGTCGGCGGGCCCCGGCGGATGGAACGGGATCCAGAACTGCACGCTGGTGCCCGCCCCGGCCGCGGACTTGAGCATGGCGTGGCCGCCGTGCGCGGAGGCGATCGCCTGCACGATGGACAGGCCCAGGCCGCTGCCGTGCCCGTTCCCGTTGTGTCCGCCCCGGTAGAAGCGGTCGAACGCGCGGGCCGCCGCCTCCTCACTCATGCCCTGGCCCGCGTCTGTCACCTCGAGCAGCGCGCCCTCGCCCGCCCGGGCCAGCCGGACGGCCACCGGGGTTTCCGGCGTGGTGTGCTCGCGCACGTTGCCGAGCAGGTTGGCCAGGACCTGCCGGATCCGCGGCTCGTCGGCGACCACGATCAGCCGCGGCGGCGTGGTGGCGCTGACCGGCCGGCCCGGCTCGACGGCCTTGGCGTCGGCCACCGCGTCCCTGACCAGTTCGGCCATGTCGGTATCGGTCAGGTCGAGGGAGGAGTTGCGGTCCAGCCGGGCCAGCTCGAGCAACTCGGCGACCAGGCTCGACATCCGGTCCGCCTCCTGCTCGATGCGGCGCATCGCGTTCGGCAGCCGGTCCGGCCCCAGGGCACCCTGCCGGTACAGCTCGGCGTACCCGCGGATGGTGGTCAGCGGCGTGCGCAGCTCGTGCGAGGCGTCCGCGGCGAACTGCCTGACCTTCTGCTCCGAGGCCCACCGGGCGCCGAACGCGTGCTGGATCCGGTCCAGCATGGTGTTGATCGCCGCCGCCAGCCTGCCCGCCTCCGCGTGATCACCGGGATCGGGCATCCGGGCGGTCAGGTCGCCGCGGCTGGTGATCATGTCGGCGGTGCTCGCCATCCGGTCCAGCGGCGCCAGGCCGCGGCTGATCAGCCAGCGGCCGCCCAGCGCGAGCAGCGTGAGCAGGATCGCCCCCGTGATCACCTCGGCCAGGATCAGCCCGCGCACCTGGTTGCCGACCGCGTTGTCGGGCCGGGCCACCAGCAGGATGTTCCACCCGGCCGGCAGCAGGCTGTTCCTGCTGGCGGGCCGGACCTCGATCGTGCGCCAGATCGCGGTCAGGGTCGGCTCGCCGGGCTGGGAGATGGTGAACAGGGTCCGGGCCGGATTCTGCTTGAAGTACGCCGTCGCCTGCCCGCTGGCGATCAGACCGTTGAGCAGGTTCTCCAGGTCGCTGGCGGTATCGGACGGCCCGGACAAGGTCCCGGTCGATCGCGAGGCGACGTTGATGTACGCCGCCGCGTACCCGTTCTGCAGGTTCGCGATATCGGACAGGGTCTCGTTGACCGTCAGCCCGAGATCGGTGTTGAACTGATCCTGCTCGTTATTGCCCAGCACCACCGTGGTGACGACGCCCATGACGACCAGGAACAGGGCGGTGATCGTGATCAGCCCGGCCAGCAGCCGCGACCGCAGCGAGAGCCTGCCGCGCCCGGTCGGCTGCCGCCCGGTGTACCTCATCTGCCCACGCGCTCGGCTTCCGGCGGCACGCGCAGGCTGTACCCGACACCGCGCTGGGTGTGGATCAGCGGCGGGCCCAGCGGGTCGAGCTTGCGTCGCAGGTAGCTCACGTAGGTCTCCACCACCTGCGACTGGCCGGCGAACTCCCAGCCCCACACGTTCTCCAGCAGCTGCTGCCGGGTGAGCATCCGTCCCTGGTTGCGCATCAGGTAGGCGAGCAGCCGGAACTCTGTCGGCGACAGCTCCACCGGGGTCCCGGCCCGGCGCACGATCCAGTGTTCCTCGTCCAGCTCCAGGTCGCCCACCTGGAGCAGCGCGTTGGTACCGCCCGGCTGGTTCTCGCCGCCAGCGGCGCGCGTGGTCCGGCGCAGCACCGCCCGGACCCTGGCCACCAGCGCCTCGACGGAAAACGGCTTGGTGACGTAGTCGTCGCCGCCCAGCGTGAGCCCCCGGATGGTGTCAGACGTGGTGTCCCGCGCGGTCAGGAAGATGACCGGGACGTCGTTGCCGTCCGCGCGCAGCGTGCGGCAGACCTCGAAGCCGTCCATGTCGGGCAGCATGACGTCGAGGATCATCAGGTCCGGCTCGTAGGCTTCGGCCTGGTGCAGCGCGTCCTTGCCGCTGGCGCTGACCGTGACGGCGCAGCCGTGGAACTTCAGCGCCACCTCGACCAGCTCGCGGATGTTCGGCTCGTCGTCTACGACGAGCACCTTGGGGATTCGGTCACCGTCTGCCATGGCATCTCACGTTTCATCTTCCAGCATAGAAGCAGGATAGAAGTGCGCAGCATGCCGCGGCGCACCCGCCGCCCCGGGGCGCGCCGCGGCATCTCCGGGCGTCTAGCTCACCGACGTACCCGAAGGCCCAGACACCGAACTTGAGCCAGACCCTGAGTCCGAGCCCGGCCTGATCACGATCAGGCGGGCATCCTTGGCCCCGCTGACGACCGGACCGCCGGCGAACACGGTCTGGCCGGTGGCCAGCGTGCTGGCGGTGGTCTTGCTGCCGTTGTGCCGGACCACGGTGTCGCTCACGATCAGCCAGGTCCAGGTCGTGCCGTCCGGCGCGCGGACCACCACCTGGCTGCCGCTGACCGACTGGATCGTGCCGCGCTCGAAGGCGAGCGTGTGGTAGCCCGTGCTGTTGTGGAAGGTGAATTCGCCGTCCACACCGCCCAGCGCGCGCAGCCGCGCCAGCGCCCGCCTGATCCGCGGCGCCGAAACGGTCGACGAGGCGGCACTGAGTTCGGTGTTCAGCGACGCGCCCGCGGCCTGGCTGGCCCCCGAGACCCCCGGAACCGCCGGGCTGGCCGTGGCCGGGTTCGAGCCGCCGGTGACGGCCAGGGCGATCCCGCCGCCCGCGAGGAAGCCGGCCAGGGTGATGCCGGTTCCCCAGCGGAGCATCCGCTTCTTACGGCCTGGCGGGGGAGCGTACTGCGGGTGAGAATCGGGCAGGCCCTCCGGACCGGGACCCCCAGAAGGCCCGGCTGGCGTGCCATACATGTTGTTCATGCCAGTAAGGGTGGGTCCCGGGTCTTGGGGATCGCCCAGTTCAAGCTGTATGCAGGCTGTGAGTGATCAGCGAGTTTGCTTATCGCCGGCCGGGCGGCGCCGGGGAGCGCTCATGGTTCTCCCGGTTTCGAGCAGGTCCGGCTAACCGGACATCTACGCAGAAATGGATACACCGGTTCGTGATTCGCAGAATTTATGCGACACTGAGAGCTGTTGATCAGCAGCTAGGGGGGTTGGAGGGTGGCAGCTCAGGTCCCTCGTGCGGCCGCCGGAGCGGACTACAGCAGGCCTGCTCCCGCCCGCATTTACGACTACATGCTGCGCGGCGACAACCATTTCCAGACCGACATTCTGGCCGCCGAGCGGATCCTGTCCGCGGTGCCCGAGATCAGGGATTGTGCCTGGTCCAACCGCGGCTTTCACCAGCGCGCGGCGAAGTGGATCGCCGAGCGCGGGGTGCGCCAGTTCATCGACATCGGCTCCGGGCTGCCGACGGTCGGCAACACCCACGAGGTCGTGCAGAAGGTCGGCCCGGGCGCCCGGGTGGTCTATGTCGACAACGACCCGATGGTGGCCGAGCAGGGCGGCCAGCTCCTCGCCGAGGACCGGTCCACCCGGGTCATCTGCGCGGATCTGCGTGAGCCCGACTCCATCCTGGAGCATCCCGAGGTCACCGGGCTCATCGATTTCCGCGAGCCGGTCGGGCTGCTGCTGACCGCGGTGATGATGTTCGTGTCCGACGACTCAGAACCCTGGGCCAAGGTCGCGCGGTACGTCGACGCCCTGGCGCCGGGCAGCTACCTCGCGCTCTCGCACCTGACCGATGACTACAAGCCCCCGGTGACGGCCGAGCGGTTCCGCGCCGTCTTCGACGGGGCCACCGAGCGCCTGTACTTCCGGTCCCGGGCCGGGATCACCAGGTTCTTCGACGGCCTGGAGCTGGTGCCGCCCTATCCGGGCGCCGCGCCCGCCATCTGCTACACCGGGGTCTGGGGCGCCGAGGACCCGGTCCTCGCGGACAGCGACGGCGCACGCTGGCTCTACTGTGGCGTCGCCCGCAAGCCGTGACGGCCCAGCCGTGACTGGACAGCCGTGACCGCCAAGCCCTCGGTCTCCGAGCTCGGCATCGACCTCGCCGCGCAGGTCTGGCGGCGCTCCGGCCGGGGTGACGGCGCGATCGAGGTCGCGTTCACCTACGGCAGCTGGGTCCTGATGCGGGTCACGGGCGACCCCGAGCAGCGGGTGCTGGTGTTCGACCGGCACGAGTGGGATTGCTTTCTCGACGGCGCCCGCAACGGCGAGTTCGACGACGCCGCCGACCCCTGACTCCTGTCCGAACACTCCAATCCAGGCGACTCCTGTCCGGTAAAAGCCTAGATTTGCGAATCGCAATTTGGGTATCGTGAGGACATGACAGGGGTTCCTGTCAAGAAGGGGACCGGAAAATGAGCGATGACACCTACGGTGCCACCATCGCCAAGCGTCGGCTGGCCCGGCAGCTGACCGCGGCCCGGGTCAGGGCCGGCTACACCGCCAACCACGCCTGCGACATCTTGAACTGGGGCCGCGGCAAGGTCGGCCGGTTCGAGGCCAACCAGTGGAAGCGTCCCGAGATGAGCGACATCAGGGACCTCATCCGCATCTACGGCATCGACGGGGCCGAGGCCGAAGAGATCGAGGACCTGGCCATCCGGGCCCGGGCCCGGCCCTGGTGGCGGGAGTACCCCGAGATCTTCGAGGGTGAGTTCCCCGGCTACGAGAACGACGCCACCACCATCCGCGTGTTCATGCCCCTGGTGCTGCCGGGCCTGCTGCAGACGCCCGCCTACACCGAGGCGCTGATGCGGTCCGGGCCGCGCCCGCCCGCCTACCGGCGCAAGGCGGTCGATTCCCGGCTGCGCCGGCAGGAGATCCTGGACCGCAAGGACGGCTCGGCGCCCATGGTCAGCGCGGTGATCACCGAGGCCTCACTGCTCTACCGGTGGGGCCTGCGGGAGGACCGCCGGGAGCAGATCGAGCACCTGGTCACGCTGAGCGTCCGCCGCAACGTGCGGCTGCACATCCAGCGCTTCGAGGACGGGCCGCCCACCGGCATCGTCTCCATGGTCAACATCTTCGGTTTCCGCGACGACGAACCAAGCCTGGTCTTCGTCGAGACCGATTACTCGGTTGAGGAGGTAAGCGCGTCCGAGTCCGTGCAGGGCTACATCGAATCGTTCGAACGGGCCCGTGACGCCGCGCTTGAGCCCGCGGACACCACGGGCTATCTCGAACATCTCGCCAAGCGAATGGAGTAGGGCAATGACCGACCTGTCTCAGGCCATCTGGCGGAAGGCCCGCCGCAGTGCGCACAACGGAGGCTGCGTGGAGATCGCCGCCAACCTGCCGGGGGTGACCGCCGTCCGGGATAGCAAGCGGCCCGAGGGCGGCGCTCACGTTATCAGCCGGGACTCGTTCGCCGAGTTCCTGGCGGATCTGAAGTGGGGCCGCTACGACCTGGAGTAGGTGTAGGAGGTAAACGGAAAGCCCCCGGGTGGATGCCGCCACCGGGGACTTCCGCTATGCCGGCCTGTCTCGTGGCCTGGCGGGTAACCGTCTGGTTCCCTCACCAACTACAGAAACTGTACCCGCCGGCTGAATTAACGGCTAGCCGAAGAACGCGGCACATTTGTTACAAATCGCACATGAATATCGCATGCACCGTGCGATAACACTCATCACATCTCGTACCAAGCCGCGACAACTCCGTGCCGCCTCATGCCGCCGCGGGCGACCGGTCGGCGCCACTTTCCAGGCATTAGCAGATCTATGTCCAAGAAAAGCCGATATGTCCAGTATGGCACTTCTGTATATAAGTGAGACGGAAATAATAATGCCATCAATATTGCGAAGCGGGTCGGGCGAGTCGTAACCTGTGTTTCACAGATTAAAGAGTTCGAATCCAAGTATCGTGGTTTAAACGGAACGGCTGCCGACGGCACCCCCCTCCTGCCGGCGGGTTATTGACAGGAGAGCGTCGGTGGCACCAGGTGTATGGCAGCAGGGTATGAGCAGTTGGCGGGGCGTTCACGCGGGCACCTGCTACGCGTGGCCGCTTCCGGCCGACGCCACATGCGCGACAGTGGCGCGGCAGGCGTTCCGGGACGCGGTCTCGGAGGTCGGTCTCGAACCCGACCTTCTCGAGGATGGCGTCCTGATGGCCAGCGAACTCGCGGCCAACACGCTGCACGCGCAGGCGGTGGCCGGGGCCGGCGGAGGGGGGAATCGGCTCGTGTCCGTGATCGCGGACATGGAGGGCGAGCCGGTCGAGTCCGCCGGCCCGGCCCCTCAGGCCCCACGGGCCCACCGGCACCGCCCGTCCCGCGTCCCCCGCTACCCGCAGCCTTCGCAGCCGCCCGGGGTTCCGCAGGCCGAGCTCTGGCTGTACCTGCGCGGCGTCGGCACCGCCCGCGAGCTGGTCTGCAAGGTCTTCGACTGCTACCGCGGCTGGCGAGACGGCACCGCCCCGTCAGTGTCCGAGACACCCCCGAGACCCCCGCCAACGCCGTCGGCGGGCGCGGGCTGCAGATCGTCCACGAGCTGTCCGGCGGCCGGTGGGGACACCATCCCACCCGGGCCCGGCTGGACAGCTGGGGACTGCGCGGCAAGGCGGTCTGGTTCGCGATGCCCGCCCCGCTGGCCCACGCCCGGCTGGTGGACGTGACCGGGCTGCGCTCGTACACGTTCTCGGCCGATGTGACGGCGGCCCGGGCCAGCGACCGGCTCAGCGCCCGCCAGGCCGTCCGGGAACTGGAGGCCATGCTGGACGAGCGGGGGTTCGGCCGCGGGCTGGTGCGCGACGACCAGCCCGGCCAGGACATGTCGATCCTGTCGGTCCGGCGGGGCCTGACCGTGTGGTGCCAGGCCGGCGTCGTGGCGCTGACCACTCCCTGGGGCTCCAGCCAGCAGTGGAACTACGCCGACCTGGTCGAAGCGGCCGAGGAGACCGTGCGCCGGTATGAGGAGCTGGACCTGGAGCAGGATCTGGCCTGCGCGAGGTAACTCAGCGCCCCATGGCGGCGGCCACGCGCTGGTAGGTGCCGAGGGTCAGCTCCCAGAAGCCGTCCACGTCGATGGACATCGCCACCCGGGCGTTGCCCGCGTCGAAACCCGGTGCCTCGAAGTCGGTCACCGTCATCCCCGCGGTCAGCTGCCCGGCCGTCTCCACCTGCACCCGCGCCGGGACCAGCCCGAACAGCTCAGGCGCGGCCACCCAGGCCACCGCGCACACGTCGTGCACCGGCGGCTGCTGGCCTGGCCGCCTGCGGCGGCGGGCCGGACGGCTCGCTGACCGACTTGTACTGGTCCAGGGCGGGCAGCAGCAACTCGGTGCCGAGCGGTCCCAGCTCGCGCATCCGCGCCAGCACCGCCGGGGTGGCCCCGGTCCGCAGGGTCACGTCCAGGCCGAGCACGACCACGGTCCAGCCGGCCCGGAACACCGCCGCCGCGGCCTCCGGGTCGGCCCAGATGTTGTACTCGGCGGCCGGCGTGACGTTGCCCCGGCCCGCGGAACCCCCCATGATCACGAACTCCCGCACCCAGTCCGCCAGCCGCGGCTCGCGCTTGACCGCCAGCGCGATGTTGGTCAGCGGCCCGGTCGCGACCAGGGTGATCTCACCGGGAGCGGCCCGGACGGTCTCGGTGATGTACTCGATGGCGTGCCCCGGCGCCGGGCTCCCCGCCGGCGCCGGCAAGACCGCCCCGCCGAGCCCCGATTCGCCGTGCACCTGCCGCGCGTCCTGCGCCGGGCGCAGCAGCGGCCCGGCGCAGCCGGGCGTCACCGGGGTCCCGGCCGCGCCGATGTACTCGCACACCGCCAGCGCGTTCGCGGTGGTCCTGGCCAGGCCGACGTTGCCCGCGACCGTGGTGATGCCGACCAGGTCGATGCCGGGGTGCCCGTGCGCGAACGCGATCGCGAGCGCGTCGTCGATCCCGGGGTCGCAGTCAAGGATGATTCGTGTGGCCATGTCTGCTTTCTCATTGTCTTGTGGTGCCCCTGACGACCGTACCGAACGTCCTTAGGGCCCGCCCTCGTGACCTGCGCGCGCCGCGGTGTGTAGCCTGCATGCCAGGAGGTCCCGTCATGCACATCCCGCCCATCCCGGCCGTCGAGAGTTCCGACCCCGAGATCGCCGAGCTCATCAGCGATGAGGCCCGTCGGCAGTACGAGAAGGTCCGGCTCATCCCGTCGGAGAACTACGTCTCGGTGGCCGTGCTCGAGGCATCAGGCAGCGTGCTGACCAACAAGTACTCCGAGGGCTATCCGGGCCGGCGTTACTACGAGGGTCAGCAGTTTATCGACCCGATCGAGACCATCGCCCGGGACCGGGCCAAGGCGCTGTTCGGCGTGGACCACGCCAACGTCCAGCCGTACTCGGGCTCGCCCGCCAACCTCGCGGTCTACCTGGCCTTCGCCAAGCCGGGCGACACGATCATGGGCATGGCGCTGCCCATGGGCGGCCACCTGACCCACGGCTGGTCGGTCTCCGCGACCGGCAAGTGGTTCCGCGCCGTCCAGTACGCGGTGCGGCACGACACCGGCCGGGTCGACCTGGACCAGGTCCGCGACCTGGCCCTCAAGGAACGGCCCAAGATCATCTTCTGCGGCGGCACCGCGATCCCGCGGATCATCGACTTCCCGGCCTTCGCCCTCATCGCGGCCGAGTCCGGCGCGCTGCTGGTGGCCGACGTCGCGCACATCGCCGGGCTGATCGCCGGCGGCGCGCACCCGTCGCCGGTCGGCTACGCCCCCGTGATCACCACCACCACGCACAAGACGCTCCGCGGCCCGCGCGGGGCCATGATCATGTCGGACGCCGAGCACGCCAAGGACGTGGACCGGGCCGTGTTCCCCGGCCTGCAGGGCGGCCCGCACAACCACACCACCGCCGCGATCGCGGTCGCGCTGCGCGAAGCGGCACAGCCCAGCTTCCGCGACTACGCCCGCCAGGTGGTGGACAACGCCCGGGCGCTGGCCGACGCGCTGCTGGCCCGCGGCTACGACCTGGTCTCCGGCGGCACCGACAACCACCTGATCCTGATGGACCTCACCGCCAAGGGCATCGCCGGCAAGCCGGCCGCCAAGGCGCTGGACCGGGCCGGGATCGAGACCAACTACAACACCGTGCCGTTCGACCAGCGCAAGCCGTTCGACCCGTCCGGCCTGCGGATCGGCACCCCGGCCATCACCACCCGCGGCCTGCGCGAGGAGCACATGACCTCGATCGCCGCCTGGATGGACGAGGCCATCATCGCGGCCGCCAAGGACGACGAAGCGGTCCTGGACCGCATCGCCGCCGAGGTCCGCGACCTGCTGGCCGCCTTCCCCGCCCCCGGCTGGCAGCCCTAACCCGCCCCGCCCCCGGCTGGCAGCCCTAACCCGCCCCGCCCGGGCTGGCAGCCCTGATCCCCGCCCCCCGCCGCCAGCCCTCTCCGCGCCCCCCGCGCCCCTCGTCCTTAGCTGCCTCGTGCCGGTCCCCCGAGACCGGCACGAGGCCCACCCCCAGCTTCTGCCCCCGTTTCCCGCCCCACGCCCGAGCTTGCCAGCGCGCTCCTCAGCGTGAATTGAGGCGCGATTGAGCGCTACCCGACCGCCGTTGAGCGCTACCCGACCCGCTTGCGCCGCTCGGGCGGCTCCCGGCAGCCCAGGATCGGCTGCCCGCCGCGAACCCCCTGGTACTGGCGGTCCCAGGGCCAGCTCCCGCGCTTGTCGGCGTGCACCAGCTGCAGGCCGCGAACCCGGTTGCCGTACAGCTCGACCGCCAGGTTCAGGTGCGCCCAGGGCACGTCGACCCTGACGATCTCGACCAGCGGCCCGTCGCGCAGCACCGCCTGCGTCCCCGGCTCCGGCTCCTCCGCGTGCAGCAGGTGCGCGGCCACGCCGTTGAGCACCGCGGTGGCCCGGGTCAGGCCCATGCCGGTGATGACGAGCTCCGGCCGCCGGTGCGAGGTGAGCCCGACGGTGTAGGCCCACGGCGGGTGGATGCCGTCTCGCTCCACGCCCTGCACGGCCCAGCCGTGGGCGGTGATCAGCCGCTGCATGTGCTCGGTGTAATCGTGCTCGGTGGCGCCTGGATGGTCGCAGATCCAGCACATGTTTGCCTCCCTCGGGTGGCCGGATTACCTCCACTATGCCGTGCAGCACCGACATTTCGGAGTATTCGCAGCTCAGATGGCAAAGATTATTTGCATACTAGTTCGAGTGAACATATATTCGAGAAGCGGCACCGGAACCGGCCTGGCGCCGGCCCGCTCCGGCGATCCGGCGAGCGCCCCGCGGCGGGCGGGGGAGAGCGGTAGCGACATGAGCAGGGTTTACGGCGAGCCGGTGAACGTCCAGGCCCGCGACGACGGCCGCCCCGCCAGGTTCGTGTGGCGAGGCCGGCTCTACACCGTCGACGCCATCTTCGAGCACTGGGTCATCAACCGGGTGTGGTGGCAGGATCTCGAAGCCGAGCCCGGGCAGCCCGAGCTGGAGTTCTGGCGGGTCGAGGCGTCACCGGGCCAGGGCATCACCGCGGCCGTCTACGAACTGCGCCGCGACGCCGCCACCGACGCCTGGACCCTCCGCTCCAGCGCCTTACGCCACGCCCTCCACCTCGCCCGCCAACCGATGGTTGCCACTTACTAATGGATAGAGCCGTTAGGTTGCCACTACCATCTGTTGGGTTCGCCCGCGTGGCGGCGTTGTCGTGCCCCCAGCCGCCCCGTCCGCAACGGCAGTCACATCCGTCGCTAGGCCACGCCCTCCAGGTGCTCGATGTACCGCAGCGCCGAACTCCGCACGGTCTCCCACGCGCCGGACCGCAGCACCGGGCTCCACCAGCCGCCGTAGATCCGGTCGAACCGGTACGGCTCCACCGCCGAGACCACGCCCCGGACCGCCGCGGCGGACAGCGGCAGCCGGTTCGGCGCCGACCAGACGAACGTCACCCGGTCCTCGCCCGGCGTCACGAAGATCGTGTCCCCGGACAGCAGCACCCCGCGCCCGCCCGCCCCGGCCGCCCAGTGCAGCACCGCGCTGCCGGGGAAGTGCCCGCCGCACTGCACCAGCGTCACCCCGGGCAGCACCTCCAGGACCCCCGACCACAGCCGCACCGGCAGGTCCGCGTCGGCCCGCAGCCAGGCCGCGTCGTCCGCCGGGACCAGGATCTCGGCCCCGGACGTCCGGGCCCACGAGGCGATGGAACCGTAGAAATGCGGGTGGCTAGCGGTCACAAACCGCAAGTCACCCGAAGAACGCACCGCGGCCACCGCCGCGTCGTCGATGAACCCGGACGGGTCCCACAGCAGGTTGCCCTCGGCGGTGGACACCAGCAGCGACCGCTGCCCGATCGCCACCGGCGGGTCCGCGCCGATCCCGGTCAGCCCCGGCTCGACCGCCCTGATGTCGGACCGGTGCCCGGCCGCGGCCAGCCCGGCCAGCGTGGTCCAGCGCTGCCCGCCCGGCGGCACCCACTGCCGCTCGTCCGCGCACACCGCGCAGACCTCCGGGCACGGGTCGGCGAAATGGTTACCACAGGTCGCGCAAATACAGGTCCCCATACACGCACCACGGCCCGTTCGGCGTAAAAAGATCATTTTACCGAACGGGCCGTGGTTGCTCTGGCCGGGCCAGAGCCTTAGCTAGCGGTGGGGGAGCGCCACTTCACGGTGGGCCGCAGCGCCTCCAGGCGGACCCGGTGCGCGTACTGCTTGGTGACGTCGAACAGCGACTCGATGAGCGTGTCCGACAGCAGGTGCGGCTCCAGGCCGAGCTCGATCAGCGCCGTGTGCTTGACGTTGTAGTAGTGCTCCGGCGCCTCGACCCGCGGGTTCTCC
This sequence comes from uncultured Actinomycetes bacterium, assembly GCA_963822765.1. Lineage (GTDB taxonomy): Bacteria > Actinomycetota > Actinomycetes > Streptosporangiales > Streptosporangiaceae > Palsa-504. The sequence continues at coordinate 28,660 of CAWGJL010000051.1, read as the reverse complement.
ACGTTCTCGATCGTGACGTCGCCGGGGAAGGCGTTCGCCACGGTCTCGGCGATGTCCTTGACCGACATCCACTCGGTGATCTGGTTGAACACCCGGAACTCACCCCGGTTGGCCGGGTTCTCGCAGGCCAGCTGGATGCAGCGGACCGTGTCCCGGATGTCGATCATGCCGCGGGTCTGGCCGCCGGAGCCGTAGACGGTCAGCGGGTGCCCGATGACCGCCTGGATGGCGAAGCGGTTCAGCACCGTGCCGAACACCGCGTCGTAGTCGAACCGGGTGGCCAGCCGCTCGTCGATGGCCGTCTCGGCGGTCTGCTGGCCGTAGACCACGCCCTGGTTCAGGTCGGTGGCCCGCAGGTCCCAGATCCGGCACGCGAACTCGATGTTGTGGCTGTCGTGCACCTTGGACAGGTGGTAGAACGAGCCCGGCCGCTTGGGGAACAGCACCCGGTCGGTCCGGCCGTTGTGCTCCAGGTCCAGCCAGCCCTCCTCGATGTCGATGTTCGGCGTGCCGTACTCGCCCATCGTGCCGAGCTTGACCAGGTGGATGTCGGGGTTGGTCTCCGCGATCGCGAACAGCAGGTTCAGGTTGCCGACCACGTTGTTCTGCTGCGTGTACACCGCGTGGGCCCGGTCGATCATGGAGTACGGAGCGGCCCGCTGCTCGGCGAAGTGCACGACGGCCTCGGGCTCGAAGTCCCTGATGATGTGGTACGTGAAGATCGCGTCGGTCAGGTCGCCGACGTACATCCCGATCTTCTTGCCGGTCAGCTCCTGCCACACCGCGATGCGGTTCTGCAGCGGCTCGATCGGCACCAGGGACTCGACTCCGAGCTCGTTGTCATAGTGCCTGCGGACGAAGTTGTCGGCGACGGCCACCTCGTGACCTGCCTCCGACAGGTGCAGCGCAGTGGGCCAGCCCAGATACCCGTCTCCGCCCAACACCAAGATTTTCATGCTCCGGCTCCTGTGTTCCTTCGGTCAGATTGCTGTGAGTTTTCCGTGCCGTTGTGCGGCAGGCCGCACGGGGGCGGTAACGTGCTACGAGTGCGGATGCTGAACACGCTCCTCTGAGGTCGCTCGGGTGGCCTGAGTAGGCAGCCCTGCCAGGGTAGCTTTCCCGGCCTGCGGTTTCCGTACTGTTTACCCGGCTAGTCAACCTAGGACATCCATGGCGATCACATCCTCTTCGCTCGGCGAGACGATTAGCCGCAAGGTCCGCACCACGCTCGGCATCCGCTTCGGGCGCTTCGCGGTCGCGGCCATCTCGGCGTTCGCGACCAGCGAGATCGTCTATGTGATCTGCGCCGGACCGCTGGCGCTGTCCTCCACCGAGGCCACCTTGATCGGCTGGTTCTCCGGTGTCGTGGTCAGCTACATCCTCAGCCGGTGGGCGTGGGAGCGGAAGGGCCGCCCGAACCTGCTCCGCGAGACGGTGCCGTTCTGCGTGGTCTCGGCGATCGTCATCGTGGTCCTGGAACTGGCGGACAAGTACCTCGGCTACCACCCGGCCACCTGGTGGCACCTGCACGGATCCGAACGCGCGCTGTACCTCGCCGCCGTGTACGGCGCGGCGAACCTGTTCACGTTCGCGCTGCGGTTCCTGTTCTTCCACTACGTCCTCTTCGCCGGGTCGGCGTCCCGGCCCGGCCCCGCCGCCGCTGAAGAGGCGCTCGCGTCGACCGACCCCGGCCCCGACATCTTCGCTGCCCGGGCCTGCGACCCCGGCGACGCCGAGGACCCCGCCCGGCCCGCGGACCGCGAGCGCTGACGCTCGCGCCACCAGGTGCCGTAGATGACCCGGGCGAAACGTATCCCGTAGAACAGGTTGTTCACGCCCGGCAGGTGCAGCCCGTAGAGCGGGTTCTGGCCCTTCTTGCTCTCCCCGATCCGCCGCCGGTGAATGGTGGCGGGCACCTCGGCCACCTTATAGCCGTGGGTGATGACCCCGATCAGCAGCTCGGAGGCCTGGTACTGCGGCTGCTCGAGCCGGACGGCGCCGGTCACCTCGGACCGCATGGCCCGCAGCCCGAACGTCGTGTCGCTGATCTTCTGCCCGGTGAGCAGGCTGAGCGATCCGGCGAAGAACAGGACGCCCGCCCGGCGGATGAAGTCGTGGGTCTCCTGGCTGCCCAGGCGGCGGGACCCGGTCACGAAGTCCGCCTCGCCGGCCACCACCGGGGCCAGCACCCGCTCGATCTCCGCCGGGTTGTACTGCCCGTCGGCGTCGGTGGTCACGATGTAGGCCGCGCCGCCGTCCCGGGCCAGCCGGTAACCGAGCCGCAGCGCCGCGCCCTGGCCCCGGTTGACCGGCACGTCGGCCACCATCGCCCCGGCCGTCATGGCCTCCTTGGCGGTGCCGTCGGCACAGCCGTCGGCGACCACGATGACCGTCGTGGCCAGCCCGCACACCTGCTCGGGCAGCGCCTCGATGACCGGGCCGATGGCACCCGCCTCGTTGTAGGCCGCGATCACGATCGCCACCGGGGACAGGCTGGTCGCCCGCTCGCCGTAGGACTGCGTGAACGCGGCCACCGCCGCGTCGTCGACGGCCTGGTCCCGCGGATTGGCGTAGATCATCGGCTCTCCTCCCCGCTGCCTTGGCCGCCTGTGGCGGCGGGCTCCGGCCGGAAGTCGGGCCAGACCGTGGCCATGCCGGATTCCAGGTCGTGCGAGGGCGCGTACCCGATCGCCCGGGCCGCCGAGATGTCCACCACCACGGCTGGCATCTCGCCGTGGGGGACCGGAACGTGCTCCACCGGGATGGGCGCGCCGGTGACCCGGCGCGCGGTCTCCACCATGTCGTTCACCGACACCGACCGCCCGGATCCGAGGATCAGCGGGCCGGTGTGCCGGGCCCGCCAGGCGGCCAGGATGCCCTGGACCACGTCGTCCACGTGCACCACGTCGCGGAGCATGGTGCCGTCGCCGCGGACCTGGACGCCCTCGCCGTCGCGCGCCGCGCGCATCAGCCGGGGGATGAAGCTGTCCTTCTCGCCCATCCCCGGGCCGTACACGTTGGCGAACCGCAGCGCCGCGCCGGCCATGCCGTAGCAGCTGGCGTACGCGTTCAGCAGCATCTCCGCGGCCGCCTTGGTCGCGCCGTACGGGGTGAGCGGGCGCAGCACGGTCTGCTCGGTGATCACCGAGCCGCCCACGTTGCCGGTCACCGCGTTCGTCGACGCGAGCAGGAACGCCCCCACCTCGTTCTCCCGGGCCTGCTCGAGCAGCCGGGCGGTGGCGTCCACGTTGAGCCGGTAGGTGCTGACCGGATCGTTCACCGAAGCCAGCACGTAGGTGAAGGCGGCCAGGTGGATGATCACGTCGGTCCCCGGGCTGACGGCCCGCTCCGGTACCGCGGGATCGCACAGATCCCCGGTGACCGACCGCACCCGCGGATCGGGGAACGCCCGCAGGTCGGCCACGGTCACCTCGTGCCCCTCGGCCAGCAGAGCGCGGACCACTCTGCGGCCGATGAAGCCGGCGCCGCCGGTCACCAGGACGCGGGAACGATCAGCCATGCGTGCTCCGTTCAGCATGTGAAGTAGATGTCATGTTGTCCTGCGCGCGCCGGGCGCGGCGCGCGCGCCGATATGCGTGCAGCCCTGGGGCGTACTGTCTGGCTGACGCAGACGGCGTGAATCGCCATCCGGTTCTACCGGGTTCCGTTCGCTCACGCTACCCGGACCCGCTTAGAGTTTGCTGGTGAATGGCTGGCAAACGAGCGGCTCCGGCGCTGACTCCCGGATCCAAAACCCGGCCTAGTGTACCCGCACGGTCCCGCGCGCCCCGCCGACGCGATACAGATGGTGACGTGACCTCCCCCCATCCCGGCGCCGACCCCGGTTCCGATCCCGCGCTCGCCGAGTCGTACCGGATCCTGCGATCCCGGCTCGACCTGAGCGGGCTGCCCACGCTCAGCCGGGCGGTCACCGAGCACGTCATCCACGCCACCGCCGACTTCGACTACGTGACCGACCTGGTCTGCGACGAGCTCGCGCTGGCGGCCGGGATCGGCGCGCTGCGGCGCGGCGCGGCGGTGGTGGCGGACACGCCCACGGTCGCGTCCGGCATCACCGGCTACCCGGTGATCTGCAAGGCGGCCGACTCGCTGGCCGCCCGGCTGGCCCGCACCGCGAACATCACGGTCAGCGCGGCCGCGGTCCGGCTGGCGTTCAGCGCCGCCGGGCCCGGCGCGGTCTGGCTGGTCGGCAGCGCGCCCGCCGCGCTGACCGAGATCATGGCCCGGGAGGTCGAGCCCGCCCTGGTCATCGGCGTGCCGGTCGGCTTCGTCGGCGCGGCGGAGGCCAAGGACGCGCTGCGCCGCAGCGGGCTGCCGTCGCTGACCAACCGGACGGAGAAGGGCGGCCCGGCGGTGGCCGTCGCCGCCTTCGAGGCGCTGCTCCGGCTGGCCCAGGACCCCGAGGAGGAAGCCCATGCCTGACGGACACCGCGCCCCAGCCGAGCTCCCCGTCCCGCCCGAGCCCCGCGACCCGGCCGAGCACCGTTTCCCGGACGAGCAGCGCGAGGCGGTGTACCGGGTGATCGCCGAACGCCGGGACGTGCGCCAGGGCTTCCGGCCCGACGCGGTGCCCGCCGACGTGCTCCGGCGGGTGCTCGCGGCCGCCCATCAGGCGCCGTCGGTGGGCTTGTCCCAGCCCTGGGACTTCGTCGTGATCACCGACCGTGCCCGCCGGGAGCAGATCGCCGCCCTGGCCCGCGGGCACCGCGACCAGTTCGCGGCCGGCCTGCCCGGCGCGCGGGCCCGCGCCTTTGACCGGCTGAAGATCGAGTCGATCCTGGACACCCCGCTCAACATCGTGGTCACCTGCGACCGGACCCGCGGCGGCCGGCATACCCTCGGCCGCCACGTCCAGCCCCAGACCGCGGATTTCTCCAGCGTGCTCGCGGTGGCCAACCTGTGGCTGGCCGCCCGGGCCGAAGGCCTCGGGGTCGGCTGGGTCAGCTTCTTCGACGAGCGCGAACTCGCCGCGCACCTCGGGCTGCCCGCGCACGTGGAGGTGATCGCCTATCTTTGCCTGGGCTACGTGACCGGCTTCGCGTCCGAACCGGAACTCGCCACGGCCGGGTGGGCGCGGCGCCGGCCGGTGTCGTGGGCGGTGCACGCCGAGGAGTTCGGCCGCCGCGGACTGCCAGGGGAGGAACCAGTGGACCCGCTCGCCGACGTGATCGCCGCGATCGCCCCGCCCGACGCGGCGGCGATGACCGCCGCGGCCGAACGCCAGGACCGGATGACCAAGCCGCGCGGCTCGCTCGGCGTGCTCGAAGAGGTGTCCGTGCGGCTGGCCGGCCTGGCCGGCGCCTGTCCCGCGCCCCTTCCCGAGCCGGCCTGCGTGGCGGTCTTCGCCGCCGACCACGGCGTGCACGCCCAGGGCGTGACCCCCTGGCCGCAGGAGGTCACGGCCCAGATGGTGGCCAATTTCCTGGCCGGCGGGGCGGTGGTCAACGCGTTCGCGGCCCAGGCCGGCGCCGAGGTCACGGTGGTCGACGTCGGGGTCGCCGGGTCTCTGGAGCCGGTGCCGGGACTGCTGCCCCGCAAGATCGCGCCGGGCACCGCGGACTTCACCCAAGGGCCCGCGATGACCCGGGAGCAGGCGACGGCCGCGCTGACCGTCGGCCTGGAGATCGCCCGCGACCTGGTCGCCGCGGGCAACCGGTGCCTGGTCACCGGCGACATGGGGATCGCCAACACCACCGCGTCGGCCGCGCTGATCTGCGCCTTCACCGGCGCCGACCCGGCCGAGGCGACCGGCCGCGGTACCGGCATCGACGCCGCCACCTACGCCCGGAAGGTCGATGTCGTTTGCCGTGGCCTGGCCCGGCACCGGCCCGACCCGGCCGATCCGGTGGGTGTCCTGGCCGCGTTCGGCGGCTTCGAGCACGCCGCCCTGGCCGGGTTCATCCTGGGCGCCGCCGCGCTGCGCGTCCCGGTCATCCTGGACGGGGTCATCTCGGGCGCCGCCGCGCTGGCCGCCGCCGCCCTGGCCCCCGACGTGACCGCGGCCTGCTTCGCCGGCCACCGCAGCGTCGAGCCCGGCCACGCGCTTGCCCTGGACCATCTCGGCTTGAGCCCGCTGGTAGACCTGGGCCTGCGCCTCGGCGAGGGCACCGGCGCCCTGCTCGCCCTGCCCCTCATCCAAAGCGCGGCCCGCGCCCTCCGCGACGTCGCCACCTTCGACTCCGCCGGCGTCACCGAAAAGCAGTAACCCCCGAACCCGCCCGCCCGCCTCGCCGCTGAGCCCCTGAGCCGACGCGCCGCTCCGGCCGGAGCGCGTCGTGTAGCAAACCACGTCGCTAGCCCAGGAAGATGAGGAGCCATGGACCCGTATTTGGTGGGGCTGCGCCTGGGCGGCCGCCGGGTGGTGGTGGTCGGCGGGGGAGCGGTCGCGACCCGCCGGATCCCCGCGCTGCTCGACGCGGGAGCCGACGTCGTCCTGGTCTCGCCGTCGGTCACCGTGTCCCTGGAGGACCTGGCCGCGGCCGGCCGGATCCGCTGGGAGGCACGCGCCTACGCCGACGGCGACTGCGCCGGCGCCTGGCTGGTCAACGCGTGCACCGACAATCCCGGGGTGAACGCGGCCATCGCGGCCGCCGCCGACCAGCAGCACATCTGGTGCGTCCGGGCCGACGATGCGCAGGCCTCGGCCGCGTGGACGCCGGCCGCGGGCCGGGCCGACGACGTCCGGATCGGCGTGCTCAGCGGCGACCCGCGGCGCAGCGCGGCGATCAGGGACGCGGTCCTGGCCGGGTTGCGCACCGGCCAGCTGAGCGCCCGGCACGAGCGCGGGCGCCGGAGCGGGGTGGCGATCATCGGCGGCGGCCCGGGTGATCCCGGGCTGATCACCGTGCGCGGCCGGCAACTGCTGGCCGAGGCCGACGTGGTGCTCACCGACCGGCTGGCCCCCCGCTCGTTGCTCGACGAACTGCCCGCGGACGTTGAGATCATCGACGTGAGCAAGATCCCCTACGGCCGGGCCATGCCTCAGGACCAGATCAACGCGACCCTGATCGACCGGGCCCGTGCGGGCCGGTTCGTGGCTAGGCTCAAGGGCGGTGACCCGTTCGTCTTCGGCCGCGGCGCCGAGGAGGCCCTGGCCTGTCTGCGAGCTGGCATCCCGGTCACCGTGGTGCCGGGGGTTACCAGCGCGGTGGGCGTGCCCACCAGCGCCTGGCTGCCGGTCACGCACCGGGGCGTGGCGCAGGAGTTCCATGTTGTATCGGTTCACGTCCCGCCGGGCGACGTTCGGTCTACGGTGGACTGGGCAACTGCTCGGCGGCAGCACCGGGACTCTGGTCCTGCTGATGTCCGTACAGCGGATCGGCGCGGTAGCCGCCGAACTGCTACGGCACGGACGCAGTCCGGATACACCCGTTTCCGTAATCGCAGACGGGACGATGCCGACGCAGCGCACAATTAACTCATCACTGGAACAAGTGGAAGGCAAGGTGACACGAGAGGGCATCCGGCCGCCCGCGATCGTCGTAGTCGGTGACGTCGTGGATGTCGCGGCGGAGATAACAGAGCTCATGCGCGGTGTAACCGCCTGGTGAAGAGGATAAACTCCGCGTGCTAGGCGACTGCCGGAGACCCCCGGTAGGATGCCAGTCCCCCCGGGGAGTGCGGGGGATTCCAGGGGTTTGAGGAGGCCGTTGGAACAATGGAAGGTCAGGGTGTGGCGGCGTCCGCAGCGTCTGAAGCCGGCCGGCATGGCGAGCCCGGCGCGGGCGTAGTCGTGGCTGCCGACTTTGATGACCCTGGCGTCAGCCATGTGACCAGTGATACTTCGGGCGGTGGTGAGGGCCAGCGGCGGAACGGGGATGACACTCTCGTGATGCCTGCCCTCGGTAGACCGGACGCCCCCGGCCCCGGCGAAGGCCCCAGCTCAGGCAAAGACCCCGGCGCAGGCCCAAGTGCCGGCGCAGGCCCAAGTGTCGGCGAAGGCCCAAGCGCCGGCGAAGGCCGCAGGCCCGACGCAGGCCCCAGCTCCGGCGAAAGCCCAAGCCCCGCAGGATCATCTGCCGAGCCTCCGGGACTCCCCGGACCGCCCGCACCGTCAGCATCTCAGTCGCCAGCGCCCGAACCGCCTCAGCCGCCCCCGCCGTCTGTGTCTCAAGGACCCCAGCCTCACTCCGAGGAACACCAGGACTGGAGCCCCCAGACCCTCGCGTCTCAGCCGCTTCCGGCAAATCAAGCGAATCAAGCAAATCAAGCGAATCAGCCGACTAAAGCGGACAAACCGGATAACATAGGCGATCCGGATCACACAGATGACGCTGCTGGGGATGACGACACGATCCGCAACCAAACTCCGCCCGACGTAGCGGCCCCGGCCGGGCAGCCCGAGGATGTCAGCGCTGCCGAGGCCCCCGCCAGCGATTCCGCGCTCCACGAGCCCGCCGCGCCCCCCAACCAGCCGCCCGCGGCGCCTACGGCGCCCGCGGCACCCGCCACCCGGGAACGCGCGGCGCCCCCGGTCACCGCCGAGTCCCACGTGCGAGTGGACGCGCGCCTGCTCGAGGCGGCGCTGCTCAACCTGCGCAAGCGGGTCGCGGCCATCCCGCTGGTGTTCGAGGTCGCGGGTTCAGCCGAGGTGAAGACCGAACGCGCCAAGCTGCTCAGCCAGATCGATGACTACCTGCTGCCCCGGGTCCGCCGGTCCGCCGCCCCCGTGCTGGTGGCGCTGGTCGGTTCCACCGGGGCGGGGAAGTCGACCCTGGTGAACAGCATCGTCGGCACCCACGTGAGCGCCACCGGCGTGCGCCGGCCGACGACCAACAGCCCGGTCCTGGCCTGCCACCCCGATGACATCGACTGGTTCGCCGAGAACAACTTCCTGCCCACGCTGCCCCGGGTCCGCCAGGAGGGCCTGGCCCGGCCGGGCCGGGATGGCCTGCTAGTGCTGGCCGCCAGCGAGGGCATGCCGCGGGGCATCGCGCTGCTGGACACCCCCGACATCGACTCGGTGGTCAAGGCCCACCACGAGTTCGCCTACCAGTTCCTCGACGCCTCGGACCTGTGGCTGTTCATGACCAGCGCCAGCCGGTACGCTGACGGGCCGGTCTGGGAGATCCTCCAGCACGCCCGGGAGCGCAAGGCCTCGCTCGGCGTGGTCCTGTCGCGGATCCCGCAGGCCTACCGGACCGAGCTCAGCGAGCACTTCAACGCCATGCTCGACGCCAACGGGATCGCGGCGGAAAACCGCTTCGTCATCCTGGAGACCCCGCTCATCGACGGCATGCTGCCGTCCGACGCCTACCAGCCGATCCGCGACTGGCTCGCCGATACCGCCACCCGCAGCGACCGCCGGGTCGCGGTGCTCTCCCAGACCATGTCGGGCGTGCTCGACACGTTCAAGTCCCGGGTGCCTGCCATAGCCGCTCACGTCGAGGCGCAGGTCGTGCTGCGCGCCGAGCTGCGGCGGACCGCTGAGGCCTCATACGAGCAGGCCTTCGCCGAAGCGGATACGGGCATGAAGAACGGCACCCTGCTCACCGGCGAGGTGCTGGCCCGCTGGCAGGACTGCGTGGTCGGCGGCGACCTGCGCCCCCGCCGCGGCGGGAAGCCGGCTAAGAACACGAAAAAGGGCAAGCGCGCCCGCCGCGGGCTGTCGCACAACGCCGCCCTCAACACCGCCCTGCGTGGAGCGATCGAGTCGTTCATCGTGTCCATCGCGGACCGCGCCGCCGAGCACGTGGACGGCAGCTGGCGCGGCAGCCCCGCCGGCACCGTGCTGCTGGAGGACGCCGTCGCCGACCGGGCCCGCGGCGAGTACGCCAAGCAGGTCTTCGAGTCCGCCTTCGGGACGGGCGCGGCCGAGGTGTCCGAGGCCAGCCAGGCCACCGCGTTCAGCCGGTCCGCACCGGACCTGCCGCTGCGTGCGGCCCGCGCGGTCGGCGCCTGGCAGGACCACCTGGCCCGGCTCGTCCATGCCGAGGACCACAATCCCGGCGCCAGGCGGATCTCCTTCGACGACGAGTCGCTCGGCCTGGTCGTGCTGGTCGCCATGCTCGGCGAGGACGCGCCGGGCGCAGCGACGGTCAACGGCGCCGAGGACGAGGGCACCAGCATCTACACCGAACCGCGGCGCCTGCTGGCCTCGGTGTACGGCCCCGGCATGCTGGCCGGGATCCTGGCCCGGGCCCGCGCGGACCTGATCCACCGGGTCCGGCTCCTGCTGGACGAGGAAATGGTCAGGTACGTCGAGGTAATCGAGTCGGCCGGTCCCTGCGACGACGTCGCGGCGATCCGGCTTTACCAGGCGGAATACTCGCTTGAGGCGGTCAGGTGACAGCGAACACGATCGGCTCGACCGGGCTGGGCCCCTCGCGCCTGCCCGCCAGGCTGGCCTCCCTTACCGAGCTGACCAAGATCGCGGCCGGGCGAACCGGATCCGAAGGGTTCAGCCAGGAGCTGCTCATCGATTCCGAGACGCTGCTCCGCCGGTCCGGTGAGCGGCTGCGGATGTCTGCCTCGCACACCGTGGTGGCGCTCGCGGGCGGGACCGGGAGCGGCAAGTCCTCACTGTTCAACGCCCTGGCGGGGGCGTCCTTCTCGCCCGCCGGAGTGATGCGGCCGACCACCAAGCACCTGCACGCGTGCGTATGGGGGATGGAGGGCGCCGCCCCGCTGCTGGACTGGCTCAGCGTGCAGCGGCGGCACCGTTACGGGCGGGCCAGCGCGCTCGATCAGGGCGAGGCGTCGCTTACCGGGCTGCTCCTGCTCGACCTGCCCGATCACGACTCGGTGGTCACCGGCTCGGCGGCGATGGTCGATCGGCTGGTCAAGCTGGCGGACATGCTGGTCTGGGTGCTGGACCCGCTGAAGTACGCGGACGCGTCGGTACACCGGCGGTACCTGGTGCCGCTGGCCGGGCACGCGGCCGTGACCACGGTGGTGCTCAACAAGGCCGACACGCTCACCCCCGACCAGGCCGCCGACTGCGAGGCCGACCTGCGCCGGCTGCTTGACGCCGAAGGGCTGATGGAGACGCCCATCCTGGTGACCTCCGCGGCCACCGGAGCCGGCCTGGATGAGCTGCGCCGTACCCTGGCCACCGTGGTCGCGGCCCGGCAGGCGGTCAGCGACCGGATCTCGGCCGACATCGATGCCCTGCTGGAGCGGTATGCCGTCTACGCCGGAGACTCAGTCCCTGGTTGGCGGCCGCCCGTGGCGTCCGCCCCGCAACTAGCCCCGCAACTAGCCGCGGCCGCGGCCGCGGCCCCGGCTCCGGTTCTCGATGGGACCGACTCGGCCAGCAGTGCACCCGGTCCGGCCCGGACCCGGGCGCCGGAACGGCCGCCCTGGGAGCAGGACGACTGGGTTGACGGCGCGGACCATCCCGCGGGTACGCCGCAGGTGTCCCGCCCGCCCTGGCCCGACGGGAACGACGGGAACGGCGGGAACGGCGGGACCAGGACCGACTCGGGCCTGGACCGCCCGCCGAACGGCCGGACCGCCAGCACCGGCGACTGGCAGCCCTGGCAGACGACCGCCGCGCCCACCAAGTCGGCGTCCACATCGCGTCCGCCGTGGGAAGACGCCACGCCCGAGGGCCGGGGCGGCGGAGCGTCCGCCCTGGACCCGGTGATGTACATCCCGTCGGGTCCGGCCGCCGCCCTGACCACGGCGTTCGCCAAGGCCGCCGGGGTGGCGGCCGCGACCGAGACGCTGAACGGTGTCCGCGAGCGCCGGGCCGCGAGCTACATCGGCTGGCCGCCCGGGCGGCTGGCCGCGAGGTTGCGCGGCGCCGGGCCGACCTCGGCCCGCAAACTGCTGGCCGGGGGCTCTGCCGATGTCGTCCAGGCCCAGCGATCCGACATCGACAACGCGATCACGGTGTTCGCCGATGAGATCGGCGGCTCCCTGCCGGAACCCTGGTCGCGGACCGTGCGGGCGGCGGCCCGGTCGCGCGCCGACGAGGCCCAGGCGACCCTGGGCGCGGCCGTGGCCCGGGGACTGCCGCCGCGGGACCAGGTCACCGGATGGTGGCGGCTGATCGCCCTCGTGCAGTGGCTGCTCATGCTGCTGACCCTGGCCGGGCTGGTCTGGATCGCGCTGATCCTGTCCCTGCACGGATCACACAAGTCATCCTCGCTGATCAGCGCCACCTCGCTGGTGCCCTGGCTCGGGGTCATGGTCGTCGCGCTGCTGCTGCTGGGCTGGCTGATCGAATCCTGGTGCCAGAACATGGTGGTGCTCGCGGCCGACCGCGAGCGGGAACAGGCCAACCAGGCCATCATGGCCCGGATCGCGGCGGCCACCAGCGACCTGGTGCTTGCCCCCGCGGGCCGTGAGCTCGCCGACTACGAGCACTTCCGCGCCGAGCTGGCCGTCGCCCGCGACGGCGTTGGCGGTGGCGTTCGTGACGGCGCTCCCGCGGCCTGACGGCTAGGAGAACTCGCCTATCCGCAGGTGATTGGGCCCGTCGATCCGGGACCGCAGGTACCCGGTCGGGGTCACGCCTCCCAGCTGACGGAACTCCTCTACCAGATGTGGCTGGTCAGCGTACCCGTGCCGCGCGGCCACGCCCGCCCAGTCGACCGACGCGCATCCGTCGAGATCCCGGACCACTCGCTGCAGCCGCTGCACCCGGGCGAAACGCTTCGGGCCGAGCCCCACCTGCGCCGTGAACCGGCGGCGGAGCGTCCTGGGCAGTACCCCGAGTTCCGCGGCGACCTTGCCCACCGGCACCCCCGCCGACAGCGCCCCGCACGCCGCGACGACCAAGGGGTCACGAACAAAGGAGTCACGAAGACCGCAGAGCGCCCCGAGCAACACCCCTTCCACCACGTCCAGCGCATCCTGCGCCGTCGCAGCCCCGAGCACCCGCTCGCGCAACACGGTCCCCGGCCGACCCCACACGTCGCCGAGCGGGACCTGCAGGTCCCGGGTCACGTTCAGCGGCGGCGCGAAGAAGCAGCTCGCCGCGCCCAGCGCGAACGTCACCGATATATGCGCTCGGCCCTGCTCGAATTCGATTACCGCGGCCCGGCTGGTCGGCCCGGCCAGCATCGCGCCGGGCACCCGCGTGACCCGCCCGAACTCGTCGAACGAGCGGAACTCATCACGGTTCAGGTTGATCCACAGGCTGGCCGCGGGTCCGGGCAGGATCTTCTCGACCGACGTCCGCGGCTGCTCGCCGGCCTGATAGGTGATCGCGCGCACCAGCCCGCCCAGCGGCGGCCCCGGCCGCCGGACCACGACCGTCACGGCCGATGTCCCTTTTTTCCAAGACCGGCCCGCGCCCGCGGTGGCACGATCGAAGCGATCAGGAAGGACACCGTAACGATGCTAGATGACCAGCCGAAATGGCGCACCGGCAAGCTTTGCTACATCGAGATCCCCGCCGTCGACGTCGCCCGCTCCGCCGAGTTCTATCACCAGGCGTTCGGCTGGAATCTGCGGCAGCGCGGCGACGGCGCCACAGCGGCACGATCCTGCACGCTAGCGGGCCCAGACGACGGTGAGGTATTCGCCTGGTTCGCCGATCCGGCCGGCAACACCCTCGGCATTTATCAGCAGCCAGGCCTAGCGGAGACAGAAGCGAAGGCAGAAGCGGACGCAGAAGCGGAGGCAGAGGCACAGCATGGCTGACGACGAACCCGATCTCGACCAGCTGCTCGACCTGGCCACGCCCTGGTGCCTGCGGGTCGCCGCCACGCTGCGCCTTCCCGCGCTCATCGCCGAAGGCCACCACGACGTCGCCGACCTGGCCGCCGCGGCCCGCTGCGACCGTGATGCCCTGCACGCCATCCTGGATCACCTGGTCGCCAAGGGGGTGTTCCAGCAGCCAGCGCCGGGATGCTTCGAGTCCAACCGCGTGGCCGAGCAGCTCAACGACCGCTTTCTCGATCTCGAGGGCATCGGCGGCCGGATGGCCCGTACCTGGGGCACGCTGCTCGAGTACGTCCGCACCGGCCAGCCGGCCTACCAGACGGTGTTCGGCCGGCCGTTCTGGGAAGACCTCGCCGCCCACCCGGACATCGCGGCCGACTTCGACGCGCTCATGGGGGCCGCCGGGCACGGCGTGCCGGACTTCGACATCGAGCTCACCGGCGGCTGGGACGCGATCCGCACCATGGTCGACGTCGGGGGCGGCACCGGCGCCATGCTCGCCGCGCTGCTGCGCCGCCATCCGCACGTGCACGGCATCCTGGTCGACCTGCCCGGCACGGTGGCCCGGGCAGATCAGGCATTGACCGGCACGACACTCGCCGGACGGGTCTCTGTGCACGGGCAGAGCTTCTTCGACCCGCTGCCCATGCAGGCAGACCTGTACCTGCTCAAGAACGTGCTGAACGACTGGCCCGACCAGGAGACGGTCGCCATCCTCCGCAACTGCGCCCAGGCCGCGAAGGCAACCGGAGCCATCGCCGTCCTCGGCGGCGTCGCGCCCGACGACGCTCCGCGGTCCCTGGGCATCGACATGCTGGTCGCAGGCGGGAAGACCAGTACGATCACCCGGTTCACCGAACTGGCCAGGCAAGCGGGCCTCGGCATCACCGCGGCCCAAACGCAAGCCTCGGGCCGCTACGTCGTCGAATGCCGGCCCCAAAGAGACCGGCCCCAAAGAGACCGGCCCCAAAGAGACAGGGAACACACGTGACCGACGAAGAGGCCGCCCGGGCCCGCCGCCTGGTGCCCGGCCAGGTCTGCTACCTGCAGATGCCGGCCGTCGACGCGGCCCGGGCCGCCGCGTTCTACGAGGCCGTCTTCGGCTGGCAGACCGAACACCCCTACCAGGACTTCGAATCCCCGGGCCTGATCGGCCAGTGGGTGCCGGACCGCCCGCCGGCCCCGGACGCCGGCCCGATGATCTGGATCCACGTCGCCGACCTGGACCAGACCCTCGAACAAGTGACAAAGCACGGCGGCGAGGTCACGGACCCCCCGTCACCCGACGGCCCGGACCGGACCCTGGCCACGATCCTGGACCCTGAGGGAAATCCCATCGGCCTGGCCAGCCACTCCCCGCCCCGGTAAGCAAACCGAGCCAGCAACCGGTCAACCTTTCACGGCCGCGTACCGTGCAAGGATTGTGCAAGGAACACGATGAGCATGGGCGATCAGCCCGACGTCGTCGACTCAGCGGAGGCGATTGCTTCCTTTGAGGATTTCGTCGATGGCTCGTCGGCGCGCCTGTTCACGATGGCGCTGTTGCTGACCGGCCGGCAGCGGTCAGACGCCGAAGACCTGCTGCAGGGCGTGCTCGAGCGTGCTTACGGCCGCTGGCGAAGGATCTGCCGGAACGGCGATCCGGAGCCGTACGTGCGCCAGATGCTGGTGCACGCGTCGGTCGACCGGTGGCGCCGGCGGCGCCACCATCGCGAAGAGCCGCTGGCTGCCACCGCCGCCAGTCCCGCCACCGGTGACCAGGCCGGCGAGATCGCCGACCGGGACCTGCTGCTCCGGGCGCTGGCCATGCTTCCCGCCGGCCAGCGCGCCGTGCTCGTGCTGCGTTACTTCTGTGATCTGTCCGAGGCGCAGACCGCTGCCACGCTGGGCTGCAGCATCGGGTCGGTGAAGAAACAGGCCTCCCGCGCGCTGGCCAGCATGCGTGCCATCGTCGGCCCGGCGGTCGAGCCCGAATCCAGCACCAGCGGAAACGAGGCGGTGTCATGAGTGACCTCGAGCGCAGGCTGCATGCCGCGATGCTGGCGGCCACCGAACGACCGCCGGCCAACCTCCTGCAGGAAGTACGGCGCAGGCACCGCCGGCACGTCAGGCGGGTGAACGCCGCGTGCGCCGCCGTGGTGGTGGCGGCCCTCGCGATTGCGGTGCCGCCGGTCGCGCACGCGCTGCGAACCGGACCTCGGCCGCAGATCCACCCGGCGGGGCCCGCCACCACACCGACCGCGCCCGCGAACTCGACGGGGAGCTGTCAGCCCGATGCGGGCGCGCTGACGGCGACCTGGCGGGACGGCAGCCTGCAGGCCGGTCCGATCTGGTTTGCCTACGCCCGCATCCAGGGCTACGTCCACCTCAGCGGTGCACCGGACGCGCCGCGCAGCGCTCACCGGGGCACCGGCCAGCTCGCCGTCGGGGTCATGATCGTCGAGGTCGACTACGGGTCCCGTGCCGTGCTGACCGTCGCCCCCGGGGCACGGGCGTACTTCCGCTTCCTTAACGGCTTCGCCAAAGGCAGTTCCTACTCGCTGGCTGACGGGGTCGACAGCCTGACGCTGGCGGGCTGCCCGCCCGGAACGCCACCGGGGGACAACGGGCGGGTGTCCGATTACTATCTGGGCTTCGTCATCAGGATCGGCAGCGAGGCGCCCGCCGCTGTGTCCACGCCGGCCTCCACCCGGCCCGTCCAGGTGTTCTTCACCTGCCTGCGCCCTGGCTGTGACACCTGAGGGCGGGCCCGCAGCGATTAAGCTCCCGGCGGAACCCCTCCGGGTAAGCCGTCTTCCGGATTCTCCGTTGCTATGTAATGTTGTAATCAAGATGCAGAACGCACGGGGAGACCCACATGGAGGCTAGCCACCCGCTAGATGTGTACTCGCAGATCGTCTCCGGCGTGGCCGGACGGCTGACGCCCAAGGTCGCGAGCCTGCGCGTACCCCAAAGGGGAAGCCGGGGCGGCACGGGGGAGAGCCTCGGCTCGGGCGTCGTGTTCACCGGCGACGGATTCCTGCTCACCAACGCGCACGTGGTCGGCCAGGCGAACGACGGCACCGCGGCGTTCTCCGACGGCACCTCGATACCGTTCCGGGTGGTGGGCGCCGACCCGCTGTCGGACCTGGCGGTGCTGCGCGCCAACGGCGAGACCCCGGCGCCGGCCGAGCTCGGCGAGGCCGACCAGCTCGTCGTCGGCCAGCTCGTGGTCGCGGTGGGTAACCCGCTCGGCCTGGCCGGCTCGGTCACGGCCGGCGTGGTCAGCGCGCTCGGCCGCTCCCTGCCCGCCCGCGGCCGGGTGATCGAGGACGTGATCCAGACCGACGCCGCGCTCAACCCGGGCAACTCCGGCGGTGCGCTGGCCGACTCGCAGGCCCGCGTGGTCGGCATCAACACCGCGGTGGCCGGGGTGGGCCTGGGCCTGGCCGTGCCGGTCAACGCGACGACCAGAAAGATCATCTCCGCGCTGATGGCCGACGGCCGGGTCCGGCGCGCCTACCTGGGCCTGGCCATGATGCCCGGCCCGGTGCCCGCCGCCTGGCGGGAGCGCCTGGGCCGTAAGACCGGCCTGCTCGTCGCTCAGGTGGTGACCGGCGGCCCCGCCGACCGGGCCGGCCTGCGCGCCGGGGACCTGCTGCTCACCGTGGGCGGCAAGCCGGTCGCGGTCTCCCAGGACCTGCAGCGGCAGATGTTCTCCGAGGCCATCGGCCAGCCGCTCGCGATCACCGTGATGCGCAACGGCGCGCTGGTCGACGTCATCGCCGAGCCCACTGAGCTGGTCGCCGCCTAAGGTGCCAAGATGGGCACATGATCGCCAGCCACGAACCGATTCACGCGCCGCGCGGCTCCCAGCTGACCTGCAAAGGGTGGGCGCAAGAAGCGGCCATGCGCATGCTCATGAACAACCTCGACCCCGAGGTGGCCGAACACCCCGACCAGCTCATCGTCTACGGCGGCTCCGGTCGCGCCGCCCGGAGCTGGGACGCCTACGCGGCGATCATCGCCACCCTGCAGGACCTCGAGGACGACGAGACGCTCCTGGTCCAGTCCGGCAAGCCCGTCGGCGTCCTGAGAACCCACGAGTGGGCCCCCAGGGTGCTCATCGCCAACTCCAACCTGGTCCCGCAGTGGGCCACCTGGGAGGAGTTCCGCCGCCTGGAGCACCTCGGCCTGACCATGTACGGCCAGATGACGGCCGGCTCCTGGATCTACATCGGCACCCAGGGCATCCTGCAGGGCACCTACGAGACGTTCGCCGCGATCGCGGCCAAGCGCTTCGGCGGCACGCTCAAGGGCACGATCACCCTGACCGCCGGCCTGGGCGGCATGGGCGGCGCCCAGCCGCTGGCCGTGACCATGAACGGCGGCGTGGTCATCTGCGTCGACTGCGACCAGTCCCGGATCTCCCGCCGGATCGAGTTCGGCTACCTCGACGAGCAGGCCGAGGACACGAACGACGCGATCAGCAGGGCCACCAAAGCCCGCGACGAAAACCGGGCCCTGTCGATCGGCCTGCTCGGCAACGCCGCCGACATCTTCCCGCAGCTGCTCAAGCACCACGCGCCCATCGACATCGTCACCGACCAGACCTCGGCCCACGACCCGCTCACCTACCTCCCGCGCGGCGTCGCCTTCGAGGACATGGCCGCCCTGCGCGCCGAGGACCCCGCCGGGTTCACCGAACGAGCCCGCGACTCCATGGCCGAGCAGGTCTCGGCCATGGTCGGCTTCCACGACGCCGGGGCCGAGGTGTTCGACTACGGCAACTCGATCCGCGGCGAGGCCCAGCTCGCCGGGTACGACCGGGCCTTCGAGTTCCCCGGCTTCGTCCCCGCCTACATCCGGCCGCTGTTCTGCGAGGGCAAGGGCCCGTTCCGCTGGGCCGCCCTGTCCGGCGACCCGGCCGACATCGCCGCCACCGACCGGGCCATCCTCGACCTGTTCCCGCAGAACGAGGCGCTGGCCAGGTGGATCCGGCTGGCCGAGGAGAAGGTGCACTTCCAGGGCCTGCCCGCGCGGATCTGCTGGCTCGGTTACGGCGAGCGCCACCTGGCCGGCCTGCGCTTCAACGAGATGGTGAAGAGCGGCGAGCTCAAGGCCCCGATCGTCCTCGGCCGCGACCACCTGGACTGCGGCTCGGTCGCCTCGCCCTACCGGGAGACCGAGGCCATGGCCGACGGCTCCGACGCGATCGCCGACTGGCCCCTGCTGAACGCCCTGGTCAACACCGCCTCCGGTGCCTCGTGGGTGTCCATCCACCACGGCGGCGGGGTCGGCATCGGCCGGTCCATCCACGCCGGGCAGGTCTGCGTGGCCGACGGCAGCGACCAGGCCGGCCAGAAGCTGGAGCGCGTCCTGACCAACGACCCCGCGATGGGCGTGATCCGGCACGCCGACGCCGGCTACGAAAAGGCCGAGACCGTCGCCGTCCAGCGCGGCGTCCGCATCCCGATGAACCCATGACGTTTGCCGAACTGTGGCGCGAGCTCGAACCGATCGGCCGTGACCCGCAGACCGGCGGTTACCGCCGCTACTCCTGGACCCCGGCCGACGCCGCCTGCCGCGCCTGGTTCACCGGCCAGGCCGAGCGCCGCGGCCTGGCCGTGGAAACCGACAACAACGGCAACCTGTGGGCCCGGTGGGGTCCGAAAACCGCCGGCGCGATCGCGACCGGCAGTCACCTGGATTCGGTCCCGGACGGCGGCGCCTTCGACGGCCCGCTGGGCGTCGTCTCGGCCCTGGCCGCCGTGGACCTGCTAAAAGAAAAGACCTTTTCTCCCGAACGGCCCGTGGTGCTTGCCGCCTTCACCGAGGAAGAGGGCGCGCGGTTCGGCGTCCCGTGCCTGGGCAGCCGCCTGCTGACCGGCGCCGTCGACCCGGACGCCGCGCGGGTCCTGACCGACGACGCCGGCACCACGCTGGCCGACGCCATGATCGCCGCGGGACTGGATCCCGGCTTCCTCGGGCCCCGTGACGACCTGCTGGACGGCATCGGCGCGTTCGTCGAACTGCACGTCGAGCAGGGCCGCGCGCTCGCTCCCCAGGGCGCCGCCCTGGGCCTGGCCGAAGGCATCTGGCCGCACGGCCGCTGGCGGCTCGACTTCGCCGGCCGTGCCGATCACGCCGGGACGGCCCGCCTCGCCGACCGCCGCGACCCGATGCTGCCCTACGCGGCCACCGCGCTGGCCGCCCGCCAGGCCGCCGCGGACCACGGGGCCGTGGCCACGTTCGGCAAGGTCATCGTCGAACCGAACGGCACCAACGCGGTGCCCTCGGCCGTCCGGGCCTGGCTGGACGCCCGCGCCCCGGACGAGGCCACGGTCGCGGACACCGTCACCGCGATCCGTGCGGCCGCGGAGAGCTTGTGCGAGGAACACGGGATCACGCTCAGCGTGCGCCAGGAGTCGTTCACCCCGCTCGTGCGTTTCGACCAGGCGCTGCGGGACCGGATCGCCGCCACCCTCGCCGCGGCCGGCGTCAACGCGCCGGTGCTGCCCACCGGCGCCGGCCACGACGCCGGCGTCCTGGCCGCCCGCATCCCCACCGCCATGCTGTTCGTCCGCAACCCGACCGGCGTCTCGCACTCGCCCGCCGAGCACGCCGACCTGGCCGACTGCGAAGCCGGCGTCCGCGCCCTGGCCGCCGTCCTCGAGGACCTAGCCGGATGAGCAGTGCTGGCCCGGGGGGACGACCCCCCCAAGCCCCCCCGCACCGGCGCTGGCTGGCGGACCTGGCCTGGCTCCCCGGCCAGGGCGTCCGCCGCGACGTCCTCATCGAAGCCGACGGCGACCGCTTCACCTCCGTCACCCCCTCCGCTCAACCTTCCTCTCCGACACCACACGCCTCCACGGCCTCACGCTCCCCGGCTTCGCCAACGCTCACTCGCACGCCTTCCACCGCGCGCTGCGCTCCACCACCCAGGCCGACCGCGGCACGTTCTGGACCTGGCGTGAGCGCATGTACGACGTCGCGGCCCGCCTCGACCCGGATAGCTACCTCCGGCTGGCCCGGGCCGTCTTCGCCGAGATGGCGCTGGCCGGCATCAGCTGCGTGGGGGAGTTCCACTACCTGCACCACCAGCCGGGCGGGCGCCCCTACGCCGACCCGAACGCCATGGGCCGGGCCCTGGTCCAGGCCGCGGCCGACGCGGGCCTGCGCATCACCTTGCTCGATACCTGCTACCTGTCCGGCGGCCTGGTCGAGGAGGGACTGCTGCCGCTGGCCGGACCTCAGCTGCGGTTCGGCGACGGCGACGCGGTGCGCTGGGCGGCGCGCGTCACCGAACTCGGCTGCGACGCCCACGGCATGATCGCGCCGCACGCCCAGGCCGGCGCCGCGATCCACTCGGTCCGCGCGGTGCCGCGCGGGCAGATGCACCCGGTCGTGGCCTGGACCCACCGGTTCGGCGCCCCGCTGCACGTCCACATGTCCGAGCAGCGCGCCGAGAACGAGGCGTGCCAGGCGGTGTACGGGATGTCGCCCACCCGGCTGCTGTACGAGCAGGACGTGCTCGGGCCGCGGACCACGGTCGTGCACGCCACCCACGTCGACGACGATGACCTGGAACTGCTCGGCGGCGGCCAGACGTTCGCCTGCCTGTGCCCGACCACCGAACGCGACCTCGGCGACGGCCTGGCCCCGGCCCAGGCCCTGGCCGCGGCGGGCTGCCCGCTCACCCTGGGCAGCGACAGCCACGCGGTGGTGGACATCCTCGAAGAAGCGCGCGGCGTCGAGTACGCAGAACGCCTGGCCCGCCAGGCCCGCGGCCACTTCACCGCCGAGGCCCTGCTGCGCGCCGCGACCACCGCCGGGCACGCCAGCCTGGGCTGGCCCGACGCGGGGGAGATCGCCCCCGGCGCCCGCGCTGACCTGGTCTCGGTATCCCTGGACAGCGTGCGCACCGCGGGCGCCGCCGACGGCGTGGCCCTGGAGACAGCCGTGTTCGCCGCCACCGCCGCGGACATCACCGACGTCGTAATCAGCGGCCGCGACATCGTCCGCGACGGCGTCCACCTCCTGATCCCCGACGTCGCCCGCGAGCTCTCCCGCTCGATCCGCGCCGTCCTGGCCTGAGAATGGCGCTATGACACAGATCCCCGCGGTGGACCTCGGCAGCGGCGTCACCATGCCGATGGTGGGCTTCGGCACCTGGCAGCTCGGCGGCCGGAGCGCCTACGAGGCCGTCCGGTACGCCCTGGAGGTCGGCTACCGGCACCTCGACACCGCCACCATGTACCGCAACGAGCACGAGGTCGGCCAGGCCCTCAGCGACAGCGGCCTGGACCGCGGCGAGGTGTTCGTCACCACCAAGCTGCAGCCCGGCAACGCGGACCGGGCCCGGGCCACCCTGGCCGAGAGCCTGCGCGCCCTCGGCACCGACCACGTGGACCTGTGGCTGATCCACTGGCCGCCGCGCCGCTCGGCCTCGGTGCCCTTGTGGCGGGAGTTCCTCGCCCTGCGCGACGAGGGCCTGTGCCTCAGCGTCGGGGTCAGCAACTACGACATCGCCCAGATCGACGAGCTCATCGCCGCGACCGGCGAGCGTCCCGCCGTCAACCAGATCCCGTGGAGCCCCTCCCAGTACGACCCGGGCCTGCTCGCCGCCCACGCCGACCGCGGCATTGCGGTCGAGGGCTACAGCCCGCTCAAAGCCACCCGCCTGCGCAATCCCGTCCTGGCCGAGATCGCCGCCCGCCACCAGGTCACCCCCGCCCAGGTCGTCCTGCGCTGGCACCTCGAGCACGGCATCACCGTCATCCCCAAGTCCGCCCACCCCGACCGCATCAAGTCCAACTTCGACCTGTTCAGCTTCTCCCTGACTCCCGAGGAAGTAGCCCGCGTCGATCGCCTCTAGGCCGTGTCGCCCGCTCGGCCCGCGGCCTGCGGCGGGCAGCCAAGCGCCGCCAGTTCGGCGTGCCCTTGCGCGGCCAGATCGGGTAGCAGGAGCAGGGTGCATGCCCGTTCGAACCGCGACCCGATCTGCTGCCAGAGCGCCACCGACTGTTCCAGCGCGACCTGGTCGTCGTGCAGCCGGCCGCTGGCCCGGGCGAGGCAGGCAGCGGCCCAGAGGTTCTCCCGGGCGGCCGGCGCGGCGGCGGCCAGGAGCTGGCCTGCGCCGGGGAGTGCGGCGATGACCGCGGCCTCGGCGGCCAGCGCCCAGGCGTAGGCATCGTAGTCCCAGTGCTGGGTGTCATACCAAGGCCGTTCGCCGATGCCGAGCCCAGCGAGGGCGGCGGCTGCCTGGTCGGCCCGGCCGTGGTGCAGCGCGACGCGGGAGTCGGCGAACGCCGCGAAACAGGCCATGTTCCTGCTCGTCCGGCCCGCGGCTAGCTCAGCGGCGCGGCCACGCCATTCATGCGCCCCGTCGCTGTCGCCACGCAGGCCGCAGACGAGCACGCCGGCGTAGGCGGCAGGTGCCGTCCAGTGGGCTGGTGGTGCGCCTGCCCTCAGCCAGGCCTGCCACATGCCGGTGACGTCGGCGATCGCCGCATCGAAGTCGCCCCGCAAGGCCAGCGCAATGACCCGGCGGAACAGCGTCATCGGCTGGTCAGCGGCGAGCGGGTCGCTGCTGGCCGGATCGGCCATGGACAGGGTGCCCGCCAGGTCGCCCGCCGCCACAGCCAAAGTGATGCTCCTGGAGTCGCTGATCTCGAATCCCGCCCGGACCTCGTGGCGGGAAAGCCGGCCCATCAGCCGGTAGCGTTCCACGCTCAGCTCGTGTGCCTGCCGGTACTTGCCGACCGCGCGCGCCGCCTCAGCGACGGCATCCAGGGCGCCGCTGACCAGCACCGGGTCGTTGACCCGGCGTGCCGCGGCCAGCGCCGCCGCAGCCAGCCGCGGGTCGGGTGTGGCTTTCTCCGCCCGGGCGTTCCAGGCCGCGGCGGCCGCGAGCTGTGCGGCGACGACGGGGTCACCTGCGGGCGCGATCCGCGCCGCCTCGGCGAGAAGATCACGCAGCCGGGTGTGCGGCACCTCCCGCTCGAAGGTACCGGAGATGCGATGCGCGACCATGACGGCCTCCGCCAACGCGGCGGAGGCGGCGCGTTCCTCGCCTGCGATCTTGGCCCGCCCGGCGGAGGCCAGCAGCAGGTCGAAGGCGAGTTCGCCCCGCCCCTCGGCCGCCGCCACCCGGGCCTGCGCCAACAGGTCTGCGGCGGCCAGGCCGTCGTCGGGTGCCAGGCGGGCCGCCTGCCCGAAGTGCCCGCGGGCCTCGGCGAGATACCGGCGCGAGTAGGCCAGCTGACCAAGGCTGCGGGCCAGGCGGTGGCGCAGACCGTCGGGTCCCGGCCCGGTCCCTGCCGTCAAGGCAGCTCGCAGGTCGTCAGCGATCGCGTCAAAGCCGGGTCGCCGTTCGGACTGAGCCGATCCCTCCGCTGCCTGCGCTCGGTGTTCCAGGGCCGTCGCGGTCTCGGCCGCCCAGCGCAGATACCGCTCCTGCACCGCGTGCTCTTCACCGCCGGCGGCCAGCTGCTCCAGCGCGTAGGCCCGGACGGTGTCCAGCATCCGCCACCGGCCGGTGCCACTCCCGTGCGGGGCGATCAGCAGGCTCTTGTCCGCCAGCCGGCCAACCAGATCAGCGACCACCCCACGCGCTGCGTCGCCGCTGATGGCGCACGCGGCGTCCAGGTCGAACCCGCCGACGAACACGCCAAGGCGGCGGAACATGCCTCGTTCATGATCATCGAGCAGATCGTGGCTCCAGCCGATGACCGCGCTGAGCGAGCGGTGCCGCGGATCGGCGCCGTGGCCGCCCGCCAGCAGCCGCAGGTAATCGTCCAGGCCAGCGAGCAGCCCGTCCAGTCCCAGCGAGGTGCTGCGGGCTGCGGCCAGCTCGATCGCCAGCGGCATGCCATCGAGCCGGGCACACAGGCCCTCGACCGCCGCGGCTGGGATGCTGCTGGAGCCGGCCGCCTGGGCTCGGTCGATGAATAGCAGCGCGGCCTCGGAGCCGGCCCGTCCGCCCCGTCGGCGGTCAGGGACAGCGGCGGAATGGTCAGCATCCGCTCTCCGGCGACCGCGAGCCGCTCGCGGCTGGTGGCCAGCACTTTCACGCCGGGGCACGCCGCCAGCAGCCGGTCGGTGAACGCGGCCGCCTCGGCCAGCAGGTGCTCGCAGTTGTCAAGCACCAGCAGCGACCGCTGCGCCGCCAGGTGCTCAAACACGGCCACCTCCAGCGGCTGCCGGGCTCGCTCGGCGACCCCCAGTACCGACGCCACGGCTTGGACCACGAAGCCCTGCCGCACCGGCACCAGGTCGGCGAAGGCACAGCCGGACGGGAACGACGACGCGGCCTCCCATGTCACGGCGACCGCCAGGCGAGTCTTGCCCACACCGCCAGGACCCACCAGGGTGACCAGCCGGGCCTCACGCAGGGCCTCCACGACTCCCGCCCGTTCCTGCTCTCGCCCGACGAAGGTCGTCCACGGCGCGGGCAGGCCAAGCGGAGCGGCGACGGGCCGGGTGACCGCGGCGAGAGTGACCAGTTCCCGGCGGTCGGCGGCACCGAGTTTCCGCAGCAGGGACGCGACGTGGCTCTCGACGGTGCGCACCGAGATATGCAAGCGCCCGGCGATCTGCGCGTTGCTCAGGTGCGCGCCCACCGCGTCGAGTACTTCGGCCTCACGAGCCGATATCCCGGCCGCAAGGCCCTTCCTCACCAGGTCATCATCGCAGATCCAGGTGAAATCAGTACTCCATCGGTAGTGAATCCGCGCTGATCACGGATGCGCCCCGGACCATCTCATCCGCACGCTGTCATCAACAGCCAAACGCCCGGGCCATACCCGGGCCGAAGGGAGATCATCATGAACCCCGTCCGGCACATCCGCCGTACCGCCGCCGGCCTCGTCGGCCTGGCCGCCATGCTTCTTGTAGCCCTCGGCGCAACACCCGCGTTCGCCAGGCTGGAGCCCGATCAGGGGGCCGGGTATGTGGCACCCGTCTCGGACCCGGTCCGCACCATCGTCGCAGGTGGCATGCCCGGCTGGCAGATCGCCCTGATCGCCGTCGGCGCCGCCGTGCTCGCCGCCGCGCTGGCGGTGCTCGCGGACCGGGCCCTGGCCGCCCGCCGCCGGACCGTCATCACGGCAGCCTGACCCGCGCCAGCCAGGCACCACCGATAAAGGAGGCATGACATGGCCCTGTTCATGGACTTTCATCAGGATCTGAAGCTGCCCGCCGAGGCCATCGCGCAGATCGCCGAGGACACCCGCGACAAGCGCGCCGACCAGTTCGGCGTCCGCCAGGTCGAGCTGTATCACAATCCCGGCGGCACGGTGTACTGCCTGCTCGAGGGGCCGGACGAGGACGCCATCCGACAGCACCACGCCGCGCTCGGCGTGCCCTGCGGCGACATCCACCAAGTCGACCCCCTCTCATAGCCACCCGACCCCCGCCCCACCCCCGCCCCCCCCCCGCCCGCCCCCCCGCCCGCCCCCCGCCCGCCCTCCCCGAGCCGAATGAACCCCGGGGTTCATTCGATTACGAGCTGCCCGATCCAACGAGCTCCGGTACTGATGTGACTGCTGACGCACGAGCCGCGCGGCATTGTCCCGCAACACATTGCGGTTGGCAACTAGTTGTCCACAGGAACGCCCGCCCCGGTTGAGTTATCCACAGGCGCGCGACGGGGTGCCGCGAAAGAGGCGGACAACCGGGACCGTGGAGGGACCGGCAGCGTCGGGCTGCCGGGCATCCCAAGGAGGATCGTGATGAGCCAGGGCGGATACGTGACGCTCGTGGGCTTCGTGGCCCAGGACCCAATTCAGCGCCCGACCAAGAACGGCGTCCTCGTCACCGACCTGCGCGTGGGCGCCACGCCCCGCGTGCAGGACCGGGTGACCAATGAGTGGCGCGACGGGATTACGTCGTACTACGACGTCAGCTGCTGGCGCAGGCTCGGTGACAACGTCCGGGCCAGCCTGCGCAAGGGCGACCCGGTGATGGTCAAGGGGAAGTTCCGGTCCCGTACGTACACGGACAAGAACGGCGTGACCCGGACCATGATCGATATCGTGGCTGACACCGTCGGGCATGACATGAACCGTGGCGTGGCCAACTACCTGCGCCAGCCCCGGCCGGCGGCCGCCGACGGCGATCCGGCTGCCGGAACGCCGCGGGACGGGGCCGAGGATCGAGAGCTGCCCGAGGACCGGGACATGATCGATGAAGACACGATCGAGCAGTTCGGACGCGAGCTAGACGGCCTCGGCGGAGCCGAGGTCGCGACGCACTCTCTCGAGGAGGACGAGGCGGCCGACGCTAGCGCGTCAGCACCGCCAGTGTCCTTCTGAGGGCTAAACCCAGATAACGCCTCGCACCGGTCTACTCTCCTCACGTCGGGTGCCGCACGGAGCGGGTACGCATCGCATCGTAGCGTAGCCGCTCCCGCGGCACCAACCGTACCGTTCGCCACGGTAAGGGCGTGTCTTATCTCGAGTCTCTGGCGTCCGGAAGCGCAGACCATCCGCCGTCCTCCGGGCGCGTCAGTCAACATACCGGTTTTGCCGACGCGCTGACACTCATCGCATCTATAATGTTACCTAACGTAATGGCCGGGCCTCGCGGGGGACCGGTATCAGCCTGGCTGACCCTGGGCGGGAGGCATGTCAGCAGTCCAAGAGGTGATCGGGCAGCGCCAGCGGGGGCTTCGGCGTCTGATCAGGTGGTCCCCTCGCGGGGGGGCGTGGAAAGACCGTCCCCCTGGGCCTACGCCGCGCTGGCCGCTGCTCACCATGCGGACCTCACTGATCGTATATGTGGTGGGCATCCTCGCCTGTGACCTGGGGCTGATCGGGTGGGAGCTGATCCACACGCAGCTGCGCGCAGGCCACCTGGCGCTGTTCGCCGCGCTGCTGGCCGCCGCCGCGATCTGCATCGAGGCCATGCGGCGGCTCGGTCAGCCGTCCGGGGTGTCGCGAGACCTGCTGTCCGCCTGGTGGCTGCCGATCGCGCTGCTGCTGCCGCCGGTTTACGTTCTGCTCGCGCCGTTCGGCATCGGCCCGGTGCTCTACCTGAGGGCCCGCCGTATCCCTGTGTACCGCCGGGTGTTCAGCTCGGCCGCACTCGGGCTCGCGGGCGCGGCCGCGTCGGCCATGTTCCACTGGGCCGTTCCTCAGGCGTTCCGGATCAACCTGGACGGCTCGCACGACTGGCTCACCCGGCCGGCCGTGATCTTGACCGCGGTCGCCTGCGCCGTCCTGTTCGCGGTGCTCAACGCGGGCATCGTCGCGGTCGCCGCGCACCTGGCCGACCCCGAGGCGCCGCTGGACAAGGTGCTATGGGACCGAGAGAGCCTGCTGCTCGACCTCACCGAGACGTGCGTCGGCATCCTGGTCGCCGTGACCTGCGCGGTCAGCTTCCTGCTCCTGCTCGTCGCCCTGCCGCCGGTCATCTTGCTGCAGCGCAGTCTCATGCATCAGCAGCTAGCCGCGGCGGCCCGCACCGACCCCAAGACCGGGCTGCTGAACGCCACCGCGTGGCAGCGGGAGGCCGACGCGGAGGTCATCCGGGCCCTGCGGGCCAGCGCTCCGCTGTCCCTGCTGCTCGTGGACGTCGATCACTTCAAGCAGGTCAACGACAGCCACGGCCACCTCATCGGGGACGAGGTCCTGCGCGCGCTGGCCGCCGAGCTGCGTCAGCAGGTCCGTGAGTCGGACGTGGTAGGCCGGTTCGGCGGGGAGGAATTTACCGTCCTGCTGCCCCGGACCGACGGCGACGGCGCCTGCCGGATCGCCGAGCGGCTGCGCAGCAGCGCGGGCCTGCTCAGCGTGGCCGCCGACCCGGCGACCGACGCCAGGATCAGCGTCACGGTCTCGATCGGAGTGGCCGTCCTCGGCCAGCACGGCAGCGACCTGTTCGAGCTGCTCGCGGCGGCTGACCTGGCCCTGTACCGGGCCAAGGACGCCGGCCGGAACCAGGTGCGACTGTACGCCCCGCGGCAGCGATCCGCGCCGGACAATGCACACGACAAGCAGAGTGACGAGGCAACCGGCGCCTGCCCGTAGGCTGGAGTACATGCCGG
>CAWGJL010000050.1:0-308096 GCA_963822765.1 uncultured Actinomycetes bacterium | reverse complement strand
TCGTCCCCGGAATACGTCTCGGCCATTCAGTATTACGGCTGGTACGAAGGTGTGCAGTCGGCCGAGATCTCGGCGCTGCCCAGCGCGGTCACGCCGTTCCTGGAATTGCAGACCTGCGGCAACCCGTGCAATTCCGGCACATCGGTATCGCTGTCGGGCATCCTGGCCGGCAACTATGACACCTACCTGGCTAACTACGCGAACTCCATCGCCTCGCTCGGCCGGCCGGTGTACCTTACCTTCGACCACGAGATGAACGGCTCCTGGTATCCGTGGGATTGGTATCCGGGTAACACCCAATTCACGTCCCAGGCCCAGCAGCAAGCTGAATGGATTCAGGCCTGGAACTACGTGACGAACAAGATCAACGCCAACGTCACCGCCGAGTCACTTATCACATGGGTCTGGGCGCCGAACATCGAGCAAGGCGGCTCCGCCGTCTCGAATTACTGGTCGAGTGGCGGCTACACGGTCGCCAACGTCAACTGGGTGGGCCTCGACGGCTATTACGCCAACAGTGGCACCACGTGGTCGAACCGGTTCGCCTCGAGCTACGCCGACGTCGAATGGGTCAGCGGCTTCAAGCCCTTCATGGTGTCCGAGACAGGCATTCCGCCAGGCGACTCCGACGCCACCAGTCAGGAAGCCAACTTGATCAGCGGGGCCGGACAGGCGGGCGCCAGGGTCATCGAGTACTTCGATTCCGGTAACTACGTCATGACCTCGGCCATGCAAACAGCCTGGCTCAGTGACGTATAGCGGCGGCGCGGATGAGAGCCGGGGTCAGGGCGGCCATGGCCGCGGCGACCTGCTCCGGGCTGGGCCGGGTGGTGATGATCCGGACGATGGTCTCGTCCAGCCCGGTGCTCAGCCGGGCGAACGCGGCCGGCGCGTGTTCCGCGGGACCGTAGTAGCCGACCGCTTGCAGCATCTGGTCCGAGGCCGCGTCTATGAGTTCGGGCATGGCCGCGCCCCGGCCCCGCCGCTGCTCCAGGTCGGTCAGCTCCGCATCGAACCCCATCTGGGCGAACAGGCCCCGGTAGCCCGCGCTCTGCGGGGTGCCAGGCCTGCCCAGGGCGTAGCCGAGCACCTGCGCGCCGAAGGCCTGCCGGGCCGCGGCCACGTCGTCGTCGATACAGACCCGGATGTACATGGTCATCGGGACCGTGCCCGGGTCGCGGCCAGCCTGGAGGGCGCCCGTATTAATCTGGGCCCGGCTGAATGCGATGCGCTCCGGCGTGGCCCAGTTGAGCAGCACCCCGTCGGCGACCTTCCCGGCCAGCCGGAGCATCTGCGGGCCGAGCGCGGCCAGGTACACCGGAGCCGGCGGCAGGTCCTTTAGGCCCAGCGAGGCGGAGCGCGGCCACCCGGGAGCGCCCGGGGCCGCGCCGGCCAGGGCCAGGATCGGCCCGGCGTTGACCGGCGGCCGGCCAGCAGCCCGCGCACCTCGGTGACGTACTCGCGCATCACCGCGATCGGGCGGTCGGGCAGGCCCACCGAGGCCCAGAACGACGGCCCGTAACCCCCCGTGCCCAGGCCCAGCACGAACCGCCCCGAGGATAGCTGCGCCACCGTGGCCGCCTGGGCGGCCAGGCCCAGCGGGGTCCACATCCGCGCCGCCGGGACGACGGAGATCCCGGTGCGCAGCGGGGTGTCCTGCGACCAGGCCGCGCAGACATGGAAGGAGTCCGGCACTCCCCCGGCCGGGGTCCACAGGCTCTCGAAGCCGAGCCGCGCCGCCTCCCGCGCGGCCGCTCGCAACTGGTCGAACGGAAGGCCGAGCCGGGCGTCGAGCCCCACGCCAATCATCATGACCGGCAGTATGTCGGACACCGCTCGCGGCGCGTTCGGCGGCTACCGCGAATGGCGCTCAGCGGGCGGCCCGGAAGGGCAGGCGCGACCAGCCAGGCGCTAGCAGGCCGCAAGCGTGCCGATTTCCATGATCACGAAGGCTTTTTATTGCTATGTCGTATAAAAGTCTTCGCGATCATGAAACTCTCGCTTCTGAGTTCTGATTGATGCCTCTGGAGAGGGCAGCGGGCTCAGGAAATGCGGCAGCCGTAGGCCGCCGCGGTGCGTTTCACAAACAGCAGGGCCCTTTCGTAAGCCAGCTTGTTACTGCGAGGCGCACCCTAGGCTGGTGAGCGTGGCGGACAAGGATCCTGACCTGGACGGGTACTACGTGGGCGACTTCGACGACGAGGTGCAGCCGACCAACTGGGACGACATAGACCTCGAGGAGATGTTCGACCTCCCGCCGGTGCTGCCGCCGGTCCGCCTGCCCGAGGAGGCGGAGCTCGCCGTTCAGGCGCGAGGATCCGCGCTTCTGGCGGACCTGCGTGCTCTGGCCGATGACGTTCGGTCGACGACGGTACAGGCGACCGCCATTGACCCTGTCCTGCTCTGGCTGGCTGAAGAAGCCGAGCTCGTGGAAAGGGACGGCGAGGACCTGGTTCCCGGCGAGGACGCCGGATGGCTGGACGACCTGGCTGACGACGGTGACGCGCTGGACGCCTGGGAGGACATCTTCGCCGCGGTCCTGGACACCACCGTGGAGGCGGCGGACGATTCCGATCCCATCGTCGCCCCCGATCTGGAGCTAGACGGGCATGGCCCCGCGCTGGCGACGATGCTGTTCGTGAGCGGGCGCGACGGCGTTCCGATTACGGAGCTGGCCGAGGCCATCAAGGGGGCGACGACAGCCGACCTGGAGGCGGAGGAAGCCGGCCGGCAGTGGCGGGAGTGGGTCGAGGCCCACGGTGATCCGGCGCGGCTGCTGCTGGGCCAGCTCGAAAGGCTCGGTGCCATCAGCGTCACCGACGACGCGGCGCGGCTGGAACCGCTGGGCGTACACGCAGTCCGCTTGAAACTTGAGCGGGACGGCCTGTTCGTCCCGGTGCTCCCGGCACCGGACAAGATGACCCCGGACGATCTGGTGCTCGTGTTCCTGCATGGCGACGACGACGACCTCGAGGCCGAGCTGGCCTCGTGGACGGACTCACGCGGCCAGGAGCAGGCCGCGCGGGAGCTGCTGGCCTTCGCGGCCGGCGGAAACGCCGCGACGCGGACCGCGGCGGTAGCGATGGTGGCCCGGCTCGGCCAGGCCGCCGAGCCCGCCTGGCGCGAGGCGCTGGACCGCGCCGAGCTCCGCTGCTACGCCAAGCCGCAGCTCGCCGAGCTGGCCGGTCTTGATCCGGAGGGCGCGGAGCTGCCCGCTGAACTCCGGTCCGAGCGAGCGGATGTCGCGTGGCTGATCGCCGATACGTTCGGCCCGGTCAGCCACTTTGACCTCGGTAGGGAGAGGTTCCCGTTCGACTTCGCGGAACTCCCGCGGGGCAGCGGGTTCGACAAGCCGGAAGAGCTCTTCGAGGCGATAGCGCGATTGGATCATCCGGACGCCGAGGCCGTGCTGGCGATGATCGGCAAGCACGCCAGCGACAAGACGACCGCCAAGGCCGCCCGGCGGGCCGCATACAAGGCATCCACCCGCCGGGCCGCTCGTCGTTAAAACCCGGGTCACTTCACGCCTGGGGCTGACCTGGCAATTCAGCTGGACCGATGGCTGGATGCGCTATCTGAGGTTCCGGGCCGGATGAGACCTGTTTCGTAGGCCAGCACCGCGGCCTGGACCCGGTCGCGGAGCCCGAGCTTGGCGAGGATGCGGGTCACGTGGGTCTTGACGGTGCCCTGGCTGACGAACAGCGTGCCGGCGATCTCGGCGTTGGACAGCCCGCGGGCGATGAGGCGCAGGACATCCAGTTCGCGCTCGCTCAGCTCGCGGAACGGGCCTTGAACGGCCTCGCCCGTCCTGGGCCAGGACACGTACTGCTCAATGAGGCGGCGAGTGATCTGCGGTGCGAGCAGGGCGTCACCTGCCGCGACGGTGCGGATGGCCGCGACCAGCTGTTCGGGCGGGGCGTTCTTGAGCAGGAAGCCGCTGGCGCCGGCGCGGAGGCTGTCGTAGACGTGTTCGTCGAGGTCGAAGGTGGTCAGCATGAGGACGCGGGACCTGGTGCCACCGCGGATGAGGCGGCGGGTGGCCTCGATACCGTCGACTCCGGGCATGCGGATGTCCATCAGCACGATGTCGGGGTCGAGCTGGGAGGCCAGCGCGACCGCCTCGGCCCCGTCAGCTGCCTCGCCCACGACCCGGAGGCCGGACGCGGATTCGATGATCATCCGGAAGCCGCCGCGCACCATCGCCTGATCGTCGGCCAGCAGCACCGTGGTCATGGCCGGATGCCGACCGCGTAGGACGGCGCTCATCCCGGAAGCCGCCTGCTGTGTCCGGGGCCGCCTGCAGCGTGCCGCCATAGACGGCCGCGCGCTCCGCATGCCCACCAGTCCGTGCCCCCGCGTCTGCATGGCCGGCACGGCGCGGACGTGACAGCCACCGCGGCGGCAGAGATCCCCAGGCCGGCGACGGCACGCCAGCCCGCTTGGCGGGCCGCGTTGAAGGTGAGCAGCAGCAAGGGCACCAGGCCGACCACGAACGGGGCAGAAGGGGACAAGAACACCGCCTGGCTGGCCAGCGCCGCCGCCACGACCGCCAGTGCCCACAGCGGCCGCCGCCACCACGCCAGCGGCCAGGTCAGGCCGGCGACCACCAGCACCTCCGCCGCCAGCGGCCCCGACAGCGGCCTGCCAACCCCGCCGTCCCGGAAGCCGAACACAGCCTCAAGGACACCCAGCACGAACAGCCCCGCCGCAAGGGCCAGGCCCGCGGTGAGCTGCATCCCGGCCGCCAGACACGCCTCGGCATGCCTACACGGTAAGCCCACCGCGGCGGCCCGCGAATCCCACCTAAGGCCATGCCTCGTCGCTATTTCGCTGAGCCAGCACCTTCCGGACGGCGCCACGCACCCCGTGGCCGGACGGCAGGTGTGGCACGACTTCATCGGCGCCGGAGGCACCGCCATGTCTCCGCCGCTGGCGACCATGGTCTTGTTCGGCGTGGCTATCGTCGCCTCCGCATCTCGCCGCTGGGTAGGGACGATCGGCGCGGTCGCCGTAGGCGCCGGCAGCATCGCCTTCACCCTCGGCATCGCCATCGAGCCCATCACGCGCCGGGTGCTGGGCGCTCACCCGGACCCGGTCAAGACCCCGTTGACGGTCCTAGCCCTGGTCGCCGCGCCGGCGACAGCACTGGCCGCCGCACTGCATTTGCGTCAGCGGCTGAAGGCCCGGCGTAGCGGTGAGTTATCGCATCCACGCCATCTTTCCCGACCTGGCCTTCGTCATCGAGGTCGGGCCGACCACCGACGAGGAGCACATGGTCGTGCGGTGGAAAGCGCACGGAACCTACGGCAGCGGCTTCCCGGGCGCGTCGCCCGAGGCGGTCGGCCGGCAGGTCACCTTCACCGGCACCGACACCCTGCGCATCGCCGACGGCATGCTCGCCGAGTACTGGGCCAACGCGGACAGCCTGCTGTTCTTCCAGCAACTGGCGCTCGATCCGGGGCTTCATACCAGCACGGGGTCCCGGACGAGCGTGTCGCCGTAGGCCATCAGGTGCGCGGCGGTGAGGGCCAGCCAGGGGCGCCAGTTGGCTGCGGGTGCTCGCAGGCCGAGGTGGGTGAGGGCCGCCTGGAGGGACGGATCGCCCGACGGGAACGCATCGCGCTGGCCGAGCCGGAAGGCGATGTAGTCGCTCACCTCGGGGATCTCGCGGCCGGCGGCGAGTGCCGCTATCGCGCTCGCTTCGGCCGGGCCGAGCCCGATCGGCGCGAGGCTGGCCGGCGTCACCGTCGCGGGGTCAGGAAAGGTATGGGTAAGGCCATCTGGCAGGCCGGGCACCGGGGTGCCGAGCCGGGCGACGAAAGCCTCGAGCATGCTGTCACGGCCTGACAGGATCGCCGAGACTCCTACTTCGAACGGGTTCCACGCCCCTGGTACGGCCAGGCCCGGGTGCTTGGCCACCAGGGGGCCGAGCACCGGGTCGCCGCTGAGCGCGGCGGCCCCGGCGGAGTGATCGGACTCGACGCCGAGTAGCAGCCCGACCCGGTCCACCACATGGATCAGGCCCTCCCAGTAGGGCAGGTGAACGCGCAGCAGCAGGCAGTTCTCGCGGCCTGGGGAGACCTCTAGGAGCCCCGGCGCGCCCGCCATGGTGATCGTCCGCCGGTAGGTGTCACCGTCGACCGCCTCGACCCCCGGCACCAGGCGGGCGGCGAGGAAGGCCCGCATCGCGTCCCAGTCATAGCCGGGCACGACCGGCAGCCGCAGCGTGAGCCCGCCGTCGGCGGCGAGCCGGTCGGCGCGGTGCCGGCGATTGCGCAGGTCGGTCGGCGACGCGCGGAACACCTCCTGCATGGTCCGGTTGAACTGGCGCAGGCTGCCGAACCCGGCGGCGAAAGCGATGTCCACCACGGTGAGGTCGGTGTCGTCGAGGAGCCGCCGGGCGAAGTGCGCGCGCCGGGACCGGGCCAGCTGATCCGGGCTCACCCCCAGGTGCCGGAGGAACAGCCGGCGAAGATGCCGCGCTGACAAGCCGACCCGGGCCGCGAGCATCGCCTCGGTGCCGCCATCATCCATGACGCCACCGATGATCTGCTGCACCGCTTCGCAGACGAGCTCCGGTGCGCCGGTGGTGACCGGTCCCGCTACCCGGTAGGGGCGGCAGCGGTGGCACGCCCGGAAGCCCGCGGCTTCGGCCGCGGCCGGATGGTCAAAGGTCCGGACGTTCTGCGCCAGCGGCCTCCCTGCGCACCCGGGCCGGCAGTAAATGCCGGTGGTGACGACGGCGGAGTACGTGGTCATGGTTCCAGATATACGGCAAGGGTCCGGCCTTCTTCCGGCCGGATCCGGACACGATCCTGCCAGTCTTTCAGGTCCGGATCTGGCCGGACCCGGCGTGCCTGGCCCGGGGATCCTTGCGGGGTACCCAGTGGCTCGCTCATTAGGAGGTTCACCATGCTGGTGAAGGTGTTTCCCCTCAAGCTCAAGGACGGCATGCAGGACAAGGCCGAGGCGGTCGTGCAGGAATTCGCGCCGATAGGGCCCGGGGCCGAAGACGGCACCTTGTCGTTCCGGGTGTACCGGGATCCGGCGAAGCCGGACTACCTGCTGTTCGTCGAGCATTTCGCCGATCAGGCCGCCTACGACGCGCACACGAGCTCGCCGGCCTACCTCGACCTGATCGCCGGCCAGTTCGCGAGCATGGTCGTCGAGTTCACCGAACTCAACCATGAACTGGTGGTCGGGCTGTAGAACCGGCTGCGCTCACAGCTGTCCGGATCCGGCCAGCTCGCCGGGGTACGGCTGGCTAGCGTGGCGGTCATGACTACGGAACAAGCACAACGCGCAATAGCCTTCGCGGAGCTGCACAAGCCAGGTCAGCCGCTGCTGCTGCCGAACGCGTGGGACGTTGCCTCGGCGGTGGCGATCGCCGGCGCCGGAGCGAAGGCGATCGCCACCACCAGCGCCGGGGTGGCCTGGTCCCTTGGCGTGCCGGACGGCGCGGGCCTGGGCGCGGAACGGGCCGCGGCGGTCGTCGCGCGGATCGTCGCGGCGCTCGACGTGCCGGTGTCGGCCGACATCGAGGCCGGTTATGAGGATGTCGCGGCTACGGTGACGGCTGTGCTCCAGGCCGGGGCGGTCGGGGTCAACATCGAGGATCGCCGGGACGGATCCGGGCTTTACGAGCCTGCGGAGCAAGCCGGCCGGCTGGCGGCCGCGCGTGCGGCAGCTCGCGGCATGCCGTTCTGGATCAACGCTCGCACCGACGTGTTCCTGGGCGGGAGCGGCCGGATCGATGACGCTCTTGAGCGGTCCGCCGCGTACGCCGCGGCGGGTGCGGACAGCTTGTTCGTGCCGGGCCTGGTCGACCTGGTGGGGATCGCCGAGCTGGCGGCAGGACCGCTGCCGGTGGCGGTGATGGTCTGGCCAGGCGCGCCCTCGGTGGCCGAGCTCGCTGCCGCGGGCGCGGTCCGGATCAGCCTGGGCTCGGCCATCGCCCAGGCCGCCTACGCGGTGGCCGTTCGGGCGGCCACCGAGATGCTCACCAGCGGAACCTACGACTCCGTTGCGGATGGCATCGCCTACGACACGATGAACGACGCCATCACAGCCGCGGCCTTATGACCGGGGAGGGTCACGGTAGGAACATGTTCCTACCGCGCGCTATCATGGCTGCATGGCCGTAAGGAAGCTGTCGATCTCAGTCCCTCCCGAGGTCGAGGAAACGATCAAGGCCGCCGCAGCCGCCGAAGGCAAGCCGGTGTCCGCATGGCTGGCCGAGGCCGCCACGGAGAAAGCCCGCGCCGCCGCCCTGCACGCCGCCGGCCGCGCCGCCGCCCGTGAGCTGATCGCCGAGTACGAGGGCGAACACGGCCCGCTGCCCGCAGCATCGCGCGAGCGCGCCCGCCAGTTCCTGATCGAGGCCGGGCTGATTGACGACGAGCCCCAGCGGGCCGCCGGGTAATGCCGGCCATCGTCTACGACACCGGCGCGCTGCTCGCCGCCGAACGGCACAACCCAGACTTCCTCGCCCTGCACGACGAACTGACCAGAGCGCGCATCCGGCCGCTCGTCCCGGTCGTCGTCCTGGCCCAGGCCTGGCGCGGCGGTCCCCAGCACCAGATCTCCCGGGTACTCAAGGCCTGCGACATCCTCCCCGACGACCAGGCCACCGGCCGGGCCGCCGGCGTCGCCTGCGCCGCCGCCGGGACCGCCGACGTCGTCGACGCGATCGTCATCGTGACCGCCGTCCGCCACCAGGCCCCCGTCGTCACCAGCGACCCCGGCGACCTGACCCGCATCGCCGACTCGATCGGCGTCAAGATCCGGCTCTTCCCAACCTGACCACCGCCCGTTCGGAATTCAAAAGCTCTTTATACCGAACGATCCGTGGCGTGTGTTCTGGGCCTGGTGCGCCTGGTAGCCGGCCACGACCAGGTGCTGGTTTGGTGCGCTCTCAACGGCACTTTCAGGTTGCTGTGCTGCCGCCGACATGAGCACAAGCTCGCTGGTCCTGGCCCTAGCGGCCGCCCAGCGCCTTGTCGAGCTTGGCGATAAAGGACGTCTTACGGCGGTGCCGTTGCCGCAAGTCGGCAACGTAGGCGGTGAAGCCGGCCTCGTCGCCAGCGCGGTGGTAGGAGTCCCGCAGGCGTCTGATGGTCTTGACCGCCTTGGGATAGCGGTACTTGTCGCTGGCCCTGTCCAGCCCGATCTCGATCAGGTCCTGGTAGGGCCGGATCACGTCGGCGGGATGGTCCTGCTCCCGCACCTCGATCAGCTGGAACCACTGGGACTCGGGGACCTGGCCAGGGTCCGCCATCGCGGCCGCCCACGCCTCATCGAGCAGGTTCTCGGTGACCAGGACCCTGATCAGCTCCCTGACGTACCACTGCTCGGCGTGGGCCCGGTCGCGGAGCAGGTCGAGGGCCCAGCCGTTGAGATCGGCCCAATTGCCTGCCTGCTGGGCGGCATGGCGGAGCGCGAGGTAGTCCTGATGAATGGCCCGCCGTTCGTAGATCTCGCGGCGGACGGCAACCGCCTCTGCCGCTCTGCCGCCGTCGAGCAGCAGGTCCACTAGCTGGTCGCGGAGCCGGTCGGTCTGGAAACTAGACGGATGCTCGGCCAGCCCCTTGCGCGCCCATTGCTCAGCGTCGTCATCCCTCCCGGCGGCGCGCAGCACCTTCACGATCTCGCCGTACCGGTGCGCGCCACGCAGATCCTCGGCCAGCACCGCGACGTGGGCGTCGATGTCGCCGGACACCGCGGCCAGCTGCTCCCGGAGATTCTTGATTCCCCACTGCGCGGTCCAGGAGTCCGGTTCGGCGGTAACGCCGCGTGCTTCGGTCAGCCGGGCGACCTCGGCCAGACCGCGCGGGCCGAGGGCTTCGGCGAATTCTTTGAGCTCGATGGCGGGCCAGCCTGGTCCGTCGAGCTGCCTGGACACCAGCCACGTGGCCAGGCGCTTAGCGTCCGGCGGCGCTTCCCGGCAGGCCCGCGCGTACAAGACCATGAGCGCGCGGAGGTCGTCACCGACGATTCCGGCCGAATCGTCCATGTACATCAGCGCGGCGGTGACACGCTCCACCGCGCGCCGCGCCAGCGGGCCCGCGCTTGCGGCATCGCCCGCCTCGATCATGTCCGCGACCGCGGCGGCCACCGCCTGGGCGCGCTGGGAGTACTCCCGGCGCCCGCGGTACGGATGGCGCCGCCGATCCCATCGCAGCCCGTCGATCAGCTCCCGGACATCGGCAACCTGCATGTCAGCCATGGTCCCATCAACCGCACGCGGCGACCTCGCCGATCGCGAAGTTCTCCAGCAGCGGCCCCACCGGGGCAGTCGGATCTTTCGCTCGTTCCTCCGACCAGCCGCTCGTTCAGGTATCCCGGTGGCCGCCGATGCACACGCGCCCAGAGCAAGCCTCACACGGAGCCGGACTGGCCGAGAAGCCAGGATTCCGTTACCGGCGGAGCTGGCGGACCGGTGGTCAGCCAGGCATCGAGCGCCCTGATCAGCGAGCCCGGATTCTTCCTTGACCGCGGGAAGGCCCGGCTGCTAGCGAACAAGAGCCCGCAGCCGGGCGTTCCGGCCGACAAGGCTCGCAGCATGATCGGCCTGAAGTCCTTGACGTTCTCGGTGAGCAGCCACCGCTTCTCCGCGCTCGCCCAGGCAAATATTTCCTCGTCCGACTTCGACCGCAGGTCGGGCCGGTCCGCGACGGCGATGACGTCGTGACCGAGTTGGCGCAGGTCCGCCGCGATGGCGGGTGAGAACATCTCGTCGAGAAGCAGCCTGGCGCCCGGCCGCGGGTTCATGCGATGAGCTGTTGCTGGACGAGCCACGCCGCTTCGGCTCGCGTCGACGCCTCATCCGCCTCCGTGATCTCCGTGTCGATCTCGCCGACGAAATCCCCGTAATAGCTGATTGCCGTGCTGATCCGGCTGGTGTCGACGGCGAACACCTCCGCTGCGGCGTCGATCGCGCCAGGTCCGCGCTCATCAACCTCGCGCAGGAACTTGATGATCTCCCAGATGTCGGGCCCGAACGCCAGCGCGGCCCGGCGGCCGGATGGCCCGTCCTTGAAGATCACCCCCGGGTGATCCGCCATCCGCAGGCCCTCGTCGATGAGCCGCTGCGCCAGCCCGGCGGCACTTGCTCCCGGTGTGGCATTGGCGCGCTGCCGCAGCCGGGACAGCAGGGACGGGGCGAAGCGGATGGACAACGGAGTCGTCATAACTACATTGTAAGTGTTGCGCTACATGTTTGCGCCAGGCGCTTTGTGCAGCGCCTGGGGGTGCGGCTGACGGAGCCCGGCGATGAGGAGACCGACCATGCGGCGCGC
Source organism: uncultured Actinomycetes bacterium (assembly GCA_963822765.1). Lineage (GTDB taxonomy): Bacteria > Actinomycetota > Actinomycetes > Streptosporangiales > Streptosporangiaceae > Palsa-504. The sequence goes on along the minus strand of CAWGJL010000050.1, from coordinate 296,799 downwards.
GTCGTAGCGCGGGTCGCTGTTGACGCCGGCGCATAGGTTGCCGACGGCGTACAGGAGCCCGAAGGCGTCCGTTCCCGGGCGGATCTCGCCGGCGGCGGCCGCGGCGTCGAGCAGCTCAGCGCACACCGGCACCAGGCGGTCGAGGAAGTAGGCGTGCAGGGTCTGGAAGCGGGCCCGGTCGGACTGCAGCGCCGCGGCGAGCCCGTGCTTGGTGACCAGGAAGTCGACGAACAGATCGATCCATTGGGTCAGCGCGGCGTGCGGGGTGCTGCTGCTGGCCAGCAGGGCTGGCCCGGCTTCGGCGCAGGCGTCGACCTGGTGGCGGTAGACGGCGATGACGAGGTCGGCCCGGGTCGGGAAGTGGCGGTAGATCGTGCCCATCCCGACTCCGGCCGCGGCCGCGATGTCGCGGACCGGCGCGTCCACGCCCGAGGCGACGAACACGGCGGCGGCCGCGTCGAGCAGGGCCTGTTCGTTGCGCCGGGCGTCGGCCCGTTTGCCGCGCGTTCGCGCTGCTGGCCCACTGCTGTCGGGCACCGTGCCTCTTTCCTCTGGTCGCCGCGTTGCGAAACGGAGCGATGCTCCGTATAGTGAGCGGAGCGGTGTTCCGCTTTTATTGATGTTACAACGGAAGGGCCGATGGGTTCATGTCAGACACGACCGCTCCCCGGTTCGGGATCGCGACGGCGCCACAGCAGGTCACCTACCGCGACGTGCTGCGGGTATGGCGAGAGGCGGACTCGATCCCGCAGATCGAGCATGCGTGGGTGTTCGATCACCTCCTGCCGATCGCCGGCGACCTGGACGGGCCGATCTTCGAAGGCTGGACGCTGCTGTCAGCGCTGGCCGCACAAACCGAACGGCTGCGCCTCGGGGTGCTGGTGACCAGCAACCGCTTCCGGCCGCCGGCGATGCTGGCCAAGATCGCCGCGACCGTCGACGTGGTCTCCGGCGGACGGCTCGACTTCGGCATCGGCGCCGGCTCACGGCCCAGCCTCCCGATGGCCCGGCGTGAGTACGAGGCCAACGGCCTGCCCTACCACGACTTCGCCCACTCGGTCGGGGACCTCGCCGAGGCGTGCACGGTCATCCGGCGGTTGTGGACTTCGGAGCAGCCGTTTGACTTCGACGGCAGCTATCTCCACCTGACCGGAGCGTTCTGCAACCCCAAGCCCGTGCAGCGGCCGTATCCGCCGATACTGATCGGGGGACGTTCGGCCGAGACGCTGCGCGTGGTCGCCGAGCATGCCGACCTGTGGAACATGCCCGGCGGTGACATCGACGACGCCGTCCGCCGCAGCGCGATGCTGGACCGCTTCTGCGCCGAGATCGGGCGCGACCCCGCCTCGATCACCCGGTCCATCATCCTGCCGGTCTCGTACGGGCACCCCGGTGACACACGGAAAGCGATCGCCGAAGCCATCGACGCTGGCTTCCCGCACATCATCCTGAGCCTGCCTGCCCCCTACCCGGAAAAAGTCGCGCAGTGGGTCACCGACGAGCTCATCAACGAGTCGGCCTGAAGCTGGCGCTATCCCCACTGACCCAACGTCAGGACCTTACGAGCGGTGGAACCCTCGGGCATCCCGGCGCCGCCGCGTCGCCACGTGCTTGACTGGCGGCCAGGAACTGACCATCCCGGCCGAAGGACATCACGTGAACGATCTCGAAGCCGCCGCGGAGAAGGCCGAACTGACCGGGCAGATCTCCTCGTTCATGGTCTGGCTCGGCGAGGGACGCAAGCTCACCCAGACAGGCCGGATCGGGCTGGCCGACGCCCGGCATCTAGTGGAGGTGCTCGGCACCGGCGACAGGATCGACCCGGAGATCGGCGGCCGGGTGTTCAAGACCACGTCCAGCGAGCAGCTCCCGCACCTTACCCGGATCGTGGAGTGGATGAAGGCCGCGCGGCTCGTCAGGGTCACGGGCACCCGGCTCGTGCCGGTAAAAACGAACGCGGCCCTGACGAGCAGGCCGCTCGATCTGGTCCTCGCGCTGCTGAAGGCCTATCCGAGGCTCGGTAAGCCGCTGTTCCCCCGGAACACCTGGCGGCAGTCGCTCGTCGGCGACGAATTCGCCGAAATCGGGCCCGCGCTCCTCACCAAGCTGCTGGTCAGCCAGGGCCCCAGCCGGATGGACGACCTCAAGCAGGCCGCCTTTGAGAAGATCGCGGCCGGCTATCTGCTCGACCAGCTCAGCCAGCAGCAGATGGAGATTCTGCGTCGGACGATCGACGTGGACGTCACGATCGCCATCGCGGCACTCGGCATCCTCGGTGTCGTGGTGGTCGGCCAGGACAATGAGACGGCGCAGCTCACCGCTCTCGGCCGCTTCGCGATCCGCCGCCTGCGCGGCATGGCGGAGCCCGGCGACCCGGTGCTGCAGGTGCGGATCACGCTGAGCTACGTCGACGACCCGCCGGTGTGGCGGCAGGTGCTCATCCCGGCGGCCTACCCGCTCAGCCGGGTCCACCAGGTGATCCAGGCCGCCATGGGATGGGAGGACTGCCACCTGCACGTATTCCAGATCGGCAAGACCAGCTACGGCCCCGACCCGGAGGGCGAGCTCGGCTACGCGGACGAGACAAAGGCACGCCTGGCCGACGTGGCCCGGGCCGGGACCAGGATCGGCTACGAATACGACTTCGGCGACGGCTGGGAGCACGAGATCGTCGTGGAGGCTCGCGCCGTGGCCGAGGCCGACAAAATCTACCCGGCGTGTATCGCGGGCGAAGGCGCCTGCCCGCCGGAGGACTGCGGCGGCCCCGGCGGCTTCGAAGACTTCAAAGAACTCCTGGCCGGGCCGCCCAGCGCGGAACGAGACGAGATGTTGGAGTGGGCGGATGGCGACTACGACCCTGCCCGCTTCGACTTGGCGGCAGCCGACGCAGCGGTGGCGGCAGTCTGACCCGAGCCGGTGCCGTCAGCGGCGAAGTCCGCGGGTCAGGACGGCCGGGTCGATGGTCACGGGAAAGGGATGGTCGGCGGTGAAAGGCCCTGATGCTTTAGCCGCGAGAGGCGTAACGGCCGTCGCGCAGCTCGAAGACGGTCAGCTCCGGCTCGGGCGGGTCCGGGTTCACGATCCAGTACGTCGGGACGCCGAACCGCTCGTACGCGGCTACCCGGGCCGCTCAGGCCGCAAACTCCGCGCCGTGGGCCTGATTTCAAATTGCAGTGGCGGCACGGTAAACTTAGGGCCGCCGATATGCCATACGGCCCGTCTCCCAGGGAGTCTCCCCCCGATGTCTTTCCGGGCAGGCCCGCGCTCAAGCGCCGCCGGATCATGGTCGAGCTGACCCCGGCCGATCATGAGGTCCTGAGGCCGCTGGCTAGCCAGCGCCGGGCTCGACCGACGAGACGACCCTGGCCGAGGCGGTCCAGTGGCCATGATCCGGGCAACTGCGGCCAACCACGTCGTTAACGACGCGGTGCTCGCCCTCATCCGCGCCGGGCAGTCCTGAAAATAGGCCCGTGCCCACCTGCGGGAGTGGCACTTGGGCGATCCTAGAACCTCCCCGGCCGCAAGGGTTCTCAGCTGGCGGTCCTGGCGCGGACGGCGGACAGGAATGAGGCGTAGCTCCAGGACAGGTTGCTGACGCTCTTCTCGTATCCGGTGGTGGCGTCGAACTGCTCGCTGAGCTCGAGGTTGTCGCTGTGGAAGATGACCGCCTGCAGCATCTGGTCGCCGGCGGCTTGCAGCGCCGCCGCGGCCGCGGCTGGCGTGGTCGACGCGTCCACCCCGACCTGGCTGAAGAAGCCGGCTGAGAGGCTGTCAGACGGAACCGTTCCGCCAAAAATGATTTTTCCGGCGAGCCGGTAGTACAGCTCGGCGAAGTTGGCCGTGGACACCGCCCAGGGGTGATCGCCGGCCTGCGTGTCGGTGTCGCCGTCGTACACGTCCCCCGGGTAGCGGCCGAGCAGGGGGCCGATGCCGCGTTGCTGGTCGGCGCCGTTGACCGGGTAGAAGTACGTCGAGCCCGGGTCGGCCCACTGGCTGCGCAGCTGGGCGGCGGTGGCCAGGAGCTTGGTGTCGGTGACCGGGATGGCGCCGTAGATGGCCGCCATGACGATGTCGATGTTGGGGTCGTAGGGAGCCCGGTAGTCGGCCGGGACCGGCAGCATGGACTGGTAGTACTGGCCGTTCCAGTGGCTGGCCAGGGCGTTCTGCAGCCACGGGATGGCGGTGCTCAGCCAGGCTCGGGACGGCGATGCCGGCGGTGTTGGCGGTGATGGCCTGGAAGCACTGCAGCTGGACCGAGCGGGCGAAGAACGAGGCGCCGTACTCCTCCTCCCACAGGTTGTAGGTCTGGCCCTGGTAGGCGTTCTGCAGGAAGTTCAGGTTGGCCGCGATGACGGTGCTTGCCGTGGCTTGCGTTTGGGCGTCGAGCTGGGCGTACAGCTGGAGGATGGCCAGGGTCTGCAGGGCTGGGCCGTCGGTCTGGTCGGTCCAGTTCCTGGGCGTTCCGTTGATCAGGAATGACGCGCGATCGAAGTGGCCGATGGCGTTGGCTGCGTTCTGGCAGGTCTGGGCGAACTGGACGTAGTTGATCAGCGGCTGGGTGGTGGGCAGCGGGCCGGCCGCCAGCTCGATCGCGGTGATGGCGGCGTCGCGGGTCCAGTTGTAGACGTAGTCCTGTGACACGTTCGTGGCGGTATTCTCCCAGGAAGGGGAGGCGAGGACGCAGCCGGGCTGGGACAGGACACCGGTGTTCAGCGGGTCCTCGAACACGAAGCCGTCCGAGGCGATGTTGCGGAACATCAGCCAGAACATGTACGGCGCGATCGTGGTCAGGTCCGACTGCGCGACCGCGGGTTTTACCTGGCTGTACTGCAATGTGCCCATGTGGAGAACCGCCCCTCCCGGTCCGTCATCGGAACGGGGCTGAGTTTAGCGCTGGCCGGGCAGCCGGCTACCGGACGAAGACTTTCTCGCGGTGCCAGTCGAGGTACTTGCGCCGGGGACGTTCGGCGTCGTCGGGGAGCAGGAGGGTGTCCAGGAGCGGCGGCCGGCCGTAGTACTGACGGGTGAGGTGATCGCCGCGGACCGCATCGGCCAGCGGCTGGGCAATGTGGATCTTCAGGTCCGCGCTCACGGTCAGCATTCCGGTGTCGAACGCTACGTCGTGGCTGGGGCAGGCGGCCAGGCCGTTGCGCGGGTCCAGGCGCTCGGTGGCAGAGCTGTCTTTCCACGGCTTGATGTGGCCGGCTAGCAGCATCCTTCTGGATACGCCTGGGGAGGGGTTCAAGCCGCAGAATACGCAGCGGCGGCCGCAGTTGGTCAGCACATTCAACGCGAACACGTGCTGTCCTACCCGGGCCGCGGCCAGGATGATCCGTTCGGTATCTTGCTCGGGCAAGTCGCTTTCGGCGGCGCTGCGGATGATTTGATCCCGCAGGGCGTTCTCGAATACCGACGTGCCGAGCTCGTCCTGGCCGAGGAGGGCAAACTCGCCGCCGTCCTCGAGGTCGAGGAAATCGGGCAGGCGGTCGTGGTCGATGCCTTCGGCGCGGGCGGCGCCAAGTAGCAGACGGTAGATATCGGTGAACCGGGCGCTGTCCTCCCGGAGGATGGCTCCGGCCAGGATGTCGCACTTGCCGCCGTGCGAGCGGGAGCCGTCCAGATTGGCCATTTTGGCGAGCACGCTGGAGGGGGGCCGTGAGAACAGCCGGGCCAGGGTGGGGACCGGTTCGGGCGCCTGGTGGGCGGTGGACCCGCCGAAATGCCGGTGATTCACCAGGAATGACGCGGCCAGCCACGGCAGCGTCTCGACAGGCAGGAATGTGACCTGGCGACCGGAAGAGGTCGGAGAGCGCCGTCTGAGCTCGCGGAATTGCTGCGGCGCCTGGCCGATGATCAGGTCCAGGAAATTAGCAAGCTCAGCCGCATGGCGAGGTTGCTCCTGGCCAGCTCTGCGAGGAAGAGCCAGCTTATTGTACGGTGTATTGTCCGACGCCGTCCTGAGCGAGCAGGTCGACGAGATAAGTTCGGCGGACCATTCGCGTTTCTGCTAGAGAAATTGAATAGTCAGGATCTGGCGCCGGTCCTCCGTGCATACAGCGAGCCGGGACGGATGTCAGCGGCACTCAGTGAACGCGTCATAGTCAGGGTCGCGCAGAGACCAGACACTTATCGGCCGTTTCAACTATTGGCAGGTGATTCAGACCGCCGGGCGATGACTTCCGAATAGTGACGTCAGCGATATTCGAAGTGATCTCCAAGGAAATATACGGGCTAGCGTAAAAACTTGCCATTCGCGACTCGCGGCTTCAGGTGATTGAAGGAGTTGCGCCAGGAGATCACGTATCTCCCCAAACCGCCGCGGCTCCGCGACGAAGCGGCTAACAGCGGCCACGACAGACATGCCCCAGCAGAGCGAAGCCCATAGCGGCCCCGAAAGCAGCTTCATCGAGACCGAGCGTGATGCGCAGCATGCTCAGATCCGCCACAGCGCAAGGCCGACCAACGCTGCTTAGTTCCTCCTATCAGCCTATATAAGCCACGAAGGGATCCCCGGTAGGCGAAGTGTCGGTAGCCATGTAGTCAGCGGTACCGGCCAAGCTGAATCGATCTCTTCGAAGTCGCCGATTTCGTCGAGTATGAGGAGCCGACTGACGAGAGTCCGCATAAAGCTGGCGAGGTCGTCGTCGACGTCAATGGCCGTCCAGTACTCCCCGACCTACCCGTCCGCGACGCCAGTGCCGGACCATCGACTAGGAGAGCTACCGCCGACGTCCGTTCTCCTCCGAGCACGCCACCATACCGGACACTCCAACTTCATCGAGCGCACCCCTGTCTAGACCCGTCGCCGCACCAAGATCATGGATGACTCGTCGGCGAAACTAGTTGCCTCACCCTAGTGTGGGCGTGCTCGACCGGCCTCCCGCGACTGGCACGGCCTGACGATGGCAGCCGGCCCGGCTAGCTCCTGCTATGCCTGTCCGTGGCCACCAAAACTTGGCCGTTGACGACGCCTGCGCCACTCCATACTTCGAATAGCCTGGACAGCTGCACGCCAACAACAGTCAAGCCGCCGACAGCTTCGAAATGTCAGTGCCGTCGCCTAACATCGCTATGAAGCCGGAACCACGCCCGTCCCGTTCAAACCGGATTCCGGACGCACCATGCAGGCGCGCATCCTGCGCATGACTGATCGGTAATACCCAAATGAGTGACTTCGTTGTACCTGCCTGGGGAGAGCCATCAGGTCCGCTGTTGCCCGGTATTGTTAGGGGCTGGCTCGCCAGCCAGCCTGCACCTGAGGGCGTAGCGGCCTGGCTCGGTCGGCCAGTTTTGTGCGCCGAACTTGACGGCCATGTCTGGGCCACCTCCATCTCGCCGCTGGACCCCGGGTACCTGCGGGAGGTAGCAGATCTCGTCGGCCCACTCCTAGAGCCTGTTGCCCAGCTGCGTCCTCTTCCACCTGTTCGAAGCTTGGGGCCGCTAGTCGCCGGACTGCCTCTACGCACAAGGACTATGAATGCGCTTAGGCGAGAGGGGCTTCTCGAACCAGACGGCGCTCTTGAGTCGCGAACCTTGGCGGAGCTTACCGACATCCGCAATTTTGGTACTGTGAGCTTGCTTGACCTACTATGTGTAGTTGAGTCAGCACTCAATGTTATTACGGCAGATGCCGCGGCGGATATCGCTGTTGCTCGTCCAGAGATCAGCGCGGCGACACTGTCTGCTTGGGGAACCCGCGGTGTCCCGATCGTCCCGGCTCTCTTTCGCGCACTTCTCGACGGCGAACCCGCTCCGCCCGCCGTTCAGCTTTGGCTCGGCAACAACATCGTGACCCTCGACCAACTTGACGAGCAGATCTGGGCAACGGTCGCCGAGCCTCCGCCCCATGACCTATTGCCTGCGGTAGCAGCCTCCCTGACGCCTGCCCTTCGGCGAGTCGGGAGCCTGCAACCGTTTCCCCGGCAGTCACCGCTAGGGCCAGTGCTCTCGATACTCCCACTCCGGCCCCGCACCGTGAATGCAATGTCTGTGGCTGGGTATCTAGACGAGCAAGGCAAGGTCGAGGAAGCGACTATCGATCAACTCTTGCAAATACCTAACTTTGGAGTGACGAGCCTCATCGACCTGCTCTGCGTTGCTGAGAGGGCACTTCCGGCACTGGGTCATACGCCTATGCCAACTTCCGAGAATGATATTAGAGGGGAAGCCGCTAACAAACATGACCTGCGTATCGTAGCAGCGTGGGCGGTCGGAGAATACGGTGCCGAGACTGCAGGTGAGGTTCTTAAATTGAGTAATACGCCGCGTCCACAAGAGGTAGATGTTGCATGGCAGCATATCCTTCACGTCTCACTCCGTGACCTCGCCGGCGATCTAGCGCAAAGCTACTCACCCGCTCAGGTTGTCTCTAAATTCCTAGATTCGCTCGACGACCGGGAGACCGAACTAATCCGTGATCGTATTCTTCCGCTGAACCCTACCGTGACACTCGACGAAATTGCTCGCCGACATGACCTTTCGCGCGAGCGCATGCGACAGCTAGAGGCGCGTATCAAGGACCGGCTTGCGACCCTCGCAGACTCATCCGTCGGGAGGCTCGCAGCCTCGCTAACTCAGCGGCTAGGAACAGCGGTGCCAGCTCTCTCTGAGGAGGTTACTGCACTTGCCGAACTTGTTCGTCAGTACAGCGACCCTACCTTGAGCAGGCTGCTGCTCCTCTATCTCGCAGGTCCGTATCGCGCGGACGACGGCTGGATCCTGCGCCTTCCTAGCCGAGCGTCACTCGACGGGACGAGGCACTCACTACTTGATGCCGCCGATCAGGCCGGGCTGGTAAGCGCTACCGCAGTTACTGATGTACTCGACCGGGCAGGAATAAACCGTGATTGGCATGATGCCTGGATATCAAGGTTGGGTTGCCTAAAACATGTCGGTGACAAGTATCTGCGGTGGGACGGGACAACACTTGACCGCCTCGAACGGCTACTGCGCCTGCGTGGAAACCCTGCCACCACTGAAGAGCTGATAGCCGACCTGGATGACACTTTCAACGCACGCAGGATCAAGTACAGACTCATGGAGGATCCGCGGTTTGTCCGGATTAACAAGCAGTCACAATTCGCGCTACCTGAGTGGGGATTCGACGAGTACACAGGGATTACAGACGAGCTTGCGCAAGAAATCGAGCGCTGCGGAGGGGTCGCAAACGCAGACTATCTTGTTCAAACGATCAGCTCCACCTATGGAGTGGCCGAGACGTCTGTCCGCACGTATCTCGGCGCTCCGATGTTTGTCCGGTCCGACAGCGGGACAGTCCGCTTGCGGGGGGAACAGGACGGCAAGATCCCCGTGGATACAAACCTGACTGACGCTGCAGATTGCTGCTTGAGCCCCGTCGGCTGGTGCCTTCGAGTCCTAGTCGACGAGGACCTTCTCCGCGGTAGCGGTAGAGCGATCTCCGCCGCCTTCGCAGGCCACGTTGACGTAGAGCCTGGCAACAAGATCAGCATCCCAGGGCCTGGGTCCACGATTACGGTCAGCTGGCCAGTATCATCCATCACCGGTCCTAGCGTCGGCAGTCTTCGCGCTGAGGCGCTCGCGCTCGATGCGTTGCATGGCGACTTCCTGTTCCTTGTCTATCTCGCGGATCAAGGGCGGTTCGATACGAAGCTGGTCCGCGCATCGGAGATCGAAGCGGCTGATGGCCTTTCTCGGCTGGCGCTGCTGCATGGTCTGCAGCCGACTAGTGATCCGGAGGAAATGCTAATCAAAATCGCGCGTGCACTGGGCATGGATAAGACGGACGCAGGCGACCCAGTCGCTATTGTAGATCTGACACTGACGCGCCGACACCAAGACTCCTGGCGCGAGCTCCTGCCAACGGCTAACCAGTTGGAGTCGCTAGATGACGTGCTCGAACGGCTAACGAAGGCGCTCGGCTAATCATTGGTTAAACTAGTCATGCCTCCTCTGACGCATCGGGATCTGGAAGCACCGTCAGGACCAGTTCCATCATGCGCATCGACAGGTTCCAAAGCGGCCGGTCATGGCCGTCGGTCAGCATCTGTAGCACCACTGGAAGGCCGCTAGCGGCGAAGGCATTGGCTAGATCAATTACTTTCCGAGCGTCCGCTACTACAAGAGGATCGCGGAAGTGCGCGATGGCAAGCAGTTGCAGCAAGTCTATCCACACTGTCTGCCCTTGAAGCCGCGAACCGTACTCGAAGCGCCAGGTCCTTGTTGCGGTCGGGACTTCCACCTCGCGGCCCTCCGCAACTGCCACACAGATCGATGCAATCCATAGGTCGACGTAGCGTTCGAATGGGCTGTCTTCGGCTTTGCTGCTGCCTCCGGTGTCAGTGAACGTTCGGCTGTACTTCGTCACTTCGTCGCGATACGCATCCGGTAGCCGAAGCTCCAGCTGTGTAAACGGGTTGTAATCCTTCAGAGTCATCGCACCGGATCCGTTCGCCGCCGCAGAGTTCCTTCCATGGCGTCGTGAAGGCGCTCGCAGATCACACAGAACTCGCGATGATTACATGGACAGACCATCACCCTTTGGTCGTCAAACGGCGGAGCGTTGACAAGCTGCAGAGGATAATGGGCCGTATTCGAAAACGTGCACGCTGATCCGACATGTTCGTCGAGTAGATCCTCGATACGATGGATCTCGTCACGGGTCAGGAGAAGCACAAGCTGAGTAGATTCCCGTACGGCGGCCTCAAGGATAGATCTCTTGACCTGCCCGGCAGTCATGCCCAGCGGCGTGTCGATGATGTTAGGTGCAGCCGTCTCGCTAACCTTGGTCAGAGCGAGGATGAATGCGAGTGTCAGGGCGCGACGAGACGCACCGTTGAGATCCACGTCCGGGTCAAGTCGCCGATCACGGGACCCTGTAACGATGATGTCATAGTCAGACGTAATCTCGGTTTTTCGAATGATAGCATTCTGATCTGGATCGGCGACAATCATGCCAAGAAAGAGTCTGTTCATCTCATCCGACACTGTGCTTAGTTTCTCGCCCCTCAACACATCAATTGTTCCGTTGATGACAGCAAGGAGATCACTCGCGGCTTGCTCATTCGCCCGCTGCCTACTGAGCTTGCGCTGACTTCTAAGGATCTGCTCGCGTTCGCGTTCGACGTTCTTTTTCTCGCCCGAGAGCCTTATATTCTCTGCTTCTGCGAGCACTGCTTCTTGCGCCTCTTTAGTCAGCTGTTCTGTCGCATCCTTGATTTGTCTGCGCAGCTCGACTACGTCAACATTCGGGACCTGCTCGAGCATGAGCTGAGTCTCCCGGATGGTCTCCTCGGCCCGCTTGCGCTGTCTGCGTGAGTCGTCCACGCGTGCGCTGCGCATCCGCAGCTGAGCCACCCATCTGTCATCGGGATTGGACAGTGTGTCGATGAAAGTTTCGGCGCGGTAGAAGAGCTGGCCCAGCCGATCGTTCGCCTCGTCCTCCAATTTCCGGCCAGCTAGCTGATCGAGCACATGCTGGTGCTCGGGAGTACCATCAGCTAGCGACCGTCCGCAGATGCAGACCCCCGATTTCAGGCGCTCCTGCAGGAGGGGGATGAACGTAGAAGGAATCCGGCCTTGCGCGTGTAGCGGCTGCAGGAGAGCATGAGCCCGCGAGATCACCGGGACGAGCAGGTTCAGCGCAAGCGCCGAGTCGCGGAACAACGCTGCGAAGTCACGGATGGCGGATGCGACAGCGCGCTCCGCCGCTTCGCGATCGTCTTGCGCCCTGCGGAGCTGTTGAGACAGCGCTTCCCGATCGCCTTTGACAAGAGACCGTTCAAGGCGTTCGTTGTAAACGACAATCTCCGCTTCGAGGCGGGCTTGTGCTGAACGAGCTGCGGTACTGCGGGCTTCAGCGGCCTCGATCTCATCGACAAGGCCGTTGAGCTCTCTAGTCAGCCGATCGTAGTCGTTGCCCCCTTGCGCCACGCTATTACCTCGTCGCAGTTCGGACAGAGCTTTAGCGACGTGCTTTTGCGCTGCTTCTACGAGCTCAAGGCCGAGCAGTGACCGGATGGCGTTTCGGACCCGTTCACGCTTCGCGTCCTGAGATGCCTCGATGAAGGCGAGGGCGCGGTCGCCATCGGTGAAGAAGACATCCTTCAGGCTATACGGGATCATGCTGTCGATCAGTACTGCTGGATTTGTCTCGATCGGTGTGTATCCGGCTTGAGTCCGCTGCAAGAGCGTGGGTGGGCGGGTGAAGCGGTCAAATGTATTTCCTTCACCTAGCTGCTCTTCGGCGATGCGCTGCAGGACGTATTCGTCCTCAAGCTCCTGCTCTCCACCGGTTGGCGTGGTGGTGACACTGCGGAAGCGAAACGTCACCTCTGCGCGGATCTCGACACGTCGACCATGCCTACTGGTATCCCAATCCAAGGGGTGCAGGCGGTAGCGCTGACCGCCTGTCAACGTTGGCAAGGCGTCGTCACCGAAGAAAGCCCACTGCAGCGCGGTAAGCAGCGTCGTCTTACCCGACTCGTTCTCGCCACGGATCACGGTGAGGGGTCGCTCGCTCCTAGTCGAGAACGCTACGCGAGTATCCCGGAGCAGTCGGTAGTTCTGGAAATGCGCCTCAACCAGTTCGAGCATATTGTCTACCCTCCGGGAGCATCGATTCTGCCATGTCACTCAGCCCTGCCAGTTGCCATCCTCGAGCTTGCCGCCAAGCCGAATGCACTCCTCATTGACCCTCTGCTGGATGGGCAGGGCTCGTACGCGGTTCTCTTGCTCGAACTCTATGACAGCCGTCAGATGACGCAGCAGCTCAAGCCTGTAGTTGGGAATGCGCGCAGCCTCATCGACGGCCTCGGCTTGCTCCTGAAATAGGCGGGCAAGATGCCTAACGTTGACAGCCATGGAGTCCTTCCGCCTCTCCTGTCGCGGCTAACCGAAGTATTCAAGTATGATTGGTTGCAAAGTAGCACGCGGCCCGTCTTCTGCCGCCGCATTTCGTGCAAGTCGGGCAAACTCCCGGATGCGGTTCACTTCACCCTGTATCAGCTTACGGGTATCCGCGTCGACACCGTGGCGTGTCTCCGTCTCCGGGGGTAGCACAAGGAAGTCATGCAGCACAGCGTGATCTTTCCTGGTCGCATTGCATGGCCGCAGGATACGTCCCCTCCGCTGGACCCACTGTCGTTCCACAGTGGTGCTGGCCAGAATGAGCGCCTCCGCGATCTCGGGCACATTGAGTCCCTCATCGAGCACGCGCTTAGCGGTTAGTACTTGTATGGCACCGTCGCGAAAAGCCCCAAGTACCCTTCGAACCAGCTGGCCATTCTGTGTTTCCTCAGCGGTAAGCTGATGTGCTCTCAGGCCGAGCTCGTGCAGCAACCTGTTCACGCTTTCGAGTTGCTCTGGCCCCTTGTCTGTCGCGTACACCAACGTGTGGCGCACTCCGCGGGGATCTCGTTCAGCGAGTTCATCACGCAACGCCGTCAGCTTACCTTCTGCATTCTCGAGGATCTTGCGTCTTCGATTGAGTAGCAGCTGTAGATCGTCATTGGCGTCATCGTCATCGCTGACCTGCCAGGCAATTCGTTTGATCCGCTCTGTTAGCTCCCGGTAGCCGTGCATCTCGTCATCAGTAAGGCGCACAACGTGCACGAAGTAGTCATACGGAACGAGACACACGCCTATCGCGTCGTCGAGTGTAAATTCATAGACCACACCACCGAAATAACCGAAGAGTGTTGCCGTCCCAACGTCGTCATACTGGCGTATAGGCGTTGCGGACAGACCAAGGCGGAATCGGATGAAGTCTGGGCGGTTCTCAAGGAACGCTTCTCGGCCGAGGTTATGGACTTCATCACCTATCAGTAGAATATCTCCCCCGTACCGCGCAAGTACACCCTGAAAGTCCGTATCGCAGAGAAGGTTATGGGTAACGACAAGGCATTCCACCTTGCTAGTACGCATTCTCAGTCGCCGTAGGGCTTGTTCGACTACCGCAAGCTTAGATGCACTGGCTGAGTCCCCGGGCACAATAGGTTCAAGGCCGAACGCCTCGGCCTCCGAACGCCACTGGGCGATGAGCGGCAAGGTTGGTGCGGCGATCACGATTAGGAGTCGCTTGTGTCTATCGTAAAGCCTGTGGGCAGCGACAAGCGCCGTTATAGTCTTGCCTGCGCCGGTCGCCATCTCCAATACGCCGCGTCGGTCGGCAGCCTCGAATGCCTTTACGGCTGCTCCTTGATGCCGATAAGGGCCATCCTCCCATCGGAGCGACGCGGGCACACGAAAGACAGGATGTGGTGGAGGCTGCAACGTTCCTTCGGCGCTCACGAGCTGATGTTCACGGTCATGCCGCAGGGCAGCCTCAAAATCATCTGCGCTGGGCGGCCTTCCGGGCTGAAACTCGCGGATGAGTCGTTCCCTGACCGCGACAGGTAGGTCAAGGCAGATGGCATACTCACGCCACCCATGCCACAGTGCGTCAAATTCATCAGACAACACTTCAATCGCAACGCGTTGGTCGCCAGTTTCCCATGAACGCTCCACCCGCACCTGTTCGTGATTCCGCCCAAGACCTGATCGTGTCAGGTTCGATGACCCAGACACGACCACTCTGCCAGACGCGTCGCTGAAGAACCAAACCTTGTCATGGAACTGCCCGTTGGGAAGAAACGATATCTTGATCACGAGCCGAGTGGTCGCGATGAGGTACGCCAGGCATTCGAGTGTATGCCGGACAAGTGCGCTCTCGCTGATGGCCGCCTCGCCGAGAAGTTCGATGAGTCGCTGTTCCAGCACGTCAGCTGGCGTCCCGATACCCTTCTCGATAGCCGCCAAGTCCCCTGACTGCAGGTACGGGCTGATGATGAGGCGGGCAGGACTGGACCGACGATTCAGGTACTCCGCAAGGCCAGGCGCAAGGTCAGCAAGCGCACCGCTGCCGAAATAGCCAACCATGCACTCCAACGTTCTCGTGCGTCGCAGACACGGCACAAGAACCTCGCCGATCAGATCATCGCGCGGAACGATGTAAAGCGGACGTAGCGGCAGATTTCGCAGTGTATCCGCAGGTTCAGGCATTTTGCCTACAAGTGGCACACCTGACAGGGTAGTGCGTCATCCTCGTCGTCCAGGACATCGCTGAGGACCTCGATCAATGGTAGATTGCGACGCTTCTTGACCACCCGGTCAAGGGCTTCCCGGTGCTTCGCCATGATCTCGTCCTTGCGATCGACCAGTTCGCGCAGCGTTTCTCCCTGGCTCCAGGTGTACTGCCGACCTTCCATCGCCTGTGCCTCGTAGTTGACCTTGTCTTCGTAGGCGACTGCCTGCTCGAAAAGGTCCGGGTGTCGCTCGGCGAGGCCGACCCATTCGGACTTGCGCTGGAAGAAGCAGAAGTAGCAGCCAGAGCGCGTCCGCCACTCGTAGTAGTCGGGCAGCCCGACGCCTGCGTCCTCGAGGATGCGCATGACGTCATCTTTGGTGATCCCGTCTTCCTTGAAGGGGATACACGGGGTGGATGTTCGGCTTGTGGGAGATGTAGCCATCGCGGTGCTCGTCGGCCCGGATGGCGATGTAGCTGTAGGTCTCGTCGGCGCCGATCCACTCCTCGAGCGGCTTGATCTTCATCGCTCTTCGTGCACCAGCGCATCTGCGGACTGGGGAGGGCGCCCTGGTAGACCCAGAGCCAGTGGTCGAACCCGCGCTCTGAGTTGAGGCGGGCGATCGGCTTGCCGAGCGCCGCCTCGAGGCGCTGGAGGTACTCGTAGGTCTCCGGCAGCTCGCTGCCGGTGTCGCAGAAGAAGTACTCCATCTCGGGGACCTTGCCGCGCATGTAGATCGCGAGCGCTGAGCTATCCTTTCCTCCTGAGATACCCATAATGTGGCGTGCAGGCTTCACGGCCGGGCCGGGAAAGTCTGCTGTTGCGGGCTGGCTTACTA
Organism: uncultured Actinomycetes bacterium; assembly: GCA_963822765.1. Taxonomy (GTDB): domain Bacteria; phylum Actinomycetota; class Actinomycetes; order Streptosporangiales; family Streptosporangiaceae; genus Palsa-504. The sequence goes on along the minus strand of CAWGJL010000050.1, from coordinate 280,920 downwards.
GGCATCGCGCGCCTCTCGGGATTGTATTGCTTGTGCATCATGAACGCTCTCATCATGCCCGGTACGCATCACAGTTCCAGCGAGCAGAGCGAGGAGAGCTTCGCCGCCGCGTGCACCGAGCAGCTTCTCAGCCGCCGCCAGGGCGTGCCCTGCGGTCTCTCGCAGCTGGGTTCTAGTCTCGTCGTCGACCCAGACCACATCGCTGTATTCCGTGCCATCAGGCGCGGTGATGATGATCCGATGTGCGTCGAATCCGCCCTGGTTGTTCCTAGCGAGTGCTTCGTAGTGCAACGCCTGGTAGCGCCGGAAGGCACCGCCGATGCTGTGGAGTTCAGCTGTGAACCGCTCAGCGTCCTGGTCTCGCCAGCCGGCAGCAGGCCGACCAGCGATGTTGTTGGCGATGGCTTCGAGCCAGCCTTCATCATCGAGGTGATCGTTGCAGGCGAGAAGCACGAATGAGCGCAGCCGTGGTTCGAGCAGGGTATCAGTGAGGCCGTACGCACGTTCTCTCAATGCGATCCGGAGATCGGGGAGGTCCTCACGGGCCAGCCGCAGCTCGGCAGCCAGAGAGTGCTGACACCGCTCTAGCAAGGCGCCATAGGCGTTGCTAAGCTCCCCGAGCGCACCTTCGAGTTGCATGCTGAAGATACCGAACTGAACACGTTCGCTGCCTGCTCGGGTTCCCAACCCTTCCATGCCGAGAGCTTTGGGAAGGTCGGCGAAGATGAGTTCATCGGGTTCGCGGGCAGTTCTGATCGCGTCCCGGACTGACCGCGCTCTCTCAGAAACTGCGCTGGTTTGCAAGGTGTAGGCAGGCAGGCTGCGAACCATCGCCAGAAGCGGACCTCCTACGCCAAGCAGTGCTCCGTTACGACTGGCAACTCCTCGACGACGGCTCAGTGTCGGGACCCGCCCGGTGACGTTGCCTATTGCTCGCGTAACGGCCTCAAGGAATTGGATCCGGTCACTCGTCAGCTTGAAGTGCTTCACTGCGAAGCGATCTGGGCTCTTGACGAGCCTCTCCAGCAGGTCTGCGGTGAGCACCGGCTGGTACGTACCTTCCTGATAGATCGCGACGTCGTCGAGACGATGGAGCAGCAGAGCGGTGAGCAGGACGGGGATTGGCCCTTCTTTAAGACCGATCGGCGGGGCCATGAGCCTTGCGTAGACCTTGTCGAGGGTCACTTGGTCGCCGTGGCCCGGTCGATCATCAGTGTCATAGCGCCCCAGGCAGTGTTCATACTGCCGCGGCCCGGCTGATGATAGCCGAACGTTCCATCACCGTTATCTCGGTGGATCCGGGGATGCCGCAGGAGCGCCGCATACATTGCCTTCTCCGGGCCGAATCCCTCCATGCCGAGCCACTCTTCGTCATGATGCTCGACCATTGCAGTGAGCAGCTCACGGCGAGCTTTGGCAGCCTGGGAAGTCAGCTCTCGGCGGCCCAGCATCTCATTAGAGATCTCGGGACTAGCGCTGTACACAACATCGCATACGTCGGAGAGCAAGCTCGACAAACCACGCCCTACTGGCATAGTGTTATCGGTTTCCGCCAACCGGAACTGCACGCCGGATGCAGCCGGATGAAAATGCGCTGACAGCCGCTCGAGAAGGCGCCGCCGCGCATCCGAGGCACGGTCCTGGAGTTCCCGCTTGGCCACGCGGTCGGCCTGGACGTCGGGCCGGTCGAGGGTACGCAGTACAGCCGCAAGCTCGTAAATGGCTTCAACAATCCTGGCGTATTCGCGAGTGGTAGCGATCACGACGGGTTTGCCGCTTGCGAAAATCTCCAGATAAATGGCCTCTTCGGATGGTCCGAGGAAGTACACGAGCAACCCATCGGCAGCATCTTCGACGCCCGGTCCCGTGATGCTTTTGGTACTTGCATCGGCAAGCACAGTGCCGAAGTACCGCAGCATGCCGACTCGCTGGCTATGTCTGGCGGCGATTGCGGGAGGCATGTGGTGCTGACCTGCCAGTAGTTCTGCTGGCGAGGCGGAGGACAGTTCCTCACGCGCCTGCTCGACTAGAGTCGTGAGATCTAGGTCGCTCCCCTGCCACAGTCTGTACTCATCAGCGAATCGCCGGTAGGTGAGAACACCGCGCCGCTCAAGTTCAGCGATGACATCGCGGACTGTCTCGTCGGTCATAGGTACACCGGCCGACAGGGCGTACCGGACGACAGGGACGGAGGCACGAAGGGGGCCCCCTTGGGACAGTAGGTTGAGAATACCGACGGCCTTGAGGACGTTACGTTGCTCATCCGTCAGGCCTGTCACCTCACGGATGGTGGTATCAATCTCAGCGAGCCGGGCAGCGTGATGGCTGCCGGAGCTTGGAGACGTGGTGACGAAGAAGTCGTAGAGCCGGTCAAGCCCCACTGTGGACAAGGGATCGCTGAGAGTTCCGGTTTCCAGGAACTCAGCCGCGGAGTGGGGTTCACGGCTGGTCAGGAAGCTGAAGAGGGTACGCCCGTGCTGGCCGAATCGCGCGCACATATCGGGCAAGCTAAGCAGTGTTATTGGGTGCAGTGGGTAGCAGTTAGCGAGTGTGGATTGCCCGCCTGGAAGGAAACGCGCGAGTCCTAGACGCTCGCAGGCTTTGGTCTGAGCCGAGGCCCAAGACTGCAGGTCCGCCTCGAAGAAAGAGTTAGGAACATGCTCAAAGGCGCCCGCGACAAGCCGCAGGGACTGTTCGGCGCTTTCAATGAACGAGACGTCTTCGAACCGGCCCTGGACCTTTCCCCACTCCCGGCGCTGCAGGGCACTGGCGCCTCGGACATAATCATCGAAGGACATATGCTGCAGAGTGATGAGCAGAGCCGGCAACCCGTGGTTTCCGGTGCAGCGCTCGGCTAGTTCTTGGAGTGCGAAGAGGTCGTCCTCAGCGGTGTTTTCCGCGAAATGCTCGAGGTTTTTGCCGAACTCATCGATCTCGATGAGAACCGGCGCGTGTTCGCACAGCGCCTCAAGCGCAAGGCTCAGTGCCCGCGGCGTGCGGTCCCGCGCAGCATTTCCCAAGGCACTAATTACACCGTTAGGCATGCGTGAGTGCCAGTAGCCGTACGCGCCGGCGTTGAAGGCCCGAGCGATCGTCTCGCTAATGGATTCGCGCTGAGCGGTCGCTGCCGCACGGATGAAGCCGCGGCGAGTCGCGCCGAAAGCCTTGCGACCAGCCTCTATCAGGGTCAGCAGCTCTGGTTCTACAGCTCCAAGCGCAATCTCAGCGCTAGCACGCGCCCTGTCACCGTCGGGGCCCAGCAGAGCATGGGTGTAAAGCGCAAAGCTCGATTTGCCCGCCCCATAGGGACCAGTAAGCGACCACGCACGCCCAGCGTCGCTGCTTGTCATGGCCCGGCCGACACGATGCAGGACCTCAAGGGCACGCCCCGTAGGGACGTAGGCTTCAACGATCTGGCCTTCGTGGTGTTCGAGATGGGCCGAGCGCAGGTGGTGGCGGCGTACCTTAACGTAAGTGCTGAGCCGCTGGGAATCGGTCATTATGCTCCGATCGCCTCGTGAGCATCCCACCGCGCGTAGTAGGTGGCGATTATCTGCTCCGCCACCGTGGCGGGGTCGTCATCAAATAGAAGCTGACGCAGTCCAGCCGGCTCCGCGACCCTGAGGGCTTCCCTGGAAGCAGCTATGCGGGATAGGGCGTCGAACAAAGCCGTCTCGTTCAGGCGGAAAGCCGCTCCAGGGCTGCCTGGGTCGTGGGCGAGCCGAGCGATACTGATGGATTTGGCCCGACGTCCAGAGAGCGCAGCAAAATCTAGAGCTCCATAAGCGATGACCTCATCGGGCAGGCCGGGCTTTTCTCCTACAACGAACCGCCAGCTGCGGCCCTCCTCTCCGACGGCAGTTTCCATGAGACCGAGTTCCCGGAACGGACAGTCCAGGATGTCGTCGAGGCCGTGCCGCCCGTACCGACCGACGGTGTAGGTGCGGATAAGGCAGTCGACGTCCTTCTTCACCGACGCCTCTACCACCGCTGGCCAGCCCGCTGCCGCGGCCAGTTCGAGGACATGCGTCGTGAGCTGGGACTCGGTGAACTGGATAGCGGTGAAGTCATTGAACGCAACCCACCACACCGGCGCGTGACACTTGGGGCTGAGCAGCTTCCAGTGCAGCAGCCACAGGCTGGCAGGGTCCTCCAGGAAGGGGTCCCAGCCATCGTCACCAAGCAGCTGCAAACCGAAAGCACTGGGGACCGTCAACGGCAGCCGAGGACGCTGCGGGTTGGGCTTCTGCTCGAGGATCTTGAATGCGAACCCCCAGTAGCGGATAGCGTTCACCATGTTCTTGCCGACGCCAAGCTTGACTGTTGCCTCAGCATCAGTGAAGACGTCGCCCGCCTTTGCCGATTCACTGACCGCCTTCCGCAGCCACCCGAAACGCGGATGGAACGTCTCGTGACGTGCGAAAGTTGCCAAGGCGGCATTCGCCAGAAGAGTCCCGCTCACGCTGATGCCACCTCCCCTTGTCTGTGCCGGACCCGCGCCACGCTAGCAGCCACCAACGACACTGCCGCGGTGACCTCCTCCGTTGTTGTGAACCGGCTCAGCCCGAACCGAAGCGAACATACCGCCTGCTCCTCATCCACCCTCATGGCCGTGAGAACGTGCGAAGGTCCAGGATGTCCCGTGCTGCAGGCGCTGCCCGTCGCTACCGCTACTGTTGGAGCACCTGCTATAACTGCGTCCGCGTCTGCCCCGGGAAATGACAGGTTGAGCGTGCCGGGCAACCGGTCCACCGGATGACCGTTGAGAATCACCGGTGCGGCAGATTCCTTCAGCTCATAGTGCAGCCGGTCACGCAACGCCCGCACTCTCTGGGCCGCTACCGAACCCTCACTCGCGGCAATCTCTGCCGCGGCACCTAGGCCAACGATTCCGGCCGTATTCAACGTTCCACTGCGCATGCCCCGCTCGTGGCCGCCGCCATGCTGAACTGGCATAAGCCGCCGGCTGACATTCCCGCCTCACGTACAGAGCGCCGACTCCCTGGGGTCCGTGCATCTTGTGACCGGAAAGCGATAGCAGATCCACCCCGAGAGCGTCAACATCGATCCCACCCCATGCAAGAAGTTGAGTAGCGTCCGTATGAAAAATGGCCCCTCTGGCATGCGCGATCTCTGTGATCTGCGGCAAAGGGGCAAGCACACCTGTCTCGTTGTTGGCAGCCATCACTGTGACCAGCAGAGTGTCATCGTTAACGGCATCCTCCAGCCGCTGAAGGTCAACAATGCCCAAACAATCCACCGGGACCAAGACCACGTCGAAATCATGGGCCACAAGCGCCCGGAGCGTCTCCAGAATCGCTGGATGCTCTGTGGTCACGCTGACGATGCGTCGTCGCCCCGAGTCAGCGCCGCGGACAAGACCCTGCAGAGCAAGGTTGTTCGCTTCGGTGGAACCGCTCGTGAATACAATCTCGCGCGGACTTGCGTCAAGCAGCGCGGCTACTTGTCGACGGGCATCCTCCACCCAACCGCGGGCCGCTTGTCCTGCCGGGTGAGCGCTCGAAGGATTCCCAACGTGGCGTAGTACGGGGAGCATTGCGTTGAGAACGCGCTCATCAAGCGCAGTAGTGGCGTTGTTGTCGAGGTAAATGTCCCTCATGCGCTTTCCGTCCCATGACATAGACGTGGAAATCTAGACTGCCCGCTGGTTGAGCTCCTCAAGGTACGGCGCTCGGCATTTCGTCGCAGTTATCGATACGCGCGACTACAAGCTGCATACTGGTAATCCGGTTAGTTAGCTCACGTTGGCGGAGCTTATCCTCGGGAGCCGCTGTCGATGCACACAGCTGATGCGTGGGTCACCGGCAACGGTTGGAGCTTCCGGGCACATCCAATGCGTTCGTCCCGCTCGGCCCTCCATAGCTCACACGCTACGGCTAACAGCGGTCAATGTGGATCGCAACACGCCCCCGGCGAGCTCTGAAGCTCTCGGTGTTGAGTCGGGCATGCATCGCCGACGGACGCTATGCCTGCTTCCTGCGTCAGCATCACAATCTGGGCGGTCCGGCAATCCCCGGAAAGTGTCCACACTTCCAGGGGATTGCCGCGTCACGAGCCATCCAGTCGGTCATGTCTGGGTGGCAGACGCCGCGGTCGCTGCCTGCATGTGGGTCACGATCTGGGTGGCCTGGTCAAGCCAGCCGGTGAGTTCGGCCGCGGTGGGAGCCAGTTCGTAGGGGTGGTAGTGGCAGGCGTGGCTGAGCGCAGCTAGGAGGTATGCGGCCCGGCTGGCCGTGCCGAGGTCAAGGTAGGCCGTCAGGCACAGCTCCTGCGACCGCATGGTGGATGCGGACAGGCCGACGGTCTGGCGGTTGGCGGCCCACAGTTCTGCCATCGCCGCTTCGAGCGCCTGCCTGGCGAGCAGCGCGGCGGCGCGCGGCCAGATCCCGTCGAAAGGGGCGTCGGGCCGCCGCATGAGGTCCCTGGCGACGTCGAGCAACTCGTGCGGCGTCATGACAACGCGGCACGGATCTTGGTGACGAGGCCTCTGGCGTCGGCGATGAGCAAGCGAAGGTCGCCGTCATGCGTGATGTGGACGCCCTTGTTCAGGGTCCGGTAGGTATCCGCGTAGCGATGACCCCAGGCATTGAGCCGCGGCAGTACGTCGCCGCCTTTGCTCGCGTCGCCGGTCAGGGCCAGAGCGGCAAGGGGGTTCAGGCGGACGCGGGCGGCCTCCAGATTGTCCTCGATCTCGTCGTGGCGGCGGCCGACGCGTAGCTGCTGACGCCAGATCGCCTCGGTGAAGGCGGCCTCCACGGCGGTGCGGCACAGTACCGGAACCACGCGGGCGGCCACCTCGGACGGCACCGAACCATCGGCGGCCAGCGCTCCGGCGTCCCGCAGGACCTGATCGACCGGGTCCAGGGAGGCCCGCACCTGGACGGCGGAGCCGGGCCGGCGGGTCACTTCCAGGATGGCGGCCGGGATGCTCAGCTGGCGGACGGCCTGCGCTAGGCGGTTGTCGTGGGTGAAGACGATCACCTGCCGGCCGGACGCGGTGCTTTCCAGGACGCGGGCCAGGCCGTCGACCTTGGCCGGGTCCATGGCCTGGACCGGGTTGTCGATGACCAGGAAACGGAACGGGCTGGCGGGCAGGGTCACGCGGGGCAGGAAGACGCTCAGGGCCAGCGCGTTGACCTCTCCCTGGCTCATGACGCCCAGCGCGGAGCCGGGGGTGCCGTCGACGCTCACGTCGAGCTCGACGTGCCGCTGGGTGGCCGAGCCGGACAGCCGGATCGCGCCCAGGTCCACGTTGCTCTCCTGGCGGAGCATCTGCCAGATGGTCCGGGCCTGTTCGGCGAGCGGGGCGAGACGCTCGTTGCGGATGTCGTCGGTGGCGGCCTTCAGCCACGTCTCGGCTGCCTTGATCATGGGTACCGGGGCCGAGCCGTCACGCGCCGAGGCCGCGTCGGCGCACCAGGACGCTACCTCGGTGGCGACCGGGGCCCACCTGTCCTCCCGCCGGGCGACCTCGGCGGCGGCCAGGTCAGAAAGGGCACGGGCGGCAGCCGTGAACGGCGTTATCTTCTGGCTCAGGTGATCGGCCAGGGCACGCAGCCCGGCCGGGCCGGGACCGCCCCCGCGTCTGGCGGGGCCGCCCATCGTTGCCAGGCCGCCTGGGCCGGACCTGTCTCGACGCCTGGAGGGAGTGGCTCGGCCAGGAGCACCGCCGGTACGGGCTGCAGCAGGGCGGCCGCCCGTTGCCTGGCGTCAGCCGCGGCCCGTTCGGCGGATTCTGCTGCCTTCGCCTCCTGGTGGAGCTGGTCAACCGCCTCTTGGGTGGCCTGCCGCCATTGCATGGTCAGGGCACCGGGCCGCCCGCATACCGGGCAGTCGCCGTCGCCGTGCACATCATGGTGCTGCAGCGCGGCGGTCAGCAGTCCGGCCAGCGCTCTCGCCTGGCCAGCGGGCGAGCCAGCGACGGCATCGAGTCCGGCCGCGGCGCCGCCGAGCGCCACCGCGACCTCCTGGACATCAGCTTCGGCCGGGGCGGCGAGCTGAGCCAGGCGGCGAAGCCGGTCGAGCTCGCCTCCCTCGGCTGCCATCGGGGCGTGGATCGCCGCCGACCGCGCGGCGGCCAGGTCCCAGGTGCGCCCGTCCAGCGCGCGGCGGCATGCCTCGGCGCGCTCGTCGTCGGCCGCTGCCAGCCGCGCCAGCAAGCTGGGCAGCCGCTTCTTGACCTCGGCCAGCGCGGCGTCGCGTGCCTTGCGGGCTTGCGCCAGCCTGGCGGCCGCAGTGGTGAGGTCTTCCAGGCCGAGGACCGAGGCGAGGAGTTCGTAGAGGCCAGAGGGACTGCCGAAGAATGCTTCCAGCTCGCTGTGGGAGAGGAACGGGCGGTAGTCGGTTAGGGCCGAGGTCCAGCCAAGGCGTTCGATGCCGGCCTGCTTCTCGCGTGCGACCTGCGCCATTACCGAGGACCCGGCGAAGTCCGCGCCCGCCGGCCATATCCGTTGCACCTTGGCCGGGCCGGCGCCTTCGATGACGAACTCTGCCGTGATCCGCGCCTGGTCCGGGTAGTGCATGCTGCGCCAGCCCTGTCTCCAGACGGCCGGCAGCTTTTCCCAGCGTCTCAGGTTCCCGGTGAGCAGCACTTCGAGTGCCTCGGCAAAGCTTGACTTGCCGCTGCCGTTGCGCCCGACCACCAGGGTCAGCCCCGGGCGCGGCGTCACCGTTAAGGTCGCGGGTGGGCCGATCCCGCGGAATCCGCTGACCGTCAGCGATTGCAGGTAGGCGCCTGCTGGCGTCGGTACAGTCGTGACATCCGTGGCGTTCGGGCGCGGCTGCGCTTGGCCGCCCAACTGGGCCGACAAGCTCTCGTCGCCGTCGAGAGCGGCCAGCAAGAGATCAGCTGTCTGCTCCGGGAGAGGGAATTGCCCCAAGCGTCGCAGGACGAGCCCGAGAAGCACATCGTCCACACATTCTTCGTATCACGGATCTCGTCCGGCTGCACGGCACGGTGGACTTCCGGTGAATTCCTTACTCGAATTTGACAGCTTATGTGGAGGTAGTTTCCGGTTCTCTCGGGTACCTGCACCCGCCGGGCATTGGACCCATGGCGGGTGCATCGAGTCGTAATGCGTCAAAAAATGGTGGGTGCTACGGCAGAGTCAGACGCAGCGTCCGTTATAGCCCGGCCACCCAATCCGGCGGATGCGCCGCGGCGGGCCGCCAGCCGCTCCTCGAAGGGAAACTCGAGCGCAATAAGCCGGGACCTGGCCTCATCGAGTTCATCTTCGGTAAACAGGTCCCTGAACCAGGGCAGGTTGGCGACAAATTCGACGGTTCGACCCAGCTCTCCCATGTTCCAGCCGCTCGAAACCATATGAGATAGGGCGGGGGCTAGAGAACAGCTTCTTGGCTACGGTTACCGCGCTTCCGTCCTGCGCGATCATGGCGAGAAAGCGGGTCGGGTTATAGCCGCGGGACTTCAGGTGGTCCACGTCGGCCAGTACGTGCTTGTGGAAACGCCGGGCCCGCTCCTGCCCCGGGGGATGGCTCGTACTCACCGCTCCATCGTAGAGACGAGGGTGGCATTCATTTGGACGGATCGCGGTCGCGGGTATTTCGATCTCGAAGCCGAGGGCGCGCAGTACTCCGGCTGCGCCGCGTACGCCGCCGCTGAAGTCGTGGGGGCCAAGTGGGCGGCCGGTCGCGTACCCGTAGGCAACGCCGAGAATGGCCTTGGAGTCATAACGTTTGTCGTCGAGGATCAGCAGATACGCGCGAGCGGACCCGAAGCCGTGGTCGGCCAGGAACTCATCCTGTCCCAGCCGGTCATACTCGGCTGCTGCCTGCCGGACATGGTGGGGCTGAACTGAATCCCATTTGGCCACCAGTAGATCGTAGGACAAGGCGTTCCCGGCTGAGATCTGGCTCAGGCGCTCGCCTTGAGCTGCGCGGTGAAGGCCTGCCAGGTGTCGGCGGTGAAGGCCAACAGGGGGCCGTCCGGGTGCTTGCTGTCGCGGACCGCTACGGCCGGGCCAGCGGTGCCGACCTCGACACAGGTTCCGCCGTTGCTGCCGCTGTGGCTGCTTTTGCGCCACGCGACGGGGGTCATGTCCATTGTTCCTCGGCCACTTTCCTGATCAGGTCACGGGACGCGGCCCGCGACTCGGCCTCTGCGCGGAGTCTATCGAACGAGAGAGCGACGTGAGCGGCCACGGAGGGGCTGTCGGTGACGTGACCTTCGGCCGCCGTCTCCAGGTAGATGACGGGTGGCCTGCCATCGAGGTCTGCGATGACGAAGCGGGCGAGCAGGCCCGCGTGGGCGCCGACGGCGCGGATAACCTGGATGGTGGTCTTCGGGTGCTCAGCCACCTCCGCCAAGCGGTAGAGCTGGCTGCGCATGACCTTGGGGCCGCCGGTGGCGCGGTGCAGGACGCCTTCGTCCAGGACGCACCAGAGCTGGGGTGCGTCTGGGCGGTCCAGTACTGCCTGCCGGGCCAGCCTCGCGGCTACCTGTTCGTCGAGGTCGTCCAGGTTGCCGTCGGGGCGGGCGCTGAGGATCGCGCGGGCGTAGTCCTCGGTCTGGAGTAGGCCGGGGACGACGAGCGGCTCGTACCAGCGCAGGACCGTGGCCTGGGCTTCGATGTCCGCCCACTCCTGGAACCAGCCGTGCAGGCGCTGCTTCTGACCTTTCTTCAGGTGGTCCCACAGGCGGGTCAGGGCGCCGCCGGTGTCCAGGTCGGGTACGGCGTCGAGGCGGGGCGGGAAGTCCTCGGCGGGCGGCCGCTCCCCCGTCTCGATCTTGCTGATCACGTCGTGTGAGACGTTCGCCTGGGAGGCCAGGTCTTTCTGCGACAGGCCTGCACGGGTCCGGTAGTAGCGCAGTTCCGCGCCGAACACGCCTGCGGGTGTCCCGGCACGGTCGGCATCGTTCGGCATCTGATCGGCATCCTTTCCAGGAAGGCGACCCCGGGCCGGCAATCGGTGGGCATCCGGGCCGATCTCGTTCCCAACGGTAGTCCTCGCGCGACAGGCTGTGAAATACAAATCGGGCCATCGGGAGAGGGACAGTGACCACGACAGCCGCGGCGGCGAGCGTCCGCCGTCACACCGAGACCTATTCCGCCGAGCCCCGGCAGGTCGGGCTCGCGCGGGCTGCGCTGGCCGGATGGCTGAGAGGCTGCCCGCAGGCCGACGAGGCGATCTTGATCGCATCGGAGTTCGCCGCCAACTCCGTGCTGCACAGCGCCTCCCGCGACGGCGGCGCATTTACCCTGCGCGCCGAAATCTGCGCGGACCGGCTCCGGGTCGAGGTGGAGGACGCCGGAGGGCCGTGGTGCGACGGGCCGCGCGATGACAGCCGCCCGCACGGGTTCGATGTCGTGACGGCGATCGCTGGGCCAGGGAACTGGGGCGTCGACGGGGACGCCTGCGGGCGCACCGCGTGGGCCACCTTGGGCAGGTGAGTTGCGCAGTGGCCATCCTTCCTCCGCCCGGCGATGCCTCGCGTGTCGTCTGCTTCCTCGCGGACCATCCGCGGTGGTCCATCTGGTGGGACAAGAAGCACGGCCTATGGCGGGTCGCGGAAGACGACCCCGACTCCGACCTCTACGCCGAAAGCAGCGACGCGGACACCGTATTGGGCTACATCACGGCGCACGCCTGACACCCGGGCGGTGTCTTTATCCATTCGCACCTGGCAGGGTTACAGGTCAATCGGGACTTCGCTCAAGGCGAGCTGCATCTCAGCGGCGGTGGAGAAACGGTCAGGCTTGTCCGGGGCACATGCCTTCATGAGGAACTGGGCAAGCTCTACGTTGAGCTCGGGGCGGATTGTCCTGGGGTCGATCACTGACTCATAGACCACCGGCATGCGATTCGGGTACGGGTGGTGCCCGTTGCAGAGGAGCTCGTAGAGGATCACGCCGACCGCGAACAGGTCGGGAGAGACGTCCCAGCGGGTGAGGTCGGCGTCGGGTGGCTGGTAGGGCGGTGTGCCTGACAAGGTGAGCACCGGGTCACCGACTCGGGAGGCGATATTGAAGTCAAGCAGTTTCGCTCCAGTGCGGGTGAGGATGACGTTGCGAGGTTTGATGTCGCGGTGGACCAGCCCTTTTTCGGTCAGCTCCACCCACTCGCGATAATCCGCTTCGGATAGATCCTCTTCGAGGCGCTTAGCATCGAGTTCCCCGAGCCGTGCTGAATCAGGATGAATAGCGACCAGCGCGTCCAGCAGGTCAAGCGCGACAGCCACGGCCTCCCGGTCGCGGAGGTATCTGGTTTCGGAAATGAACTCGTCGAGCCGTTCACCGTGAATGAACTCGGTGATCAGGTACCACTCCCCAGCGCGGGTCTTGCTAGCCCCGAACACCTCGACCACGTGAGGGTGGCGGATCTTCCGCAGGGCGCGGAGTTCGCGGCGGACCGCGTCATAACCGGCGGCGGTGTTGAATACCTTCAGGGCTCGTTCCTCGGCCTCCATCTCGTCGCTGACCCGGTAGACCTTCGAGAAGCCGCCTTGGTCGATTATCTCCAGAATCTGGAAGCGGTCGTCGATGACGTCGCCGACGTCGTAATCAGCAACCTTGGTTGCAGCTGACGCTCGCAGCTCTGCCGGATCGGGTCGCGGGAAGGGCTGGCTGGCGCCTTTCCCCGGTGCGGACGTCGATTTCCCCGCGCGGATAGACTCCAAGCGCGCGAGGACTTCAGCGGCGGTCGCCGGGCGGCGCTCGGGTTGGGCTGCCAGCAGGCTGAAGACCAGGTCTTGCAGGTCCTCGGGAAGATCTTCCCGGTCAAGGCGCGGGACCAGAGCTGTATCGCGCGCAGCCTGAATCTCGGCAGAGGATCCTGCGAAGGGTGGATAACCCTGGCACATCTCGTAGATCGTCGCACCGAGCGCGTACAGGTCGGCGCGTTCGTCCGCGCGCGCCTTGTCCAGCAACTCGGGGGCCATGTAGCCGGTCACCGGACGATGCGACAGATCAAGTTGACTGGTGTCGTCGAGCGAAAGTGCGGTGTCGAAATCAAGTAGATGGACCTTATGCCATTTGTCGAACCGCACGTTTTGGGGCTGCAGGTCCAGGTACAAGATACGACAGTCATGGATGTAGGCAAGCCCGTTCGTGATTTCTGTCGAGATCCGCAGGACCTCGTCCACTGGTAGGCACTTACCCGATTTGCGCGAATCGGCGATGAGATCTTTCAGAGAGCCGCCGGTGAGGTAGCGAGTGGTCATGAAGGCTGTTTGGCCTTCATTCCACCGATCAAGCACGGTCGCGATGTTTGGGTGGTCACCCAGATGGCCTAGGACCTGCGCTTCCCAGGCGTTCAGGGTCTGCCCTCCGGGCATGAGCGGGTTGTTGCCAGAGAAGACGTCGAGAGCTACCAGGCAATCAAGGTTCCGGTCGCGCGCAAGATAGATCTTCTTTTCTTGCCCTGTCCTCAGGAATTCCTTTATCTCATACCGCCCGTCCTTCAGGATGTCACCCGGCTGAATTTGTGTGTCCATTAGTCAACCCTCCCCAGGTACTGCGATAGGCAGCTTCGACCCGCGATTACCTCGCCCTCGCCCATTAGCTGCTGGGCCTCCCATCGTCCGGCCGCACCTCACCAGGGCTTCACCTTCGCCACGGCTGACTGGCGACCGCGCAGGCATCCCGTCGGGGCTGCGCGGCGCTTGCCTTCCCAGTAAAGGACGCCTAGCAGCGCTAGGAGTTTTACCCGCCGTCACATACGGTTTACCAAAATCTATGCCACAGTTCACCTGGAGGGCCAGTTTCCCGCCGCCGACCGCTAATTAATATTCGTCCGGGTGGGCCCCAAGCAGCCACCATGCCACCTACATATCAATCCATGAGCGGACCTGGATTTATATTCCGGCGGCTCCCTTGAAGGCTTGCCGCTTATGCCAGGAAATGTGAGTGATGTCCACAGTCTGCCGGAGCTCGTCGCGAGTCATCAGTCGAGGCTGCCAGGACCGGGGCCGTTGCGCACGGGAACGCGGGAAGTCTGGGCGGGGGGCTGGCACAATGCTCCGTTCGGAATAAAGATTCTTTAGTGGCTGGGTGGAGCGGGCACCGTGCTGGCTGCGTGGAGCTGGGTTACGAGGTGGGCGGCTTGGTCGAGCCAGTTGGTGAGTTCGGCGGCGGTGGGGGCTAGTTCGTAGGGGTGGTAGTGACAGGCGCGGCTGAGGGCGGCGAGGAGGTAGGTGATCCGGCTGGCGATGGCGGGGTCGAGGTAGGCGGTCAGGCACAGCTCCTGGGAGCGCAGGGTGGATGCGGACAGGCCGGCGGCCTGGCGGTGGGCGGCCCACAGTTCTGCCATCGCCGCTTCGAGCGCTTGGCGGGCGAGCAGGGCGGCGGCGCGCGGCCAGATCCCGTCGAGGGAGGCGCCGGGGCGCTGCATGAGGTCCCTGGCCGCGTCGAGCAGCTCCTGCGGGGTCATGACAACGCGGCGCGGATCTTGGCGACCAGGGCCCTGGTGTCGGCGGTGAGCGAGCGGAGGTCACCGTCGTGGGCGACGTGGGCGCCCTTGTTCAGGGCCAGGTAGGTATCGCCGTAGCGGTGACCCCACACGTTGAGTTTTCGCAGTACCTCGCCTCCTTTGGTCGCGTCGCCGGTCAGGGCCAGGGCAGCGAGGAGAGTGAGGCGGACGCGGGCGGCCTCTAGGGCCTCCTCGATCTCGTCGTGCCGACGGCCGGCGCGTAGCTGCTGACGCCAGAGCGCCTCGGTGAAGGCGGCCTCCACGGCGGTTCGGCACAGACCCGGGACGACGCGCGCCGCCACCCCGGACGGCACTGAAGGATCGGCGGTCAGCGCTGCGGCGTCGCGCAGGGCCTGGCCCACCGGGTCGAGGGAGGTCCGGATCTGGACGGCGGAGCCTGGGCGGCGGGTCACTTCCAGGATGGTGGCCGGGATGCTCAGGTGACGGACGGCCTGGGCCAGGCGGTTGTCGTGGGTGAAGACGATCACCTGGCGGCCGGACGCGGTTGCCTCCAGGACACGGGCCAGGCCGTCGACCTTGGCCGGGTCCATGGCCTGCACGGGGTCGTCGATGACCAGGAAACGGAACGGGCTGGCGGGCAGGGTCGCTCGGGGCAGGAAGACGCTCAGGGCCAGCGCGTTGACCTCGCCCTGGCTCATGACGCCGAGCGCGGAGCCGGGGGTGCCGTCGACGCTCACGTCGAGCTCGACGCGGCGCTGGGTGGCCGAACCGGCCAGCCGGATCGCGCCCAGGTCCACGTTGCTCTCCTGGCGGAGCATGCGCCAGATGGTCCGGGCCTGTTCGGCGAGCGGGGCGAGACGCTCGTTGCGGATGTCGTCGGTGGCGGCCTTCAGCCACGTCTCGGCGGCCTTGATCATGGGGACCGGGGCCGTGCCGTCAAGCGCCGTGGCCGCGTCGGCGCACCAGGACGCTACCTCGGCGGCAACCGGGGCCCACCTGTCCTCTCGGCGGGCGACCTCGGCGGAGGCCAGGTCCGAGACAGCGTGGACCTCGCGGGTGAGCGGCGTTATTTCCTGGTCCAGGTGATCGGCCAGGGCACGCAGGCCGGCCGGGCTGGGCGGCGTCCCCGCGTCGGGCGGGTTCGCCCATCGTTGCCAGGCGGCCCGGGCCTTGCTGGTGTCGACGTCTGGGAGGGGTGGCTCGGCCAGGAGCGACGGCCGGGACGGGCTGGAGCAGGGCGGCGGCCTGGTGGGTGGCGTGAGCTGCGGCACGTTCGGCGGATTCTGCTGCTTTCGCCTCCTGGTGGAGCTTTTCTACCGCCTCTTGGGTGGCCTGCCGCCACTGCGTGGTCAGGGCACCGGGCCGGCCGCATACCGGGCAGTCGCCGTCGGCGTGCGCGTCGTGGTGGTGCAGCGCGGCGGTCAGCAGTCCGGCTAGCGCTTTCGCCTGGCCGGCGGGCGAGCCAGCGACGGCATCCAGTCCGGCCGCGGCGTCGCTGAGCGCTTCCGTGATCTCGTGGACGTCGGCTTCGGGTGGGACGGTGAGCTGAGCCAGGCGGCGGAGCCGGTCGAGCTCACCTCCCTCGGGGCTTATCGGGGCGCTGGTCGCCGCCGACCGGGCGGCGGCCAGGTCCCAGGTGCGCCCGGCCAGCGCGCGGCGGCAGGCCTCGGCGCGCGCGTCGTCGGCCGCTTCCAGCCGCGCCAGCAGGCCGGGTAGGCGCTTCTTGACCTCGGCCAGCGCGGTCTCGCGGGCCTTGCGGGCTTGCGCCAGCCTGACGGCCGCCAGCGTGAGGTCCTCCAGGCCGAGGACCGATGCGAGGAGTTCGTACAGGCCAGAGGGGACGCCGAAGAACGCTTCCAGCTCGCTATGGGAGAGGAACGGGCGGTAGTCGGTTAGGGCCGAGGTCCAGCCGAGGCGTTCGACGCCGGCCTGCTTCTCGCCTGCGACCTGCGCCGTCACCGTGGACCCGGCGAAGTCCGCGCCCGCTGGCCATATCCGTTGTGCCTTGGCCAGGCCGACGCCTTCGATGACGAACTCTGCGGTGATCCGCGCCTGGTCGGGGCAGTGCATGCTGCGCCAGCCCTGTCTCCAGACGGCCGGCAGCTTTTCCCAGCGTCTCAGGTTCCCGGTGAGTAGCACCTCGAGGGCCTCGGCAAAGCTTGACTTGCCGCTGCCGTTGCGCCCGACCACCAGGGTCAGCCCGGGGCGCGGCGTCACGGTTAAGGTCGCGGGTGGGCCGATCCCGCGAAATCCGCTGACCGTCAGCGATTGCAGGTAGGCGCCTGCTGGTGTCGGGGCAGCCGTGATATCTGTGGTTTTCGAGCGCGGCTGCGTTTGGCCGCCCAGGTGGGCCGACAAGCTCTCGTCGTCTTCGAGAGCGGCCAGCAGGAGATCGACTGCCTGCTCCGGGAGAGGAAATTCCTCCAGACGCCGCAGGACGATCCCGAGCAGCACGTCGTCCATGCACCTTGCTTATCACGGATCTGGTCCCGCTGCCGGGCTCTGTGAATGTCCGCCGAATTCACTCGTATATACAACAGTCGTAAACAGACTCGCAATGGACACATCGAGGCAATAGTAATGAACAGGGACGAATGCCAAAGTCGCTTACAGCCGGGTTGAAGGTCCCACTCAGACGTTTGTGATGTTGCGGGCTACGATGCCGCCGAGTTCTCTGGTGAGTTGCTGCTCGAACTCAAGGCTCATGTCGGGCGCGCCGCTGAGCGCGTGGGACAGCTCGTGCAGGACGGTCCCGGCGAAGTCCGCTAGGGAGCGGAGCTGGCTGCGCTTGACGATGATCCAGCCTTCTCCCGGTTCCCAGACGCCCACGGCTTCCTGGTAGCGGCCTTCCATCAGGCGCATGGTCTCGGAGACGAGTACGTCTGTCACGTGCCGGGGTCTTCCTCCTCTGGCCGCGAAGATACGCGGCAGCGTCTCCCAGACCGCTCGTTCGGCGCCGCTGAGGTCGGCCGGATCGATGAAGGTGAAGCGGAAGCTGTCTTGCCACTCGTTGCGGTAGCGGTCCAGGTCGCGTATGGGGTTGCCGAGGGCGTCGCGCAGGCTGGGGAGCTTCCTTCGGATGGTCTCAGGCACGACGATGATCTCGTAACCGTCGTCCCTGGCTCTCTGTACGAAGTCGGCGGCGTAGGCAAGCTCGAACGCAGTGAGGAAGATGACCTTGCGGCGGGCGTTGAGCTGCTTGCAGGCGTGCAGGCCGACGTCGAGCCACTGGGTCTCGTCGTGCTGCGTGCCGCGCTCGTAATTTTGCAGGTCGGCGACCAGAGCATCGATTACGTCGTCCTGGTCGCAGGCCAGCAGGATCGACTTCACCCGGTCGGTGTAGGCGCTGCGGCCGACGTTGCTGCGTTCCCGGTTGAGCGCGCGGCGCAGCGCCGCGGTGGGCGAGGTGATGTTGTACGAGAACAGGAAGTTGTCCTCCTCGGCCACCCGCAGCCCGTTGACGTAGATTCGCGCCCAAGCCCTGGCGTTCGCGCGCCGGAGCACGGTCCCGAAAGGAGTGACGCCCAGCTCCTCGTCGCCGCTGTAGCGGAGAAACAGTGCTTTGGCCTCCTCGACCTGCCGTTCGCCCAGCGCGTCGCCGTACAGAATGAACTCCGTGCCGGTGAAGCTGGGGTCGGCCGACTCGGTGATCAGCGCGTGGAGCGTCTTGACGTCCGCGAAGCCGTGCTTGGCCTGCTTCCCGGTGGTGATATCGCCGTAGCGGCTCCTGATGACGACGGTCACCCGGTGACGGTCGAAGGTGGCCAGGGCGTCCTTCAGCCCGACGCCGAACTTGCCCACGACCTGGTCCGGATGGGCCAGCTTCTCCTTGTTCTCGTTCTGGGTCAGGTGCTCGTAGCGAAGCCCGCGGCCCCAGTCGCGGATGTGCCAGCGGCCCTCGGCGTCCCGGAAAATCTGCGGCTCCCGCGTCCCGGTGAGCGCCTGCTCGTCGAGGGCGTTGGCGATCACCTCGCGCAGCGCGTGCGCCACTGTCCAGTTTTCCAGCACCCGCTCGATATTGAGGTCGAACTCACGCATAACGCTTACCTCCCGGCGAAAGCGATCCCATGGCGACTAACATCCGTACCGGCCCGCCACGTTATGGACGACCAGCGAATTCCGATGACCGATTACCTGAAGCAAGCACCACGACTCGTTCGGAAAATGATGGTCAGATGGCCGTATGAAGCGCGGACATCTGGCCGCCTATCTTGTGGCCGCCACGGGCCTGCCGGCGACGGCAGGCGGACGAGCGGTGCTGGATGTCCTGAACGATGACCGCATGCTTTGATTCGTCGATCCGGTACAGCACGCGCCACTGAGTACCGAGCCGGGCGCTGCGGAAGCCGGACAGGGTGTCCCGGAGCGGTGTGCCGACCCGGTAAGGCGCCTCCAGGAGCGGTCCGGTGATGAATTCAACAGCCGCGGCGGCCACGTCCGCCGCGAGCAACTCCGAGATCGCGCGCCGGGCCGGGCGGGTCATTCCAAGCTCGTAAGGCCCGGAACTCACCTCTTGCGCTCAGCCAGCAGCGCGCGCGCCGCTTCGGCGCCGTAGACCACGTCGCCGGACTGCTCAGACTCCCTCGCTTCGGCCAGGCCTCGCAGCGCTGACGGATCGGCGAGGATCTCCGCGGTCTCTCGCATCGACAGGTACTCTTCGATCGCGACCAGGACCGTCTGCTGTACGCTGCGGTGCTCAACCTCGGCGACCTGCTTGAGCTGGTCTTCGATCTCGGGCGGCAAGCGAAGTGTCATGGCCATACCATAATGGTATCACAACGGTGCAGAACTGGGGACTTTACTATTCCGGTGACCGCGTGATTTCCATGATCCAGTTGGTAATCCAGGTCTGTTCCTGGTCGACGGAGAAGGCCTGCTCCCAGCGGGCGGAGTCGGCGGTGATGTCCGACCAGATATAACGGGCCCGGATGTCCTTGCCGTTGTAGGTGTCATCGCCGTAGAACTCGCCGCGGCCGTTGATGAACCGGCCGACGACCGGCGGGAACAACGTGCCGGTGCGCTTGCTGGCCCAGTACAGCGACCATTGCGCATGTTCAGGATCGTAGAGCCTCACGGTGAGACCGGAGAAACCCTTGGTGGGGAAGTCGATCTCGTCGAAGTTCGCCGCGCCGCCGAAATGCCGGCTGGCCCGGCTGACGCCGGGGAACTCCTCCCACTCGCTGGTCTCGTCAAGGAAGTCGGTCCGCCACCGGTTGCGGACGTTCCAGGTGCCGGTGAAGAAGTCGAAATCGTTCATGCTTGGACAGTAGGACGACTTCACTGACATGTCGTGTCAGTGAAGTAGGGCCGCCTGCTGTCGATCCTGGGGGCAGCCGAGGCTGCCACGGAGAAGTTCTGCGACCCCACCAGCGCCCGCTGCCCGGACTGCGCGGCGTCGGCCATGATGGCCTTGGCGTGGATGTACAGAGCGCTGGCCCTGTCCGGGTAGAGCCGGATGTGCGCCCCGGCCAGCCGCGGCGGCGCGCCAGTGCATCCTCGTCCCAGACTGGGTACGCCGTAGGATGTTGCGCAGGTCGGCGGAGGGAGCAACTCGCGTGACCCTGGACGAGATCAAGGCACTGGGGCTGCGCCTGGCTGAACTGTGCCAGAGGTACGGCATTGCGGAGTTGTCCGTCTTCGGGTCGGTTGCGCGCGGGGACGCCCGGCCGGACAGCGATGTTGACCTGCTCTACGTGCGCGTACCAGGAAATGACCTGGGAATGTCCTATTTCGCTCTGCAAGACGACCTGGAGAAGCTGTTCGGCCGGCCTGTTGACCTAGTCCCGAAGGAGGGCCTGCACCGGGTCATCCGGGATCAGGTCCTGGCCGACGCGCAGGTCCTATATGCGGCATGACGAGCTTTATGTCGCGGACCTTGTAGACAGCACGCGCGCCATTTGCGAGTACCTGGATGGCATCAGCCGCGAGCACTGGGATGACGACCGGGTGCTGCGAGATGCGGTCCTCTACCGTTTGCTTCTGCTGGGTGAGATCGCGAGTGCGCTTCCAGATGCCCTGCGAGACCGGTACCCGGACGTGGCCTGGCGCCAGATCCGGGCGTTCCGCAACCTCGCAGTGCACAAGTACTTCAGTGTCGACTGGGCAGTTGTCTGGCAGATCTCCCGGGAGGAAGTGCCGGTTCTGGAAGAGCAGGCGATGGACATCATGCGAGCGGAGTTTCCGGAGCTGGCAAAGTCCTACGAGCCGGAAACGGTAGTAGCGCCCGATCCGGACAATGACGCGTAGCTCGGCCAGGAACAAACGGTCAGGGAACCGGGAAGTCCACAAGGGACATTAAAGCGCGGCGGCGTAGACCCCCGCCAGGCGGTCCGTGATGCTGGGACCGTCCCGTTCTGGCGCCGGTTCGCCGAGGTGGATGGTCCGCAGCTCGGCCATGAACTCACGCCACAGCTCCGGGCCGCCGTCGGCCAGCAGTTCGGCTCGTACCCGGAGCCGCTTCGTGGTCGGGCGGTGGTGCAGGCCCCACTCGCCCAGCTGGGCGAAGACGGGCACCAGCTGAATCGACGCCTCGGTCAGGCTGTAGGCGGCCCGCCGTCCCGGCCCCGCGTCCTCGCGGGTCAGCAGGCCGGCGCTGACCAGCCGCTTCAGCCGGTCGGCCAGGATGTTGGAGGCGATCCCCTCCTCGGAGCCGGCCAGCAGCTCCCTGAAGTAGCGGCGATTGCCGAACATCACGTCCCGCAGCACGAGCAGGCTCCAGCTGTCGCCGAACGCCTCGACCGCAGCATTGATCGGGCAGCCCGACCGGGCCGGCTCCGCCACCTCGCACCTCACCTGACGAACTGGTTGCAATCTACCATCAGTTGGCCTAGCGTGGACCTACCGATTGCAATTTGCAAGCAGATCGCAGGAGGCGACACATGGGCGACACCGCGCCGCAGACCGCGGAAGGGAAGGTGCTCTTTCACTTCGCGATGTCCCTGGACGGGTTCGTGGCCGGGCCGGAGGACGGGATGGACTGGATGAGCGGGGGCTCAGTCCGTCCGGGGCTGCACGAGGAGTACATCACGACGACGGGCGCTATCCTGGGCGGCCGCAAAGGCTGGGACCAGGCCATCGACGGCCGCCGGCCGTACGGCGGCGCCTGGGCGGGGCCGATCTTCGTGCTCACCCACCACCCTGAGGACGCGACGCCCGGCGAGGGAGTCACGTTCCTTAGCTGCGACCCGGCGGAGGCGGTGCGGATCGGGCTGGCGGCGGCCGGCGGCAAGAACCTCGAGGTGTTCTCGCCCACCATCGGCCGTCAGCTGCTCGAGCTGGGGCTGATCGACGAGATCGACCTGCACATTCTGCCGGTCCTGCTTGGCGACGGCGTCCGGCTGTATGACAACCCTGGCGGCAAGCCGGTCCGGCTCCACCGGGTCGGGGAAAGCGATCCTAGGTTGGCCGTGAACGTCCGGTACCGCCCTGCCAGGTTGTAGTGCGGATGGTTATGGACGACGCCCGGATGATCGAGGTTAACGGTGTTGACCTGTGCGTGGACGCCATTGGCGACGCGGCCGACCCGACGATCTTGCTCATCAGCGGCATGGGCGGGTCGATGGACTGGTGGGAGGAGGAGTTCTGCCAGCGGCTGGCGGCCGGCGGGCGGTTTGTCATCCGGTACGACCATCGTGACACCGGGCGTTCGGTCAGCTATCCAGCCGGGGCCCCGGGATACACGGGCGCGGACCTGGCGGCCGACGTGGTCGGGGTGCTGGACGCGCTCGGGCGGCGGAGCGCTCACCTGGCCGGTATCTCGATGGGCGGTGCCCTCGCGCAGCAGGTTGCGCTGGCTTACCCCGATCGCGTCGACTCGCTGGTGCTGATGTCGACCAGCCCCGCGGTTCAGGGCGCCCCGGGCCGATCGGAGCTCTCGCCGATGTCGGAGGACCTGCGGGCGTACTTCGCCGCTGAGATCCCGCGGCCAGACTGGGCCGAACGGACCGCGGTGATCGATTACCTCGTCGGCTACGAGCAGCACCTGGAGGCGGCGGAATACTTCGACGAAGCGCACGTGCGCGCGCTCGTGGGGCAGATCGTCGACCGCACCAACGATGTGGCGGCCAGCGTGATGAACCACGCGCTGGCCGAGGAGGGTGAGCTGGCGCGCGGGCGGCTGGACGAGATCGGAGGGGGCAGTCATGGACCTGGTGAGCGTCGAGGGACCGGCGTACATACTCGGCGACCTGGACGCGCGGTTGGCGGATCCGGTAGACCGCTCTGTCACGCTGGAGGTATCGCGGGCTATCGAGCGGGTGCCCGAGCTGGCCGGCTTCGGCCCGCATCTCATCGCCACCGGCATCCGGCTTTAGGCGGAGCAGTCGAAGAGCAAGAGCCCTCCGCGCGCAGATGAACGACGCGCTGCTGGAACTGGTCTACGGCGATCCGCTGAACGCGTGGGAAGACATCCTGGTACTGGAGCTGCCGGAGATGTTACGTCTGGGTGGGGCGTTGCGTCATAGAGGACGTAACCGCAAGCGAACCGCACGAAGGAGATCGTCATGGAAGCGCGTCTGAACTACGCCGGCAACGCCATGGCCATGAAGCTCATCAAGTACATCAACTCGGCGGGCAAGGTGCTGCACGACTCGAGCCTGCCGGCCGCCACGCAGGAGCTGGTGAAGCTGCGCGCCAGCCAGATCAACGGGTGCGCGTTCTGCACCGACATGCACATCAAGGACGCCCTAGCCGCCGGGGAAAGCCAGCAGCGGATCAACCTGGTCGCGGTGTGGCGGGAGTCCCCCGTGTTCACCGACGCCGAACGGGCCGCCCTCGAGCTCGCCGAGCAGGGCACCCGCATCGCGGACGCCGCGGGCGGCGTCACCGACGAGGCTTGGCAGAACGCGGCCAAGTACTACGACGAGGACCAGCTCATGGCGCTGGTCGGGGTCATCGGGCTGATCAACCTCTACAACCGCTTCAACGTCATCACCCAGCAGCCCGCCGGCGACTACCAACCCGGCCAGTTCGGCTGACCTGGACCGCCAGGAACCATCGGCGTCCTGACCAGTGCGCCACGGCCACAGGCTGACCGGATCCTGAGCAGCCTGAACCACGGCCCGTTCGGCGAAAAGCACTGCTTCATCCCGAACCGGTACTGGCCCTACGGTCCGGGCCGGGCGCGGCGCTCGCGGCCTGGAGCTGGGTTATGAGCTCGCGGTCAACCTACTGGAGCACATCGCAACCTCCATCGGCGCTCATGGCACACAGCCGTCGGCGTGCCTCTCGGGGGTTCGTCAGTGCCTCGTGGCAGGATCTTCCGCAGGGTCGAAGCCAGGGAGGTCTGCTTCGTGGGCAAGGCGAGCCGGCAGCGACGGCTGAAGCAGGAGAGGGAGCGCAAGCAGCGGCGCGCAGCGCAGCCGGCCGCGTCATCGCCGTCCGGCCCGTCGCGAACACCGGACGGGACCCAGCGGCATGACATCCCGCCCCGGCAGGGGCGCGCCACGCGGCGCGACATCCGACGCGAGCCGCAGCCCCAGGCCAAGCAGCCGTCTCAGCGGGAGCTTGCAGCCTTGGGTGTGACCGAGGCCCTGCACGCCCTTGCGCACGGCCTGCAGGACCAGTTCATGGAGTGGGTGGAGGCGCTGGCCGGCCAGCGGCAGGTGCCTGGCTGGGACGCTACCGTCAGCCGTGAGCTGGTCAGTTACCTGCGCGTGTCGGTGACCGGCGCCTGGCGGCACGGCTGGCAGCCCGCTGAGCTGGTGCGGCATGCAGGCCGGGAGAAGGGTGACTCGCATGCCCGGATGGCCACCGACATGATCGCCGGCGAGATGCGCGGCTACGCCGCCGCCACGGTGGACGACCGCTGGCTGGCACAGCTGTCCGCTCTCCGGACCGAGGTGTGGTGGGGAAGTGACGATGCTTACCTCGGCCGGTGGCGCGACCGGGAGGGGGACGGTCCGCAGGACAGCTTGATAACGGCGGTGGAGCTGCTCTTCGTGCTCGGCCACCTGCCGGTGCTGCCCCAGATGTGCCCGCTGCCCGGTACGATACGGCCCGGTGCCGCGGCCAGGCCGGGCGCCGCGGCTGGCGAGGAGCGGACCGCCGACGAGCGGGTCCTCGGCAAGATCCGTGCCCTCCTCGCGAAGGCGGAATCCACGGAGTTCACCGAGGAGGCCGAGGCGCTGTCCGCCAGGGCGCAGGAGCTGATGGCAAAGTACAGCATCGACCACGCGCTGCTCGCGGCCGAGGCGGGCAGGAAGGACGAGCCAGCCAGCCGGCGGCTGCCGGTGGACAACCCGTACGAAGGGCCAAAGACTCAGCTGCTCCAGGAGGTCGCCAAGGCCAACCGGTGCCGTGCCGTGTGGTACAAGAGCCTGGGGATGTCGGCGGTGATCGGCTTCCCCGCCGATCTCGACGCCGTTGAGCTGCTGTTCACCTCGCTGCTTGTGCAGGCGAATACCGCGATGCTGCGGGCCGGCGCGAAGCGGGACCAGTACGGCCGATCGCGCACCCGGGCGTTCCGCCAGTCGTTCCTCATGTCCTACGCCATCCGGATCGGAGAGCGGCTGGCCGGGGCTACGGGGGACGCGGAACGCCAGGTGGCGGCCGAGGCGCCAGGCCGGAATTTGCTGCCCGTGCTCGCGGCCCGGCACCAGGCCGTCGACGATGCGGTCGATGAGATGTTCGGCGACAGCGTCTCATATCACCGGACCGGCCGCGTAAGCGACTCAGAAGGCTGGTATTCCGGCCGGGCAGCCGCCGACACAGCGGCGCTGCACGGTCACCGTGAGGTCACTGCCGAATCCGCCTGAGCGGCGTCGTCGTTGCTCTTCGCGAGGACGCCATTCGGCAGGCGCTGGCAGGCGGCATTTCCGGGCCGTACGCCCCACGCACTGCGATGCCTTCGAACTTTGGCCGGGACATGCGTCTTTATTTTTCCGCGTCATGCACTGTATCGTGCAGGATATGCAAAAGTCTGCACCGCCGCCCCTGCTGCCGCTGCTGCGTTCTCGGCTGCAGGCGGAGGTGCTCACCCTGGTCCTGCTCAATCCTGACCGGGAGTGGACGCTCACTGAACTGGCCTCGCGGGTTGGGGCCGCCGTGTCGTCAGTGCAGCGCGAGATAGTACGGGCGGAACGGGCGGGAGTAATGACCTCCAGGCGAGTCGGGAAGACCCGGCTCGTCAAGGCTGCGCGGTCGCCGTTGACGGGGCCGCTGACAGAACTTCTGCTCCGATCCTTCGGCCCTCGTCAGGTTCTCGCTGACGAGCTCGCCGACGTGCCCGGTATCGAGAACGCGTACCTATTCGGGTCCTGGGCTGCCCGGTATGCCGGACAGGAGGGTCATCCACCTGCTGACCTGGATGTCCTTGTCATCGGCAGGCCTGACCGTGACGCGCTGGATGATGCGGCTCAGCGTGCGGGAGCTCGCCTTGCCCGTGAGGTCAATGTGACCATCCGCTCAGCCGACTGGTGGCACTCCGGCGACGACGGATTCCATGCCGAGGTAACACGGCGCCCGCTCGTCCCCGTTCCTATCCCGGAGGGGAGCTCATGAGCTGGGAACCTGGGCGCGAGCGTGTGCGCGAACTGATCGACGCGGGGGAAGTAGACCGAGTCACCCCAGACCTCACGATCGCAGGCCGCATGCTAGAGGACGCAGGCCGTCACCTTGCCACCGCGTCTGCGGCCAAGGTAGCCGGAGACTTGTCCGGTGCCTACCAGCTGGCCTATGACGCCCTGCGCAAGAGCGCCGCGAGCCTGCTTGAGGCACAGGGGCTGCGGGCAACCAGCCGGGGCGGGCATCTCGCGGTGCAGGAAGTTGTCACCGCCCAGTTCGGTGCGACAGTACGCGTCTTCCGGTCGTTCGGGAGGATCCGCCGGGCACGGAACAGCTTTGAGTATCCCAGCAGCAACAGCCCCGGCCCTGCCGCCGACGACGTAGACGATGCCATCGCCGTCGCCACCCGAGCCCGCGAGGCAGCCACGACGATCCTCGATCAGAATGTGCTTTCTCGCTGGTGACAATGGAGCCTGAAAGTATGGCCATGGACAGGCTGGAGGAGCGAGGCCGAGTCGCTCAGCACCCGTCCGGTACCTTCAGCCGACGCGAGTGTGGTACGGATGCTGCTGATCCCGGCCCGCGGCCGGCCGAACCGTGGCGCGGTGGCGCTCGTATCACCTGGTGTGTGCCCGGCTAACCCGAATCCCCCTGGGGCAAGCACCACCGTTCGTTCGGAAAAAGAATGTGAATTATCCCTGGACAGGCTAGGCCAGGACGTTTACTCCTGGCGGCGGAACGGCGGCTCGTTCTGGTTGGGGGCCGGATCGCGGGCCTCGTCGCTGACCAGTGACGCGGCCTCGGTGAGGGCGGCGGCGCGGGAGCGGGCCGCGAAGTCGGCGGTGAGGGCGCTCTGCTCGATGCACCACTGGGTCCACTCCGGCAGCAGGCGGAGCGCCGCGTTAGCGTGGTCGGGGTAGTAGCCGTCACGGATCAGGCGCGCCGTCATCTCGATCCGGTGCGGTGAGCAGGCGTAGCGCGAGTGCTCTTCGGGTTGCGGTCCCCACTCGTAGAGGATCAGGTCCACAACGTCGGCCACGTCCGGCGGAACATCGTCGTGCTGTGCCGCGTACCAGCCCAGGAACGCCTCGCGTGCCGGGCCCGCGTCGCTGTCGCCAGGCGAGGGCGCAGTGCTGGCGGCCGTGACGCCGGCGGATCCGGCGAGGAGGCGGGCGCGGCGGCGGAGCCGGTAGTACTCCCGGATGAGCTCCCGGGGCTCGCTTCCCTCCAGGATGTCCGACATCGGCCCGGTCCTCAGAGCGGTTGCCAGCAGCCGGGCGGCCAGCTCGGGCGTGCCCGGTGACAGCTCCGTCCCGGCGGCGGGTCCGACGGCGTGCTGCCATTCGGCCAGCGCGTCTTCGGCCGACTCGAACACGCCGGCCCCTGCGACGGTGAGGAGCCAGCACGAGTCGATGTCCCAGGCGTACCAGTGGTCGGTCGGCTCATGGTCGTAGCCGAACGGGGCCACCAGCAGGAACCGGCTGCCGTACGCGTCGCACGCGATCAGGGGATTCCCGGCCGCCCGGCAGCCATCGGCCGGGAGCCCGGTACCGGGAGGCAGTCCGCGGTCGGCCAGCAGCTTGGCGGCCTGGCCCGCTTCGGCCAGCGCGGTCACGTAGGGGTCCTGGATGTCGGGGAAGGTCGCGCGGGCCAGCTTCGCGGTCTCGCTCTCGGTGTCGCCGGGCGGTGTGGTCAGCGCCAGTCCGCACAGCAGCGCCCACAGCTGCGGCCAGTCGTCGGTGCCGGCGGCCACCGACGCCTGCAGGGCCGCCCCGGTCTGCTCGGTCAGCGCGCGCAGCCACTGGGACGGGTGCAGTCCGGCCAGCCCTGAGTTGAGTCGTTCGTAGAATTCGTCACCCACGATCTGGCAGGCTTGCGTCTCCAGGTCGACGAGGCGGGACGGCCAGGCAACGGCGCGGGCAGCGGCGAGAATCCGCCGGTAGGACTCGTCCCACCAGGGGGCGGGTTCCGCTCCGCCGGCCAGAGCGTAGGCCATGTCCAGCAGCGAGAGATCGTCCGGTCTGCCCGGCCGCCGCTGTGCCAGTTGCCCGGCGCGCCGCTGCGGGTTGCCGCTGATCCCCTGGCGGGGCGTTCTGGGCTTCCCGGAACGCCGCTTCTTCGATGCCACGCGGTCAGCGTAGCGATCCCAGGGCGATACCGAGCAGGGCTTGCCTTTACCGGTCCTGGACGGGTTGAGCCACGGACCGTTCGGTAAAAAGAAGAATTTGATCTTTCCGAACGGGCGCTGGTGCGCCGGACCGGTCAGGCGGAGCGCGGGGGGCCGTCGTAGCGGGCGACGCCGACTAGGGCCCAGTACTTGGTGGGGTCCTCGGGGACGTCGTCCGGGGAGTCGGGGCGCCACTGGGGGATCCAGACCAGGCCGGGGTCCAGGAGGGTGAAGCCGTCGCACAGGCTGGTGATCTCGGCGCGGGTGCGCATGCTCAGCTGGGCGGTGACGCGGCTGTTGTAGACGGTCTCGAACGAGTCCGCCAGGCTGGGCTGCTCGTCCCGGCAGGCGTGGCAGATGACGAGGTAGCTGCCGGGGGCGAGCGCGTCGCGCAGGGTGGCGATGATGTCCGCGGGCTGACCGCTGTCGGGGATGAAGTGCAGGACGGCGACCAGGAACAGGTCCCGGACCTGCCGGCTGGCCAGTCACTCGGGCTCGGCTCGGCGGTCTACGGGCAGGCCCGGATCAAGTTCCCGCCCGGGGCGATCATCGCGTTGTACACCGACGGGCTGGTGGAAACGCGGACACGCTCCTTTGACCAGGGCATCCTCGCCCTGCGTGCGGTCCTGCCGTGCGGGCCGTGCCAGCTCGACACGACCTGTGACAGGCTCATCGGCGCGCTCGCCGAACGATTCGAAGACGACGTAACCGTGGTCCTGGTCCGCATCCCCAGGAGCTGACCCAGCTGGATCTGCGGGCGGTGAGTGGCTCATGCCATGACCGATCGGGCTGCCGCGGCGGAGGTATGCTCCTGCGGTGACTGCGGGAGAGGTGCTGCCGGACATTTCAGTGTGCCGTGAGCTGGCATCGGCGCTGCGGACTGGTGACGACGCGGTGGCGGCGGGGCTTGCGGCGCGAGCGGGCATTCCCGGGTGGCTGGTGAGCCATCCCGAGCTCGGGCCGCGCGGGCGGCTGGACGTGGGCGATGCCGGGGAGGCGCTGGGGTGCATCGCTGGGCTGGCGGCCGGGCACGGCGTCAGCTCGGCGGCCTGGCTGGCCAAGCCAGCGGTGATCGATCTGGTGGCGGAGGCGGTGGAGACCGCCGCGGCACGGGAAGCGGCGGCGGAACACCCGTGGGCTCGCGGCATCGCGGTATCGGAGGAGGGCGGGCGTCCGGCCATCACCATGCTGCTGCGGGCCCGGGCGGAGGAGGGATCGGGGCGGTCTGACCAGGCGCGGCAGCTGATCGGGGCGTGCCTACGGCTGGAGCGGGATCTGCTGCCGGCGGTCCGGGACGCCATGGAGTACGAGCTGTGCATGGGCAACTGGGCACGGGCTTGGGAGCTGGCTTCGACGATCGGTTCCGACGAGATCGCCGAGCCGTTGCTGCGGCCGCTTGACCGGCTGCGCCAGCCGGCCATAGGCGCCGAGCGCGCGTCCCGGAACCAGCCGTGCCCGTGCGGGTCTGGCCGTAAGTACAAGGCGTGCTGCCGGGTCAGGGACCTGGAGGGCGGCGTCCATCCGCTCCCGCGCCGCGCCCCGGCACTGTACGCGATGCTCGCCACTTACGCCCGGCGGGGAGCGAACCGCGCGGTGGCCGACCGGATGGACGCCTGCGCCATTGGCGCGCCGCACGCCGAGATGCTCGCGCTCGACCTGGCGATCTTCGACGGTGGCGTCACCCGGCGGTTTCTCGCGGGTCGGGGGGACCTGGTGCGCGAGGATGAGCGTGACCTGCTACGCGGGTGGCTGGCCGAGCCGATGGACATGTACGAGGTGAGCTGGGTCAAGCGCGGGTCGGAATTGTCGCTGCGCAGCATGGTCGGCGGGCCGCAGCGGGTCGGGCAGCGCGACCGGCTGTTCTCGCTGTCGGTCCGGCGGCTGGACGTCGTGATCGGCCGGCTGCTGCCGGACGGCGACCGGCCGGACGGCGGCGGCAGGCACCTGCAGGCGCTCGGGGGGATGGCCATCCTGCCCCGCGACCTCCGCAGGGACGCCGAGGAGTTGTTCCCGGACGGGCCGGTGAGGCCGGGAAGCGTTCCGCTGTTCGGCGAACGGCTGCTGTCGCAGTTCGCCGGACGGCCGTCGACGGTCTTCCAGACCGCAGACGGGGACGAGTACCGGTGGTGCGAAACGACGATCGAGGCTGGCTCCGCCGGCAAGGTCTGGCCGCTGCTGACCCAGCCCTGCCTGGATCCGCCCCAGCCGCCGATCAGGGACGCGGACGGCTACTACACCTATCTCAAGTCGCTGCCCGCGCGGTTCTGGACCCGCAACACGCCAGATGAGATCGAGTACGCCGGCGAGGTTCAGCCGGGCCGGCTCACTAACCTCGGGACCATCCGGCGCGGCGTGAAGAGTTTCACGGTGACCGCGAACTCCGTGCGGCGGGCCGCCGACCTGGAGGCCGTCGTGCTGGCGGCGGCTTCGGCCGCGGGGTGCCCGGCCGAGGTGACCAAGCGCAAGGCCCTGACCGCGAACGAGCTGACCGGCACGGCACCGGACACCGATGACGGACCGACCAGCCGCGAGGCCGCGTGCCTACGGCTCGGCGTCGAGGGCGTGCCCGCGCCCGAACCGCACAAGATCCTCCTGGAGGGATATTTCCTGCCGGTCGAGCACGGCCTAGACGATGTGGCGCGCGAGCTCAACCATGAGCTTGGGTACGTGTCGGTGCTGGATGCGCGCGACGCGGCCGACATGACCCCCGCCGAGGCGGTGGCGGCCGGAGGCGCCGCGCTGGACCGGGTACTCGCAATGATCGATGACTGCGAGTGGCGGCTCCGCCGCGCAGAGGCCCAGGGCCAGGAGACCAGCATGCTGCCGGATCCGGGCGAGCTGCGGCGGCGACTCGGGCTACCGGCGGGGCGCGGCGAGGTGCGGAGCGGGCCGACGGCTGGAGTCAGGCGACCGCCTTCAGACAGTAAGTGAAGGCCTTCCAGGTGCTGGCCGGCTTGACGTCCTAGACGTCTGTAACCAGTTTGACGGGCTGGCCGGTGACCGAGGCCACGGTCTGAAAGTCGCGGTCGTCGCATAGGACGATGAGACGCTCGCGTTCCGCGGTCGCGGCGATAAGCAGGTCAACGGGTCCGGCGGAGCGGTGCTTGCCGGTCTCGGTCAGCCGTTGCTGGATCTCGCTGGCGCGATCACAGGCTTGGTCGCTCATCGTCACCCAGCCGAACAGCTCTCGCAGCAGGCGCCGCTTTTCAAGCCGGTCAGCCAGGGATCGCGCCGAGTACAGGAACTCCAGCTCCACGACGGGGCAGATGGCGATGACACCGGCTGTGAGCTGCTCCGACCACGCCTGCCGCAGCTTGTCCTGCAGGATTCTGAACAGGCCCGATGTGTCGATCAGGTACAGGGCCGGGCTCACCCGCGGTAGGCCGTCTTATTTCCGAGGAACTCGTCGAAGTCGCCGCTGTCGGCCATCTCGCCGAGCCTGGCCAGCGCACGCAGCCGCACCAGCCGCTGCCCGACCTCGCGGAGGGCGGCGTTCACCGTGTCCTTCTTTGTCTTGGTGCCAAGTACTTCGGCCGCTGTTGCCAGCGCTTCCTGATCGATCTCGACAGGCGTCTTCACCATGCTCACCGGACGACCTCCGACCGAATCTAGACATCTAAGATATCTACCCAGGATATCTCCGGATCATAGCTGATCATCTCCCGCGTGTCCGGCGGTGGAACCGGGTGAGCGATTCGAAGACGACGTGACCGTGGTCCTGGTCCGCATCCCTGCGACGGAACTGGACCGCTATAGGAGTCTTCGACGGGTCTCGCCATGCGTATCTCAGCCCCATCGGCTTGCCGTTGAGCCGGGCTTGGTCGCCTCCTGGCGGCGGGGTTTCGGCGCGCTCCACGCAGGTGCCGCCCCGCGCCGCGTAGAAGGCCTGGGCATTGCTGTTCTGCTCGAGTACCCACAGGTGAGGCGTTCGGTCCATAGGGGCAGCAGGTACCCGGCGACGTCATGGTCGAGGAAGGCGTCGGAGAATGCGCCTCGGTAGTGCCGCTGCCAGCTGTCGGCGTGCAGTGCGGCGATGGCCTTCGCGTCGCCCGGGGCGGCCGCCCGGAAGCGCAGCCCGGCTGGCGCTGGCATAGGCGCTCCTCGTTTGGTTAGACAGGCAGTTAGCTAGTTGCCATACTAGCTATATGCAGAATGGCGTCCGGCCGCTGGACGTGGAGCTGGTCAAGGCGCTGGCCAGCGAGAAGCGGCTGCTGATCCTGGAGTGGCTGCGCGACCCGAAGGCGCATTTCCCGGCCCAGCGCGACGGTGACCTGGTGCGGGACGGGGTGTGCTCGCTGTTCATCGCGGACAAACTCGGGGTGAGCCAGCCGACGTGCGGGGAGCACCTGAAGGTCCTCAGCCGCGCCGGGCTGATCCGCGGCACGAAGATCAAGCAGTGGGTGTTCTATCAGCGCGACGAGGCCCGCATTGCCGCGGCGAAGGAGCTGCTGAGCGGTGACTGGTGACCTCGGGCCAGGGCCGCGGACCGGGGTGCCCGGCGACGCCCGGCTGGATCTGGCGGCGGTCAAGGCGCTGCTGGGGGCCAGCTACGCCGCGTTCGCCGACACCGGGAAGGCCGAGGAGCTCGCGGGCAGCCGCGCCGGGTCGGTGCTGCCGTTCAGGTACGACGAGCGGCTTGAGCTGATCGCGGACCCGGCGCTGCTGGACTGCGACGAGCTGTACTTCAACGCCGGGCGGCTCGACCGCTCGGTTGCGCTGGCCAGTCAGGACTACCTGCGCCTGGCCGGCCCCCGCATCGCCCGCATCATCGCCACCTGACCCGCCTGCCTGGCCACGGCCAGATCGACGGGCCCGGGCCGCTTAGCTCCCGGAAGCTTGTGAAACTCTTCACGAAGCGTTTCCGCGGAAACGTCTGGTTTGCCAGCGGAGCGGTGATCTACGAGCATGACGTGGTGAGCTGGGCTCAGGCAGTCACCTTCATCTGGTCGGTGAAGGCCTTCCAGGTGTCGGCCGCGCCTCCGTCCAGGCTCAGTACCCGAGTTTTGCTGCAGATGTTATGGAGGCGGTGTGTAGTTCGTGTGGAGATTCTCCAGGCTGGTCACGTCGAACGGCCTGACGTAGCGCCCGATCGGGATCGGTAGGAGTCGTCGGCGCAGGTTAGGGGCCTATGCCGGTCATATATAACCGGTGCCGTACGGCGTGGTTGCTGTACATTGCTGCGGCACAAAGTCAATGCTCAAAACCCCCAGGGCCGCTTGGCGGGCGTACGGTGAGAACACCTCCGGAAAAGAGGTCATGATGGTCATTCTGATGATCATTCTCGTCCCGCTCATCGCGCTGACGATCTGGGCGGCGGCATTCGACCTGAAGCGCCGTCGGCGGCGCGCTCCCCTCACGAGTCACGACATCGGGTCGGCGGCGCGCAGGGCTCGCGCGAACGCGGACACTCGTGGCGGCGGCCCCGGCGTTGACCTTTAATACCGCACTGGCACTTAATGTCTAGCCTGATCAACGGCTGCCTGGCCGCCACTGGCCTGAGAACCGGACCCTGGTAATCCCATGCATCATGAGTGCCTTCTGCGGCCTGACGAGATCAGGAGCCGGTCCCAGCGCCATTCAGGCTCGGACTGGATTGCGGTCTCGGTCCCGGATCAAGTACGGAGCCGGGCGGCAGCTTCCCGCAACGCCTCGTCCATCGCGACCGGCTGCAGCCCGAACATCTCAGTAGTCACACTGGCGTCGAGCACGAACGGGCTGGTGAACTGGTATCGCGTCGTCCGCAGCTCTTTGATCAGCGGGGAGAACAGGCCGCTCACCCACATTACCGGGTACGGGATCTGCGTTACCTTGGCCCGCGGCGCGCCGTTGACCTCCGCGAACCTGGCCGCTAGCTGACGCACGGTCAGCGGCTGGTTGGTCGGCACCAGCCAGGCCTGGCCGTAGGCCAGCTCGTCGGCGGCGGCCGTGACCAGGGCCCGAGCGCAGTCGTGGATCGAGGTCCAGCTGTGCGGCACGTCCAGCGGCGAGGGCGCGTACGCCCGCCGCCCAGCGAGCAGCGGCTTGCCGATCACCGTGGACAGGATCGAGTTCGCCTCGATGTAGTCGCTGGCCCGGACCTCGGTGGTGCGGATCCGCCCGGCCTCCTGCGCGGCGAGCTGATCGCCCCACATCTGGGCCCGCAGCCGGAGCTTCGGGTGAGTCGCGGCCAGCGGGGTCTTGTGGGTAATCGGACCGTCCACCGGTCCGTAGCCGTACAGGTTGCTCATCGAGGCCAGTACGGCACCGCTGCGCTCGGCCGCGGCCAGGAATGCCCGGGCCAGCGGCGGCCAGTCGGTGAACCACTGGTGATAGAGCGGGCTCGCGCAGTTATACAGGGCCGCAGCACCGGTAGCCAGCTCCGTCAGCCGCTCCGCATCGGTCGCATCCGCGGCGACCAGCTCGATCGCCGGATGCTCGGGGCCGCTGCCGCGCCGGCTGACCATGCGGACATGCTCGCCCCGGTCGGCCAGCAGTAGTGCCGCGGCTGAACCTACGGCTCCCGCTCCGACAATGACGTGCTCGGACATTTCCTGCTCCCTTATGCGATGAGGCCTTCTGGCCACCTGGTGATCCATGCTCCCGTGGGTTGAGAGCACTGCTCTCTCTTGTAAGCATGAGTCTTGCATAGTCGGCCTGACGTTGCAAGAGCAGTGCTCTCGTTTGTGTGCAATAATCTCTTCATGCCAGCAGGGTCCATCCGGGCGCGCGTCCGCGCCGAGATGATCACCGAGATCAAGACCATCGCGCGCCGTCACCTGGAGACGGACGGGGCGAACCTATCGCTCCGGGCCGTGGCCAGGGACATGGGCATGGTGTCGTCGGCCTTGTACCGCTATTTCGCCAGCCGCGACGACCTGCTCACCGCGCTCATCCTGGACGCCTACAACGCGCTCGGCGAAGCGGCCGAGGCGGCGGACGCGGCAGTGACCGACCGCAGCCAGTTGCGGGCCCGGTGGCTGGCTACGGCGCACGGGATCCGGGGCTGGGCGCTGGGAACGCCCGCCGAGTACGCCCTGCTGTTCGGCACTCCGGTGCCCGGCTATGCCGCACCCGCCGACACGATCACCGCAGCCACGCGGACCCCGATCGTGCTGATCCGGATCCTGGCCGACGGCTTCGCCTCGGGTGCGCTTACCGGCGAATCGGCCCTCCGCATCGGCGCTCCCGCTGGAGGGCCCGCTGGCGGGCCCGGCGCGCTGGCCGCAGCCGGCTCAGCTGGCTCAGCCGGGCGACCGCAGGCAGCGGGCATCGCCGCACGACTTGGCGACGCGGTCCGGGCGGACCTAAGCCGGGCCCGCGGCGGCATCGCTCCGGAACTGCCCGACGAGCTGATGCTGGCCGGGATCACCGGCTGGGTTCAGCTATTCGGCATGGTCAGCTTCGAACTCTCCGGCCAGTTCAACAACGTGATCGAGGCCAGGGCTGAATTCTTCGGCCTGCAGATGGAGGTGATGGCCGATCTCATCGGGCTGTAAACGGCGTCCGGTCGTGATGCGGCGGTGGATCAGATAGTTCTGGGTGATGGTCAGGCTGGCCTGGTCGCCGATCGTCCCGGCCGCGTAGAAGTTAAAAGCATGGTTCGCGAAGGGGATTGCCGCCAGGGTGATGTCCACCCCGGCCGCGCGCGCCTGACCGACGAATGCGTACACGCCGCCGGGAGGGACCCGGGAATCGTGTTCGGGCTCGATGATCAGGGTCTGCGGGGCCCGGCCCGTGATGTAGGTCGAGGAAGAGATCGCCCGATAGCGGTCCGGGTATTGCTGCGGAGTGCCGCCGGCGTACTCTGCGAGCGCGGCGCTGCCGCTCACCGAGCCAAAGGTGAAGGTGTCGTGGTAGACGCTGACCGGGTTGACCGCGGGATACGTGACGACCACGGCGGCGGGAACCGGGACGGTGCCACCGCAGTTCGACCGGGCCGTCCCGGCGGCGGCGCTGTAGCCGAGATTGATCGCCAGGTTGCCGCCTGCCGAGTCGCCCGCCAGGACCAGGCGGTTCAGGTCGGCCCCGAGCCGCGTGGCGTTCCCGGCGGTCCAGGCCAGGGCGCAGGCGACGTCCCCCGGCGCCTGATCCCAGGTGTGATCGGTTGCCGTGGCCAGCCGGTACTGGGCGCTGATGACGAGCCAGCCGTGGTTGGCGTACCACCGGTAGTCGGTCCTGGCGGTGTCGTTGCTGCCCCCGTTCCAGCCGCCCCCGTGAATGTAGAACAAGACCGGCCACGCGCGCGGCGGCCCCGATGGCCGGTAGATCGCGACCGACAGCGCCTGGCCGTCCACCGTGTGGTAAACGACGCTGGCATCGGGGCTAGCTGCCGAGACCGAGGATGGCGCGAGCGCGCGGAAGATGTTGACCGAGCCGCCAGCAGCGCCGACCGCGGAGAGCATGATCGCGATGATGACGATGCCGGTGACCGCGCCCGCGATGCCGGCCGCGGCCGCGGCGGTGGCGATGCGCCGCGGGCTGCGCCGCCTTCTGAACAGCCCCAGGCCGATGGCCGGCAGTGCCGCGATGACCAGCAAAGGAGCCAGGACCGGCATGACGAACGAGCCAATGGCGCTGAACAAGCCGAGGCCTGGCACGATGGCCCCGAGTTCCAGGGCGGTCACCGCGACGGCCAGGGCGAGAGCCGCGGCGACGGCCACGAACCACAAGAACCGGACGAGGGAGTACACCCAGCGACGCGTCGCGGTCCTGCCCGGTGACGCCTCGTCCCCGCCCGCGGCTGTCCCCCCGGACCTGGGGTTTTGCGGCATGAACGGCTCCAAGGGCTGAGAGACTCCACGGCCCGGCGCTCGTCCATGGCCACATCGGGCCGGGGCGCCCGGCCGGACCTTCCGACGCAGAGGCCGGGTCGCCTCGACTCTCATCATGACCGGATCCGGCCGTGGGGTGAGCGTCTGGAGGAAGGTAACGTTTCGATCTTGAAGTCAGAGCTCAGAACTCAGCCAGGAATGCGGTAGGCGCGGTAGGTGATGTCAGTGCCTGCTGGCGTTCTATGACTACCCGGCCGAGCACTGGGTGCATCTGCGCGCCACCAACCCGGTCGAATCTACTTTCGCCACCGTCAGGCTGCGGACTAAGGTCACCAAGGGGCACGGGTCCAAGGCCGCCGGGCTGGCGATGGCCGTCAAGCTGATCGAGTCCGCGCAGCGCCGCTGGCGCATGGTCAACGCCCCGCACCTGGTCGCGCTGGTCCGCGCCGGAGCGGCCTTCGTCAACGGCAAGCTCGTCGAGCGACCCGAGGACGCGGCCGCCGAGGAGGCCCATCCGGAAGCCGCCTGACGCCGCACTTTGTTATCGAACCCGGCGCCGTGGCGTGAGGTGCGGACGGCCGCCCGCTTGGTGCGCCCGGTTGAAAGTTCGCGCCGGACCGTAACGTTCCCGGAACGGTCCGGGCGTAGCGTGGACTCCGTGGGAGGGGCCCAGCCTGCGGCCCGGCAGGCACCGGTGACGGCCGAGGTCACCGCGCGCCGCTTCCGGCTGGCCCGGCCGACGGTGGTCACCGTGCTGTGTGCACTGGTCCTGGTCCTGTTCGGTCTCGGCATGGCGATCAGCATCGCGGCCGGCAAGCCCGATGGCCTCGCGGTCTTCGCACTGCTGTTTGCCGGCCTCGGGCTGGTGATAGCCCGGCGCCAGCCAGGCAACCGCA
Organism: uncultured Actinomycetes bacterium; assembly: GCA_963822765.1. GTDB lineage: Bacteria > Actinomycetota > Actinomycetes > Streptosporangiales > Streptosporangiaceae > Palsa-504. The sequence goes on along the minus strand of CAWGJL010000050.1, from coordinate 243,196 downwards.
TCGCCTGGTTGCTGCTGGGCTTCAGCGCGCTGCTCGTCTTCTACGAAGACGCCGCGGTCTACTCGGCCACCGACTACCGCCTGCACGGCGGGAAGCTGCCGCTCGGCTTTCCGGCGGTCCTGATCGCCTCGGAGCTGTGGAGCGCGTTGTTCCTCATACTTCCGCTGATCATCCTGCTCTTTCCCGACGGCAAGCTGCCGCCCCGGTGGCGGATGGTCCTGTGGGCCTACCTGGCCGTCTGCGCGCTGATCGTCGCCATCCTCCTGGGCTCCGGGGCGTGGCAGATGCGAGGTACCCGGATCGTGGTGCAGGGCAACGGGCAGCTTGTCAACGATTCCGGCCCGACCGGCGCCCTCGGCTTCGCGCAATTGATCCTGTTCGTGGTCGTGCCGGTGTTCTGGGCCTTCTTCGTGGCGCGTCAGGTTCTCAGCTGGCGGCGGGCCACCGGGGAGCGCCGGGCCCAGCTCAAGTGGCTGATGGCAGGCAGCGCCGCCACCGTCACCTGCCTGGCCGGAACGGTCCTGCTCCAGTCCTCCAATGCGTTCCTAACGCTGGTGGACAACACTTGCCTGGCCGTCGGGATACTCAGCCTGCCGGTCTGCATCATCTTCGCGATCCTGAAGTACCGTCTATACGACATCGACCGCCTGATCAGCCGTACCGTGTCCTACACACTGGTCACCGCGCTCCTGATCGGCGTCTACGTCGGCGTCGTTACCTTCACCACCCGGGTGCTGCCGTTCCACTCGACGGTGGGGATCGCGGCCTCCACCCTGGCCGTCGCCGCGCTGTTCAACCCGCTGCGCCGCCGGGTGCAGCGGGTGGTCGACCGCCGGTTCAACCGGGCCAGGTATGACGCCGATAAGACCGTGGCCGCGTTCGCGTCCCGGCTGAAAGACGCGGTGGACCTGGCCTCGATCCGAGATGACCTGGCCCGTGTCGTGCACCAGGCCCTCGAACCCGCCCATGTATCGGTGTGGACCAGCCAACGCGATTGAGGCGGCTTCCTTCGGCTTCGCGGTCGCACCATCGCAGCTACCTGTTACGAAGTGCGGCTGTAGTACTGAAAGATCTTGATCCACAGGTATTGACAATTACTCCCCACCCGAAACGGCACCCAGGTCCGGAGGACCCTGCCACCACGTGAGCACCGGCTTGCCCCGGTAGGTCTGCGCCCGGAAGTCGGAAGCCAGCTCGTGTGCCGGAAGAGGGTGAAACCAGATCACCTTGCCGGTGTTACTGATGATCTCGGGGCCACTCACGCTGCCCCCGCCCGGGGTGATGAAGATATCGCCGTTGCCGTTACTCGCGCCCTGCTTCAGCACGATGACCGCAGGCGCCCTGACCTGCGTCGACGCGCCAGAGGTCGCCGTGCTGCAGGCCGTCCCGGTCAAGGCGATGACCGCGGCGACCGCGGCGGCGGCGCCCGCGTGTGGCGCTTTGCCCCGCCACGAGCCCGCAGCCCGGCCGCTGCCCTCCCGGGGCTGACATATCCTCAGCTGCCTGCTCATCGGCTTCATGTTCCGTTAGCTGCGTCTGGGTGACGGCGGGACGGGCACCGCTCTGTTCTTGGTCGCTGAGGCCCCTTTTGCTAGGACGGGCCGGGGGATGGGTCAGCGGCGCGCCCCTGTCGCTCGCCAGCCGGCCGGCAGATTCGTCCCCGCGGTCGGCTGGGACCTGCCAGGGTTGGCCTATGCGCTGGATTGACAGGCTGAACATGGCTCAGCGGGTCGTGGTGGTCATCACTCTCGGTCTCGCGCTCGGGATCGTGGCCAGTTATCTCACCGGCCTGGGCGTGAGGACCGGCTGGTATGCGTATGCGCCGTTGTCCGGGCAACTCCAGGCACCGGGTATCGGCGAGCCCGGATGGCTTCGCCTGATCATCTGGCTGGCCGCGGTCAGCCTTTGGTCACTCACCTCGCTGAGGGTGCTGAGCCAATCCCCTAGTCCGGCCGCCCGGGGGTGACCGCCTGGCATCAGCCGCGAGCACGACGGTTCATAGACCGCTCAGCCCAGGTTGGACCTGGGCGGCTGGGGTAGGCGGGCGGTAATCCCAGCGACAGGCAGCATTCTCATGGATGACATCCCGCCACGATCCTACGGCCCGCTCATCGAGACGACCCTGCGGATCATCACCTGGAACGTCTGGGGCTTGTACGGCCCCTGGCCAAAGCGTGAAGCAGCGATCGTCGCGACGCTGCACGATGCCCAGCCCGACATCGTCGTGCTGACCGAATCGTGGTCCAAGGGTGACAACAGCCAGTGTGCCCGCCTGGCCGGCCCGCTCGGCCTGCCGCACCACGCGTTCAGCGGCGTCCCGGCCCAGGAAGATAAGGCCGCCCTGTCCGGCGTCGCTGTGCTGTCCCGCTGGCCCGTCCAGCGCGAATCCAGCCTCACCTTCGGCAGCGCCCGCGTGCAGTTCGCCGAGCTGTCCGGCCCCCGCGGCCCGATCCAGGTATACGGCCTGGTGATGGACGCCTGGTGGTTCGACCAAAGCCAACCCCGCCAGCACGCCGTCCGCGACCTGCTGACATGGGTCCATCAGGCCCAAGACACCCGGGCGCCGCTCATCATCTGCGGTGACTTCAACGCCGATCCCGACAGCGACGAGATCCGCATGCTGACCGGCCGGACCACCGCTCCGGTCCCCGGCCTGTCCTTCTACGATGCCTGGGAGACCGCTGGCCCGCCCACCCCTGGCCACACCTGGTCCAACGACAATCCCTGGGCCATCCAGCTGCTATGGCCCAGCCGCCGGATCGATTACATCTTCTCCGCCACCCCGCGCCCCGGCGGCGCCGGCCACCCCATGCACACCGCCCTGCTGGGCACCGTCCCCGTCAACAACACCTACCCCTCAGACCACTACGCTCTTCAATCCAACCTCCGCTACTGAGCACACAGTTCCAGACGGCGGCCTGGCTGTGCTGGCCGACCGCAAAGGATCGCCAGTTCAGCCGATCAGCGTACTAGGCCAGGAGATGGCCCCGGGGCCTCCAAGATGGCATTGCGCTCCGACCTGGGGAGCGCGTGCGGAATGTAACTGCGACGTTTCCGCGGAAGCGGCTTGTGAAATTATTCACGACGCGTTTCCGCGGAAACGTCATAACGACTAGGCATACCGCTGAATTGGGTGAACGTATCCTGGATGGATGGTGGGTGAGCCTATAGCCGGGCGGGTGGCAGCAGCCGGGGCGCGGACGGTCGCGGCGGGTACGGCCCGGTTGTCCGGGGCCTGGTCGGAGGGTTCGCCGGTGCCGGAGCCAGCGGACCAGCGCTGCGCAGGGATAGCTGACTTTGCCGCTCGCCGGGCCCGGGTGGGCCAGGCGGTCATGTTCACGGCCGGGGTCACCGCGGAGTTCATCGCCAAGCATCAAGACGATGAGAGCTACGAAGACCTGCACGAGCTCGCTGAGCCGGTGGAGGCGATCTACGACGGCGCCAACACGTACCTGCACGTGGGCGACAAGTGGACGGGCTTCTTCCGCCGCGATACCGGCGGGCCGCGGGCCGTGAACGATCCGCTGTGGCCACTGGACGCGCTGTTCGGGGTCCGGGATGCGGTCGAGGTCGGGGCCGAGAGCGTGCGGGGCGTAGCCGCGACCCGCTACCGGCTGACGATCGACCTGGCCCGGGCGGACGCGGCGCTGCCGGCGGGCGTGACGGTGCCCGACGGGCCGTATCGCAGGCTCAGCCAGATCCCCGCGGAAGTATGGCTGGACGCGGACGGCCTGGCCCGCCGGATCGCGGTGATGACCGATCCGACGTCCGGGACCGGCGGCACGCCGATGTGGTCGATCGTCGAACTGTGGGACTTCGGGGTCCCGGCCGACATCACGCCGCCCGCGCCCGGCGAGGTCGTGTCACCGCGTGAGGCTTACTCGGAGGCTGGCGAGTAGGCCAGGGCGGGTCTGAGGTTAAGGCGGGGCGCTGTGGTCGGGGCGGGCGGCCAGGGAGAGCACGCAGGGACGTAGCAGCTTGATGACGTGGGCCGGGTCGGCGGTGGCGAGTTCGTCGGACTTGATCAGGTGCCGGGAGACCGTGATGCCGATCGTGATGGCGCTGATGATCGCGGCTCGCAGGTCTGCGTCGGCGGCGGGGATGGCCTGGGCGATCTGCGCCTCGTAGCGGGCGATGCCGGCGCTGACGGCGCTGGCGGCCTCGGGGTTGGTCAGCATCGAGCGGAACAGGGCCAGCGACGCGACCGGCTCGCTGGCCAGCCGGCCGGCCAGCGCGGCGAGGATCTGCTCGGCTGCCTCCTCCGGCGTTCCGCTGACCTCAGGGACGGGGGCGGTGTCGATCACCCGCCGGTACAGCTCCTGCTTGGACCCGAAGTAGTGCATGACCAGGCCCGCGTCCACTCCCGCGGCCGAGGCCACGGCCCGGATGGTGGCCCGGTCGTACCCGGCACTGAAGAAGACCTCGGTGGCGGCGTCGAGGATGCGCGCCTCGGTGCGGCGGCGCTGCTCGGCGCGCGAGCCGGGCCGGGGAGTGGTCATGGTTTCATTCTACGGGTGTTGACCGGAGGGTCATTTTATTCTACGCTCGTTCAATGAACGCTTGTTGACCGAACTGCCTGAGCGAAGGGAAGACCGCATGTCATCCGCCACTCCCGCCGAGGTCCTGGCCCGGCGCAGCCAGCTGATCCTGAACGGCGACGCCGACGGCTTCGCTGCCCTGTTCGCGCCCGATGCGGTGATCGAGTCGTCCTTCGCGGGACCGCCGGGCACCCCCATGCGCCTGGCGGGCCAGGCGGCGATCCGCGAGTACTCACGGCGCGTCATGGCGTCGCCGTTGCGGATACAGGGCTTCGAGGTGGCCGAGCTTTACCAGACCCAGGATCCCGAGGTGGTGATCACGGAGATGCGGGCGACGGGGACCGTGACCACGACGGGCCGGACGTTCACGACGACGTCGGTCCAGATCATCAGGATCCGGGACGGTCATATCGTGCATTCCCGCGACTTCGCCGATCCCCGGATCCTGGAAGACGCGACCGGGCGCGGCGGCGGGAACCACGGATCGTTCGGCGAAAAAGCTTGTGAATTTTGCTTTTCGCTCCGGGAGTTACGATCGATCGCATGAGCGTGCATCTGACGCACTGGGGGACGTTCGAGGCGGTCAGCGACGGGGAGCGGCTGACCGGGGTGCGTCCGTGGCGCGGGGACCCGGAGCCGATGCGGCTGATCGACAACGTCGCCTCCGCGCAGCATCACCCGGCCCGCATCGCGCAGCCGCACGTGCGCCAGGGCTGGCTGGACCACGGGCCAGGCGCGCCGGGGCGCGGCGACGAGCCGTTCGTCCCCGTGTCGTGGGACACCGCGCTCGACCTGCTATCCGGGGAACTGCGCCGGGTCTACCGCGACCACGGGGCCGAAGCGGTGTACGGCGGGTCCTACGGCTGGGCCAGCGCGGGCCGGTTCCACCACGCGCAGAGCCAGCTGCACCGGTTCCTGAACTGCCTGGGCGGCTATGTCCGGCACGTCAACAGCTACAGTCACGGCACCTCCACCGTGCTGCTGCCCTACGTGATCGCCGACATGACCGTGCTGCAGACCCACGCCACGGCCAAGTCCGTGATCGCGGAGCACACCGACCTGGTGGTCGCGTTCGGCGGGTTGTCACCGAAGAACGCCGCGGTCTCTCCCGGCGGGGTGTCCCGGCACCACACCCGCGGCTGGATGAGCGCCGCGCGGGCGCGCGGCTGCCGGTTCGTCTCGGTGAGCCCGCTGCGCGACGACACGCCAGAGGCGGCGCAGGCCGAATGGATCGCGCCGCGGCCCGGCACCGACGCCGCGCTCATGCTCGCGCTGGCCCAGGTCCTCGACGCCGACGGCCTGGCCGACACCTTCTTTTTGGACCGCTACACGGTCGGCTTCGCGCGGTTCGCGCGTTACCTGCGCGGCGAGGCCGACGGCGTGGTCAAGGATCCCGCGTGGGCTTCGGCGATCACCGGGGTGCCGGCGACGCGGATCAGGGAGCTCGCGCACGAGATGGCCGCTTCTCGCACCATGGTGACCGTGAGCTGGTCGCTGCAGCGGGCCCGGCACGGGGAACAGCCGCTGTGGCTCGGCGTGGTGCTCGCGGCCATGCTCGGCCAGATCGGGCTGCCGGGCGGCGGGTTCGGCCACGGGTACGGCTCCGTGGCCGCGGTCGGCGAGCCGGCGCCGCAGGTCGGGGTGCCGCGGCTGGGGCAGGGGCGGAACGCGGTGGCCACGTACATCCCGGTGGCCCGGATGGCCGACATGCTGCTGAATCCCGGCGCTTGCTATGACTACAACGGGGCGCGGCTGACCTATCCGGACATCAGGCTCGTGTACTGGGCCGGCGGCAACCCGTTCCATCACCACCAGGACCTGGCCCGGCTGCGCGAGGCGTTCGCCCGCCCGGAGACGGTCGTGGTACACGATCCGTTCTGGACGGCGACCGCCCGGCACGCCGACGTGGTGCTGCCGGTCACGATGACCATCGAACGGGACGATTTCGGTTCGGGGCAGAACGACCGGATGTTCTTCCCGATGCCGGCGCTCACCCGCCCGCATGGCCAGGCCCGGGACGACTACGCCATCCTCGCCGAGCTGGCCGACCGGCTCGGCGTGGCCAAGGACTTCACCGAGGGGCGCACCGCGATGCAGTGGCTGCGGCACCTGTATGACGAATGGCGGGATTCGCTCGGGGCCCGCTGGCCGGTTCCCGGGTTCGACGAGTTCTGGGCGGGCGACGGGCTTGAGCTGCCGGTGGCCAGCGAGCCGCAGGTGGCGTTCGCCGAGTTCCGTCTTGACCCGGAGAAGCATCCGCTCACCACGCCGACCGGGAAGATCGAGATCTTCTCCGCCACCATCGACGGCTACAACTACCCGGACTGCCCGGGGCACCCGGTCTGGCTGGAGCCGGAGGAGTGGCTCGGGTCGGCCGCGGCGCGGCGCTTCGGCCTGCAGCTGGTGGCTAACCAGCCGAAGTCGCGGCTGCACAGCCAGCTCGACGTCGGCGCGCACAGTCAGTCGGTCAAGGTCGCCGGGCGGGAGCCGGTGCGGATGAACCCGGGCGATGCGGTCTTTCGCGGGCTGTGCCACGGGGATCTGGTCCGGATCTTTAACGACCGGGGGGCGTGCCTGGCGGGGCTGGCGGTGGACGAGGCCGTTCGGCCGGGGGTGGCGCAGTTGTCCACCGGGGCGTGGTACGACCCGGACCCGGCTGACCCTTCGTTCTGCCGGCACGGGAATCCCAACGTGCTGACCGCCGACCGGCCCTCCTCGACGCTCAGCCAGGGGTGTACGGGGCAGCTGGCCCTGGTCGAGATCGAGGCGTACCGCGGGATCCCGCCGGAGCTGTCGGTTACCCGGCCGCCTGCGACCGCCTGACGCATTCGCGCTCGGTCAGGTCCCTGGACTGGTTACGACCGTAACCGGCTGAGCCACCGGACCCGGGAACAGCAGGCGGTGAAGCAGGAGAACTTGATCCTTGGCGGGGAGAACCATTTCCAGCGGGCCGGTGAATGCGCTCGCATCCTGGGCAGGACCAGGTCTGGCCGGCGCCCGACATCCCGAGGAAGCCCTGGGCGTCATAGGCCGCCGTGGTGAGCTCGACGCCCGCGGCCTCCAGCACGCTGGCCAGCGACGGCCGGCAGGCGCGGCGGCTGGCGGCATGTCCGTGGCCTCCTAGGCCGCGATCGGGTGCGGAGCAGGCGGCGGCGCGGGCGTGGCGGCCTGGGCGCGGGCGGCGTCGGGGGCGACCAGCGCGGCGGCGGTCCCCAGGATGAGCAGTTCGGCCAGGCCAACCGCGACCAGGTGCGGGTCGTGCGGGTACGCGGTGAGCGAGGCGACCCGGTACACCGCGGTGACGGCGGCCAGCAAGGCCAGGGCCAGCGACCATGCGCCCGACCCGGCGGCCCGGCGGGACCAGGCTCTGGGCACGTGGGCCAGGCAGGCCAGGGCGGCCAGGAGGCAGCACTGCCCGGGGAGGTCCGGCACCCAGGCGAAGTTGCCGGTCGCCTGGAGCGCCAGCAGCGGGACCACCACCAGGAGTTCGCCGGCGGGCAGGGCCAGCAGCCAGGGCCAGCGGGCGGGCGGCGGGGCGGCCGCGTGGAACGCGGCCATGGCCAGGACCGGGACCAGCGTGAACGGGACCCAGAAGGCCCACGACGCGAACGGCGCCGGCATGCTGCCGGTGAGCTGGGCTTGCAGCGATGCGACCGGGCCGGGGACCACGGCCAGCACCGCGAGGACCCGGGCCGTGCGGTAATGCCCGAGGACCAGCGCGACGAAAATCACGATCCAGACGACGTTAACCCCGTAAAACACGGCGAACCAGACGCCGCCGGGCGAGGCGGCCGCACAAGATCGCGGGCGGCGCGGGCAGGCCGAACAGACGACGGTTCCAGGCCGTCTGCACGAGCACGTCAAGGCCCAGCACCGCGTGCAGCAGCACCACGGCGAGACCGCGCGCCGCACGGCCTGTCCCCAGGCGAAGTACCGGCGCGGAGTCACCCGCGCCGCCCAGGTACAGCCGGGCCGCCAGGCCGATCACGCTGGTGGCCTCCGCCCAGCCGGGCCTCAGGCCTGCGTGGTGATGTCACTCGTCGGTCGTCCGGGTCGCCGGTCAGCCAGCCGTCCAGGAAGGCGGTGATCATGTCTTCTTCCCACTGCTCCCGGTAGTAGCCGGGCAGCAGCCGCAGCACCCGCCGGTACCGCCGCTCCAGGTCCGCTATGTTGCCGCTGATGCCGCTCACCCGGCCGCCTCCGCCGCGGCCAGGCCCAGCCGCACCCGCACCACCCGGGCGGTGGCGGCGCGAAGCTCGGCCTCCTCGGCCAGCGCGCCCCGCCCGTCCCGGGTCAGCCGGTAGTAGCGGCGCAGCCGCCCGTCGTGCGCCTCCTCCCGGTCGGGTTCGATCAGCCCCTCGGCGGCGAGCCGGTCCAGCACCCCGTACAGGCCGCCGATCTTCAGCTTGACCCGGCCCTGCGACAGCTCGGCCACCTCACCCACGATGCCGTACCCATGCCGCGGGCCGTCGGCCAGCGCGGTGAGCACGAAGAATGCCTGCCCCGTCATCGGCCTGACTGCCATGCCATCAATATACTGGAAACCAGGATATAAGTCGACGCATGGCGGCGGCCCGGGAGCTTGGCACATAAGACAGGTCGTTGACGGCCATGGTTGAGCCGTAGCGCTTGACCAGGCCTCGAGCCTCGATCATCACTCTACGGCGAACGGGAGGGCGAGGTCGATGTCGGGGACCGGGTCGGTGACGGGCCCGGTCGCGAGATAGGTGGTGCGCAGGCCGAGGTCCTCGGGCCGGTACCCAGCTGGCAGCGCGACGAACGCCTCCCGGTGCGCCGGCTCGGTTCGCAACGTCAGCTCGGGATAGCGCTCTGCGAGGGCACGTGCCTCGGCCTGCGGAACCGGCTTGCACCATTCGACCGGGCCGTCGCTGTCAGCGCTCACCCAGCCCCACTGGATGCAGAAGGCCGCGCCTGCTCGTCCTTCGATCCTCGGCAGCGGCGCTCGCGCAAGATCGCGATGAACTCCTTGCCGAACGCCCATTGCCCCTGCTCGTCGACGTGCGCTCGAGGCAGAGCAGGCTCCGCTCGGTATCTCCCAGCTGCCGACTTCGTACATGACTGACCTCTTTCCGCGCAGCGGCTGACCCGGTAGCCGGCCAGATCGCGCCGCCCGTCGTGTGCGGGCTCCCCCAAGGTGAGAGTCAAGGCGGTCGGCCGCCAGCCATCTCCCCGCACCGGAAGGGGTTCTGCAACGGGGGGAACGACTGGGCCAGGCTCATCCCCGCCTGAGCAGCTAGCCGGCCTTCTCGCGGGCACAATTCCATCCGGGGCGGCATCGGACCAATCTGGATCGCGAGGATCTCGGCGAGCGGCTGGTCTCAGCTGGGGTGGCGGCGTTTCTCGGGATTCCGTATGCGGCGGCACCGTTCGAGGCGAACCGGATGCGGGCGCCGCAGGCCGTGCTGGCCTGGGACGGCCGGCGAGCGGGTGCTGTGGGAGAGCATCCGGTAGCGCTGATCGAGGGCTGAGTGGCGAGAACCACAGTCCGTTTGCCTCCCCCGTTAGCCGATGTGGCGGTATCGGCGGACGGCCAGCGGGGCGAAGACGACGGTGATCGCGATGCTCCAGGCGATGGAGTGCCAGGCCGGGGTCGCGACCGGTCCGCCCAGCATCAGGCCCCGGCTGGCGCCGGCCAGCGCGGTCACCGGGTTGACCCGGACCCAGGCTTGCAGCCAGCCGGGCAGGGTGCTGGTCTGGATGAACACGTTGCTGCCGAACGCGAGCGGGAACATCACGATGAAGCTGAATCCCTGCAGGCTCTGCGGGGACTTCACGTACAGGCCGAGGAGCACCCAGATCCAGCCGACGGCAAAACCGAAGACGAACATCAGCCCGATCGCGCCGAGCGCGGACACGGGATTGGTCGCGATCCGGAAGCCCAGCAGCGAGCCGTAAGCGAAGACCATCGCGATCGAGACCACGTAGCGGACGAAATCTCCCATGATCGTCCCGGTCAGCGGGGCCGACCGGGAAATGGGCAGGCTCCGGAACCGGTCGAAGATGCCCTTGCTGACGTCGGTGTTCAGGCCGATGCCGGTGCCGATGCTCGCGAACAGCACCGTCATCACCATGATGCCGGGCAGCACGTACTGCAGGTAAGTGTGCCTGCTCTCCCCCTTGATCGCGCCGCCGAACAAGAACACGAACAGCGTCACGAAGATCATCGGCTGCAGCGTCACTTCGAGCAGCTGCTCCGGGTTGCGCCTGATCCGCACCAGGGCCCGCCACGCCAGCGTCAGCTCGTGCCGCAGCGCGCGGCCGGCTTCATCCGCCGGGCCCGGCCCGGCCAAGCCGCCCTGTCGGCCGTCATCGGGCTGGCCGTCATCGGTCGCCCTCCTCGGCAGCGTGCCCGGTGAGCGCCATGAAGACCTCATCCAGGCTGGCCAGGTGCAGCGCGAGCTCGGACCTCGATCAGCTCCGCCTGCAGACCGCTGACCACGACCGGCAGGATCCGGGCGTCATCGACGGGGACCGACAGCTGGCCCGGATCCTCCGCTGCCTGACCGGAGCGCGGCCCACGGCGGCGGCGACGATTCCGGCGACCCGGGTCAGGTCCGCCATCGGCCGGGCGCACGTCGGAGTCTGCCGGCCGATCCTGGCCTTCAGCTCGGCTGCGGTGCCGGTCGCGATCACCCGGCCATGGTCGATGACGGCGATCTCGCTGGCCAGCCGGTCGGCCTCATCCAGGTACTGCGTGGTCAGCAGCACCGTCGTGCCCTCGGCGACCAGCTCCCTGATCATCGCCCACACCTCACCCCGGCTACGCGGATCCAGGCCGGTGGTCGGCTCGTCCAGGAACAGCACCGCGGGCCGCTGGACCAGGCTCGCGGCCAGGTCGAGCCGGCGTCGCATGCCACCGGCGTAGGTCTTGACCGAACGGCCGGCGGCGTCGGCCAGGTCGAACCGCGCCAGCAGCTCGGCCGACCGCCGCTTCGCCTCCGTCCTGGGCACCTCCAGCAGCCGCCCGATCAGCAGCGGTTCTCAAAACCGGTCAGATCCTCGTCGACCGCCGCGTCTGGCCGGTCAGCCCGATCAGCTCACGGACCCGGTCGGCCTGGCTGGACGACGTCCGCGCCGCAGACCCGGGCGTGACCGGCATCGGGCCGCAGCAGCGTGGCCAGCATCCGGACCACGGTGGTTTTCCCCGCGCCGTTCGGCCCGAGCAGGCCCAGCACCATGCCGGGCCGGACCGCCAGATCGACGCCGTCCACCGCCAGCGTCTTCCCGAACCGCTTGACCAGGCCAACGGCCTCGATCGCGAGCGTCATGGCATGCGTTCCTCAGGGCCGGGGGCACATTCACAGCCGAACCTACCTGGTTGAGGTGCTTGCGCGTCGCGGCGTTAGCCGGCGGTGGCGGGCGGGATCAGGTGGCGTCGCAGGATACGGCCCGGGCCGAGGGGCCGTCCAGCCAGGCGGCGCCGTCGCTGCCGGAAGCGGAGCCCGGCCGACCGGGGTGATGCTCGTCATCCAGGCGGTCCCCGCACGCAGGCCGACGTCATCTTCGGTCTGGGCAGCCTCGAAGAGGTGCTGGTTTCCTGCCAGACGCTACAGTGCACAATGGTCTGGTGCCCAGGTCCAGTAAGCCGCGAATGTCCTGGACCAGTTCGGGGGAGCTGGATTTCCTGGTCGCCCTCGCCGACCTGGCTCGGGGGCTTAGCGCGGCGTTGCAGCAAGCCGTCCAGGACGCGATCCGCGACGGCGGCTCGGCTCCGGCCAGCCGCTGCCCTCCACCCGGGCCCTAGCCCGTGACCTGGGCGTGGCCCGCGGGACTGTCGTGGAAGCATACGAGCAGCTGGCCGCCGAAGGATGGCTGGTGGCCCGGCAGGGCTGGGCACCAGCGTCGCGGACATTCCGTCGGTGGCACCGGCGCCAGCCGAGCCACCCGCGGCGCAAGCTCCACGGCTTGACCTGCGGCCCGGTCATGCCGACCCGTCCAGCTTCCCACGCCAGAACTGGGCCGCGGTCATGCGCCCGGTGCTGGCTGAGGCGCCCGACGAGGCGTTCGGTTATGCCGACCCGCGCGGCAGGCCGGAGCTTCGCGCGGCCCTGGCCGGCTACCTGGGACGGGCCCGTGCGGTGCGCACCACGGCCGCTAGCCTGCTGGTGTGCTCCGGTGCCGGCACGGCATGGGCGTGGCCTTCCGGGCCCTGGCGGTCCGGGGTGCCCGCGTTCTCGCCGTGGAGGATCCCAGTTCACCGCGGCTGCGCGCGATCGCGGCCGGGGCCGGCCTCAGGCTCGTACCGCTTCCGTGCGATGACCTTGGCGCGCTGGTCGTTGCCTTGCCTAGGCTGGGCGCCGACGCGGTCGTGGTCACTCCGGCCCACCAGTTTCCGCTCGGGGTCACCCTGGCCTCCAGCCGGCGAAGCGAGCTGCTGGCCTGGGCCCGCGACAGCAACGCGGTCATCATCGAGGACGACTATGACGGCGAGCTCCGCTATGACCGGCAGCCTGTCGGTGCCCTGCAGGCGCTCGACCCGGGCCGGGTGATCTATGCCGGCACCACGAGTAAGTCCCTGGCCGCCGCTCTGCGGATCGGCTCGCTTGCCGTCCGCCCCAGCTGATGAACTTGCTCGTAGATGCCTGCCGTCAGGTCAGTGCCTGGCCCTCGTCGCTGGACCAGATCGCGATGGCCAGGTTCATCGAGGCCGGGCTGTTCGACCGGCTCATCCGCCGGATGCGCGGCATCTACCGACAACGACGTGACCTTGATCGACACGCTGGCCGCGCACGCCCCGATGCTCCGGGTCACCGGCATCGCAGCGGGCGGCCACGCCCTGACCAGGCTGCCGCCCGGCGGCCCGGGTGAAAACGAGGTCATCAACGCCGCGGCTCGATGTGATCTGGCCCTGGAAGGGCTGGGCGGCTACCGGTTCGGCCACGACGCGCGGAACTGGCCAACACGAGCCTGCGTTGGTGATCGGCTACGGCAGCCCCGCGGGCCGGAGCTACCGAGCCGCCGTGGCCGTGCTCGGCGATTACCTGCGATCCGTCTACGCCCGGCCGTGACCGGGCCGCCCTCAGCGGTGGCGGATGCGTACCTGCTTGTTGATGTAAGGCAACCCGATAACCTCCCCGCCGCCCGCAGCAACGCGGGTCTCCAGGTAGCTCGCCCACGTCCGCTTCCCTCGCGGTGTGTCCGCGGCCAGGGATGACCAGCGCGGAACCCGGCCGCTACCCGGCCGGGCAACGTATCCGCCGCACGGACCGCCAGACCTCCATGGCAGCCAGCACCTGCCGGCGAGCTCGCGCCGTCAAGGACCTGCGGGCCGCCCAGTCGACGCCGTAGCCATCCGCCGGCCATGACCGCACGATCTGGCCAGGCGCTCCGCGACATCCTCGGCGTCCACGGGCTGGCAGGAGGTCTCCGCGGGCACGGCCATCACCGGCGCGTACGCGGCGCAGCCAGCCCCATCAGCACCAGATCGTGAAACTGGTGGCCCGCTGTATCGTGAACGGAAGCCCCGAGCCGGTCACCAGGGCCTCCGCCTGCCTTTTCCGCTTGTAGTACGGCCACGGTATGCGGTCCACGCCGACGATGGAGACATAGACCAAGTGCGGTCGGCCGCCGTCGCGCCGGATCGCGTCGACCAGGGCCATCGTCCCAGCCACGTCAACTCTGGCCGGCCGGAACGGCCGAGAGGCCAGATGAACGATGACATCGGCACCGCGCACCGTCATCTCCAGCCCCCGCCCGACGGCCAGATCGCCGATCAGCCGCCGGACGCCATCGGGCAGCGGCGCCGCGGGGCGGCGGGTCAGCACCGCCACCTCGTGCCCGTCCGCCTGCAGCCGGGGCACCACCTCGCGCCCGAGCACGCCCGTGCCGCCCGTGACCGTGACCATCGCCATCTTCGGAAGCTTAGGAGGGGCGGCTCATGCGATCCAGCTGGTCCAGCAGATCGGTATCCGAGTGGTCCAGTCACCTAGTCCACCGAGGGTCTAGCGTGCACACCAGGACATGCACGAGACAGGAGACCCAGCGTGAACGACACATCGAGCATGCAGGTCGTCTTGGCCACCTTCGCCGCAGTCGAACGGCGTGACCAGGCGGCGTTTGCCCGGTCCTGTCAACCGGACGCCGCGTTTTACTGGCCCCCGTCCCTGCCCTACGGGCGCACGGTGCGCGGGCTGACCGACCGCACCGGCGCGGGCTGGAGGCGTACTGGAACCCGCTGCAACCCACGGCCGGCCACCGGCGGCTTGACCCTCGCGTGATCGCGGCAACAGAGGAAGAGGTTGCCGTGCTGTGGCGCCAGCGCGGCGTGACACCGGCCGGCGACAGCATCGACACCGAAGTTCTCGGCCTTTACCGCGTGCGGGCCGGAAGCTCGCCCGCGCGCAGATGTTCTACTTCGACCCAGCGTCGGTCATATCCTTCCTGGCCAAGGCCATCCCGGCCGGTCCTGACCGAGCCACCGATTCTTCTCCTTCCGCCGCCCAGGGGGTGATCGACCTCTCACCGCTCGTCGCCTTCGCCGTTCTCTTCGCTGCGACGCAGATCCGCTCCCTTGGCCGGATGAGTTGCAGGCCGAGCACTGTTCGAGCTGGAGCTCGCCGAAGCTCGACGATTCTTCGTCACGTGATCGAGCGCTGCGCGGTCGGAAGTACGAGGCGATCTGGCGTGAGCGGATCGAGCCGCTTCATAACCTGATCCTTGAAGCTCTCCTCGATAACGTCGAAGCCGGGTCGCATCCGGCGACTGACGGTCCGGTCTTCTTTCGACCCTTCACGACCCGGCCGCCACTGATGGCAACCGCCGAACCCAGGCAGCAGCACGATCGTCTCAAAGACCTTTCCGCTGCGTCACGGGGGACTCTTACCTGTCTGGTGACGAATCACCGTCATTGTCGGGTTCGCGTCGCGGCTGACGTGTCGATGTGATCAACGTCACGACGCAATTTCTGAGCTAGCGCATCGCGTCTTCCAGCGCATCGTGGCACCGCTGCTCCCGGGTCCCGGTGTCCTGCGCCCCCGCCGGAGCCGACAGCGCGTCCAGCACCGTCGTCACCACCGCCGCGCACTGCGGTGAGATCGCCGGAGATCACCCCGGCGCCAGACCATATCGGCCGCCTCGGCGGTGCTGGCAGGAGTGGGACACTCACCCGGTGCTCACCTGCCCGTTTCAGAGGAGCTCGCAGGCTGGCCCGTTCGGCTCAAAATAGGTCTTTGAACTTGTATTCGATTTTATCATCCCGTACTGACATTTCCGAGAAACGACACGCCGGGTGATACGAGAGCCGGGCCGTGGTGTGATGCTGACCCGCATCCGCGGTCCATGGCGGCGTAGGAGTCCTGGAGGAAGTAGCAGCGGTATGCATGGCCCTCCGCCGCCGGGATCCCCGGCCCCTTCCACGGATTCGCGATCTAATCCTCCAGGGGTCCGCTATGCCCGGGGCCGGCGGGTTTGCAAGGCTAGGGGTCAGGGGTCGGACGGCGGACGACGTGAGGACGGGGCATGACTCACCGGACGGGTACGCAGGGCGGTCGGGCGACCAGCGGAGCGGATGGCGGACAGGCGCGGCGGGCAGCCGCGTGTTCGCCGCGCTGGGCCAGCTGGTGACACGCCATCCGTGGCGGGTGATCGGGGCGTGGATCATCATCGCGGTGGCGGTCATCGCGACGGCGCCGAAGCTGCCGACCACGAGCAACGAGGCCAGCTTCCTGCCGAGCAGTTACGAGTCGATCAAGGCGCAGAACCTGCAGGACCAGGCGTTCCCGCAGGCCGGGAAGGTCGACGCGACGGCCGCGATCATCGTGTTCGCGCGTTCGGACCACGGCCGCTGAGTCCGGCGACAAGGCGAAGGTCGCCTCGGTCGCGAGCACGCTGAACGGCCAGGCACATCGCGAACATCCTGAGCGTCACGGCCGGCCCGCCGTCGCCGAACGGCCTGGTCCAGACCGCGTCCGTGGCCATGGCCAACGACATCGTGAACGGCTCCGGGACGCAGGCCGCCGACGCGATCAAGGCCTTGCGCGCCGATATCAAGCCGCTGATCAGCGGCGCGGGCTGTACGAGGGCGTGACCGGCTCGGCGGCTCAGCAGCTCGACAGCCAGCAGTCGGGCAACAAGGCGGAGCAGATCGTGCTGCTCGCCACGCTGGTGCTGATCCTGGTCCTGCTGCTGATCATCTTCCGGAGCCCGATCATCGCGCTCATGCCGATCATCACGATCGCGATCGTGGCCGAGGTCGCGCAGGGGCTGATCGCCGACGTGAACAGCGCGCTGAACCTCAACGCGGACAGCCAGACGACCGTGATCCTGATCGTCGTGCTGTTCGGCATCGGGACGGACTACATCTTGTTCCTGATGTTCCGCTACCGGGAGAGGCTGCGGGCCGGGGACGCGCCCCGGCAGGCGATGGCGACCGCGGTCGAACGGGTCGGCGAGGTGATCGCCTCGGCGGCCAGCGTGGTGATCGTCGCGTTCCTCGCGCTGCTGCTGTCCTCGCTGAGCATCTTCCGGTCGCTCGGCCCGACGCTGGCGATCGCCGTCGCGGTCACGCTGGTGGCCGCGCTCACCCTGATCCCCGCCGTGGTCACGCTGCTGGGGACGCGCGTGTTCTGGCCGTCCAAGGCGTGGCAGCGCGAGCCGAAGGGCGCCAGGTTCGCCGCGATCGGCAGCTCGCTGGGGAAGCGGCCCGCCGTGTTCGCGGGGGTCTCCGGCCTGGTGCTGGTGGCGCTGGCGATCGGTGCCCTCGGCTTCAAGCCGACGTTCGACCTGTCGTCGTCCGGCATCCCCGGCAACGCGGAGTCGCAGGTCGCGCTCACGGTCCTGGAGCGAGGGCTGCCGCCAGGCGCGACCGAGCCGACGCAGGTGTACCTGCACGCCACGTCGGGCACGCTGACCACCGCGGAGATCGCCGGCTACGGGACGAAGCTGAAGACCATGGACGCCGTGGGCGCGGTGGCGCCGGCGACCGTGAGCACGGACCAGGCGACGGCGGAATACACGGTGACGCTGTCGGTGGACCCGGAGTCGACGACCGCGGTGAACACGGTGAAGAACGGGCTGCGGCCGCAGGCCCACGCGGCGGCGCCACCGGGCACGTACGCGCTGGTCGGCGGGACGACGGCGGTGTTCGCCGACATCCAGGCGGCGACGAACCACGACTACGCGGTGGTGTTCCCGGTGGCCGCGGCGATCATCTTGATCATCCTCATGCTGCTGCTCCGCAGCCTGGTGGCGCCCTGGTACCTGATGGTGTCGGTGGGGCTCGGCTTCGGCGCGACGCTGGGGGCCACGGTGCTGGTCTTCCAGACCTTCGCCGGGCAGGCGGGCCTGGTGTTCCTGCTGCCGGTGTACATGTACCTGTTCGTGGTGGCGCTCGGCACCGACTACAACATCTTGATGATCGCGCGATTGCGGGAGCAGGCGCAGGCCGGGATGTCGCCGCGGCAGGCGGCGGCGGACGCGGTCCGGCACGCCGGCCCGGCGATCGGGTCGGCCGGGCTGATCCTGGCGGGCACGTTCGCGTCGCTGATCCTGGCCGGGAACTCGATCCTGCAGCAGGTCGGGTTCGCCGTGGCGGCCGGCATCGCCCTGGCGGCGTTCGTCATGGCGATGTTCTTCTCGCCCAGCCTCACCGCTCTGGTCGGCAACCGCGCCTGGTGGCCCGGCCATCAGGGCGATCGTCGGTGACATTTTTCTGACACGTCCACTGGAGGGTCTAGTGTCGTACAGCAAGGACGTCGGTGAGGTCAGCGCGCGCTACCGGTCCGCCGGGGAGGTGCCGTCGGTGACGTACCCGTCGGGCACGCACGTCGTGTTCACCGCCCCGGGCTCGGCCACCAGCGGCCAGTACGGGCTCTTCGAATGGAACATGACCGGAACGCCCGGCGGCGCCGACCCGCACTTCCACAAGACCTTCTCCGAGTCCTTCTACGTCATGGAGGGCACGGTAAGGCTCTTCAACGGAGAAACCTGGATCGACGCGGTGAAGGGCGACTTCCTCTACGTCCCGCAGGGCGGGATTCACGCCTTCTCCAACGAAAGCGGCGCGCCCGCCAGGATGCTCATCCTGTTCGCGCCCGGGCCGCCTCGCGAGCAGTACTTCCAGGAACTCGCCAGCATCCGCTCGTCCGGACGCACCATGACCGAGGAGGACTGGATCGCGGTATGGGCCCGGCACGACCAGTACCCGGCCTGAACCCTGTCCTGGTCAGGTGCGGTATGCCTGCCGTCGATGTCGGACGGAGTGAATTTCCGCGGTGTGCTTATCCTCGTTGATGCGGTAGATGATCCGGTAGGTCCCGCGTCGTGCTGAGTGGTAGCCGTCGAAGGGCTCCTCCAGCGGCTTGCCGACGCGGTGCGGGTTGGTAGTGAGAGGCCCGTCGATCGTCGTCATGGCGGCAACGGCGACCTCGAGCGGCAGGTTCTCGCGCAGGTTGCGTCGGGCCTGGCGGGAGAAGATGACCGTGTTCCGCGGTGAGTCTTCAGCGCCGGGGGGTTGCGGTTCGCCGCTCACGGTGTTCCGTGGCGGCGCCGCTCAAGCTCGGCGCGGACCTGCTCGGCCTCGAAGGTGTCGCCGACGGCGAAATCTTCTCGGGACTGCCGCAGGTCGGCAAGCGTTTCCTCATCGCTGAGGATGTCCAGGGTCTCTTGCATGGACTCGTATTCGGCGACCGGATGAGCATGACGTCGGCGCGGCCATTGCGGGTGATCGTGAGTGATCGTGTTCGCGGGCGACCCGGTCGGCAAGCTCGGCGATCCGGGCCTTCGCTTCGGTAATGGGGATGGTCTCCACAAAGACCAGTATGAAGACCGGTCTTAATTATGACCAGTAACCGGATCACGGCCAGGGACGGACCGTCACATCCCGGGCCAGGGCCAGCGCAGCGGTCAGTCCGGGGGAACTGCCGGTTCCCCCGATGCCCTGGGTCGAGGCGGCGCCCACCGCGCAGCCGAGCGCCAGCGCACCGGCGGATCGCTGCCACGCAGCAGGCCGGCGTTGAAGCAGTCCCCGGCACCCGTCGCGTCTACCGGCGACACCGGCGGCGGGGTGGCCAGGTACCGCTCCACATCGGGGAAGAAACCGGCACCCCAGGTCCCGGCCGGGTCCCAGTTGACGTGAACGTGCCGGGCCCGCGAGAGCAGGCCAGCGGGCACGTTCGCTGAGGTTAGCGTGCCGATGGCGGCCTGGGCAGCGACCTGACCACGGCGGTGACGAACGCGGCTGGTACCAGCGCCGGCCTCACCGGGCGGGACTTCAAGCTCCTGACGAACCGGCAAGGCCGGATGGCCGGGATCAGGTGTTCGCCAAGGCGGGCTGCCGCCCGACCCGGATGGCTACCTGGTGCAGGACCTGTGGGGACCGCAATCGGTGGTGCCCGGCGGGGCCACGGTCTTCCGGATATCGTCCGCCGGGGTGATCCAGGCGAGCGTCCCGGCCGAAGGCGTGGCCCTGTACCAGGTCACTCCGCTCCCCTGACCTTCCGCCTCCGGGCTACCCGTGCGCGTTTAGTCTTGCGTGTGCCGGGCGTTGTAGAGCCGGACGCGGTTGCGGTTGCCGCAGTCGCCGGAGCTGCACCAGCGCCGGGTGCGATTGCGGCTGCGGTCGAGGAACACCCAGCCGCAGTCGTGATCCGCGCACGCGCTGACCAGCCGCACGTCTTCGGAGGTGAGGAACTGCAGGGCCAGCAGGGCCAGTCTGCGCATCAGGTCGTTCGGTTCGCGGAGCTCGATGGTCATCTGCAGCGGCAGTCCTTCGGGGCGCGCGTGGCGTAGCGCCGCGGTCAGCTGCGGCCACATGAGCTGGGTCGCTTCCGGCCGGCGCGCCTCGGTGGCGGTGAGCGCCTGATGGAGGCGTTCGCGCAGCCGTCGCGTGTCCGCCAGGGCGCGTGCTCCGCGTCCGGGGGCCCGGCGTGCGGCCGCAGCGAGACGGGCGAGCTCAGCGGCATTGATCAGACCCGCACGTGCCGACCAGGCCAGCAGCGCGTCAAGATCCGGGATGCGTTCGATGCGGCGGGCGGGGTCTCCGCGCCACGACACGGTGTTGACCAGATCGAGGACGGGATGCCCGGCGATCAGTTCGAATCGTGACGACCGGGTCAATCGCGTTCGCCTCGCCTTCCCATGGTCGCGATGACCGCCGCGCAGCCGAGGATCACCAGCGATCCGGCGAGCTGCAACGCGGTCGGGCGCTGGCCCAGGATGAGGGCGCCGAGGACGAGCGAGCCGATCGGGGTCAGCAGCAGCAGGACCGAAGCGGACTCGCTGTTGAGCTTGTGGGCCGCGCGAGCGACAAGCAACCAGCCGACGACCTGACCGCAGATCGCGGAGAGCGCCAGCCAGCCGAGCGCGGCCAGCGGCGGGGCGAACGTGAACCCGTGCCACAAAGCGCCGCCCGCACACGAGGCCGCGGCGGTCGCCACGATCACCACCATGTACGACTGGAGCACCTGGGTGCTTTTCCCTGACCGGCGCAGCATGAACAGGAAGCCCGAGTAGCACAGCGCCGCCAGCACCGCCTCGGCCGTTCCGCGGACGGTATGCGTGCCGCCCACCCGGTGGTCGAGCACCCCGCCGGCGAGCAGCACGCCGAGGGCCATGACCGGCAGCGTCGCGAGGAACAGGCGCGTGATCGGCTCGCGGTCGACCGCGAGTGCGATCAGCGGCACGAGGATCACCTGCACGTTCACGATGACCGTGGAGATGCCCGCGCCCACGTCGTAGATCGCCTGCGTCCACAGCAGCATGTCGCCCGCCAGCAGGACGCCGGCCAGGACCGCGGCGAGAAGCTCGCGGCGGCCCAGACGCTGGGTGCGGCGGCGTTCGGCCCAGGCGAGCGGCAGCAGGAACGGCAGCGCGAGGACGCACCGGTAGAACGACGCCGTCCCGGGCTGGGAGCCCGCCAGGTCGACGAAGATCGCGGTAGCCGACACGGCCACGGCCCCGACCGCAACCGCCGTATACGGATGCGAAGACACCAGCGGGCCGAACGCCCTGGCGACGACCGGCGGTCGCGAACCCCGGAAGACCGTCATAATGACCGTTTACCTGTTTGGGCATTAATCAAACCCGCGTGGCCGAACCGGTTACAGCGCCAGCGCGTCCTCACCCGGTCTTGCGGACACGCCAGGCGCAGGCGGCAGCCAGCAGCAGGGCGGCCGTGAGGAACACGCCAAGCTCGTACCATTGCAGTGGCCAGTACCGGCTGGCTGGCTGGTAGGTCACCAGCTCGTGATAAGTGGCCGCGATGCGGGCGACGCAGTCGTGCGTCGCGTTCACCACGCTCTGCGGTGCCTGCACGTGACCGGAACCGCCGGCCGGGGCGCCGCCGCCCCGGCCGTGGCCGATGTCCGGGCAGGTGCTGGCAAGCTCGCTCGATGTCAGCGCGTCGCCCTTCCCGTTCACGATCGCGATCGACGTGACCCAGGCGTTCGGGAGGTCCGGCGCGGCGGGCTGCAGGGCCGGCGGCGGCTCCAGGGGCAGGAACCCGGACGACCCGTAGCCGGTGGTCGACGGGTTGAGCGGGAGCGCCCAGGTTACCGAGGGAAGCAGTACCGGGCGGTCCAGCAGCCGGAACGCGAGGCGAGCCGCGGTGAACACGACCAGGGTCGCCGCCATCGCGGGCACCGTCCTGCGCAGCAGCGCGCCGAGGAGCACGCCCAGCGCGAAGGCGAACGCGGCGTAGCCGACCGGCACGATGTCCCGCGAGTCGAACGACCCGAACTGATCCAGGCCCGCGCGGTCGAGCGGCCCGGCCCACCAGGTGATCAGCCAGCTCGCCAGCCCCGCCACCGCCATGGCCGCCAGCCCCGTGACCGCCAGCCGCGTCACCAGCCAGCGGACCCGGGAAATGTCCTGCGTCCACGCCAGCCGGAACGACCCGGACTCCAGTTCGCCGGCCACCAGCGGTGCGCCCCAGAACACCCCGAGAAGACCGGGAACCACAACGGCGAGGACTGACAGCCACATCCGGATGGTGGTGTCCGTCCGGCCCGAGGCGAACGCGGCTGCGGTTACGGCGAGGACCGCGGCGAGGGCGATCATGGTCTGCGCGCGAGACTGCCGCCAAGCGAGCCAGATCATCTGGGAACCTCCCGCAGGCAAGAGACCACCAGGTCATCAAGGGACTGGCAGTGGTTATGGGCGGTGAGCAGCGTGTCCACCGGGCCGGCGAGCCGTACCTGGCCGCCCGCCAGCAGGATCAGGTAGCCGCAGGTCCGTTCCAGGTCGGCCACCAGGTGGGAGGAGAACACCACCGTCATGCTCTCCCCCGAGGCGGCGACCGCCCGGGTCACCGAGTCCAGGAAGTCGCGGCGGGCCAGCGGGTCCAGGTTCGCGGCCGGCTCGTCGAGAACCAGCAGTTCCGGCCGCCTGGCGACGGCGAGCGTGAGCGCAAGCTGCGCCCGCTGGCCGCCGGACAGCCGGCCCGCCCGCTGCCGCGGGTCCAGGCCAGTCTCATCCACCCGGCGCCGGGCCAGGCTGGCGTCCCAGCGCGCGCTGAGCCCCTGTCCCATGCGCAGGTGATCGGCCACGGACAGGTCCCCGTACACCGGCGCGCCCTGGGCGACGAACCCTGCCCGCTGCCGGACCGTAATCGTTCCCGTCGTCGGCCGCAGCAACCCGACGGCTAGCTCCAGGAGCGTTGTCTTGCCCGCCCCGTTGGGCCCGACCAGCCCGACGACCAGCCCGGCTGGCACCGTCAGCGTGCAGCCCGCCAGGGCCCACCGTCGCCGATACCGCTTACCTAGCGCGTTCGTTTCTATCGCGTTGTCCACGGGCACGGGTCTACGCTCCTGCCGGTGTCAGCACGGTGCCAGCGGCTGGCACCTGACTGTCACCTTGGCCCTGGCATGCTGGTAGCGATGAGAGTGCTGGTCGTAGAGGATCACGAAGTGCTTGCCACGGCGATTGCGGCCGGGCTGCGCCGTGAAGGCATAGCCGTGGACCTCGTCCTGCACGGGCAGGAGGCGCTCGGCCGTCTTGACGGCACCCGTTACGACGTGGTGGTGCTGGACCGGGATCTGCCCGGCGTGCACGGCGATGAGGTGTGCCGCCGGATCACCGCCGGGGACTCCGGCAGCCGGGTGCTGATGCTGACCGCGGCCGGCACCGTCCGCGACAAGGTGGACGGCCTCGGGCTGGGCGCCGACGACTACCTGGCCAAGCCGTTCGACTTCGCCGAACTGGTCGCCCGGATCCGGGCGCTGGCCCGGCGATCGGTGCCAGCCGTGCCGCCCGTCTTGGAGAACGGCGACCTTTCCCTAGATCCGGGAAGGCACGTCGCGTTCCGCGCCGGGCGGCGGCTGGACCTAAGCCCGAAGGAGTTCGGCCTGCTGGAGTGCCTGCTGGCCGCCGCCGGGCGGGTGGTATCCGCGGAGGAACTGCTTGACCGGGTCTGGGACGAGGCGGCCGACCCGTTCACCACGACCGTAAAGACGACGATGCGCCGGCTGCGGGGCAAGCTGGGCGAGCCGCCCGTCATCGAGACCGTCCGTGAGGCCGGCTACCGCATCGGTGCCCGGTGAGCGGGGAAAGGCATCTGCGCGCCCGCCTGGCCGTACTGTACGCCTGCTTGCTGCTCGGTTCCGGATTCATTCTGCTCGTCATCGCCGACCTGCCCCTGACCACATTCGGCCGCGTCCAAGCGCACACCGTCGGCGGGAGATCCGGCCCGGCAAGGTCCTTTACCAACCTGCCCGAAATCCTTGCCTATTCGGCTATCGCGCTGGCGGCGCTCGCCGTACTGTCGGTCGCCCTAGGCTGGCTGGTCGCCGACCGGGCACTGCGGCCGCTGCGGATCATCACGTCGGCCGCCCGCGCGGTCTCCGCAAGCAGCCTGGGCGAACGATTGAACGTGGCCGGCGCCTACGAGGAGTTCCGGGAACTCGGTGACACGCTCAACGGGCTCTTCGCCCGCCTTGAGGCCGCGTTCGAGTCGCAGCGCCACTTCGTCGCGAACGCGTCCCACGAACTGCGCACCCCCCTCGCAGCCGAGCGGACCGTCCTGCAGGTGGCACTCGCCGATCCCGCCGCGAGCGCGGAATCGCTGCGGGGCGCCTGCCAGCAGGTGCTCCAACTCGGGGAACAGCAAGAACGACTCGTCAACGCGCTGCTCACGCTGGCCACTGGCCAGAGCGGCCTGCGGCACCGGGAGCCTTTCGATCTCGCGGAGGTCACCTCCCGGGTCATGGCCGGCCGCCAGCCAGACGCCGACCGCCGGGGCGTGCGCGTGTCTGCCAGCCTCGGCCCGGCCGTCGTCACCGGGGATCCCGCCCTGGCCGAGAGCCTGGTAGCCAACCTGGTGGACAACGCCGTGCGGCACAACGTACCCGGCGGCCATATCCAGATCGCCACCGGGACACACAGCCGTCGCCCCCGGTTTTCCGTCTGCAATAGCGGCCCCGTCGTCCCATCCGGCGAGGTCGGCCGTCTGCTTGAGCCGTTCCAGCAACTCGACGGCGAGCGGACCCGCCACCATGGCAGCCACGGGCTAGGAATGGCCATCGTCGCGGCCGTCGCCAGCGCGCATGCTGCCGACCTCGCCGTGCGGGCCAGGCCCGAAGGTGGCCTGGACGTCACAGTGACGTTCGCCGGACCGCGCGGTGAGGTCAGTAGTGGTAGCGAGCCGCGGGCGCCGGGTGCCTGCTGACCGTCGATGCCGGTGTCGGATCTCCAGAACACGATCTCCCCGGTCTGCGGGTTGATCAGCCCGGCCGTTCCGGTGCCGCTGGCCGGTCTAGCTCGATGCCGATCACTTGTGCCACGCGATCGAGGTCGATGTCGCAGGCGAGCAGCGAGGCCTCGTGCCGCCGGGCGACGGCGGCTATCATGCAGTCAACCAGGCCGCGTGGCGTGATCCCGGCCTGCCGGCATCGGCGGTAGATGCGCGCGGCGCCCTCGAAGTCAGCGGCTGCGTCGAACTCGCACAGGTGGAACCGGAGCAGAAGGCGGCGCAGGTCCGTTTCGCTGGCATCGCCGCGGGCTCCGGCCAGCACCTCCATGATCACCGGCTCCGTGACCGCGATCGGGCCGTCGGCCGCGATCAGATCCCTCAGGCGAAGATCCACCGGGCTCCCGGTGGCCCGGTCGTACTCCACCCAGGCCGAGGTGTCGGCGAGGATCACGCTGCTCCTCGCGGAGGCGTATCCGCGGGCGGCTCCTCGATCGCGTGAGCGCCGCGCATCGCCAGGGCTTCATCACGGCTCATGGGCTGTCCGGCCAGGTGCCGGAGGGCGAGGTCGACGGCTTCGGTCATGGTGTGCAGGCGGTAGCGGTCCATGACGATCTGGAGGTACGTGTCCTCGATCTCGATATTCGTACGCCTTCTGGCCATACACCTAGTCTACACCACAGGTGTATGCTAGGTGTATCGCCGATCAGGGGTGGTCGTCGGCTGGGTCGAAGAGCCTGCCGTTCTTGGACAGCTCCGGGTCGGTGCATGAGGAGAGGTTGAAACAGCAGGGGCGCCGCTTCCCGCTCTGCATCTTCGAGATGCTCACCTCGACCCGGCGGCTGCGGGTGTCAGGGTTCTTCGTGGCGTTGACCCAGCGCACCCATTCCCAGCGCGCCATCGGGGTGATCTCGTCCCACACGTCCTGGATCTCCGGCGGGGCGGCGGCCAGAGCGGCGGCGAGATCGGGGGGCACGTCCGGCTCGGGCCAGTCCTTGGTCACCTCGAGGTCGAGCGTGGCGGTGTCACCCGCGCTGATCCCAGCGGCGTGCTGCAGCGTGTCATCGACCCGCATCCAGTGGCCGGAGTTCCCGTCTGGCTCGAGCACGGTCGCGAAGTCGGCGCCATTGATCGTTCCGCGGACGGCCACCTGCCCGCGCGAGGGCAGCTTCTTGCTCGCGGCCTGCGGCAACCGCAACACCGTCGATTCGTCGATCGCGGACAGCGCGGCGTCGAAGCGAATGGTCGCTCCCTGGTCACCGAACGCGTCACAGCCGACATTTTACCGTGAGCGGATCTTTTCTCGAATGCGCCGACGGCGTTGGGGCTTTGCCGCCAGGCTGGCCGGGGATAAAGCGGGAGGGCCGATGAAGATCGTCGAAGGCCGGGTGCGGGTGGCGGCGAGTGACGTCGCGAACTTCCTGGCGTGTCAGGAGCTCACGCAGCTGGACCTGCGGGCAGCGCGGCGGCGTGCTGCGGCCGCCGCACCCGCGCGACCTCGGGTTCGAGGAGCTCGTGCGGCGCGGGGAGGAGCACGAGCGCGGGGTGCTCGACGGGTTCCGGGCGGCCGGATGGCAGGTCGCGGACCTCGGCGAGACGGCGGATCCGGTGCGGGCGACGGCGGCGGCCATCGAGGGCGGGGCCGGGGTGATCTACCAGGGGACGCTGACCGGGAACGGCGGGGCGCTGTTCGGGCGGCCGGATTTCCTGGTCCGGGCGGATCTGCTGGCGGCGCCGGACGAGGAGCCGCGGCCGGGCGGGCGGCACTTTGAGGTGGTGGACGCCAAGCTGGCGCGGACGGCGAAGGCCCGGGCCGTGCTGCAGACCGCGTTCTACTCGCGGCTGCTGGCCGAACTGCAGGGGACCGAGCCGCGCTGGATGCACCTGGCGCTGGGGAACGGGGAGTTCGTCCCGTTCAAGGTGCGGGACTTCGCCGCGTACGAACGGCAGACCCGGCGGCGGCTGGAGGAGATCCTCGCCGCGGGACCGCCGCCGGCCTGTACCCCGAGCCGGTCGAGCACTGCGCGATCTGCCGGTGGAGCGAGCGGTGCGCCGATCGCCGGCGGGCCGACGATGACCTGTCCCTGGTCGCGGGGATGACGACGGGGCAGCGGCGGGCGCTGAAGGAGGCCGGGATCGCCACCCGGCGGGGGTTCGCGGGGCTGGCCGGACTTCCCCGGCTGGCTGGCCGGGATTCCCTTATGCGCGCTCAGGCCCAGGCCCGGTTGCAGGTGGCCAGCGAGGACGAGGGCATCATCCGGTACCGGCTGCTGGAGCCGGAGCGGGACGCCAGCAGGGCGCTGGTCCCGAACCGCGGGCTGCTCGCGCTGCCCGAGCCGGTCACCGGCGACCTGTTCTTCGACATCGAGGGCGCCAGGTACTACTCCGAGGACAGCCGCGAGTTCGGGCTGCAGTACCTGTTCGGGGTGGTGGACACGGCCGACGTGGACTCGTCGGGACGCCCCCGGTACACGGCCTTCTGGGCCTTTGACCGGCAGGGCGAGAAGCGCGCGTTCGAGGAGCTGGTCGACTTCATCACCAAGCGGCGCGCGGTGCGCCCGGGGCTGCACGTATATCACTACAACCACTACGAGCCGACGTCGGTGGACCATCTGACCGAGCTGCACGGGACGCGTCAGGAGGCGGTGGGCGCGTTGACGGGGCGGTTCGCCACCCGCGAGGACGAGGTGGACGACCTGTTCCGGCTCGGGGTGTTCGTCGACCTGTACCGGGTGATCCGGCAGGGCGTGCAGGCCGGGGTGGAGAGCTACTCGATCAAGCGGCTGGAGCCGCTGTGCGGGTACCGCCGGCAGGTGGACCTGCGGGCGGCGACGGCCAGCCTGATCGCGTTCGAGGCGGCGCTCGAGGACGGGACGGCGGCGAGGAGCCCGGCGTGCTCGGCGGTGGCCGGGTACAACGAGGACGACTGCCGGGCCACGCTGGCCCTGCGGGACTGGCTGGAGGACCGGCGGGCCGAGCTGGCCGGGCGGCTGGGCGAAGACCTGCCGCGGCCGGTGTTCGCGGAGCAGCCGGGCGCTCCGGAGGACCCCGAGACCGCCCGGATCAGGGCGGCGTTGCTGGCCGGCGTTTCCGCGGAAACGTCCGACGCAATTGCGCGGGACGTTTCCGCGGAAACGTCCGAGGCGCGGAGGCTGCTGGCCGACCTGCTGGACTGGCACCGGCGGGAGGACAAGCCGGCCTGGTGGCGGTACTTCCAGGTGCGGACGCTGAGCCCGGCGGAGCTGACCGGCGAGCCGGACGCGCTCGGCGGGCTCACCGGCGGCGACGTCGTGGACCACGTCAACCGGTCGGTGGTGCGGCGTTTCTCGTTCCCGCCGCAGGAGCACCGGTTCTCGTGCGGGCAGACGGCGTATGACGTCGAGACGGGACGGGGCTGGTCGGTCTGGGCGGTGGACGACGCGACCGGGACGATCGAGCTGAAGATCGGCAACACCTACGACGGCCCGCTGCCCTCCGGCCTGGTCGAGGCGGGCCCGATCGGCACGCGAGAGCTGCGGGAACGGCTCCGGGAGCTCGGCGACCGGGTGGTACGGGACGGCCTCGGCGGAACCGACGCGGCCACCGCGCTGCTGCTGCGGCGGCCGCCGGAGGCCGGTGATCCGGAGGGACCGGGACCCGCGGGGCGAGACGGCCGGCGAGGCCGCGGTCCGGCTCGCGACCTCGCTGCGGCGGTCGTACCTGCCGTTGCAGGGGCCGCCGGGGACCGGGAAGACCTACACCGCGGCCGAGCAGGTCCTCGCGCTGGTCGAGCAGGGCCGCACGGCGGGCCTCATCGGGCCGTCGCACGCGGTCATCCATCACCTGATCGACACCGTGTGCGCGCACGCGGGCCGGCGGGGACTGACCGTGCGGATCGGGCAGCGGGCGGAGCCGGACAACCCATACCTGCACGATGCGGCCAGCGGGATGCCGGCCGAGCAGCTGGAGCGGGCGCTGCGCGACGGCGAACTGGACGTGGCCGCGGGCACCGCCTGGCTGTGGGCCCGGCCCGGCCTGGCGGCCAGCGTGGACACCCTGTTCGTGGACGAGGCGGGGCAGCTGTCGCTGGCCAACGTGCTGGCGGTGGCCGGCGCGGCCGCGAACCTGGTGCTGCTCGGCGACCCGCAGCAGCTGGCCCAGCCCAGCCAGGCCACCCACCCGCCGGGAGCGGGGGCCTCGGCACTGGGGCACATCCTGGGCGACCGGGCGACGATGCCCGCGGGCGCCGGGCTGCTGCTCGACCAGACCTACCGGATGCACCCGGACCTGTGCCGGTACACCTCCGAGGTGTTCTACGACGGGAAGCTGCACGGCGCCGACGGGCTCGGCCGGCAGGAGATCCTGGGCGACGGGCCGTTCTGCGGGTCGGGGCTGCGGGTCGTCGCGGTGCCGCACGAGGGCAACACCAACGCGTCACCGGAAGAGGCCGGCGAGGTGGCGCGGCTGGCGGAGCTGCTCGCGGGCCGTTCGTGGCGGGACCGGGACGGCGTGGTGCGGCCGGTCGGCGGGGACGGCATCTTGATCGTGACCCCGTACAACGCGCAGATCCGGGCCATCCAGGAGGCGCTGGCGGCCCGCGGCCTGACCGGGTTCCGGGTCGGGACCGTCGACAAGTTCCAGGGCCGCGAGGCCCCGGCGGTGATCTACTCGATGGCCACCTCGTCGGCGGACGAGGCGCCGCGCGGCCTGGAGTTCCTCTACGACCGGCACCGGCTGAACGTGGCGACCTCACGGGCCAGGGCGCTGGCCATCATCGTGGCCAGCCCCGACCTGGTCCGGGTGTCCTGCCGGACCCCGTACCAGATGACCCTGGTCAACGCCCTGTGCCGGGCGTGGGAGCAGGGTCAGCTGCCCGGTGCAGCTCACGGCCGTCGGCAGCGCCTCGTCGGGGCTGAGGGCCAGGCCCTGGGCGTAGCCGCGGTCGAACAGGTCGTCGCCCAGGTGCGCGCGCACCTGGGCCAGGTTGCGCTCCCGGTACCGCGCCTCGACGCCCTGCCAGGGCTCCCCGGACCGGTCGAGGAAGGCCTGCGCGACGCCGTGCAGGACCGCCGAACGGTCCCAGTCGCCCAGATCCGCGGCCAGGCAGCCCAGGCCGAGGATGGCGCAGGCGATGACCGGCTGTTCACCGCTGCGGCGGCCGATGCGCAGGCTCGCTTCAAACGAGGACCGGGCCCCGTCCGGGTCGCCCGCTTCGCGCTGGACCCAGCCCAGGTTGGCCGCCACGGCCGGGTTTTCCTGCCCGGTCGCCCGCGCGGCCTGGGCCGCCTGGTCCAGGTGGACCCGGGCGGCCGGGACGTCGCCGACCCCCAGCGCATGAACGGCGGCGTTGTTGTGCAGGAACGAGCGCAGGAGCTGGTCGCCGGATCGCTCGGCGCAGGCAATGGCCTCGGCGAGCAGCCGCGCGGACTGAGCCGGCTCGAGGAGATCGCCGGACAACAGGCAGATCATCAGGCTCCGGCCCAGCAAGGCGTCGTCGCCGAGCTGGCGGGCGCGGTCGACGGCTTCCGGCCAAGCGGAAGCCCGCGCTCCGGCTCGCCGGCGAAGAAGTGCATGGCGGAGAGCATGGCGAGGGCATCGGTGAGCAGCCGGTCGTCGCCGAGCTGGCGAGCCAGCTCGACCGCCTGGTGGCCGTATTGCCGGGCCGGCGCGATATCAACCAGCGGAGCGAAGCCGGTGACGGTGACCAGCGCCGCCCCGAACAGGGCGGGGTCGGCCCTGGCTTCGGGGCGGTCCAGCACGGGCAGGAGCAGCCCGAGTGCTTCCCGGCAGCGGGAACGCGCGAGCCAGTAGCCGCGGAGCGCGACGCCGCAGCGCAGGACCCGGGCGGTCCCGTCCGGGTCGCTGGCGGCATGCTCGATGGCGCGCCGCAGGTTCGCGTGGTCGGTGTCCAGCCGCGCGAACCAGCGGCCCTGACCGGGCCCGGACAGGTGCGGGGCCGCTGCCTCGGCCAGCGCCAGGAAGTACTGGCCGTGCGCCGCCGCGGCGGCAGCCGTCGCCTCCTCCCCCGCCTCGGCCAGGCGCTCGGCGGCGAACTGGCGGATCGTCTCGAGCAGCCGGTAGCGGAGGGCGCCGCCGGCCTGCTCGGCCACCACCAGGCTCTTGTCCACCAGGGAGCCGAGCAGGTCCGCGGTGCCGAACGCCTCGATGTCACCGCCGCCGCACACCCCTTCGACGGCGTCCAGGTCGAAGCCCTCGGCGAACACCGACAGCAGCCGCAGCAAGGCCTGCTCAGCCGGGTTGAGCAGCGAGTACGACCAGTCGACCGTGGCCCGCAGCGTCTGCTGCCGGGCCAGGGCGGTGCGGCTGCCCCCGGTGAGCAGCCGGAAGCGCTGGTCCAGCCGGTCCCGCAGGCCGGCCAGCGACAAAGAGCGCAGCCGGGCGGCGGCGAGCTCGATGGCCAGCGGCAGCCCGTCCAGCCGTCGGCAGACCGACACCATCAGCGGGAGCGTCTCCTCGTCCAGGGCCAGGTCGACGCCCTGTTCCCGGGCCCGTTCGGCCAGCAGCGCGATCGCGTCGCAGGACGCCGGGGCCGGAGTCGGCGTCGGCGTCCGGGAAGCGACAGCGACGGCACCCGGTAGATGCTCTCGCCGCCGATGCCGAGCGGTTCGCGGCTGGTGACCAGGAGGTGCACCCTCGGGCAGTGCCGCACGATGGCGTCGGCCGTCTTGGCGCACGCGCCGATCAGGTGCTCGCAGTTGTCCAGCACGATCAGGACGGACTGGAAGGCCAGGGCACCGAGCAGGCCGTCCAGGACGGCCCGGCCGGGCTGGTCGCCGATACCGAGGGCCTCGCAGATGGCCGCGGGCACCGCGTCCGGGTCGGCCACCGCGGCCAGCTCCGTCAGCCAGACCCCGTTGCCGGATCCGTCGAGCAGTTCGGCGGCTACCTGGAGCGCCAGCCTGGTCTTTCCTGACCCGCCCGGCCCGGTCAGCGTGACCAGGCGGCGGGACTCGACCAGGGCGCGGACTTCGCTCCGCTCCCGGTCACGGCCGATGAACGCGGACAGCTGGGCCGGGAGGTTGTTCGGCAGGGCCGGGTTGCCGAGCGCGCGCAGCGGCGGGAAGCCGGCTGGCAGGCCCGCCGCGTCGAGCTGGAAGACCTGCACCGGGCGTCCCAGGTCCTTCAGCCGCTGGGCACCGAGATCGCGGAGCGCCGCGCCCGGCGGCAGCGAGTCGCGGACCAGCGCCGCCGCCGTCTCCGACAGCAGGACCTGCCCGCCGTGCGCGATGGCCCCCACCCGGGCGGCGCGGTGCACATCCAGGCCCACCAGGGCGCCAGCGGCCGACGTGGCGGCCTCACCGGTGTGCACGCCCATCCGGACCCGCACGTGCTCCCCGCCGGGCCAGGCCCGGGCTTCCAGCGCGCGCTGCATCTCCAGCACCGCGGCCACGCAGGCGGTCGGCGAGGAGAACACGGCGAAGAACGCGTCCCCCAGGGTGTCCACCTCCTGGCCGTCGTGAGCGGCCAGGGCCGCGCGGATCAGCGCCTGATGGTCGGCCAGCACCCGGCCGTAGTCCCCCTCCCCCAAGCGCCGCAGCAACGCCGTCGAGCCCTCGATGTCGGTGAACAGGAACGTGAGCGTCTGCACGGACCCAGCGTAGAAGCCCGGACCAGGCCGCGACGGCGCGCCGAGCACGGAGCGACGTCAGCCGCCGCCCGGCTCGGATGGGTGCCATACCTGGACGGTCACCGTCAGCCGCGACCTAACCCCGGGGAACGCGGCGCGGGTTATGCAGCGCGTTCCCCCGGGGGTTGTCAGCGGCGGGCCGGATCAGCCGAAGGGGAAGGGCACGACCAGGAACGTGATGGCCTGGGTCAGGACGCGGCCGGTGATCGTCACCGTGTACGCGCCGGCCGCCATCCCGGTCGTGTCGATGCTGACCTGGACCTGGCCGTTACCGTCCGGGCCCGTCACGACCGGTGCTTTGACCGTCGTGTGGTGCCCGGTACCGGTTACGGTCACCGTCACGTCGTCCCAGGTCTGGCCCGGCACCGTCGAGGTCGGGTCGGCGAACGGGGGGCCCGTCACGCCGAACTGCCCGGGCAGCGGCGGGAACACGCCGAAGCCGTCCAGGACGCTGGTGCCGTTCGGCGTCCGGCCCGGGATGAACCCGTTGCCGGTGATCGTGACCGTCTTACCGGTGGCCACGATCGCGCCGAGGTGCTGATGTGGGCCCGCAGCTGGTTCAGCGCGGCTTGGGCCTGCTGGCTCGGCTGGAACGGACCGAACTGCCGGTTGATCTGCCCGACCAGGGCGGGGACGAAGTCCGGCGCGTAGATGGTGCCCCAGCCCGAGGCGAGGTCGTAGCCGGTCGCGGTGGACAAGCCGGTGACGCCGTAGGCGGTGTTCGTGTAACCAGCCGGGACGTCGATGATCCCGGCCGCCGCGCCGCGCGGTCCGATCGCCGCCAGGGCCGGGTTCACCGGGCCCAGGTCGGCCCCCCGGAGCTGGGTGGCCAGCGCGAGAATGCCCGCGAAGGTGGGCGATGCCTGCGAGGTGCCGTCGTGGCATCCATCGCGATGTCGGGATCGGCCCGGCCGGTGACGCCGTTCAGCGCGGGGATGCCCTGCTGCCACGACGGCTTGGGGTAGACGGTGGAGACGCCGGCGCCCTCCGCGTCGGAGTTGTTGTTCCGGGCGGTCCACAGCGCGTCCGGGGCGGTGCGGCGGCCACGGTGGCCAGGCCGGCGTTGGGGATGGTGCCGCCGACCGCGGTGACCCACGGGTTGTCGACCGGGTGACCCGCGGTCACGCCGATCGGCGGGGTGCACTGGCCGGTGTCGTTGAGGACCGTGGGATCGGTCGGGCCGCAGTCACCGGACGCGAACAGCACCGGGACGTTGTGCGCGGCGGCGTCGAGGAACGCCGGATCCAGCGAGTGAATCGCCGCCGCCTGGCTGGCCCCCGGGTTGGTCGGGTCGTTGATGAAGTCGTTCTCGCCGTCGCCGAGGCTCACCGTGATGACGTCGGCCAGGTGCTGGTCGGCGATCATCTTGATGGCCTGGGCCACCTCCGGCCAGCCCTGCATGCCGACGGTCTCCGGCACCGGCGGGTGGACGAACAGGATGTTCGCGTAGGGCGCCATCGAGTGGATGGCTTCGGAGTCGAGGCGGTCTTCGCCGGTGCTGCACTCGATCTGGCAGACCGCGGCCGGGTCGGTCGGCGCCGGCAGGGCCATGTCGGTGATGTTCGCCGGGGGCAGGTCCATCGCGGTGTCATAGGCCGCCAGTGACGTCGCGAGGCCCGGGTCGGGGTTGGTGACCACGTAAGCCACGGTCACGCACGCACCGTCGATCCCCTTCTGCCACAGGTTGTTCAGGCCGTAGTCGACGATGTCTTCCTGCGCGGTCGGATCCGGGAAACCGCAGCCGGAGCGGGTTCCGGCGGCGATTTTCGCCTCGATCGCGTTGAACGTCGCCGTCGTGGCCGCGATGCGGGTCGCGGCGGCGGGGCTCCCTGGCAGGACGGTGCCGCAGGGCTGGCCAGCGCAGTGCCTGCCAGCGCGCGGCCAGCGCCGGGCTTGCGAACGCCACGCTGGCCACCAGTAGGCTGCCAGCGCCAGCGAGGAGTAGGGGTCTAGCGACCATCATGGCCTCCATGAAGGATCTGCCTTCGTCGCGGCGAGGGATTGCCCGGCTTTGACGGACATGGCTGATATCTCCGTCAGGCTACATTCTGATCGTTTGGCAGTGATCGTGCGTGATCGCTTCGTAGTGATCGTTCTCGAACCCGCGGGGCCCGTCACGCTTCCACGGCGAGGACTTCGGTGGCGGCGGGGTGGGTCACGGTGACCTCGACGGCGGTGCCGCGGTGGGTGGTGACCAGGTGGTAGGAGACGTGGGCGCCGTTCAGGGTGACGGAGTGGACGGTGGCGCCGGGGGCCAGGACGGTGCCGATGGTGAGGGTCAGGTTCTGGGCGCCGGTCACCTCGGTGCGGTAGGCGGCGCCGTGGCGGGTGGCGGTCTCGGCCAGGGTGCTGGCGCCGACGTGCAGGTTGCCGACCGACATGGCGGGCCAGGAGGACGGGACCTCGGGGACGACGGCGACCGAGCCGGCCGGGGCGTCGGGGGTGACGCCGAGCAGGTCGTTGACCACGGTCCACAGCAGGCCGTAACCGGACCAGGCCTGCATCACGTTGGCCCGGCTGGTGAGGGCCTCGAAGGGGTTGTACTGGGCGCTGGCGGCCAGTTCGGGCAGGGCGCCGGGCATCTCGGCGGTGAGCTGGCCGGCGATCTTGTCCATGTCGGTGATGGCCTGGGGCAGGCGGCCGTAGTTGGCCTCGCCGACGGCCAGGGCGCCGGTGTTGACCAGGTAGCAGCTCTGGCCGCTGGCGCCCATCGGGCCGCCCACGCCGTCCACGAACAGGCCGCAGGAGCCGGTGAAGGTGGGGGTCTCCAGCTGGTTCAGGGCGGCGTCGGCATGGGGAACCGGGGCGATGCCCTGCTCCATCGGGGCGACGCTGGTCCACCAGCGCTGCTGGAGCTGCTGGCCGGCCGCGGTGCAGCTGGAGCCGGCGGCGGATGAGGCGGCCGCGCACATCGAGTCGGCGTACAGGTTCTGGCTCTTGATCCACCACTGGCCGAACGCCTTGAGCATGGCGTTCTGGCGCTGGGCGGCCCAGCTCGCGGTGGCGCTGTCGTGCATGGCCACGGCCATGTCATGGAGCGCGCCCAGGGCCTGGATGGTCTCCGACGCTACGTCCAGCGCCTCACCGCCCAGGGAGGGGTTCTCCACGATGCCGTCGCCGACCGGCCACAGGTGGCCGGGACCGGTGGCCAGGCTGGCCAGGTAGCGCTCGCCCGCGGCGATGAACTTGTAGTTGCCGGCCAGGACCGCGTTGTCGCCGGACCATCGCCAGGTCAGGTCGGCGGCGATGGCGAACTGGGCGGTCTCGTTGATGTCGCCGGGATCGGAGTTGTCGCCGAAGTAGACCGCGCCGGTGGCGGTCACCTCGTGGACGACCTTGCCGGTGCCGCCGTTCTCGATCTCGGACACCGTGCGCATGGCGTTCAGCCAGTTGGCGGCGGTTTGCCACTGGCCGCTGACGGCCAGGCCGTAGGTGCTGTAGGCGCCGTCGGTGCCGAAGAACTCGGCGTAGTCGGGGTAGGCCGCGTCGATGGCCGACAGGCTCGGCACGGTGGCCAGCGGGGCCGGGTAGACGGTGCCGGCCTTGACGTCGCGGATGGCGGCGTTCTCGATCGTCCGGTTGAGGTCGGCCAGGTTGAGCTTGCTCCACAGCAGGGCCTGCTGGACGCTGGAGTCCGGGACCTGCAGGCTGGTCTGGGCGGCTACGCCGTCCCGCTCGGAGATCTTGCTGTCCAGCAGGGCGGCCGGGTTGGCCAGGGCTTGCCGCAGCGCCTGGCTGGCGCTGGCCGAGCCGTTCTGGGAGCCGGATACGCCCAGCCACAGGGTGCGGCCGGCGGCGGGGACGGCCAGGTTCCAGGTCAGCTGGCCGCCTTCGCCCTTGGTGCCGAAGGTGGCCTGGTCGGTGGGCGAGGTCGGCCCCCAGTCACCGGATCCGGTGGCGGTGCTGGCCGGGGCGGTGGCCGACCCTACTTCGGCGTACCACGGGGTCTTTTCCTGGTTGAAGGTGATGACGCCCTGGGCCGCGGAGACCGTGTTCTGGTTGTTGAACTGGTCCCAGGTCGGGGTGGTGCCGATCCCCACGGATAGGCCGCGGCTGACCTCGCTGTGCGCGTCGGCGGTCACGGGCACGGTGGTGGCGCTGCCCTTCACCGGGACCAGGGTGAGGCCGAACAGCACCGCGGACAGCCCGTCCGGGGCGAACTCGGTGAGGGTCGGCTGCACGCCGTCGGTCACCGGGAAGGTCATCCGGACGAAGCCGGGCCCGGTGGTGTACGTGGTGGCCGCGTCCAGCCAGCTTCCGGACAGCCCGAACCACAGCCCGTCGAGCAGCTTGATCGGCGGGGTGAACACCCCGCCCATCTGGCCGGTGATGTGCCAGCCGATCGGCGGGAACGTGCCGTCCTCCACCCCGACCACGTAGGCCTGGGTGCCCGCGGCCACGTAGCGGCGTTCGGACAGCTGGGAGGTGGCGGAGATGGTGGGGGACGCGCCCGCCCCGGGGACGGCCGGGACACGGCGGCCGGGGTGTCCGCTGGCTGCACCGTCTGCGCGCCGGCTGTGGCCGTGCCCGCCCAGATCAGGGCGACGGCGGCCGAGGCCGTAACCGCCAGGAAGGTGCGCATACGCCGTCTGACCATGACGTGCCCTCTCCAGTCCGCCGGTGACGTGACGAGCCGGCGGCGGCTGGGCAAGCGGGAACCGCCGACACGGCGGGTTCCGCTACCCGGGCAGCCCGACCTTAAACGCATACCCCGACAAAAATGCACATTTCTCATCGGGGCCGGGTGCGGGAGGTGCGGGGCAGGTTCGGTGCGGTCGCGCCCTCACCGGGGCGACGACGCGACCGCGGGGCGGATGCGATCAGGTGAAGCCGACGTCCAGATCGAAGTGACCGAGCCTGACGTTGAGGGCGCCGCCGCCGGCCCAGTGCACGATAGCCGCCAGCAGGATGATGGCCAGAACGACAATGACCACCCAGAAGAAGAACACGATGATGCCGGGAATGGCGTACCCGGCTATGGTTCTGGTTGCCACGGCGGTCAGCTACCCCGTTGCGGCGGCTTAATTCCAGATCATGCGGTGCCGGGACCGAATGAAACCCGGGGTGGTCACGATTGCTCGTGACGATGAGCGCTGCAAGCCCAGCGTTACGCCTCCGGTCAGCGTCAACGAGATTGCAATCCGTCAATGGGAAAGCGTGAGCTGACACGGACTATTTCCGCTACTGCGCCGAGTCCGACGAGCGTAAACTCGCACAGCGCCATATCCGCGTGACATCCGTCGCGACGGTCGGTATGACGACCTCGATCCGCATGGCTCAGGCATGGATGCGCTTACCCATAGTTGTCCTGCCGAAGCGGCAGGCCGCCGGTGGGCGCGGCCGGGTGTGCTCCAGGCCGCGGGTCCGTCACGGGCGGGCGGCCGGTGGTGAGCGTGGCCGTCGGCGTGCGGCTTTCGCAGCCGGGCCTGCGCAGGCGGTCCATGAGCAGAGGCGGGACGATGCCGATGGCGAGGACCCCGGCCAGGATCAGCAGGGCGTAGGTGAGCGGGTTGGAGCGGCCGAACTGCGACGGCGGGATGACACCTCGATCGCCAGGGCAGCGACGAACGAGACGGCGCCGAGCACGCACAGCAGGCCCAGCGACCCCGGGCTCGGAGTCTTCGGGGACTTCGGCGATGAAGACGTACGGGCCCTCGCCGTTGCGGAGCTGGCCAGAGGCATGGTCGGTGGCGAATTCCAGCTCGAAGCCCAGCGCCTGGAAGAACTTTGCGGCCTTGCCCCAGTTACGGGTCTCCAGGAACACGGCCTCGATCCCCTCGGTCGCCATGTCAGGTCTCCTTTCCAGGTGGTTGCTGCTGCTTCCCGCGGGTGTCGTCGAGGTATCCGGTCAGCGCCTCGGTGACCAGCGCCGACAGTGACATCTCCGACTCGATGGCCCGGTGCTTGATCCGCTTGATCAGCCCGACGGGCAGGTACACGTTGAACTGCTTGACATCCTCGTCACCCACGAGGCTGATGCTAGCAAACTAGAGCTCTAGTAGTCTAGTAGCCGCCCGGGGCCGGGTTTAACGAGGTGAACGTCCAGGTTCACTTCGTTCAGCGCCGGGTGTGAGGGGACGGAGGCGGGTGCCGCGGGTTAGGGGTCGAGGAGGCCGGTGGCGAGGAAGGCTCGGTGGTAGATGTCGCGGAGGACCTGCTGTTTGCGGGCGTTGTACTGCATGACGTGCTCGCCGCTGGCGTTGGCGGCGGCGGCGGCCTGGCGTTTGGCGGCGGCGTAGCGGTCGCGGTCCTCGGGGGTGCCGCGGAGCCAGTCGCGGAAGATCCGGTGGCGGAGCGGCTCGGGGCTGTCGAAGCCGAAGACGTGCAGGTTGCAGCGCGGGCCATCGGCGACCAGGGCGCGGTGGCCGTACCACCAGGGCTCGCGGATGACCAGCCGGAACCCGATCCGTTCCAGGGGCGGCACGTAGTCCTGCTCGCGGCCGGGATCGGCCACGGTCAGGTCGATGTCGATGACGGGCTTGGCCGCCAGTCCCGGTACCGAGGTGGAGCCCACGTGCTCGAGCTGCAGCGCCCGCCAGTCCAGGGCCTGGCGGATCCGGCCGGCCAGGTCGTCGTACCACCGCGGCCAGGCGGGGTCGGCCTCGGCGACCTCGATGCCGGTCGACGGGGCGGCGCCGGGCACCCACGACTCGGCGCCCGGCGGCGGCGGGGAGTCGTCGAAGGTGACGATCTCGGCTCGGCTCGGCACCCGTGCAGTTTATTCGGGGCCTTATGCGGGCCGCGGGACCGGAAATAAAATAGTGAGGCTCCTCATTATGAGATGTGTCAACGTGAGGTTCGTCAGCTTGAGGGCGGGCCGGCGTCGGTGAATAGCAGAGGGGCCAGTGATGATTACACCTGAGCAGGTTGGTGAGCGGTACCTCGCGTTCCATCACCGGATGTTCCGGGCCGTCAACGACGAGATGAACGGATGCGGCCTGTCGATGGCTCGCACCAAGGTCCTCCGGCGGCTCCACGAGCAGGGGCCGACCAGGCAGAACGTGCTGGCCGCCGACCTCGGTCTTTCCCCGCACACCATCACCGACATCGTCGACGGGCTGGAGCGGGCGGGCATGGCCGAACGCCTGCCCGATCCCACCGATCGCCGGGCCAAGCTGGTCGCGATCACCGACGCGGGCGAGGCCGGCCTGGACGTGGCGAACGCCACGCGGGAACGGCTGCTCAAGCAGATCTTCGGGGCGCTGAGCGAGGCGGACCGGGAGACCTTCCTCCGCCTGCTCGACAGCCTGGCCGGGGCATCAGAACAGCTCATCAGCAACGCTTCTCACCTGGGGGTATAGCTCGTCATGGCATCCGTCACACCCGTCGCCGGCCGTCATCATCCGGCGGAAAGCGAGCACCGGTGGCTGATCCTGGTCATCGTGGCCATCGCCCAGCTCATGGTGGTGCTGGACTCCACCGTGGTGAACATCGCGCTGCCGTCGGCGCAGCGCGCCCTGGGCTTCCCCAACGGGGACCGGCAGTGGGTGGTGACCGCTTACGCGCTGGCGTTCGGCAGCCTGCTGCTGCTCGGCGGGCGGCTGGGCGACATCTTCAGCCGCAAGCGGGTCTTCATCACCGGCCTGGTCGGGTTCGCGCTCTCCTCGGCGCTCGGGGGCGCCGCCACGTCGTTCGAGATGCTGGTGGCCGCGCGGACGCTGCAGGGCGTCTTCGGCGCCATTCTCGCCCCGTCCGCCCTGGGCACCCTGGTCAGCACGTTCCGGGACCCGCGCGAGCGCGGCCGGGCGTTCGGCGTGTTCGGGTCCGTCGCGGGCGGCGGCGGGGCCGTGGGCCTCATCCTCGGCGGCGTCCTCACCCAGTACTTCTCCTGGCGCTGGACGCTGTACGTCAACCTGTTCTTCGCCGCGATCGCGGTGGCCGGCGCGGTGGTCTACATGCGGACCAACAAGCCGGAAACCCGGCCGCAGATGGACTGGGCGGGCACCGTGCTCGCCTCGGCCGGGCTGTTCGCCCTCGTCTTCGGGTTCTCCCACGCCGAACTGGCCGGCTGGACCGCCGGCCTGACCATCGGCTCGCTGGTCGGCGGGGTGCTCCTGCTGACCGCGTTCGCGTTCGCGGAAAGCCGGGTCAGCCACCCCCTGCTGCCGCTGCGGGTGATCCTGGACCGGGCCCGGGGCGGCTCCTACATCTCGGTCGGGCTGACCGGGATCGCGGTGTTCGGCGTCTTCTTGTTCCTCACCTACTACCTGCAGGAGGTCAAGGGCTACAGCCCGGTGACCAGCGGGCTGGCCTTCCTGCCCATGATCGGCTGCATCCTGCTGGCCTCGAACACCTCCAGCATCGTGCTGCTGCCGCGGGTCGGGCCGCGGGCGCTGATCGTGACCGGCATGCTGTTCGGCGGCGGCGCGATGGCCTACCTGACCCAGCTCACCGTGACCTCCAGCTACCTGGTCAGCGTGGTGCCGGCCCTGGTGGTCATGGGCCTGGGCTTCGGCATGATCTTCTCCCCCGCGATCAACACCGCGACCGCGGGAGTCGCCCGGCGCGACTCGGGCGTGGCTTCGGCGCTGGTCAACACCATGCAGCAGGTGGGCGGTTCGATCGGGACCGCGGCGCTGAGCACGGTGGCGCTCACCGCGACGGCCAGCTACCTGACCGCGCACCACACCGGGCCGCTGGCCCCGGCCACGGCCGCGGTGCACGGCTACGTCGTGGCGTTCTCGGTCTCCGCGGCGCTGTTCGGCATCGGCGCGCTGGTGGCGGTGCTGCTGCTGCCGTCCCGGCGCAGGCTGGAGGAGCTGCGGAACGCCGCGCTCGAGCCGGAGGCCGCTGCCGCGGTGGCGGCCGGCCCCGTCGCCGTGACGGAAGCCGTGACGGGCGGCGTGCCCGCGGCTCAGTCGGGCAAGTCGACCGGGCCGATGTCGGCGAACACGTCGCCGGGGCCTGGGTTGTCCGGGTAGGTCCGGCCGCCCAGGTGGTGCATGATCCCCCAGACCGCGTTCAGCGAGGTCTGGACCGCGCCCTCGGCCCACGCGGGGGTCCAGGAGACGTCGTCGCCGGCGATGAAGATGCCCCGGTGCTCGGCCGGCATCTGGTCCTGCATGAAATGGGCGTACATGCGCTGGTTGGACCGGTAGTGCCCGGGCAGCGCGCCCTTGAACGCGCCCAGGAAGTGCCGGTCGGCCTCCCAGGACACGGTGATCGGGTCGCTGATGATGTGGCTGGCGATGTCCACGTCGGGATAGATCTTGCGCAGGGCGTTGAGCGCGAGCCGGACCCGGCGGTCGACCGGCTCGGGCAGCATCTTCAGCGCGTCGCTCATCCAGGAGTACGTCAGGCAGATCACGCCCGGCTGGCCGGGGCCGTTATCGAACAGGTAGGTGCCCCGGGTCAGCCGGTCGGTCAGCGTCATGCTCATCACGTCGCGGCCGGTACGCGGATCCTTGTCCGTCCAGAACGGCCGGTCGACCAGCACGAAGGTCTTGGATGACTGCATGTACCTGGTGCGATCCAGGGCGGCCCAGATCTTCTGCGAGAACAGCGACTCGGCACAGTCGATCTGCGTGGTGAGCAGCCAGTTCTGGCAGGTGATCAGCACCGCCGGGTACCGGCGGGTGTCGCCCCAGGCGTCGGTGACGGCGAGCTGGCCGTCCGGGTCGCGGGCGATCTTCGCCACGCCGGCCTTGGGCGCGCCGGAGTGCAGCGAGGCCAGCGAGGTGCCGGCCGGCCAGTGGGCGAGCCGGGGCGCGCGGTGGCTCCAGATCCCGCGGGGCACCTGCTCGGCGCCGCCGACCACCAGGCGCTGGTCGGTGTCGCAGTTGGTCATCACCACGCGGAAGATCTCCAGCATGGAGTTCGGGTAATCCGAGTCCCAGCCGCCGGTGCCGAACCCGACGTGGCCGAAGACCTCGCGATGGTGGAACGACAGCGCGGAGAACGCCTTCGAGCTGGCCACGAAGTCGTAGAACGTGCGGTCGTCCCAGCGCGGCACCAGGTCGTTCCACAACGCCTTGAGCGCGGGGACGTCACGCGCCCGGATCGCGTCCTGGATGGCGGTGCAGCGCACCTCCTCCAGGGCCTGCGCCCAGGCGTCGGCGACCTCGGTGAACAGCGGGGGCAGGTCGGCCAGCGTGCGCGCGTAGTGCGTGACGCCCTCAAGGTCGATGACCGTGCTGCCGGCCGCCTCGGTCAGCGGGTTGGGGAACGGCTGGGTCGCCAAGCCCAGCATGTCCACGTAGTGGTAGAAGCACGTCGAGGAGACCGGGAAACGCATCCCGCCCAGTTCGGCGACCACGCCGTCGGTCCCCTCGAAGGTCTGCGAACGCAACCGCCCGCCCATCCGCGCGGCCTCGTAGACCACCGGCTTGACCCCGAGCTTCATCAGCTCGTACGCGGCGACCAGCCCGGAGATGCCGGCGCCGACGACGGCGACTTCTGCGCCGTGACGTTCGGGCGGGACGGCCCCCAGGCCGGCCGGGTGCGCGATCCAGTCGTCGAACGGGAACGGGAAATCAGGGCCGAAGATCGTGACCGGGCCCTGGCCGCCGTCGGGGCCCATCGCGTGCCACGTTCGTTCGCCGAT
The DNA here is from genome assembly GCA_963822765.1 of uncultured Actinomycetes bacterium. Lineage (GTDB taxonomy): Bacteria > Actinomycetota > Actinomycetes > Streptosporangiales > Streptosporangiaceae > Palsa-504. The sequence goes on along the minus strand of CAWGJL010000050.1, from coordinate 199,847 downwards.
CAAGCAGGCACCTACGCGAGGATACCTGCTATCGCGCGAGGCTGGTGCGGGTTAGCTGGCGATGGCTACGTGGCGGTGGACGGTGGCCGGGTCGGCGAGCAGGGCGAGCAGGCAGGCGGCCAGGTCGGCGCGGGAGACGGTGAATCCGTGCGGCAGGTTGCGGTCGATCGCGGTGCGGTAGGCACCCGTGGCGGCCTTGCCGGTCAGCGCGGGCGGGCGGACAATCGTCCAGTCCAGGTCGCTGGCCCGGATCTCGTCCTCGCCGCGGCGCATGTCGGCGCAGACGTGGCGCAGGAACGTGCGCCGGGCCACGGGCTTGACCAGGTAGCGCATGTACGGGCTTTCGCCTTCGTCGGCGACGATGGAACCGCTGACCTCCAGGAGCCGCCGGGCACCGGTCTTGCCCATGGCCGCGATGATGCTGTGCACGCTGTCCTGGACGACGGTGGTGGGGCCGGTGCCGCGCGGGCCCACCGCGGAGATGACGGCGTTGGCGCCCTCGACGGCCGGGGCGATGGATGCGGGGTCCATGACGTCGGCGGTCACGGTCCGCAGCCGGGGATGAGCCGGCCCGGCCAGGCGGGCGGGATCGCGGACGACCGCGGTGACCTCGTGGCCGGCCGCGAGCGCCTGGCTGGTGAGCAGGGTTCCGGTGGCGCCTGACGCGCCGAGGATGGTGAGTTTCATGGTGTTCGCCTCTCCGGGTCCGTTGTCTTCCGGTACGTTTGTTTCGTAAGACATATAATACGGAGATCATATCATATGGAATCGATACTACCGGGAGATACGAGCGCGGGGCCGCATCGCGGACGGCTGAGCCGCGCGGTCAAGGAGTCGCTGCGGGAGGTGGGGGCCCAGCTGTCGCTGCTCAACCACAGCGTCGGCACCCGCCTCGACCTCAAGCCCGCCGACCTGGAGTGCCTTGACCTCATCGCCCGGTACGGCCCGCTCAGCCCGAGCGCCCTGGCCCGTCGCGCCGGGCTGCACCCCGCCACCCTGACCGGCATCCTGGACCGGCTCGAACGCGGCGGCTGGATCGATCGCGGCCGTGACCCCGCCGACCGCCGCGGCGTCGTCGTCCAGGCGGCCCGGGGCCGCGGCGCGGAGATCCTCCGCCTCTACCTCGTCGACTCGGGCATGAACACCGCGCTGGACGAGATCTGCGCCGACTACGACGACCAGGAGCTCGAGGTCCTGGCCGACTTCCTGCACCGCACGGCCGACGCCGCCCAGGCCGCCGCCGAACGGCTCACCGCAGGCTAAGCCCGCGGCGCCGGGACGTGCGTCCGGCTAGCTCGGGGGGTGACGGGGGCGGGAACCATGGACCGTTCGGCCAAAAAGAATTTCATATGGTCCGAACGGGGCGTGGCGCTACGGCCTGAGCCGGTGCGTGCGTCGCCCGGTCTTCAGGCCGGCTCGTCGTAGCGGACGGCGGTGGAGTACCGGGGGTCCTCGTGGCTGGCCCAGTAGCGGTCGCGGAGCTCGCGGGTCAGCGGGCCGGGGGCGCCGGGGCCGACCGGCCGGCCGTCCAGGACGGTCACCGGCATGATCCCGCCCGCGGTGGAGGTGACCAGCACCTCGGCCGCCCGGTACAGGTCCTCGGCGGTCAGCCGGCCCTCCTGCACCTGGTGGCCGGCCTCGCGGGCCAGTTCGATCATCGAGCGCCGGGTGATGCCCTGCAGGGTGCCGCTGGCCGGCGTCAGCCAGCGCCCGTCGACGTGGGCGAAGACGTTATAGCCGGGTCCCTCGGTGACCGCGCCGGACAGGTCGCGGAGCACGACCAGGTCGGCGTCGTGGTCGTAGGCCTCAAGCAGGGCCAGGTCCAGGTCCAGCCAGTGGTAGTTCTTGACCGACGGGTCCACGCTCTGCGACGGGATGCGGACGACGTCGCTGACCCGCATGCTCGCGCCGGTCTGCTGCCGGTCCGGGCTGCTGACCCAGATGAACGGCAGGGCGTAGCAGTAGAACCGGTTCCGCGCGGTGCGCAGGTCACGGCTGCCGGGCGCCATCCGGCCGCGGGTGCAGGTCATCGACACGTACGCCTCGCGCAGCCCGGCGTGGCGGACGCAGCCGTGCAGGATGGCCTCGATCTCGGCGCGGCTGGCCCCGGGGTCCAGGCGCAGCCGGGCCATGCTCGCGGTGAACCGGTCGAGGTGGGCGTCCAGCCGGTAGAACCGCCCGCCCCAGACGTGCACCACGTCATAGGTGCAGTCCGAGCGGGTGACGCCCAGGTCCAGCACCGAGATCGTGGCCTCCTCGATCGGGCAGTACCGCCCGTCGACCCAGGCCGCGCCGCCCGGCCACGGCGGCTGCGGCGCCGCGGCGCCCGGGTCTGTTCCGCTTGTCATCCGTGCCTCCCTCTGGCACCAGCGTGTCACAGCCTCGGGTGCTGCCTGGTCTTTGAGGGAAAGCATCAGAGGAGGAAAGATCATGCGAATCTTCGTCACGGGGGCGACCGGGGCGCTGGGACGGCATCTGGTCCCGGGGCTGGTCGCGGCGGGGCACCAGGTCACGGCCACCACGAGGGCGCCCGGCAAGGTCGCGCAGCTGCGCGAGGCGGGCGCGGAACCGGTCATCCTGGACGGGCTGGACCGGGAGGCGGTGATCGCGGCGGTGCGCGCCGCGGCCCCGGAGGTAATCGTGCACCAGATGACGGCGCTGGCCGACATGCGGAACCTGCGCCACCCCGACCAGGTGTTCGCGGGCACCAACGAGCTGCGGACCCGGGGCACCGACAACCTGCTGGCGGCCGCGCGGCGGGCCGGCACCCGCCGGGTCATCGCGCAGAGCTACGCGGGCGCGGGGCCGGACCAGCCGTCCGGCGGGGCGTCCGGCGGGGCGTCCGGCGGTGCGTCCGGCGGTGCGTCCGGCGGTGCGCTGAAGACCGAGGCGGATCCGGTCGGCTGGCAACCGATCCGCGGGGGTGGCGGCGATGCCGGCCGCGATCACGTACGTGGACACGACCGTGCCGGGCGCGGTGCCGGAGGGCATCGTGCTGCGCTACGGCACCTTCTACGGTCCTGGCGCCTCCGCGGCGGTGTTGGAGCTGGTCCGCAAGCGGCGGCTGCCGGTGATCGGCGGCGGGACCGGGGTCTGGTCGTTCATCGAGGTCAGCGACGCGGCGGCGGCGACGCTCGCGGCGGTCGGCCACGGCGCGCCCGGCGTCTACAACGTGGTGGACGACGACCCGGCGCCGGTCGCGGAGTGGCTGCCGTACCTGGCCCAGGTCGCGGGGGCCAAGCCGCCGATGCGGCTGCCGGGGTGGGTCGGGCGGCTGCTGGCCGGGGAGTTCGTCGTGGCGCAGATGACGACCTCGCGCGGGTCCTCGAACGAGAAGGCCCGCAAGGAGCTCGGCTGGGAGCCGCGGTACCCGAGCTGGCGGCAGGGCTTCCGGGCGTGGGTGGGGTGAATCATGGCTACCGACCACGCGGCTGACGAGGCCGCCATCCGGGAGCGGATTTCATCGCTGTTTGCGGCGGTCAGCGCCATGGACCTGGACGGCGTGAAGCTGGCCTACGCCCCGGACATGGTGTCCTTCGACATCGAACCGCCGCTGCAGCACGTGGGCGCGGAGGCGAAATGGCGCAACTGGACCGGCTTCTTCACGGTGTTCCGGCGTCCGGTCGGCTACGAGAGCCGGGACCTGTCGATCACCGCGGGCGATGACGTGGCCTTCGCGCACAGCCTGAACCGGGTCACCGGCACGCTGCAGAACGGGAACCGCGTCGATTACTGGGTCCGGTGGACGGCCTGTCTCCGGAAGACCGACGGCACCTGGCTCATCGCGCACGATCACGTGTCGGTGCCCCTGGACGTGGCGACCGGCGCGGCGCTGATGGACCTCAAGCCGTGACGGGTTTGTGATCTAGCCTGACCCGGCCGGTCCCGGCCGGGTCAGGCGTCGCGGGTGATCATCCGCCAGGCGCCGATGCCGGACCAGCCGACGATCCAGCCGACGATCACCGCGATCATGGCCCAGGTCGGCATCGGCGGGAAGCCGATGGCGCCGCGTCCGCCGAACAAGATCCCGCCGCCCCCGCCCCCGCCTGGGCCGGACGCGGCGGCCAGCGCGGCCGGGCGGAGCTGGTCCATGGCGACGCCGATGATGAGCCGCTGGCCGTCGATGAAGCCGGGGAGCTGCGTATGGGCCAGCAGCGGGGTGACGAGGATCTCGAACGCGATCATCACGATGGTGGTGGTCGTCCGCTGCCCGGTGAGCGAGCCGAAGCCGAGGCCGACCAGGAACGCGATCCCGACGTCGAGCTCGAGCCACAGCCCGATCTTGAACATCTCGTTGTCCGCGGGGGTCGACTGGCTGATCTGGGCGGCGGTGTAATCCTGGTAGTAGGACGCGATGTTCTTGTCGACCGCCGAGCGGATCTGGGCCGCGGTCGGGGTGATCCCGGGGCCGGAGGGCAGTCCGGGGAGGAAGCCACCGCTGGCCTCCTGCTGCGTGTTCGCCAGCATCCAGGTCTGCAGCTGGGCCTGGTCGAGATGGTCCGGGGCGGTCACGCTGTAGAAGCCCACCGTCGTCGGGTCCGGCGGGCTTTCGTAGCTCGTGACCAGGCAGTTCATCAGGAAGGCCAGGGCCACCAGCGGGACCGTGATGGCCAGGCCGGCCGGGATGCGCGCCAGGTAGAGAGCCAGCCGGGACCGGCCGGTGATGACCAGGTGGCGGAACATGCCGTCCGACAGGTCAGTCGTCCCGGCGGCCGCCCCCAGCGCCGCCGCGGCGATGAACCCGAACTCGTCGATCAGGTTGGTGGCCTGGGAGAAAAACTGCGGGCTGCCGGCCAGCCCGTAGCCGTGCGGGTCGACCGCGTGGAATATCAGCCGCAGGCCGTAGAACAGGACCGTCGGCACGATGATCAGCACCACCATGGTGATCATGAGGCCGCGGCGCTTGCGGATCTCCAGGTTCTTGGTGGTGATGAGATCCCAGGCGCCGGTCCTGCGCCGGTTTTTGACGTCCGGCGCTTGGATTCTGCGCTCGGTGGTGGTCACGATGCTTCTCCCAGTCGGCTCGTCACGGACAAGAACCAGTCCTCCAGCGACGTCTGGACCTCGCGGAGGCTGTACACGTCGATATCCGCGCGGACCAGCCGGCGGTTGAGGTCGGCAACGGCCTCGCGGGACGCCCCCGCGGGCAGGGTGACGGTCAGCCCGGTGTGGGCCAGGGCCGTGCCCGCGGCTCCCGCGGCGAGGCCGGCCTGGTCGATGAGCTGCTGGGCGCGGGCGGGTTCGGCGCAGTCGATCTGGACGACCCGGGCGCCCGCGCCGCGGATCAGCTCGTCGATGGGACCCTGGCGGATCACCCGGCCATGGTCGACGATGGCCACCGAGTCACAGGTGCGCTCCACCTCGTCAAGCAGGTGCGAGGACAGCACGACGGTCCGGCCCTCCTCGGCCAGGCTGGCGATCATGGCCCGCATCTCGTGCATGCCCGCCGGGTCGAGCCCGTTCATCGGCTCGTCCAGGATGAGGAGTTTGGGGTCGGCGAGCAGGCACGCGGCCACGCCCAGGCGCTGGCGCATGCCCATCGAGTACGTGGCGACCTTGTCCTCGGCGCGTTCGGCCAGGCCGACCCGGGCCAGTGAGGGCACGATCCGGCCTGCCGCGTCGCCGCCGCGCGCCGCGGCCAGCAGGCGCAGGTTCTCCCGCCCGGTCAGGTGGTGGTGGAAGCGGGGCTCGTCAACGATCGCCCCGACCCGGGCCAGCGCCTGGCCCCGGTCGGCCGGGACCGGGATGCCGAGCAGCGACATCGTGCCGGCGTCGGCCCGGGTCAGGCCCAGCAGGGTGCGGATCAAGGTGGTCTTGCCCGCGCCGTTCGGGCCCAGGTAGCCGAAGGCGGATCCGCGCGGGACGCGCAGCTCGACGTCGTCGACGGCGACGTTGCTGCCGAATCGCTTGGTCAGGCCGTGGGTCTGGACCGCCCATCCGTCCTTCGGCTCGGTTTTCAGTTCGGTTTCCGGTTCGGTTTTCGGTTCGGTTTCCGGTTCGGTTTCCGGTTCTGTGGCGCGGGGCGGGCGCTGATCGAGTGGCCGCGGCGGGGCGGTCCCGGCTGCTTCGGGTGGCCGGGACGGGGCGGTCCTGGCTGCTTCGGGGGGCGGCGCTGGACGGCCGGAGGGCCAGGGCGGTTCGGGCTGGTGGCCTCGGGAGCGCCGCCCGCGGGTGAGGCGGGTCGCGCCGTAGCCTAGGGCGGCGATCACCAGGATCGCGAGGATGAGCACCCCGCCGCCGAAGGCATGCTGCGGGTGCGTCGTCGACGACGGCGGCGTGGCGGCGAGCACGATGGCGTTCATGGCTGCTAATGGTTTCCGGCCCGGCGGTCCGCCGTCATCGGGCCTGCGGCCGAGTTGTGCGTCATTCCCGGGAATGACGCGTGGTCATCCGGTCGCGGCACGTTGTTCTAGCCGCGTTGTTCTAGCCGCGTTGTTCTAGCCGCGTTGTTCTAGCTGCGTTGTTCTAGCCGCGTTGTTCAGGCTGCGGTGACGATCCCGGACTGGTAGGCGAGGATGACGAGCTGGGTCCGGTCGCGCGCCCCGAGCTTGGTCAAGATCCTGCTCACGTGCGTCTTGGCGGTCGGCAGGCTGACGCGCAGTGTCTCGGCTAGTTCGGCGTTGGACAGGCCGCGGGCGACCAGCGCCAGCACCTCCCGCTCGCGTTCGGTGAGCTCGGCCAGGCCGGTGGCCGCCGCTCTGGTCGGCGCCGGGGCGCGGTGGGCGAAATGGGCGATGAGCCGGCGCGTCACGCTCGGCGCCAGCAGCGCCTCGCCGGCCGCCACCGTGCGGATCGCGGTCAGCAATTCCTCCAGCGGGCGGCTCTTCAGCGCGAAGCCGCTCGCTCCCGCCCGCAGCGCCTCGAAGACGTACTCGTCCAGGTCGAACGTGGTGAGGATGAGGACCCGGGGCACGCCCGCGTCCTGGCCCGCGTCCTGGCCCGCGTCCTGGCCCGCGTCCTGGCCGGCGGTGATCTGCCTGGTGGCCTCGATGCCGTCCATCACCGGCATCCGGACGTCCATCACCACGACGTCCGGCCGCAGGCGCGCCGCGATCTGGACGGCCTCCCGGCCGTCGGCCGCCGCGCCGACGACCTCCAGGTCGTCCTCCGCGTCGATGAGCGAGGAGAAGGCGGTCCGGAGCAGCGCCTGGTCGTCGACGACGAGGACCTTCGTCGTCACAGCGCCCCTTCGATCGGGATCTCGGCAATCACCCGGTAGCCGCGATCGGCGCCCGGCCCGGCGGCGAGCCGGCCGCCGAACGCCCCGATCCGCTCGCGCATCCCGACGATCCCCTGGCCGGTGCCGGGGCTGTGGCCCTTGGCCCGCGGTGGTTCGCTTGCTGAGCCGCCGTAGCTTGCTGGGCCGCGGTTGCTTGCTGAGCCGCCGTAGCTTGCTGGGCCGCGGTCGCTTGCTGGGCCGCCGTCGCCGGCTTGGCCGCCGTCGTCGGCGACCTCGAGGCGGACCTGGCTGGCCGAGACGGCGAGGTCGATGGCCGCGCGGGCCCCCGGCGCGTGCTTCACGACGTTGGTGAGCGCCTCCTGGATGACCCGGTAGACCGACAGCTCGAGCGCCGGGGAGAGCTGACGGTCGGCTCCGGTCATACGCAGCTCCACCGGCGTGCCCGAGGCCCGCACGGCCGCCACGAGCGTCGCTATGTCGGCCAGCCGCGGGGCCGGCGCCAGCGGAGCCGTTGCGGCCTCCTCCTCGCGGAGCAGCCCGAGTACCACCCGCAGCTCATCCTGGGCGGTCCGGCCGATCGTCTCGATCGATTCGAGCGCGGCGCTCGCCTCCTCCGGGCGCTTGGCCGCCAGCCGCCGGCCGACCCCGGCCTGGACGGTGATCACCGCGAGGGTGTGGGCGACGACATCGTGCAGCTCGCGGGCGATGCGCACTCGCTCCTCCCGGACGTCCTGCCGAGCGCGTTCGGCCTCCGCGGCGCGCTCGCGCTCGGCCTGCTCGGCCAGGCCGGCCAGGTAGCGGCGCCGGGCCGCGACGCTGTCGCCGATGAACCAGGCCGCGGCCACCGGCACGAGGCCGACCACGGCCTCGCCGGCGGGCGCTGCACGCGGGACGGCGAGCACCACATACACCAGCGCCGCGCCAAGAGCCGCCGCCGTCACCGCGGCGGCCGGGACGGACCACCGCCTGGGCAGCCGTGAGGCCACGAGGTAGACCGCGAGCCCGAGCATGAGGCCGAACGGCAACGGGGCATTACCCCCGGCCATGACCACTGCGGTGGCCGCCGCGGTGACGGCGAGCACCGGCAACGCCCATCGTCGCAGCGCCAGGATCGGGCCGCACACCAGGAGGGCGAGGACCACTCCGTTGCCCGGCGCATGGGAATAGGGCCCGGCCGCCAGGGTCAGCATCGCTAGTCCCGCGCCCGCGGCGAGCACGACTGAGGCCGACCACTGGAGCTCGCTGAGGGCCACGAGAGGGTGTCCCCGGGACGGCTCCCCGGCCAGATGATTCCTAGCCACACCACTGACCGTAACCTGGGCATCCCGGAGGCGCATCAGTCCTGCGAATGACGGCGCCTACATCGCTGGACGGCCCGGCGGCCTGGAGTATCGCTGGCCTTTCGGGGTATCGCTGGTCTGGGTATCGCTGGCCTTCTGGGGTATCGCTGGCCGGATGGGTCTGTGACAGGCTGGCCGTACCAGCCCCGGAGCGGGCCGCACGTGGCCAAGGGAGATCGCTATGAGCGTGTACAGAGTGACCGAGATCATCGGGACCAGCAGCACTTCATGGGAAGACGCCGCGGCGGAGGCGATCAGGACGGCCGCCGGGTCGCTCCGCGATCTGCGGGTGGCCGAGGTCGTCAAGCAAGACATCCACCTGGACGAGGACGGGGCGATCACCTATCGCACCAAGCTCCAGCTCTCGTTCAAGTACGAACCCGAGCACTGATCGCAGGTCGCGCTAGCGGGTGAGCGCGCCAGTTTTCTGGACCGATCGTGCTGCCGCGCCTGACCGGTATGTACGGCGGTTCAGCCTGGGCCGTGGCGGCCGAAGACGATGCAGAAAGGGTGGCCGACAGGGTCGGTAAAGACTCGGAAGCGATGCGCCCGATCACATCGAAAGCATGTCAGCGCGCCGGGGGTAGCCGGTCCGGTCGCCGACGTGATCGCCGCGTCCCTGGCGCGCTCGGCGCGGCAGGGGTTATGAGCCGCGGAAACGTCTCACGCAATTGCGTGGGACGTTTCCGCGGAAACGTCGGCGGTCCGGTGTCACCTGATGGAGCGGCGGCTTCCCGGCCGACTGCTGCCGCGATCGATGGTGCAGCCAGTCGGCGACATTCCGGCGAAAGGCGAGCGCGTGGAGCGTGGGATTCGCCAAGTTCTACGCGGCCGTCAGCGGCTGGTCGGGCATTTCTACGCGATGACCGGGGACCAGTGCGAAGCTCAGGACGCCGTGCAGGAGGCGTTCGTGCGGGCCTGGGCGCGCCGCGGCAAGATCGACCGGGACGGAGCGCCCGAGGCTTGGGTCCGCGTCACGGCCTGGCGCATCGCGGCCTCGCGGTGGCGGCGCGCCCGTACCGGCACCCGGCTCGGGTCGCTGACGGCCCGGCCAGAATCCACCGCCGGGCCCACCCCGGACCGGGTCGCGTTCAGCGACGCCCTGCGCAAGGTGCCCGCCGAACAGCGCCGCGCGCTGGTCCTGTACCACCTATGCGACATGACGGTCGATCAGGTTGCCGCTGAGACCGGAGTGCGGGCCGGGACGGTCAAGGCACGGCTGGCTCGCGGCCGGGCCGCCCTCGCGCCCTACTTGCGAGAAACGGCCGCCCCGGTAACCGAGTAGCTAACCAGGAGGTAATCCCAGTGTCTGAGCTAACCAGCGAACTCCAGCGGATGGCCGATGACGCCGGCCGCCAGGCGCGGCCGCTCGCCGCGGCCGAAATCATCCGGCGAGGCGACCGCCGCCGCCGGCGTTCTCTCGCCCATCAATCTCTGGGCGGGCTGTCGGTGGCAGGTGTCGCCGGGGCGGGCGTCGCACTGGGCCTCGGCCTGACCGGCTCCGCCCCGGCACACGGCACGGGCACGATCCGGACCGCGGCGTTCACTCTGGTCAGCAACGCCAACGGCACGGCCACGCTGACCATCAAGAACAACGTGCTATTCGAGCCCGGCACCCTGCAGGCCGACCTTGCCCAAGACGGCATCCCGGCCAAGGTCACGGTGGGCAGCTTCTGTTCCTCCGATCCGGCCCCGGCCAGTGTCTCGCAGGTCATCTCGGGCCCGAAGACTCAGCCCGGGCAGGATCCGACCATTACGATCAATCCCGCGGAAATGCCAGCGGGGACGGAATTGAGCTTCGGTAACTTCCAGCTCGCGAACGGCGGGAGGACCATCATCGCGCTCCTCGACACGGGCTCTTATACCTGCGCCAGCACCGCTCCCACCGCTCCGCCGCGCGGCAGCGCGGTGTTCGGCTTCGGCCGCAGCCCGTCGTGATGGCGAGCCGCAGCTCGCGACGATCCCGTTCTGGCCCGGACTGGCCTAACCAATGCCGGTCCGGGCCGGTGTCACCGGTCGCGAGCCGGTCCCGCCACGGGTGGTCGCCGAAGGCGCTTGCGAGCGTGCGGCTAAGCCAGTGCTGTTGCGGCTGGGTGAGGAACGGCAAGACGGCGGTGAAGTCGGCCTCATCCTTCGGGCGGGGGTCCTTGGCCTTGTAATAGAGCTGGATCTCCGGTGCCAGGTACCGGATGCCGTCGCTGGTGGTCCTCCCGATATCCGCGAGCGGCCGGCGGATGCCAGGGTCGCGCCGCGATATCCAGTCGCCGTCGCATGACTCCTCGATCATCACCTGGATGCGCCAGGGCGCACCGGGCCCGGGACGGCACCAGACGTCATGGACTCCAGCGTGCAGGTGCTCGCCGGACTGCCACGGGTGCAGGGTGCCCGGCGGGTCACCTGCCCACCACTCCCAGCCGTGCAGGGCATCCTGGACGTAGATCTGGTCTTGGCGCAGCACCATCACGTCGATATCACCATGATCGCGGACCGGCTGCCCTACGGCGAGCTCGATCGCGTACCCGCCAGCGATCCACCACGGGCAGCGCATCGCCGACAACAGCCCAGCGACTTCCGTAGGCTGCGCAGGCTTCCAAGGCCCGAACGGGGGCACGATAGACCTCACCAGCCCACCATCCTCTTTTGGGCGGTACCTAGACCAGAGAGCGGGTTCGTCTCGGTTCAGGACCTGCGGGGTTACCCGGGTGGTCCGTGGCTTCTGAGGATTTTGGTGCCGTCGGGGCTGCGGGCGGTGGTGGTGCCGTCGGGGTGCAGGGCGACGGTCCAGCCTTGCTGGTGGATGGCGACGTGGTGGTGATAAAAGCAGTACAGGGCGCAGCCGTCGACGCTGGTCTTGCCGCCGTCGGCCAGGTGGGTCACGTGGTGCACTTCACACGCCGAGGCGGGCTGGTCGCAGCCGCCGGCCCAGCGGCAGTGCTGGTCGCGCAGGATCACCGCGCGGCGGATCGCGGCGGGGATGTCGACGCTGTGCCCGACGTCCAGCGGCAGGCTCGGGCCGGCCAGCCGGGGGCCGAGCTGGCGGGTGCGCAGGAAGCCGGCCAGGCCGCCCGGGCCGGAGACCAGGTCGACGGCCTTGCCGATGATCGCGTGGCGGAGCATCTCCAGCGCCGTCGGCGTGGGCGGCTGCGGGCCGGCCAGGTCCGCGGGCGGGCCGGGCTCGCCCGCCGGGCCTGGGTCGCCGGCCGCAGCGGCCGCACTGGGCTGGCAGGGCTGCGCGGCACTCTGCCCGGGCTGCGCGGCCGGGGCGGCGGGCTGTGGTGTCCCGCAGCGCGGGCCGTGGCCGGCGTATTGCAGGCACAGGTTCACCAGGTCATCGAGGGCGGCGGGGTCGATGCCGCCGGTGACGACCGGGATCAGGGTGGCGTCGCAGGATACGGCGCGGGCCGAGGTGCCATCCAGCCAGGCGGCGCCGTCGCTGCCGGTCTGCGAGGCGGCGGCCCGGCGGGCGGCCCACCGGATGGCCATCTCCCCGATCCACTCGGCCTGCAGGACCGACCCGTCATCGATGGCCCGCAGCTCCGCCAGGGAGATATGGGCCCAGATTTTGACCGGCTGCCCGGCCCGCTCGGGGAGCAGACCTGAGGCGACCAGGCGGCGCATCGCGTCTTCCAGCGCATCGTGATACCGCTGCTCCCGGGTCCGGGTGTCCTGCGCCCCGGCCGGGGCCGACAGCGCGTCCAGCACCGTCGTCACCACCGCTGCGCACTCCGGGGTCAGGTCCCCCGACATGACCCCCGCCCCGGCGAACGTGGTCTCGACCCGGACCTTTCGGTCCTCGAAGTCCGGCCCGGGGTTGTCGTCGTCGGCGGGCAGGGACCGGGTGTAGATCTCCGCGGCCAGCACGGCCAGGTCCTCTTGGCGCCCTCCGGCTAGCGCCGCGGTGACCAGGATCTCATCGGCCGCGTCCTGGCAGTCCGCGGGGAGTTTGCTAGTCCACCCGCAGATGACCCGGGCCATCGATTCGGTCAGCAGGGTGCCCTCGGCTAGCGCCGCTATCACCCGCGGGTGACGGTCGGCGCGGCGGGCCCAGGCCACATGTTCCCGGGCTGCGCCCCTCGTGACCCGGGTCTGGTGGATCAGCCACGACGCCGGGCTGTAGTCCCCGTCGGCGGAGTAGCCGCGGCCGGCGGTGAACGCGGCCAGGAACCGGGCCCGCACCGCAGTGGAGATCGCGTCGCCTTGTTCCAGGGCCAGCAGGCACTCGGCCTGGGCCTGGGCCGCCATCGCGGTCGGGATCGGCGGCGGCCAGCCGGCTCAGCCCGGTCAAGACCATTTCTAGTGCCTCGGCCTCGCTGGCCGGAGCGGGGATCGTACTCACCTGAGCCATCACCTCCCTCGCGGTTCGAAGGGCAGGCCGGCGATGTTGCGATCTCAGTTCGATTTTATCTCGACACACTGACATTTTCCGGAAAAAACACGCGGGAACGAGGGAATCGATGGATCAGAACTGCAGGCTGAAGGCGGACGGGCAGGCTCATCCCGAGGGCAGAGAAGCCAGTGGCGGGTGAGGCGGGCACGTGTGAGGTACGCAGGCAGGCCCGTGTGAGGCGGGCCCGTGGGAGGCAGGCCCGTGGGAGGCAGGCCCGTATGAGGCAGGCCCGTATGAGGCGGGCCCCGTGTGAGGCGGATCCGGACCGGCCCCGGCTCCGGGACGCCCGGTAAGGGCCAGTTCGGGCGGGCGCTAGTGGATGACACGATCGTGCCGCTGGGCGTACCGTCACGGCATGACGGTGAAGCTTGTGGTGCTATACACACGCCCTGATGATTCAGATGCCTTCGACCGGCACTACTTCGCCACGCACATGCCTCTGGTGGCCAGCATTCCCGGCCTGCTGCGCGCTGAGACGGCGCGTTTCGTCGCTGCGGCTGACGCTGGCGAGCGGACCTACTACCGGTCCGCCGAGTTGTACTTCGCGGACCCGGGGGCGCTTGAGGCGGGGCTCGGGTCGGAGGAGGGGAAGGCAACCGCAGCCGACTACCAGAGCATCGCCCCGCCGGGGTCGAGGATGTTCGTGGCCGTCCTGGACGACTGACGCCGCCGGGCGCGCTAATGACAGTTGCGGCGATCGTGCGGCTACTGCGCTTTCCGCAGGGTGACGATCCTGCGTTTGCGCAACGACTCGAGCCATTCCTCTCCGCTGAGCAGGCGCGTGGTCTTGGCCGACTTGACCTCGCCCGCGGCGGCAACGGCCATCGCGACGCTGGCCGCGGTCATATCATCGGGCGCCTCGTACACGACGAGCACGTCGTACTCGCCAAACGGAAAGCCCGCCACCAAGATCTTGGCGCCCAGATCTTCCAGGGTCGGCCTGATCGTTTCCATCGGGTCTTGCGGCTCCTGGAGCTGAGCCGCCATTGACTTTGCGGTGTAGGAGGCTTGGTACATGTAGAGCGTCATCGAGATTCCCCTCGGTGAGAAAGGCGAAGGGACTGCGGTCTAAAGATCGTAGACCCGGCCAGGACGGACGCACCAGCCTCTGCTGCCGTCACGGCGGCGGGCCGGATGTACGGCGGGCGGGCGGAGGCGTAGCGTCGGGGATATGAGGCGTGGCTGGTCTGGCCACAGCGACGAACTCCGGCTGCGCTGGGTCGCCTGACCGGGGGCGTCCCGTGGCGTACGGCCGGAGGCTATAGGGTGATCGTCGTGATACTGGTGACCGGAGCGACCGGGCGGGTTGGCTACCACCTACTGGAGGCGCTGGCCGACGCGCGCGCCGACGTCACGGCGATGGTGCGGGTGCCGGCCAAGGCCGCCGACCTGCCGGGGACGCCGCAGCACGTGGTGGCGACGTTCGACGACCCGCCGCCGGCCGAGGTGCTGCGCGGTTTCGACCGGGTCTTCCTGCTGAGCCCGGCGATCGAGGAGCAGGCCGAGCTGGAGACGGTGTTCATCGACGCGCTGGTGGCCGCCGGGCACGGCCCGCACGTGGTCAAGGTCGCGGCCGACGGCTTCGCCGACCCGGGCTGCGAGGTCCGGTTCATGGTCAGCCACCGGCAGATCGCGGCGCACCTGGACGCGACCGGCCTGCCGGCCACCTACCTGGCCCCCGCGCTGTACATGGAGGACCTGCTGGCCTTCGCGGGGCCCATGCGCGAGTCGGCGGAGATCTCCGCGCCGGCCGGGCACGGACGGGTCGGGTTCGTGGCGGCCAGCGACGTGGCCGCGGTCGCGGCGCAGGTGCTGACCAGCACGGGCCATGAGGGCGTGGTGCACACGCTGACCGGGCCGGAGTCGCTGCGGTTCAAGGACGTCGCGGGGCGGATCTCGACCGTGTTCGCGCGGGAGGTCGGCTACACCGACCAGCCGCCCGACCGCGCGCGCCAGCTCATGCTGGCCGGCGGGGTCAGCGAGTGGCAGGCGGACGGGAACCTGGAGCTGTTCGACTGGATCCGTCAGGGCGGCGCGGACACGGTGACGGCCGATGTGCGCGAGGTGACCGGCACCGATCCGAGCCCGGTGCAGGACTGGCTCGAGGAGTCCCGGGCGGACTTCGAGGTCCCGCCGCTGGACCTGCCCCGGTCGGTGTTCTGAACTAAGGACCGGACCAGGCGGGCGATCGCCTCGGAGGCTTCCTTCACCTTTTCTGTGGCTTCCGGGCCGCCCTCCTCGATGGCCTGCGTGACGCAGTGCCCGAGGTGGTCCTCGACCAGGCCGAGGGCGACGGCCTGCAGCGCCCGGGTCACCGCGGAGACCTGGGTCAAGATGTCGATGCAGTACGTGTCGTTCTCGACCATCCGCTGGAGCCCGCGCACCTGACCCTCAATGCGGCGCAGCCGCTTGAGGTAAGCATCTTTGTCCTGGGTATACCCGCGCATGATCCAACTGTAGGTGATGCTTCTCGATAACCTCACGGTATGCGCGACGAGACGATCACCGCCTTCCTCGACCAGCTCGCCGCCCGGGTACCCGCCCCGGGCGGCGGCGCGACCGCCGCCCTGCACGCCGCGCAGTCCGCGGCCCTGCTGGCCATGGTGGCCAGGTACAGCGACGCCGCCAAGTACGACGCCGACCTGATGAGCCACGTGATCACCGAGGCCGACGGGATCAGGAACGACGCCCTGACGCTGGCCGAGCGGGACGCCGCCGCGTTCGGGGCGGTGGCCGGCGCCTACGCGCTGCCCAAGGACACCGACGAGGAAAAGCAGGCCCGGTCGGCGGCCATCGCGGAGGCGCTGGCCGAGGCGGCCCGGCCGCCCGCCGACGTGGTGCGCCTGGCGCTGCTCCTGGTCAGCCTGGCCGAGGAGCTGCGCCCGGCCGGCAACCGCAACGTGATCACCGACGTGGCGGCGGCCGCCGAGGCGGCCCGGGCGGCGGCGGTCACGGCCCAGGTCAACATCGAGGTCAACCTGCGCGGGCTCAAGAACCCCGCGGTGCTTGACGAGCTGGCGGTCATGGCCGAGGTCACCGACGAGGTGGTGACCCGTGCCGACCGGGTGGTGGCCGCGGTGCGCGAGGAGATCAGCCGGTGACCGTGCTGTCCGGACGAGAGCTCGCGGCCGGGATCCGGTCCGGGACTGCGTCGGCGGCGGCCGCGGTGGCGGCCCTGGGCCATCCGCCGCGGCTGTCCGTGGTCACGGCCACCGACGACGAGGCCAGCGCGTGGTACGTCCGGTCGCTCGCCTCGGCGGCGGCCAAGGCCGGGATCGGGTGCGAGGTCGAGGACCTCGGCCCGGGGGCCGCCGCGGACGGCATCGCCGCGCAGCTGAGCGCGCTGTCCGCCGACCCGACCGTGGCCGGGATCATCTTGACCACCCCGCTGCCGGGCGGCGCGCGGCTGGCCGAACTGGCCGCCGCCATCGACCCGGCCAAGGACGTGGACGGGGCCAACCCGGTCTCGCTCGGGCGGCTGATGGCCGGGCTGCCGGCCTTCGCGCCGGCCACCGCCGAGGCCGTGCTCCGGCTGCTAGACCATCACCAGGTGGAGCTGGAGGGGCGGCGGGCGGTGGTGGTGGGACGTTCGGTGGTGGTGGGCAAGCCGGTGGCGCACCTGCTGCTCGACCGGAACGCGACGGTCACCATCGCCCACTCGCGCACCCGGGACCTGACCGCGATCACCAGGCAGGCCGACGTGCTCGTGGTGGCCGCGGGCCGCGCCCACCTGATCGGCCCGGATCACGTGACGCCGGGCGCCACCGTCATCGACGTCGGCACCAACGCCACCCCGGACGGCGGGCTGGCCGGGGACGTCGACCCCAAGGTGGCCGATGTGGCCGCGCTCAGCCCGGTGCCGGGCGGCGTCGGGCCGGTGACCACCGCGGTCCTGCTCCGGCACGTCACCGACGCGGCGTCACGCGTTCGGTAGGGCATGCGTTCGGTGGGACGGCGTCACGCGGCGGTGGGGCAACCCGCTGGGTGGGACGGGGTCGCGGGCGAGGCGGAGCGCAATCCAGGTGGGCGGTGGCACGCACCAGGGTTCGTTCGGAAGAAATGATTTTTGTTTAGGTGTCCGCGGTGTCGTCGTGGGCGGTCGAGAGCAGGGCCAGGAACGGGCCGATCCTGAGTCCCTCCTGAGCCGAGTGCCGGAAGAGGCTGTCGTGGTTCACGGTGTACCTGGTGCGGCGGCCGGTCCGGGTGCGGGTGAGGTAGCCGGCGGTCTCGAGGTCGGTCACGATGGCCTGGACGGTACGCTCGGTCAGCCCGACGGCGGCGCTGATGTCCCGGATCCGGGCTCCGGGGTCGCGGGCGATCTCGACCAGGACGTGCCCGTGCCCGGTCAGGATGGTCCAGGCACCCCCGATGTCGGCAGGATCACTCATACCAGCTGATCATATACTCGCGAGATAATTCGCGCGAGTATATACGCATGAGATTTTTCTCGGGTTTCTATTGACAGGTGTCTGCTCGGCGCGGATGCTGAGAGTGCGATCGGGCCACCGGTCTGGGCCACGGGAGGTGACGCAGATGCGTCAGGACATCTTCCCCGTCGAGTTGGTGCGGGGCGTACCGGTGGTGACGGCCCCCGAGGAGATCGACATCACCAATGCCGCCGGGCTGCGCGCGGGCCTGCTCGAAGGGGCTGGGCTTGATGCGGCGGCCCGGTTTGAATCGGCCGGGCGTCCGGCGTTCGTGGTCGACATGACGCGGACCCGGTTCTGCGACTCGGCGGCGATCGCGGCCCTGATCGAGGCGCACAAGCGGGCCCGGGCCGCGGGCGGCCAGATGCTGCTGGCCCTGTCCGGGGCGGCGGTGCCGCGCATCTTCGAGCTCACCGGGGTCGACCGGGTGATCCCCACCTTCACCAGCCTGGAGGAGGCGCTCGCGCACATGCCCGCGGGAACCGGGCCGTTGCCGCTGCCGGACTGAGCCGGGCGAGCCTAGCCGAGCATGCTGCGGTAGACGGCGATCAGGGCCGCCTTCTGCTCCGCGCTGAGGCGTTCGTCGGCGCGGATCGCGTCCTCGGTCGGCGGGATGGCCTTCGGGGCGGCCTCGGCGCTCTCGCCCGCCGCGTCGGCCGCGACCTTGTCGATGAGGCCGGCCTGGGCCATCAGCGTCTCCGCGGACACGTTGAGCGCGTCGGAGATCTGCTTGAGCACGCGCACCGAGGGCTGGTGCAGGCCGCGCTCGATCTGGCTGAGGTACGGGTTCGACAGGTGGGTCAGCTCCGCGAGCTGGCGCAGCGACAGGTTGGCCATCCGGCGCTGGGTGCGGATGAAGGCACCGAGCGCCTCCCGCTGCGTCTCCCACGGGTCCTTCACGGCCACCTCCTGGCTCTCGCAAACTATAGTACGCGGCAGCTCCGGTCTTTGCCGTGCTGCCGCGTACAGGGTCCGGGTTGGATTACTTGCTGGCCCTGGGCTTGCTGTCCTCGGGCGGGGTCAGGGCCTTCACCACGTCCTCGGCGAACTTGCGCTGGCCGGCCAGCAGCTTCTCGGCGAAGTCGTACGCGTTGGCCACGACCTCCTCCGGCTTGGGCAGCTTGTCGGCGAGCGGCACGTTCACGGACGGCAGCCTGGGGGTGACGGACTGGACGGTCTCGACCCAGGACTTGATCGCCTCGATGACGGTCTCCTGGCTCTTGCGGACGGTGTTCAGGATCTCGTCCTGCACTTCCTGCGTGGTGCTAGGCATGGTGTGTATCTCCTTTTCGGATTCGTTGTGCTAACTATACCAAGCATCGGATTGGGATGTCAAGCGTGATGCTTGGTAAAGGTAGCGGCGGGGCGGGGGGCGGGGGGGTGCTGGGGAGGGGGAAGCGGGGCGGGAGTTGACTAGGGGGCGTGGTTTTTCTCTCGCTCGCGGGGCGCCGTGGATCAGCGGTACCTGTTCGAGGCGCGCCAGATGCAGGCGCTGTCCCTGTCCGTGCACATTCCGCTGGTCTGCTTCGGCATCGCGTTCCCGGCCCTGGTGCTGTTCGCGGAGTGGCGCTACCTGCGCACCGGCGACCCGCTGTACCGGACGCTGGCCCGGCGCTGGTCCAAGATCATGCTGGCGCTGTTCGCGGTGGGCGTGGTCACCGGGACGATCTTGTCCTTCGAGCTCGGGCTGCTGTGGCCGGTGTGGATGCAGGACTTCGGGAACGTGTTCGGCCTGGGCTTCACGCTTGAGGGCTTCTCGTTCTTTGTCGAGGCGATCTTTATCGGGATCTACGTCTACGGCTGGGACCGGCTCCGGCCGCGGTTTCATTTCTGGTGCGGATTGCCGATCGCTGTGGCGGGTGTGACCGGGTTGTTCTTCGTCATCGCGGTCAACGCGTGGATGAACCATCCCAGCGGGTTTGTGCTGAGCGGCGGGCGGGCGGTGGACGCGCACCCGTGGTCGGCGCTGTTCGGCAACCCGTTCTTCTTCGCCGAGTACGTGCACATGTACTTCGCGGGCTACATCGTGTGCGGGTTCTTGATGGCGGGCGCCTACGCGTGGGGCATGCTGCGCGGGCGGCGGGGGCGGTACGAGCGGACGGCGCTGGGCATCTCGCTTTCTGCCGCGGCGGTCGCCTCGCCGCTGCAGGTGGTGGTGGGCGACTGGGCGGCGCGGGACGTGGCCGTCTACCAGCCGGTCAAGCTGGCCGCGATGGAGGGGCTGGCCCAGACCACCCGGGGCGCGGCCGAGCACCTGCTCGGCTGGTACAACGGGCACGCCGTGGTCTGGGGGATCGAGATCCCGCGGCTGCTGGCGCTGCTCGCGTTCCACAACCCGAACGCGACGGTCAAGGGGCTGTCCATTGTCCCGCTGGCCGACCAGCCGCCGGTGAACGTGGTGCGGTTCGCGTTCCAGGCCATGGTGGGGATCGGGACGCTGCTGGCGCTGCTCGGGCTGTGCTTTCTGTATTTCCGGGTGCGCCGCCGGTCGTTGCCGTCTGGGCGGTGGTTTTACTGGGCGGTGCTGGCGGCCGGGCCGCTCTCGGTGGTGGCGCTGATCGCGGGGTGGATCACCACCGAGGTGGGGCGGCAGCCGTGGATCGTCTACGACGTGATGCGGGTCAACCAGGCCGTGACCGGGGCGCACGTGATCCCGGTCAGCTACGGGGCGCTGTGCCTGGTCTACCTGTTGCTGGCCTTTGCGGTCATCTGGTTGCTGCGGCGGTTCAGCCGGGTGCCTTTGGATGGCACTGGGGGCGACGATGCTGGCTGACGTGCCGATGGTGTTCATCCTGATCGGGATCACCGCGTATACGGTGCTGTCCGGCGCCGACTTCGGCGCGGGCCTGTGGACGCTGCTTCCGTTTGGCGGGCGGGCCGGGGCGGCGGCGACCCGGGACCACACGCGGCACTCCATCGGGCCGGTGTGGGAGGCCAACCACGTCTGGCTGATCTTCGTGCTGACCGTGGCCTGGACGTGTTACCCGGTGGCGTTCGGGTCGATCGTGTCGACGCTGGCCATCCCGCTGCTCATCGCGGCGATCGGGATCATCTTCCGGGGCACCACGTACGCGCTGCGCGGGGTCTTGAACCGCGGTGAGGGCCGGAGCGTCGCGCTGGTGGAGGACCTGTTCGCGTTGTCCTCGGTGCTCACGCCGTTCGCGCTGGCCACGGTGGTGGGCGGGATCGCGACCGAGCGGGTGCCGGTCGGCAACGCGCGCGGCAACATCATCACCTCCTGGCTCAACCCGGTCTCGATCATGGCCGGGGTGCTGGCGGTGTTCTTCTCCGGGTACCTGGCCGCGGTCTACCTGGCCGCCGACGCCCGGCGACTGGGTGAACCGGTCCTGGCGCGTGACTTCCGGAACCGGGCGCTCGGCGCGGGCGTCGTGGCTGGGGGGCTGGCGGTGGTCGGCCTGCTGGTGGTCCGTTTCAATGCCGGGGCGCTCTGGCACGGGCTGACGTCGGGGGCAGGGCTGGCGCTGGTGATCGTCAGCGGGCTGGCGGGACTGGTGACGCTGGCGCTGGTGTTCTGGTCGCGCTTCGGGCTGGCTCGCGCGTCGGCCGCGCTCGCGGTGGCGGCGGTCATCGCGGGCTGGGCCGCGGCTCAGGAGCCGGAGTTGCTGCCCGGCCTGACCGTCCGGGCGGCCGCGGCCGGGCGGGCCACGCTGATCGCCACCATCATCGCCGTGGCGGCCGGCGCGGTGGTGCTGGTGCCGTCGCTGGGGCTGCTGTACACGCTGGTGCTGCGGGGGCGGCTGGATACCGCGGCTGCTTCGGCTGGCCTTCGGCTGCCCCGGTTCGTGCGGTTCCCTTGGTTGCTGCGGTCGCGGGTGGCGGCGGGCGGAGGGCCTGGGCGTTCGCCGTGGTGACGCTGGTGGCCGGGGTGGGCCTGCTGGTCTTCGCCGGGCCGGCGTGGGCCCTGGGGATCGGCGCGCTGCTGCTGGTGGCGTGCGCGGTGACGGTGTTCGCGCTGACCGCGATCCCGGACCAGGAGACCTGAGGCTCGCTCCGGATACCGGACAGCTCGTTGCCCCGGCTAACCATCGTGAGACTCAGCTGGGACCGGATCGAGATATGTCGGTCCTAGGGGTTCGTGATACTCAGCCCTAATCTTGGGGTATCTAACGGCTAGCGGGGCGCCTCTCCTATCATTTGCCTCGGACTGGGTGCGGAGGTTGACGATGCGACGCCTTTGGATGTCCGCTTTGCTTGCGCCGGTGCTGGCGCTAGCGGTACCGGCCGTGGCGATGGCTGCGCCGTCGGTTCCGGCGGAGCGGACGGCGCCGGCCTCGGCGCAGGCGACCGTGCAGTTCGGCCAGCACGGCTCGGCGGTCAGGAAGCTGCAGCGGCGGCTGGCCGCGCTGAAGTACTACCCGGGCGCCATCGACGGCAAGTTCAGCACCAGCACGCTGGAGGCCGTCTGGGCGTTCCAGGAGGTCCAGGGGCTGCCCGGTGAGGACTTCGTGAACGCGCGGATGCAGCGGGCGCTGAACCACCCGCGGGCGCCGCGCGTGCTCGACCGGGCCGCCGGGCCCAACCGGATCGAGGTCAACATCGGTATCGAGGTCCTCGTCCTGTACAAGCACAACCAGATCCAGCTGATCAGCCACGTCTCCTCGGGCGGCGGGTACTACTACTGCTCGCCCGGCGGCGGGTGCGGCGTGGCCATCACGCCGACCGGCAACTACTCGACCCGCGTGTTCCTGCCCGGCTGGGTGGTGGTGCCGCTGGGCGAGATGTTCAACCCGGTGTTCTTCATCGGTACCGCGTTCGCCATCCACGGCGACACCGACGTGCCGCTGGCGCCCGTCTCGCACGGCTGCGTCCGGATCCCGATGGACATCGCGAACTTCTTCCACACGCTGGTGAAGGTCCCGGGCGAGCCGGTGATCATCCGCCGGTAACCGGCTAGCCGGGTTCGCTAGCCGGGTTCGCTGGCCGGTTCGGGCGCGGGCGGTGTGGCCGACTCGGGCCCGTGGACCGCGGACAGCGACCGGGACAGCTGGATGCAGCCGACGGCGACCGCGAGCACGGCGGCGATCTCGATGACCAGCAGCCAGCCGCCGGTCTGCACGCTCTCGTTGTAGACGGTCACGCCGTACGCGGAGCTGATCAGCGCGTCGCCCAGGGTGAGCGGCGGCTGGACGGCGACCAGCGACCCGGCCTGCAGGCCGTTCTGCAGCAGGAACAGCGCGCCGACCCCGGCCGCGGCGGTCGCGTACAGCTGCCACGAGCCGAAGAACGCCCCGGCGCCGCGCGGCAGGACCGACACCGCGCTCTTCAGCAGCGTGGCGGTGAGCGCGTAGCCGCAGGCGGCCGCGAGCCCGAGCGCCGCGGCCCGCGCGTTGCCCTGGGCCCGGACGCCCACGGTGATCACCACCGCCTCGAACACGCCGGTGACGATCAGCGCGGTGACCCACACCTTCAGGCTGGCCTGGTCCGACCCGCCGGACGGATTGGCGGCGGCCAGCCCCGCCCCGAGGCTGACCGTGACCAGGCCGACCGCCCACCAGGTCGTCCGGGGCAGCCTGCGCTTGTACACGCGGCTGGCCACCAGCAGGGTGAACGGCAGCTCGATGATGAAGATGGGCTGCACCAGCGCCACCGGGCCGGTGTCCAGCGCGGTGGCCTGGCAGAGCGCGGCCAGGATGACCATCCCGATCCCGGCCAGCCAGACCTTGCGCCTGATCAGGTAGCTGAACAAGGACAGGTGCAGCGCGCGCGACTGGGGGGCGGCCGCGGCGGCTATCCGCTGCAGGACCGACGCCAGGCCGTTGAACAACGCCGTGAGCAGCGCGAACAAAACCGAGACCACCGCGGCATCCTAGCCTTATTTCCGGAAGAATGCGGTGCGGGGCGGTTCAGGTCCGGTGGCCGACGTAGCTGCCGCGCTTGGCCACGGTGAAGATCAGGCCCGCGTCGCGGAGCAGCTGCAGGGCGTGCAGCACCGTATCCCGGCCCACGCCGTACTCCTGCTGGAGGGCCTTGACCGACGGCAGCGGGCCCGTGCGCCACTGCCCGGCCTCGATCAGGCGGGTCAAGATGCCCGCGAGCTGCTGGTATGCCGGCTCGGGCAAATCGTGTCGAACCACCTCAAGTGCGGTCACGAGGCAAACTTAGCAGACCTAAATCGACCAGGGCATATATCTGGACTGGTCTGATCTGGTCTGTTAAGGTGATCTTGAATCCCAGAGGGGGGATGACAGCCCCGGTACCAGCTCCCACTCCCAGGTACCGGGGCTGTCCAGTACCCGGCTCTCGATGCTGGTCGCTGTCACGCCGTACCAGCAAGAGCAGGCATACTGCGGCATCGACACGGAACCGGAGACGTACGGCCGGGCGTGTGCTGCTGGTGGGGTGGCTAGGGTTACCGGATTACCGGTTGGGGCACTCCTGCCCCGCCCTCCTCGCCGTTACCACCTGGCCCGTCTGTGGTGACCCGCGCAACGACATGATTGCCGCAATCACGCGCACCCGCCGGCATGGTTGCCGCAATCACGTCGTTACCGTCACCTCACGCTCCTGCCGCCGCAGGTACCCACCGCAACAGCTGCACCACGGCTCGCTGCCGCCACCGGCCGCGATCGCGAATCACAGGTCCCCACGCGGGCTGCCGCGATTCACGCGATCTCGGGACCTGAGGCGCCGCCAGCAGCCCCACCTGGCGGGTTAACAACCTGCACGTCCTTTCAGGCACAATGCGTCACCGGCACGGAACCGGGGACGCGCGGCAGGGGCGGGTGCTGCTGGCGGGGCGGCTGGGGTTGGTGGGTTGCTGGGTGGGTTACTGGGTGGGTTGCTGGGTGGGTTACTGGGGGTCGACGCGGAAGATGCGGAGCTGGAGGGCCAGGGTGGCGTAGTAGCCGACCAGGGTGGACAGCTCGACCAGGGACCGTTCGCCCAGGGTGGCGACGGCCTGATCGTATTGCTGGTCGTCCAGGTCGGCGGGGCCGGTCAGGGCGCGGACGACCTGGTAGGCGACCTGCTCCTGGTGGTCGGTGAAGCCGGGGTCGGCGCCGGCCCGCAGCGCCTCGATCTCCGGGTCGGTGAGGCCGGCGTCACGGCCGATCGGCTCGTGCGAGGAGCGCTCGTAGTCGCTGTTCCAGGCCTGGGCGACGACCAGGATGGCCATCTCCCGGACCCGGGAGGTGAGCTGGGTCCGGAACCGGATCGCGGCGCCTAGTTCCTGCAGGGCGTGGCCGACGTCGGGCGCGTAGAGCATGGCGTTGAACGGGCCCCCCAGGCCGCCGGCGCCGGTGTCGAGCAGCACGGCACGCGGGCCCTGGCCACGCGGGCCGCTGAGGATCTCTCGGTACAGGCCGACCTGTTCCGGTGTCATCGTGTCGGACGACAGGGCAGCAAGACGCATGGGGCCTCCTACAGCGCGGGGGAAGGTCGCCTGGTTCGCACGGTGGCGAAGACGGCGACCACGGCCAGGATGATCAGCGCGATCACCAGCGGGTAGACGATGTGCACGCGGAGCACGAGCAGGGCGCCGGCCAGCGCGCCGGCGAACATCGCGGCCACCGAGATCAGGCGGCGCGCGGCGTGCGCGCCGGTCGCGCCGGCCAGCGGGCTGTCCGCGGCGATGCCGGTGATGGTCAGCGTCAGCACGGTGGTGGTCAGGTCGGGGACGGCGAGCTTGCGGGCGGTGGCGTTCTGCGCGCCCATGGCCAGCGAGAGCGAGACGATCAGGGCGTAGCGCAGGCCGGCCGGGATCGGCCGCGACGTCAGCGCGGCCATGGTCACCGTCTCGGCCACGATGACGGCCTCGATCCCGGCGGTGACGCCGAGCAGCAGTTCGCGGCGGCCCGCCAGGGACCGGCCCAGGCGCCCGGTGACCAGTGCGCCCGCGGCGAAGCAGCCGATCGCGGCGATCGACGCGGGCGCGGAGAA
Source organism: uncultured Actinomycetes bacterium (assembly GCA_963822765.1). GTDB lineage: Bacteria > Actinomycetota > Actinomycetes > Streptosporangiales > Streptosporangiaceae > Palsa-504. Next base: position 174,614 of record CAWGJL010000050.1, on the reverse strand, counting down.
CCCGCCCACGCCGGCCAGCGCGAACGCGAAGAACACCACGTTGCCGGTCATGTTGGCCACGAACACGTGCCCGAGGACCAGATAGCTGAACGAGTCGACCAGCCCGGTGACCGCGGTCAGCGCGACCAGCAACGGCGGCAGCAGGCCGTCGCTTGTGTCCCGGGACGGCGCGACCGTCTGCCTGGCGTCAGCCAGGAACGTGCTCATCCACGGGTAACTGCCCACAGAACCTGATCATGCACCACGGACCGCCCGGAATGCGCGCACGGCCCGGTTGAGGTCATGCCTGGCGCGGCGCGCCCCGGCGGGAGAGGACATCGATGACCGCCGCCGCGATCAGCACCGCGGCGACCACCACGTCAATCCACTGGCTCGACACGCCGAGCAGGTAGAGGCCGTTGTAGATGCCGCCGATGACCAGGCCGCCCAGCACGCCGTGGATGGTCTTGCCCCGGCCGCCGAACAGGCTGGTGCCGCCGATGACCGCCGCGGCCACCGCCAGCAGCACGTAGCTGTTCGCGGCCTTGATGATGTTGGTGGTCAGCGAGACCTGCCACGAGGCGAACAGCACGCCGGCGATCCCGGAGATCAGGGCGGACAGGACGAAACACCAGGTCCGGATCGCGGTCAGGCTGACCCCGGCTCGCCGGGCCGCCTCGGCGTTGCCGCCGATGGCGTATACGTAGCGGCCGAAGCGGGCTCGCTGCAGCAGGACCGTCGAGGCGCCGAGCACGACCAGGACGATAGGAATGATGTAGGGAACGCCCTCGATCGTCCCGACGTGGGCCCGGTTGACGTTGCAGATGACGACGAGCCCGATTCCCGCCACCGCCATGAGGACGATCTTCACCGCGGTGAGGCTGGGCGGCGGAGCCTCCAGGCCGTGGCGGCGCTTGCGGGCGTCCCGCAGCCAGAGCCCGGTGCCGGTGGCTCCGAGCACCACGGCCAGCAGGATCCAGCTGACCGTCGTGTTGAACGCCCCGTTGAAGATGTTGTAGAGGACGAGCTCGTTCTTGTACTGGGCGTTGCCGATACCGACCAGGCCCCCGCCGAGGACGATGATCGCCACGCCCTCCAGGATCAGCAGCCCGCCCAGGGTGACGATGAACGACGGCATCTTCAGCCGGGCCACGAGCGTTCCCTGGATGGCGCCGACCGCGCAGCAAAGAACCAGCGTCACGATGATCGCCGCCCACCACGGCCAGTTCGCGCCGGTCGGCTGCACAAGTTCGGCGACCACGACACTGCCAAGCCCCATGATCAGGCCGACGGAGAGGTCGATCTCCCCGAGCAGCAGGGCGAAGATCTCGGCGATCGCCAGCAGCATGTAGATGGTGCTCTGCTCGAAGAGGTTGACCAGGTTCTGCGCCGACAGGAACTTCGAGCTCGCGATCTGGAAGCTGATGGCGACCACCACGATGGCCAGGACCACGGGCAGGACACCGCTGTTGCCGCCGCGGACCCGGGCCCACGAGACCCGGAGGTAGTCGCCCAGCGACTGGGCGACGAGCTCGGGCGGGACGTCGGCCGCGGCCTCGTGGGCAGCGGTGAGGTCGGCCACCGTCGTGGTGTCCGTCGCCCCGGCCGGGGTCTCGCTGGAGTCCTCGGTCACTTCAGACACGGGTCACGCTCCCACTACCTCGCCGTGACAGTACGTCGATGAGCACTGCGGCCAGGAGCACGCCGCCGGGCAGGATGTATTGCAGCGGCGTAGACAGGCTACCCAGGTTGAGCAGGGATACGCCGTAGGCGATGCCGCCGATGAGGAGGCCGCCGAGCACACCGTGGAGGGCCTTACCCCGGCCGCCGAACAGGCTGACCCCGCCGATGACGGCGGCGGCGACGGTGTACAGGACAAGCTGACCGGGGTCGGCCGTATTGGTGCTGTACTCACCGTAGAAGAAGGAACCGAGCAGGATGCCGCCGAATCCGGCCGTCGCCGAGCACAACGCGAAGGCCCAGGTGCGGATGCCGGCCAGGCTGACGCCGGCCCGGCGGGCCGCCTCGGGGTTGCCGCCGATGGCGTACAGGTAGCGGCCGAAGCGGATCCGCCCGAGCACGAGCGTCCAGATGCCGAGCACGACGAGGACGATCGGGATCACCCACGGAACGCCCTGCACCGACTTGAGGGAGGTGCCGCGGTTGATATTGCAGACCGCCACCACAGCCACCCCGACGATCGCTACCAGGGCGATCCTGATGGCGGTCACGCTCCTCGGGGGAGCCACCAGGCCCTGGCGTCGCCTCCTGCCCGTGCGCAGCCACAGGGAGGCGCCGGAGGCCCCGACCACCACCGCCAGAATGACCCAGCTGGCCGCCGGGGGGATCACCCCCTGGACCAGGTCGTAGATGACGCGCTGGTTGAACTCCGAGGTGTTGAGGTTCACGGAGCCGTCGGCGCCGCCGAGGACGACGATGAGGATGCCCGAGAAAAGCAGGAACCCGGCCAGGGTCACGACGAAGGACGGGATCTTGAGCCGGGCCGTCAGCGTCCCCTGGAGGGCGCCGAACACGCCGCAGGAGACGAGCGCGGCGAGGATGGCGGCCCACCACGGCCAGCCTGCCCCCGGTTGCTGCACCAGTTTGAAGGCGATCACTCCGCCGATGAGCGCGACCGCGCCGACCGAGAGGTCGATCTCGGCGATGAGCAGGACCAGTGTCTCGGCGATCGCCAGCACCATGTACACGGTGCTCAGCCCGAAGATATACACCAGGTTGCTCGGCCGCAGGAAGGCGTGCTGGGGGGTGATGATCTGGAAGACGACGGCGACCACGACCATGGCCAGGAGCACGGGCAGGACACCGCTGTCGCCACTGCGAACCTTGAGCCACCAGGCCCGGAGGTACTGGCCCAGCGACTGGGCGACGAGTTCGCGGACCTCGGCCGCGGCCTCGGGGGCGGCGGTGAGGTCGGGCGCCGTCGTCCCGGTCACCGTCGTCTCGGCCGAGGTCTGGCCGGGGTCCGGGGTCTCGCCGGGCTCCGGGGTCTCCTCGGAGTCCGCGGCCACGGGGACTTCCCGATCCGAGCTCATGGGCTCAGGCCTCGCCACTGGCGGATCCGGCGGGCGCGGACGGCCGCCCGTTGGCGGCACCGGTCGTCATGTACTCCACCACGCTCTGCCGGTCGAAGTCCGCAGCCGGCCCCTCGACCACCATCCGCCCCAGGTACAGCACCGCGACCCGGTCCGCGACCTCGAAGACGTCGTTCAGGTTGTGGGAGATCACCATCACCGCCAGCCCGCGGTCCCTGAGCCGTTTGATCAGGTCCAGCACCTGCCGGGTCTGCACCACGCCGAGGGCGGCGGTGGGCTCGTCAAGCAGCACCAGCTTCGAGTTCCACATCACCGCCTTGGCCACCGCCACCGACTGCCGCTGACCTCCCGAGAGCGAGGCCACCGGCTGCCGGATCGAGCGCACCGTGGTCACCCGCAGGGTGGCCAGGGTCTCGCCCGCCTTCAGTTCCATCGAGTCCTCGTCGAGCAGGCCGCGGCGCAGGGTTTCCCGGCCGAGGAACATGTTCTGCACGATGTCCAGGTTGTCGGCCAGCGCCAGATCCTGGTAGACGGTCTCGATCCCGAGCGCGGAGGCGTCGCGGGTGCTCCGGATGTGTACCGGTCGCCCCTCGAAGAAGATCTGGCCGTGGTCGGGCTGGTGCGCGCCGGCGATGGTTCGGGTGAGCACCGACTTCCCGGCACCGTTGTCCCCGCACAGGCCGGTCACGTTACCCGAGTACAGGTCCAGGTTCACCCCGTAGAGCGCCTGCACCGGCCCGAAGTGCTTGTCGATGCCCCGCAGGCTCAGCAGGGGTTCCGCGTCGTCCCCGCCGCTGCTCGCGCTTTTCGGGGCCTCGTTAACCTCAGTCATGTTCAATACCCGTCAGTAGCCTTGCCCGAGGCACAACCATTATCGCATGACCCGGGGAACCTCAACGGCAACCCGTCGAGGTTCCCCAGGTCAGCTACCTACTTGATGCCAGCTGCGCTGCAGGTGCTCGCGCCCGCGATCGTGCAGATCTGCGCGGCCGTGTCGAAGCCGTCCTTGACGACGGTCGACTCCATGTTGGCCTTGGTCACCCATACCGGGGTCAGCAGGGACGCCGGCTCGGTGATGCTCGAGTCGGCCGGGTCGACGGTCGTCCCGTTCAGCAGAGCCGACGGCGGCGTCGGCGCCGGCCAGCAGGATCGTGGCCAGGGCCACGGAGTCCTGGGCCTCCTTGTAGACGGCCTTGTACACGGAGCCGCACTGGTAGCCCTCGAGGATCCAGGCCATGCCCTGGGCCGTGGCGTCCTGCCCGGTGGTCGGGATCGTGTTGGGCTTGACCCCGGCCGCCTTGAGGACGGTGATCACCGAGTTGGCGAGACCGTCATTGGCCTCGATGGTGGCGTTGATCGTCGGGTGAGCGGTGAACTCCTGCTGGAAGATGGTGCCGCCCTTGGTGTTGTCCCACCCGGGGGCGAAGTTCTCGCCGACCAGCGTGTCGCCGGCGCTGCTTTTCGCCCCGGCGGCGACGGTCTTGGCCGCCTGGCCCCAGACCACCTTGTTGTAACCCGAGGCGAAGGAAATGGCGTTGGGGTCGGTGTCCTCGCCGCCGTTCAGGACGAAGACCTGCGGGCTCTTGATCCCCCAGGCCGTAACGCAGGCGTTGAAGCCCTGGCCGATCAGCTCACCGACGTGCTCGTTGTCGAAGCTGACGTAGTAGGTCTTCGTGCCTTCGAAAATGGCGCGGTCGTAGGCGATCAGGATGACGCCCTTTTGCTGGGCGAGCTTCGCGATCGCGACGCCCGTCGGGCCATCGAGCGGGCAGACGATCAGGATCTTGGCACCCAGGTTGATGTCGGCGGTGGCGTCGTTCAGCTGGGTCGCGTCGCTGCCCTGCGCGTTGTCGATGCGGTACTCCGACGAGGTGTATCCGGCGGCGGTGAAGGCTTGCTTCAGGTACGGCTGGTCGAAGTCAACCCACCGCGTCGACGACGTGGTGTCGGGCAGGACCACGCCCACCTGCAGGCTGCTGGCGCCCTTGGTCCCGGCCTGGGCCAGCGCCTTGAACTGGGTCATCGTCGACGCGATGTTAACGGTGAAGGAGCTGATGCCCACCGACGGAACCGTGGCCGAGCCCGACGACGAGGTCGCCGAGGACGACGAGCCCGCCGAGCTCGAGGAGGACGAGGAGGCCGAGGACGAACAGCCCGCGGCCGCCAGGGCCACGGCGGCCAGAGCCACCAAGCCCACTCTAGGGAAGCGCCGGAAGTACCGACCTCCCTCACTTCTGTTACTAACTCGCATTCCCCATACCCTTTCGCCCGGATGTACCTGAATAAGCCGACCGGGACACCGGTAGAGCAGCGGTGTCCCTTCGGAGGGAAGTTAGTGCATTCGACATTAGAAATCCAGGGCCGAAAGTTCTCCCGTCAGCAGAACGTCCGTCCTCGTCCGGCAATCCGCCCGGTGATGATGTCGAATTGCGGCTAGCTGACGCCCGCCACCTGCTCGAGCCGCTACCCCGATACGGCCGCTGACGGACGGCCACTCGGATCATTACGTACCACCTCGCGTAGTAATGAAAGACCACATGATCGGATCCAGGCATGCCTGCGTCAGCGCATGCCTGGTACGAACGCAGCACAGCGTCCTAAGTGTCACCTTAGAGTTTCCGGAATTAACATGGCCTTAACATTGGCACCCACCCGTGAAGATACCGTAAACAGATAGCCCGGACGTAACTGAATTGTGATCCGAGTGTGACCCGAAATTGCGATTCGGGTCATTCGGGGGCCAGGCGATAGCCGGCCCGCGGCTGGGTGAGGATGAGCGGGGCGCTGTCGTCCGCCTCGAGCTTGGCGCGCAGCCGCCGGACGTAGACGCGCAGGTACTCGGTCTCGGTCTCGTAGCCATGGCCCCAGACCCGGCGCAGCAGGTGGGCGTGGGTGAGCAGCTTGCCGCGGTTGACGGCCAGCTCGCGCAGCAGGGCGAACTCGGTCGGGGTCAGGTGCACCGGCTGGCCGTTGCGCCGGACCTGCTGCAGGGCCAGGTCGATGACGATGTCGCCGACCACGATGACCGGGGGCGCCTGCTGCTCGGTGGGCGCGGCGGGCCGGGTCCGGCGCAGCGTCGCGGTGATCCGGGCCAGCAGCTCCTCGATGCTGAACGGCTTGGTCATGTAGTCGTCCGCGCCCATGTGCAGGGCGGTCACCTTGTCCCGCTCGCCGCCGCGGGCCGAGACCACGATGATCGCGACCGGGGAGCGCTCGCGGATCTGGCGGCACAGGTCGAAGCCGTCGGCCTCGGGCAGCATCAGGTCGAGCAGGACGATGTCCGGGTCTTCGGTCTCCAGCAGCTGCAGGGCGCGCATGCCATCCACGCTGACGATGGTGTCGAAGCCGCGCACGGCCAGGTTGGACCGGATCAGGTCGACGATGTTGGGATCGTCCTCCACCACCAGGGCGCAGGTCTTGCGCGTGTCCTCAGTCATCGTCACCGTCGTGGTCCCTTCGGTTCGCGGCCAGCCGGCCCGCGTCGACCTCGGCCTCGACCGGCAGGTAGACCTGGAAGCAGGTGCCCTTGGGCAGCGGGGTCAGCTCGATCCGCCCGCCGTGGGCCTGCACGATCCCCTTGGCGATGGACAGGCCGAGGCCGGCGCCGGCGCTCTTGCGCTGGCCGTTGCCGGCGCTGCCGTTGCCGCCGTGGTCCTGGCCGTTATCCGGCGGCGGGCGCCGGGCGACCTCGAACGGGGCGGCCACCAGCTCGGGCGGCATGCCGATGCCGTCGTCCCGCACGCCGATCACCACCTCGGACGTCCCGTGGTCGACGGTCACGTGCACCGGGGTGCCCGGCGGGTTGTGGCGCGACGCGTTGTTCAGCAGGTTCACGAAGACCTGCTCCAGCCGGTCGTGATCGGCCCACACCACGGGCAGGCCCGGGTCGCAGGCCAGCTCGACCGACGCGGCGCTGGCCGGCGGCAGGCAGGCGATCGCGGCCTCGATCACCAGCCGGATGTCGCACCAGTCCCACTGCAGGCGGATGGTGCCCGACTCGATCGCGGAGAAGTCGAGCAGGTCATCGACCAGGCGGCCGAGGCGGGCCGACTCCGCCGCGATCCGGTCCAGGAACCGCTGCTGGGACTCGCGATCCCAGGTCACGTCCGGCTGCATCAGGCTGGACGCGTAGCCCCTGATGGCGGTCAGCGGGGTGCGCAGTTCATGGCTCATCCGCGACAGGAACCCGCGTTGCAGCTCCCGTGACCTGCGCAGCGCGGCCGCCTCCTGGTGCGCGTGACCGACCTCCTCCCGTTCCAGGGCCAGCCGCAGGGAGTGCGCCGCGTCCTCAAGCAGCGCCGTCTCCTCCTTGGTCGGCGGCACTCGCCGCCAGCTGGCCAGCAGCATGGTGGGGCCGCCGGCGGCCAGGAAGGTCACCGCCCGCACGCGATGCCGGCGGCTGCTGGCCAGCTGCCGGGCCACCCCGTCGGGGAGCGCGGTGCCCAGCGCGCTCTCGGCGATATCACGCATGGACGGGGTGGCCGAGGACCAGTCGGTGCCCGCCGGGCCGGTGAACGCGCGCCAGCGCGCGGGCTGGCCGGCCGGCTGGGTGATCAGCGCGACCTCGTGGGCCTGCAGGCCACGGCGCAGCGACTGGACCGCGATGGACAGCCCCTCGGCGACCGGGACCGGTCCGGCCAGCGTCTCCAGCATCTCGCGGATCGTCTCCAGCACCCGGTTCCTGGTGGTCACCTGGTCCAGCAGCCGGTCCCGCTCGATGGCGCTGGCGGCATATCCCGCGTAGACGGTGACCAGGGCCAGCTCGTCGCGCTCCGGCGCGCCGTGCTCGGCCCGGAACACGGTGATCACGCCGGACAAGCCGCCGGGCCCGAGCACCGGAACCGACCACGAGCCGGCCACCTTGGCCGTCCGGGCCAGGTCGCGGAAGCTGCTCCAGGCCGCACCCGGCCGGACGCTGTCGGCGATGATGGGCCGTTCGTCCGCCGCGGCCATGCCCACCGGGCCGCCCGCGGGCCCGAACGGCAGCCGGTGCCACGGGTCGAGCTGCCCGGTCTGGAAGCCCAGCGACGCGGTGCAGTGCAGGATCTTGTCGCTGACCAGGTGGATGCACAGCCGCTCGCTGCCGAGCGCCGCGCCCAGCGCGGACAAGATCAGCGGCAGGCTGGACGCCGGGTCGGCCGAGACCAGCCGGTCGGTGAGCCCGTGCAGCCGGGTCAGCTGCTCGCGGGCGGAGGAACCGCTCTGCTGGCCGGAGATCAGCGCCACCACGTCATCGGGATGGGCGTCGGCCGTCCGCAGGTCACCCGCGATCCGGCCCTGCCGCAGCACCACGATCCGGTCGGCCAGCCGGAACATCTGGTCGATATCGTGGCAGGCCAGCAAGATCGTGGTGCCCTGCGCGCGCAGGCCCGCGATCAGCTCTTCGACCTGGGCTTCTTCCTTCACGCCGAGCGCGGCCGTGGGCTCGTCCAGGGCCAGCAGCCGCGGTTTGCGCCCCATGGCCTGCGCCATCGCCACCAGCTGGCGCTGCCCGCCGGACAGGGAGCGGACGCTGCGCCTGGTGTCGCTGATCGGGATGCGCAGCGAGGCCAGCAGCGACACGACCTCGGTGTGGAAGCGGGTCTCCGACATCAGCAGCCGGGGCCGCTCCCGGCCGAGCATGATGTTGGCCGCGATGTCCAGGTTGTCGCACAAGGCCAGGTCCTGCCAGACCACCGCGATCCCCTGCTTGACCGCCGCGGCCTGGTCGGCCGGCACCCGCCGGCCCGCGAAGAAGACCTCGCCACTGGCCGGGACCACGTCCCCGGCGATGCAGCGGACCAGGGTGGTCTTGCCCGCCCCGTTCTCGCCGGCCAGCGCGACGAGCTCACCGGTCCGCACGCTCAGGTTGACGTTGTCCAGCGCGCGGAGCTGGCCGAAGCTGACGCTCAGCCCCGAGACGGTCAGCAGCGGCCCGGCGTCGGCCCGGGCGGCGCCGGCGCGCGATCCCGCCTCGGCGCGTAGTCCCGGCTCGACGCGCGGGGGTGCGTCAGCCCGGCCAGCTACTATCACGAACCCCATTCTGGCAGCAATCGGACCCGGCAGATCGATGTGGCGTTATTCAACTTTGAACGGGTGCCGGGGGCACGCACCACGGCCCGTTCCGCCGAAAATATAAAGGTTACGGCGGTCAGGGGGGCACCCTACGGGATCCTGAGCAGGCGCAAGACGGCGGTGGTGGCCGCGGCGGCCAGCACCACGACCAGGAACGGCGCCTTGCGCCAGGCCAGGACCCCGCCGACGCACACCCCGGCCGGGCGGGCCAGGCCGGCCAGGTGATGTCCCTCGGTCAGCCCGGTGGTGACGACCAGCGCGGCGAGCAGGATGACCGCCGCGGTCTCTAGCAGGCGTTCGGCCCAGGGCGGGAAGGAGATCCGCCGGCGCAGCACCGGGCCGGCGAGCCGGAACGCGAACGTGCCGGCCGACAGGGTGATCAGGCCGGCCGCGAACAGCGTGGGGTCCTTCACGGTGTTTTCCTGGTGGTGAGGAGGGCGAGAAGCGCGAGCAGTTCGGGCAGGCCGGGGGGCAGGAACGGGGTGGCGGCCAGCGCGATGACGGCACCGGTGACGGCGGTCCGCCGGAGCCGGCGATCCCGCAGCGCGGGCACGATCAGGGCCAGGATCACGGCCGGGAACATGGCGTCCAGCCCGAACGCGCCGGTGTCCGTGATCACGCTGCCGATCAGCGCCCCGAGGACGGCGCCGGCCGGCCAGCACAGCAGCACGCCCAGGCCGCAGGCCCAGTAGGCGGCGCGCTTGCGGGGCAGGTCCTCCTGGGCCAGGGCGAAGACCACGCTCTCGTCGTTCATCAGGTGGCTGCCGAGCAGGCGACGGGCGAGGCCGGGCCCGGTGACGCCGTCGGGCAGGGCCAGGCCGTAGGGCAGGTGGCGGGCGTTGACCAGCAGGCCGGCCGCGGCCGCGGCCAGCGGGTTGCCCCCGGCGGCGACGATCCCGATGAACAGGAACTCCGACGCGCCGGCCAGCACCAGCACGCTCTGCGCGGCGGGCACCCACAGCGGAAACCCGGACGCGACCGCGATGGCTCCGTAGGACAGGCCGATGAACCAGACGGCGAGGCAGGCCAGGGCGATGTCCCGCAGGGTTCGGCCCGATAGAGTTCTATATATCGAACTCACGGAGTTTATTATGAACACCGACCCCGGCGTTCGTCAAAGCGAACGCATGGACGATATGCCGAACTACGCCGCTGGCGATGCCAAGGGCGCGCCGCTGGAGCTGATCGCCGCGTCGCTGCGGCGGGAACGGCGGCGGACCGGGCTGTCGCTGACCGAGGTGGCCCGCCGCGCGGGGATCGCCAAGTCCACGCTGTCCCAGCTGGAGTCGGGCACGGGCAACCCGAGCCTGGAGACGCTCTGGGCCATCTGCGTGGCGCTGGACGCGCCGTTCTCCCGGCTGCTGGACCCGCCGCGGCCGCAGATCCTGGTGATCCGGGCCGACGAGGGGCCCACGGTGTCCGCGGCGCACGCCAGCTACCAGGCCACGCTGCTGGCCGCGTGCCCGCCGGGCGCGCGCCGGGACGTGTACCGGATCGCGGCCGAGCCCGGGCCACCCGCGTTCGTCGGACCCGCACATGCCGGGGGTGGTCGAGCACGTGGTGCTCGGCTCGGGCCGGGCGCTGGTCGGCGTGGCCGGCGAGCCGGTCGAGCTCGGCCCGGGCGACTACATCTGCTACCCGGCCGACGTGCCGCACGTGTTCGAGGCGCGGTCACCGGGGACGTTCGCGGTGCTGGTGTCGGAGCACACCTAAGTTTCTCGTCGGATGAACGCGTCCCCGGTGGTGTCGCCGGCCACGCAGAAGGTGGCGGACGGGCAGGACACCGACATGAGGAAGATCAGGACCGGTCCGCTGAGCGAGTGAGCGGCCTTGGTGTCGATGGTGACGGGCGCGGTCCAGGTGGTGCCGTCGAAGGTGACCACGTTTCCTCCTTGCCCGTCGACGGCGGCGCAGAAGTCGCTGGCCGGGCACGACACCACCGGCCAGGAGATGCCGCCCTCCCCCATGGTGAGACCGTCCGGATTGGCGCTGACGGGCGCGCTCCAGGTGCGGCCGTTGAACGTGAGCGCGTTCCCTTTGCGGTCCATGGCCACGCAGAAGCTGGCACTCGCGCACGACACGGCCTGCAGGTAGGTGCCTGCGTCGATGGCGGCTGGCTTGCTCCAGGAGGTGCCGTTGAAGGTGAGGACGTTCGGGCCGTAGTCGACGGCGGCGCAGAAGGTGGCGCTCGGACACGACACCGTGCTCAGCTGGCCGGCCGGATCGATGGCCGTGGCGGGGCTCCAGGAGGTCCCGTTGAACGTGAACGCGTCGGAGCCGTTGTCGACGGCGGCACAGAAGTTGCTGGCCGGGCACGACACCGAGGCCATGCCCGTCTGGATGTCCGGGATGGTACCGCCGGAACTCCACCTGCTGCCGTTGAACACGAACGTGGCCTCGTCTCGGGCATCGACCGCCAGGCAGAAGCTGGCGGTCGGGCAGGACACGGAATCGGGCTCGCCGCCGTCGGCGGACGGTAGCTCGGCGGGCCGGCTCCAGGTGGTTCCGTCGTAGCTGGCCGCGTAGCCCGACTGGAGCACGGCCATGCAGAAGCTCGCGGACGGACACGACACCGCGGTCGGGTCTTCGCTGGCCTGGCTGTGGTCGAGGTGCGTCGCCGCGCTCCAGCCCGGCGCGGCGCCGGCCGTCGTGGTGGCTGGCTGGCTGCTGGCTGCTGGCTGGCTGCTGGCTGCTGGCTGGCTGCTGGCTGCTGGCCCGGGTGGTGCCGGCGAGCCGGTGCACCCGGTAGCCGCGCCGATGAGCAGGATGGCTACGCATGCGCATATCCGCCTGATCTCCACTTTTACGGGACCTCGGCGGGGATGTGGCTGATGAGAGCGGTCAGGCCGGTCTCGTCGAGCAGGTCGGCGGGGCGGACGGTCACGTCGTCGGCCACGTAGTGGAAGGCGGCCCGGACCTGGGCCACGGGCACCCCGGCGAGCGTCGCCCAGGCCAGGCGGTAGGCGGCGAGCTGGACGGAAACGGCGTGGCGTTCGGCGTCGGAGGAGGGCGGGCGGCCGGTCTTCCAGTCGACCACGTCGTAGCCGCCCTCGGGGGCGTCGGCGAACACCGCGTCGATCCGGCCGCGGACCAGCCGGTCGCCGATCAGCGTCTCGAACGGGACCTCGACCGCGCGGGGCCACCGTTCGGCCCACTCGCTGCGCTCGAACCTGGCGCGGAGCTGGCTCAGGTCGGCGCTGCCTGCGCCTGGCCTGTGCCTGTGCCTGCGCCAGCGCCTGGGCCGTGGCCTGCGCCTGGGTCGTCGCTGTCGCTGGCGTCGGCCGCGCCGAACAGGTCGAGGTCGTCGATGAGGCGCTGCTGGCCGTAGCGCTGCTCCAGCCACTCGTGGAAGGCCGTGCCCCGGCGGGCCTGCCGGGCGGGCGGCCTGGGCATCGGCCGGCGCACCTGGCGGGCCAGCTCGGCCGGGTCGCGGGCCAGCGAGACCAGCGCCGAGACCGACAGCCGGGCGGGCAGCTGGACCGGGATCGCGCCGTCGCCGCGACGCTGCGCGCGCTCGGCCAGCAGCAGCCCGGCGTCGCGCTGCCACGCCTGGACCAGGGCCAGGTCCTCGGGGCCGAGCGCGCCTGTTTCCGGCGTCGTCCCCGCTTCCACCAGGGCCGCGGCCTCGCGGACCGCCTCGTAGTGCCGTCCGGCCGGGGTGGCCGGCCAGTCGGCCTCGTCCACGGTGGCCAGCAGCGGGTTCTCCGCGTCCGGCTCGGGCTCATTTGCCCACTCGCTTGTGGTCGCGACCCCGGACGAGCGGACCTCTTCCAGGAACGGGGAGGGGCCCAGGCGGCAGGTGCCGCCCTCGCCCCACCAGTAACCAGAACACCCCAGCCAGAACGCGGCCCGGGTGGCGGCCACGTACATCAGGCGGCGCTCCTCGGCCAGGTCCCGGGCCGCGCAGGCGCCGGTGAAGTCCTCAAGCGCGGCCGCGTCGAGCCCGCGCAGCACGGGCAGGTCGCCCGCGTCGCCGCGCAGGCTGAACGGGATCAGCCGCGGGTTGTCGGTCCACCGGGTGGAGACCCGGGGCCGGGCCGGGAAGACCTGGGACCGCTCCCCCAGGGCCAGGCCGGGCACGAAGACGGCCGGCCACTGCAGGCCCTTGGCCGCGTGCACGGTGAGCAGCTTGACCGAGTCCGACTCGCCGACCCGGCCGGTCTCCAGGCCGAACTCCTCCTGCTGCGCCGCGGTCAGGTAGGCCAGGAACGCGCCCAGGGTCGGCTCGGCGCCCTCGCCGGTGAACGCGTCGGCCACGTCGGTGAAGGCGTCCAGGTCGGCGCGGGCCGCGACCGGATCGGCGCCGGGCCGCGCGGCCACCTCGATGTCCAGGCCGAGCACCCGCTCGGCCTCGGCGGTCAGGTCGGCCAGCGGCCGCCCGACGTGCGCGCGGAGCCGGCGCAGCTCGGTGGCCAGGGCGTGCATGCGGGCGTAGCCGACCGGTGAGTAGGCCTGCGGGTCGCCGAGGTCGTCGAGCGCCTCGACCAGGCTGCCGGTCTCCGCGGTCAGGTCGGTGACGGCCTCGGCCAGCGCGTCCTCGGGGTCCGGCTCTTCGTTTGCGGCTTTTGCGTCTTTTGCGGCCTGATCCTTGGCAGCGGCCGGGCGGCCGTCGCCCTCGCCGCGGACCAGGGCCCGGGCGCGGCGGCCGAGGGCGACCAGGTCGCGCGGGCCGATCCGCCAGCGCGGCCCGGTGAGCAGGCGGGCCAGCGCGTCCGACGCGCCCGCGTCGTGCAGCACCCGCAGGGTGGCGACCACGTCCTGGACCTCGGGCACCACCAGCAGCCCGCCCAGGCCGACCACCTCGACCGGGATGCCGCGGGCCTCGATGGCCTGCCGCAGCGCGACGAACTGGGACCGTTTGCGGCACAGCACCGCGACGTCGGACGGGCGCACCCCGGCCGTCCTGTTGTCGGGCCAGGGCAGGCCGTCGGGGGCCTGGCCGGGCTCCCGGGAAAGCAGGCTGGCGATCTGCCCGGCGACCCAGCCGGCCTCGGCGGTCACCGTGTCCAGCAGCGCGCAGGCGACCGCGCCGCGCTCACCGCGGTCCGGCCCGGACACCAGCCGGGGCACGTCGGGCGCCTCGTAGCGGAGCTCCTCCTGGACCACCGCCGCGGCGTCGAGGACCCGGGCGGCGTTCCGGAAGCTGGTGGACAGGGTGAGCACGGGGGCGGGACCGCTGGGCGCCGAGGCCCCGAACGGCCGCATCCGCGCGACCACCGGGAACTCCGCTTTGAACCGGCTCAGGTTGCCCGCGCTGGCGCCGCGCCAGCCGTAGATGGACTGGCACGGGTCGCCGACCGCGGTGACCGGGTGCCCGCCGCCGAACAGCGACCGCAGCAGGACCAGCTGGGCGTGGCTGGTGTCCTGGTACTCATCAAGCAGCACCACGTGGTAACGGGCCCGCTCGGCCGCGGCCACCTCCGGGTGCCGGCTGGCGATCCGCGCCGCCAGCGCGACCTGATCGCCGTGGTCGAGGACCTCGCGGGCCGCCTTGGCGCTGACGTACCGCTCGACCAGCGGGAGCAGCTGCTCACGCGCCCGCTGGGTTTCGATAATTTTCCGAACGGACCCGGGTACCCGCCCCGGCAACGCCCCGAGCTCGGCGGTGAGCCAGCGGCCCACCGCGGTGACGTCGCCGGTCTCGCGCAGGTGCTCGGACAGGTCGCCGGCCAGCTCGAGCACGGCCGCGGTCACCGTCTGCGGGGTCCAGATGATCTCGTCCATGGGCCCGTTGTAGGCGGCCACGATCGACGCCGCCAGCTGCCAGGACAGGGCGGGCGTGATCAGCCGCATGGACGGCTCGAGCCCCTCGCGCAGGGCGTTGTCACCGACCAGGCGCCCGGCGTAGGCGTGATAGGTGCCGATCACCGGATCGCCGGCGAACGGGTCCTGCGGGTCGTCGGCGCTGGCCGGCCCGGTTTCGGCCAGGCCTGCCCGGCGCAGCCGTTCCAGCCGGGAGCGCACCCGGTCGGCGAACTCGGCGGCGGCCTTCCTGGTGAAGGTGAGCCCGAGTACCCGGTCCGGGCGCACCATCCCGTTGGCCACCAGCCAGACCAGCCGGGCCGCCATCGTCTCGCTCTTGCCCGACCCCGCGCCGGCCACCACCGCGAGCGGCCCGAGCGGCGCCGCGATCACCGCGGCCTGCTCCGGGGTGGGCTCGGGCACCCGCAGCAGCCGGGCCAGCTGGACCGGGCTGTAGCTGACCGTGCTCACTAGAGCATTCCAGCAGAGACCACTGACATTCCGCGGCCGGTCGGGGTTACATGTTGGGCGGTGGCACCTGCTTGAAGCCGGCCGGGACCGGCAGGCCCAGCAGGGCCAGGTTGGCCGGGGTCGGCGGCAGCCACTGGTAGTCGAGCTGCAACGGCCCCGAGATGATCCGGACCGGCAGGTAGGTCACCGGGCTCACCCACAACGTCAGGCTGGGCAGCGTCGGGCCTTCGTTCAGTTTGATCGTCTTGACTCCGTCAACCAGCTGGGAGCCCGCTACGCGGTAGATGCCCGCGGACAGCGCGGAACGAATCTGGGCGGGCCAGTCGATGCCGGAACCGCCCCCGCTGTTCGACCCTCGGCTTGGTGCCGGCCCACCACGTGCGGTTGCAGTAGATCACCTCTTGTCTCTTGCACCGAGCTTCTGGTCGCCGAGGTCCTCAAGTCGTACAGGTGCCGGCCGTCGGCATCGTATGCGGAGAGTTTCCAGGTCTCGCCGTATGTCCAGCTCAGCATCGTCGAACCGGTGCAGGCCGGGCCCAGCAGGGCCGACGGGCTGATGAGCTCGCCCGGCTTGTGACCCGGTACCGGGCCAGCCCGGGTGACCCCGATCAAGGTGGCCACATTGGCGGGCGCCAGGGCCTTGTCGATCTGCTTGACCACGTACGCGGTGGTCAGGATCGGCAGCCTGGCGGTCGAGGTGAAGACGCCGGCCACCCCGGCGACCGCGACGGCGACGATCAGCGCGGCCGTGGTGCCGGACGCTATCGCGGCACGGAGCGTGGCCCGGCGCCGGCGGTTGCGTCGGCAGGCCTGGCGGGCTAGGTCCGGAGGAACCCGGATGCCCAGCGTGAACCGGGCCATGTCCGCGCTCAGCTGGGTTTCCAGATCGGTATTCATGTCGCGTGTCCCCATGCTCGTTCGGTGTCGGTGGCGCCCCGCGGGTCGCGGCTGGCTTCGCTGAGTTCGCGCAGCGTGCGCAGCCCGCGCGCGGCCGACGACTTGACCGTGCCGACCGAGATGCCCAGGACCTGCGCCGACTCGGCCTCGCTGAGCTGCTCCCAGTACCTGGCGACGATCACGGCGCGCTGGCGGGGCGGCAGCTTCATGAGCAGCCGGACCAGGGAATCACGCAGGTCCAGCTGGGTGTACGGATCGGCGACCGCGGCCTCCAGGCCGGGCCGGAGCAGGTGGAGGCGCGTGCGCCAGGCGCGTTGCTGGCGCCAGCGGTCGGCGGCCAGGTGGTACAGAGTCCGGCGCAGGTAGCCCTCGGGGTTGCCGTCGATCGCCGCCCAGTGCCGGAGCAGCCGTTCCAGGCCCGTCTGCAGCAGGTCCTCGCCCGCCTCCCGGCTGCCGGCCAGCAGGACAGCGGTGCGCAGCAGCTGATCACCGCGATCGGCCAGGAAACGCTCCAGCTCCGCGACCGCTCGCTCGGCCTCCATCGGGTCGGCTCCCTCCTGCTGCCTACTAAGTACGGCGCAGCGGGCGGAAAGGTTGCCTCGGAACCGGCGTCCGGCGGGGGGCGTTGAGACAGTGACACGGATGGGAGGCACCGTGGAACGGGCGGAGAAGGATCAGATCGAACGAGTCATCAACCACACCATGAAGGAGCGGTTCGGCCTGGAGACCGCGGAGCGGGCCGTGCTGCTGGAGCACGGCGACGACCCGGCCATCGAGGCGGGACAGCTGATGGTCCGGGTGTTCGTCCCGGCGCCGGACGAGCCGGCGGACTACGAACAGGCACTGGCCACCTGGCAGGAGGCTCACCGGGCGGGGATGGACACGATGCGGCGTGAGCTCTCGCTGCGGCTGCCGTCGGCTCGGCTGCTCGAGTTCACCTTCGCCGGCGCCGGATCCGACGCTCCGCGAATCACGATGGCGGACGACGGCTCGGTGACCGACGAGCAGATGTCCGGCCGCGAGATCGTGACCACTGCCCTGTCGCTGCTGCGCACCAACTACGTCTTCCCCGAGGTCGCCGAGCAGGCCGCCACCGCGGTCGAGGCCAGGCTGGCGGCCGGCGAATACGACAACCTGGACGAGATCACGCTCACCGAGCTGGTCACTCGCCACCTGCAGGACATCACCGGGGACAAGCACCTGCGACTGCGGCTGGGCGGAGGACCTGGGCCCGGGCGTGGTAGCGGTGGCCCTGGGCCTGGGGGCCTGGCCGGGGTGCCTGGCCCTGAACGCGGCCCGGAGCCCCAGGATCGCGACGCCAGGCGGCTGAAGATGCGGCAGATGGGGCGGCTGGACAACTTCGGCATCCGCCGGGTGGAGCGGCTGGACGGCAACGTCGGCTACCTCGACGTGCGCCGCGTCCCGATCCCGGCCAACGCCGGCCCGGCCATCACCGCGGCGATGGAGCTCGTCGCCGGGACGTACGCGCTCATCCTCGACCTGAGGCACAACGGGGGCGGCGCACCGGAGGGAGTGCTCTACTGGTGCAGCTACCTGCTGGATGAGAAGCCGATCCACCTCAACGACATCTACCACGCCGATACCGGTGAGACCAGGCAGTTCTGGACCCTGCCATACCTCCCGGGCACCCGCTACGTCGACCGCCCGGTCTACGTGCTGATCAGCGGCCACACGTTCTCCGGCGGCGAGGAGTTCTGCTACAACCTGCAGGCCCTGGGGCGGGCCGAGCTGATCGGCGAGACCACAGGCGGCGGTGCCCACCCGACCCGGCCGTTCCCGATCAGCGGCGCCGTGCATATCGGCATCCCGTTCGCGCGCTCCATCAACCCGATTACCGGGACGAACTGGCAAGGCACCGGAGTGATCCCGGACGTCGCCGTGCCGGAAGCCGAGGCCTTCGATGTCGCCTACGGCAAGGCGCTCCGGCACGTGCTGGCCCTGGACGACGTACCCCCGCCCATCGAGCACCAGGCCCGCGAGGCGCTGGCCGGACTGGAGTCCGCCGCCGCCTCGTGACCGGCTGACAGGGGCGCGGCGCACTAGCAGGATAAGGCTATGGACGTCGACAATGAACTGCTGGCGGCCGTCTTGGAGATCGCCGACGCGGCCAGCCGCCTGACCGCCCGGCGCTTCCTCGAAGGGGCGCCGGTCAGGATCAAGACGGACGGCACCGAGGTGACGCCGGCGGACGTCGAGGCGGAGGAGCTGGTCCGGTCGCTGATCGCCACGCGGTTCCCCGGTGACGGCGTGTTCGGGGAGGAACTAGCGGAGACGCCCGGGACCACCGGCCGGCGCTGGGTCATCGACCCGGTCAACGGCACCTCGTCATTCGCGCGGCGCATCCCGACGTTCAACATCTTGCTGGCGGTCGAGGACGCCGAGGGCGGCGCGGTCAGCGTCATCAGCTATCCGATGGGCCAGGAGGTGTTCTACGCGGCCCGCGGCCGGGGCGCCTGGCATCGGGCCGGCGACGGGCCGCCGCGGCGGATCACCGTCAGCGAGACCCGGCGGCACCGCGGCGCGGCGGTGGAAATGATCAATTCGGCCACCTGGTCCGAAGATCTGCTCGTGACGCTGCACCGCGAGGTGTGGCTCTTCCCGCACACGAAGGGGACCTCGGGCGTGGCCGCCGGGCTGACCGACGCCATGATCATCGCCGGGTTGCCCATGGGCTACGAGGACATCGCGCCGATGCCCCTCCTGGTGGCGAAGGCCGGCGGCCGCGTGACGGACCTGGCCGGCCACGACGTGCTGTCCGGCGACGGCACCGTCCTGGCCAGCAACGGCCATATCCACGACGCCCTGCTCGACCTGGTCCGGGACCTGCCCGCCGGCCGGGACTACCGGGCCCTCAGGGCGTGACCTGCTCGCCGTCGGGGTTGACCGGGCAGCAGGAGGCGACCGGGCAGGTCCGGCAGCCGGGGTTGACCCGGGCCCGGAAGACCGGGCCGGCCATGCCGGCCGCGACGGTCTCGACCAGGTCCTTGGCCCAGCCCGGCTCCGGGTCGTCGGCCAGCGTGCCCTGCCGCTGGACCTTGGCCCGCAAGGTCACGCCGGACGCCTTGCCGACCTGGACCAGCTCCGCGCCGCCCGGCTCGGACAGGCCGTACTGCTCGAACGCGCCGAGCAGCACGGCCAGCTGGTACACGCCGAGCTGGGGGTGCCGGTCCAGCTCGTCCTCGCGCGGCGCGCTGGCCCCGGTCTTCAGGTCGACCACCACCGCCCGGCCCTGGTCGTCGGACTCCAGCCGGTCGACCCGGCCGGTGATCTCCACCTGGCCGATCCGGACCTTGAGGGACTCCTCCACCGCGACCAGGTCGCGGGGGTTGGCCGCGTGCCAGTCGAGGAACTTGCGCACCATGCGCTCGGCCAGGGACCGCTGCTTGGCGCTGTACCAGGCGCTGCCGAAGTCCAGGTGGTGCCAGATCTCGTCGATCCGCTCCGATACCTGCTGCTCGGTCGCCCCGGAGGCGGCCAGCACGGCGGCGGCGTGAATGACCGTGCCCAGGTGGCGCAGGACGTCCGAGCGCCCGGCGCCGACCGCGGCCTCGAGCAGCCAGCGCAGCCCGCACCGGGTGAACGACTCGACCTGGGACGGTGACAGCCGGACGGTCTCGCCGCCGGCCACGATCGAGCCGGCGTCCGACAGCTCGGTCAGCGCGTACCAGTCGCGCGGGTGCGCGGCGCGGACCCCGGCGGCGGCCAGCCCGGCCAGCTGGGCGGCCGCGGCCTGGCGGACGGCGAGCGGACGGCCGGTTTCGGCGGCGGCCCGGCGCAGGTCGGCGACCAGGGCCGGCATGGACAGCCAGCGGTGCGCCCCGTGGCCGCCGCCGACCCGCTCGATCGGCACGTCGTCGCCGGCCAGCTCGGTCAGGAACCGGGACGGCCGCAGGTCGCCAGCCGAAGTGGGTCGGGCTCGCCGCCCGCGGCGGTGACCACCAGCCGCCGCCGGGCCCGCGTGACCGCCACGTAGAACAGCCGGCGCTCCTCGGCCAGCAGCTTGGCGGCCAGCATCGCGGCATCCACGTCCGCGCCCTGGCCCCGGCCGAAGGTGTCGCCGGGCCGGGCGGCTTCGGCAAGCTCCCCCGCGCCCAGCACCGATCCGCGCAGCCGCAGGTCCGGCCAGCTTTCCTCCTGCACGCCCGCGACCACCACCACGTCCCACTCCAGGCCCTTGGACCGGTGCGCGGTCAGGACCCGGACGCAGTCGTCGCGGACGGCCCGCTCGGCCAGCGTGTCGCCGACGATCTCCTGCCCGGCCAGGCTGTCCGCGAACAGGCCCGGCGAGCCCGGCGGCATGGTGTCGGCGAAGTGCGCGGCCTTGTCGAACAGGGCCAGCACGGCGTCCAGGTCGCGGTCCGCGGCCGCCCCGGCCGCGCCGCCCGCCGCGGAGGCCTGCTGCCACTGCGGGGCCAGCCCCGACGCATCCCAGATGGCCCAGAGCACGTCCTCGGCGTTGCCGCCGGCCTTGATCGCGGTCTTGGCCACCGCGAGCAGCCGGGCCACCTGCCGGGCCGGGCCGGCCACGCTGTCCGGCAGCGCGACCAGGTCCCGCGGGCTGAGCAGGGCCTCGGCGAGCAGGTCGGCGCCGCCCCGGGCCCGGTCACCCGCCGCCTCGGCCAGCAGCCCGAGGGACCGGCGCAGGCGGCGCAGGCCCAGGGCATCGGTGCCGCCGAGCGGGCCGCAGAGCAGCTCGGCCGCGGTCTGCTCGTCGAGCATGGCCGGCCGCAGCGCGCAGCGGAGCAGCATGAGCAGCGGCCGGGTGCCCGGCTCGTCGGCGAGCGGCAGCTCGTCGCCGGCCACGGTGACCGGGATCCCGGCGACGTTCAGCGCCCGGCGCAGCAGCGGCACCTGCCGGGCCGCGGACCGGACCAGGACCGCCATCGAGGACCAGGGCACGCCGTCGGCCAGGTGAGCGCGGCGCAGCGTGTCGGCGACCAGGGCCGCCTCCTGGGTGGAGCTGTCCGCGATGAGGATGCGGACCTCGCCCGCCGCGGGGTTCCCGGCGATCAGGTCGCGGTGGCCGATGGGCCCGCGCGGCAGCCGCCGGGCCACCCGGCGGGACGCTTTGAGCAGTGTTTCGCCGCTGCGGCGGCAGGTCTGCAGGGCGATGACGGGCGCGGGCTGGCCGGCCGCGGTGCGGAACCGCTCGCCGAACTCGGTGAGCGCGCGCACATCGGCGCCGCGGAACTCGTAGATGGACTGATCCGGGTCGCCGACCGCGATCAGCTCGCGGCCGTCGCCGGCCAGCGCGAGCAGCAGCGACTCCTGGGCCGGGTCGCTGTCCTGGTATTCATCGACGAACACCACGTCGTACGCGGCGCGCTCGCGCTGCCTGATCTCCTCGCGGGTGAGCAGGGCGGCGGCGATGCGGACGATCTCCGCGTAGTCGTAGGCCGGGACCGGGGCCAGGTCGAAGCGGGCCGCGTACCGGTCCAGGAACGCGGCGGCGGCCATCCAGTCGTCGCGGCCCCGCTGCTTGCCGAGCTGGCCCAGCCCGCGGCCGTCCAGGCCGCGCTCGGCCGCGCGCAGCAGCAGGTCGCGGACCTCCTCGGCGAACCCGCGGGTGGCCAGGGCGGGCCGCAGCGCCTCGGGCCAGCGGGACCCGCCGTCCTGGGCCTCGCCGCGCAGCATGCGGCGCACCTCGAGCAGCTGCTCGGGCGCCGACAGGAGCCTGGGCGGCTCGTCACCGGCGAGCACGAACTCCCGGCGGGCCAGCGCATAGGCGTAGCTGTGGAAGGTCATGGCCAGCGGCTCGCGGGTGGTCCGCCGCAGCCGGGCGGTGATCCGCTCGCGGAGCTCCGCCGCGGCCTTGCGGCTGAAGGTGAGCACGAGCACGCGCTCGGGGTCCAGGCCGCGCCGCTCGATCCGGTCCGCGACCGCGGCCACGATGGTGGTCGTCTTGCCCGTCCCGGGGCCCGCCAGCACCAGCAGGGGACCGCCGGGGTGATCCACCACGGCCTGCTGCGCCTCGTCCAGGCGTGCCGCCGGGGCCGCCGGCACGGGCCGGCGGACCAGGCGGTACGCGGGCGCGCGGGCTTGCTCCATCACTGTCGATTCCAGCAGACGCCACCGACATTTCGCGGTGGTTCCCTCAGATCTGCAGGCCCGCCGGGCGCGTCGCCACGCAGCCATCCGGGATAATCCTGGTCGTAAGGCCAATTACCGGAAACGGTGACGGTTCCTGTCCCTGGAGGTGCATGGTGATCGGCCGGCCGCCGCGCTCGCGGCCCTTCCAGAGGGCTACGGCCCGCTGTTCGACCGGGCGGCGGCCGTGTTCGAGGCGGACAGGACGGGTCCGCGCGATGTGGCTGCACGGCGCGCTGGCGCGCGGCCAGGCGGACGCGGCGTCCGATCTGGACATCTCGGTCGCGATCGCGGACGACGGCTTCGACGGCTTCGCCGCATCGTGGCCGGACTGGCTGGCGGCGATCACGCCGGCGCTCACCGCGCGCCCGCTTGCGGCGGGCAGCCTTTACGCGCTGACCCCGGCGTGCGAGCGTCTTCGACGTCATCGCCGAGCCGGTCAGCAAGCTACCGGCTACGTCCCTGACCAGGCGACTTGTCGTCTTCGACCGCGACGGGCTGGACAAGCTGATCCCGCCGCCCGACGATCCGCCGCCGGACCCGGCGGTGCTCACGTACCTGATCGAGGAGACGCTGCGGCAGGCGGCGAACTTCCCGGCCGTGCTCGTCCGTGACGACTGGCTGCTCGGCGTGGTGGCGGTGCAGCAGGTCCAGATGTTCCTTTACCAGCTGTTCGCCGAGTCGAACAAGCGCGGCGCCGCCGACCGGCCCGAAGCAGTGGAGCTTCAGGCTGACCGCGCGCCCAGCGTCAGGTCCTGTCGGGCCTGCCCGGCGGCCGGCCGTCTCGGGCTCGGTGCTGGCGGCACGCGAAGCGACGTTCGCCGTGTTCTTTCGCGAGGCCCCGCCGATCGCCGCGCGCAACGGCATCGGATGGCCGTCCCGCCTGGAACAAGCCGTCCGGGACTACCTGCGTGAGCAAGGCGTCCCGCTCCCGGGCCGCGAAGGCTGATCGGGCCACACCCGGCGGGACGGCCTCGTAGCAGAAGCCGTCCCGCCGCCGTTCGCGCTGTCCATGATCCTGAACAGAAAGGGGCAACTATTGCCCGAAACTGTTCACGATCATGGTCCGCGCCCGGAATGCGGATGCATCGCGCGGCGGGGCATCGTTAGGTGCGGTGGCGCGGACTCAGCAAGGTTGGCTGGTAGCAACATGCCTCTGCGGGAGGCGGCGGGCATTCCGTGAGGGGCCGGCATTTCCTGAGGGGGCTACGGGTGGCCGGGCCAGCGGGCGCGGCGCATGTCTACCCGGACGGGCGGGCGGGCCGAGCGCAGGGGCGTGCCTTCGGCGAGGTAATGCTGGAGGGCCCGGCTGTCGTGGCCAGGCGCGGGGGTGCCGTCGGAGTGGATGACCCGCCACCAGGCCACCGCGCCGCCGTAGCCGGACATCACCCGGCCGACCTGCCGCGGGCCCAGGCCCGCGCCGAGGTACTCGGCGATGTCGCCGTACGACATGACCCGCCCGGCCGGGATCGAGTCGACCACGTCGAGCACCTTGCTGGCGAAGTCGTCCAGCGGCGGGGGTTCAGAAGAGCCGGTCACGGGCGGTCCGGCGGAGGATGGTCAGGCGGGTGGCGGCCGCGGCGGCGAGGACCAGAGAGGTCAGGGCGAGCAGGACGAACAGGAAGAGCTGGCCGGAGCCGCGGGGATGGACCGGGGGCGAGGCTACCGCGGCCGGGCCGCCGCCGAAGCGGAACTCGGCGGCGATGCCGGCCGGGGCGGGCGGGTCGTGGGCCAGCTTGGCCGCCTTGGCCAGGGCCGCGTCGGCGTCGACGATGCCGAACCCGACCTGGCTGTTGTAGACGCCGGCCGGGCGGTCGGTGGTGGTCGAGGTCAGCGCGGTGGCCACCAGGCTGGGAGCCAGGTCCGGGTACCTGGACTTGATCAGGGCGGCGACCCCGGCGACCAGGGCGCAGGCCGGGCTGGTCCCGCTGACCCACCAGTACTGTCCGTCCCGGCCCTGGGCGGGGACGGACACGCCGGGCGCGGCGACCTGGACGGACAGGTTGTCGCTGGAGAAGCCGGCCACCGTCCCGGCCTCGTTGACCGCGCCCACGCTGATCACGCCGGGGTAGTCGGCGGGGAAGGACTCCGGGGCCTGGCCGCCGTCGCTCGTCCCGCCCGGGGCGCCGGAGTTGCCGGCCGAGGCGACCACCACCACGCCGCGGGCGTACGCGCCGGCCAGCGCCTGCTTGACCGCGCCGTTCGGCGCGCTGTAGCCGATCGACATGCTGATCACCTTGGCGCCGTGGCTGACCGCGTAGTCGATGCCCTGGGCCAGGGAGTTCTGGATGTCGGGCTCGCGCTCGCGGGAGTAGCGGCCGTAGTGCGGGTCGTTCCGGTCCGGGATGACCCGGATGGACAAGATGGTCGAGCGCGGCGCGACGCCGATCACCCCGCTGTCGCCGCCGTCGTGACCGTGGCCGGCGATGAGCGAGGCCATCCAGGTGCCGTGCACGCCCCAGTCCGGGTTGGACGGCTTGGTGCTGACCCCGGTGTAGTCGGGGCCGGTGACGACCGACCCGGCCAGGTCGCTGACGTCCGGGTTGACCCCGCTGTCGATCACCGCGACCGTGACCCCGCCGCCGCGGGTCAGCTGCCAGGCGGCGGGCACGTTCATCATGTTCAGGATCCACTGCTGGTTGTCCCGGATGGTGTCGGCCGCCGCGGTGGTGCTGGGCAGCACGGCCAGCGACGCGACGCAGCCGAGCACGGCCAGGACCGCGATCGGGCGGCCCCTCAGGCGGCTCCCGGGGCGGCCCCCCGGTCGGCGCAGCCTCAGCATCCGGGGGTCCCCGGGCAGTGCGGGCTGGCCGGCGGCGCGGCCAGCGTGTCGGCCACCGACTGGGCGACGCCCTCGGCCAGGCTGGTCATCTCCGCGTAGGCGTAGTGATCGGAGGCCAACGGCACGCGCGGCCGGCTGTCCGCGTACCCGACGGCGTACATGACCAGGTACGGACCCTTGGCGAAGCTGCTCGGAGATCTGCCGGCTGTAGTCGAACACGGCCGCCGCGGTGCCGTGGTACCTGACCACCATGGATCCCGGCGGGCTGGCCGCCCTCGGCGTTGTCCGCCGCAGCCAGCCGGGCTGGGACAGGCGGTGCCAAGCCGCGGTCGCCGCCGCGGCGCTGGGCAGCACGGCCACGCCGACGGTCATGACGTAGCTCCAGGTGGCGTCCACGTAGGTGGCGCGCAGCACCGCCTGGCACCCGTCGCGGCGCAGCACCGAGGCCGCGGCCGCGGTGGTGACGCCCGGGCCGCAGCCGGACTGCGGCGCGATGGCCACCCGCAGCGCGCTCAGGTTCAGCGGCGTGGCGTCCTGGAGCACCGCGGCGGACAGCTGGTAGCTGACCGAGGCCGGGAAGATCTGCCCCGCGGTCAGCTGCTGCCAGCGCCCGGCGATCTCCCAGTTCTCGATCTGCTGCTGCTGGACGGCGCTGAACCGCCTGGGCAGCACCTGGGTGGCCATCCCGGTGGCCGAGATGACGAACCCGGCCAGGCCCAGCACCAGGGCGATCAGCGCGGCGGTACGACGGCCCCGGGCTCCGCGCCGCGGCGGGCTGCCGCTCGCCTGGGGGTCCGCCATCACAAGGAGAATGGTATGGCTAGATCGGCGCTAAGGCTGGAAGAGGAACCCGATGCCCTGGTATGACCTGCCTGAAGAGCAGCTGAAGGACTACCGGACCGGCACCCCGGAGCCCGCTGACCTGGACCGGTGGTGGGGCGAGCGGCTGGATCAGGCGCGGGCGCTGGCGCGAGATCCGGTCCTGACCCGGTACGAGGCGGGCACCTACGCGCCGGTCGAGGTGTACGACACCGAGTTCTCCGGAGCGGGCGGCGACCGGATCAGGGCGTGGTTCCTGCGGCCCGTCGGCGGTCCGCAGGCTTCAGCGCCGGTAGCGGTGAAGTTCATCGGCTACGGCGGCGGGCGCGGCCGGCCGTCCGAGCACGCGCTGCTGCCCGCGCTCGGCTACGCCCTGCTGGTGATGGACACCCGGGGCCAGGGCGGGCGGTGGAGCACCGGCGCCACCGGCGACCACGCCGACGGCTGGCACGCGGGCCCGGAGAACGCGGCGGTGATGACCAGGGGCATCGCCCGGCCCGAGGACTACTACTACACCCGGCTGTTCACCGACGCGGTGCGGGCGGTCGAGACGGCCTGTGCGGTGACCGGCGCGGCCCGGGTGGCGGTGACCGGGGTCAGCCAGGGCGGCGGGCTGTCGCTGGCGGCCGCCGCGCTGGTCCCCGAGCGGGTCGCGGTGTGCCACGCCGACGTCCCGTTCCTGTGCGACATCCAGCGCGCCATCACCCTGGCCCCGCAGGCGCCGTACACCGAGGTGCCCGAGTTCCTGGCCCACCAGGTCGACCTGGTGCCGGCCGCGCTGGACACCCTGCGGTACGTGGACTGCGCCCTGCTGGCCCGCCGGATCACCGCGCAATGCCTGCTCAGCGTGGGGCTGATGGACGGGATCTGCCCGCCGTCCACGGTGTTCGCCGCGTACAACGAGATCACCGCGGGCAAGGACATCGCGGTGCACCCGTTCACCGGCCACGCGGTGCCCGCCGCGCACGTCGAGCGCCAGCTCAGGCACCTGCGGGAGTTCCTGCGCTGAGCGCTAGTCGCCGATGACGACCCGGTTGGTCAGCGTCCCGATGCTCTCGATCGTGACCGACACCTCGTCGCCGTCGGTCAGCGGGCCGACCCCGGCCGGCGTCCCGGTGAGCAGCACGTCCCCCGGCAGCAGGGTCATCACCTGGCTGACGTAGGCGATCAGCCCGGGCACGTCCCACAGCAGCTCGGAGGTGCGGGCGTGCTGGCGGACCGCGCCGTTCACGGTGGTGATCAGCTCCAGGTCGGCCGGGTTGGTGCCGGTCTCCATCCACGGCCCGAGCGGGCAGAACGTGTCGAAGCCCTTGGCCCGGGTCCACTGGCCGTCCCGGGCCTGCAGGTCCCGGGCGGTCACGTCGTTGGCGCAGGCGTAGCCGAAGATCACCTCCTCGGCGCGCTCGCGGGGCACGCCGCGGCACAGCCGGCCGATGATCACCGCGAGCTCGCCCTCGAAGTCGACCCGCTCGGCGAGCTTGACCGGGTACTTGATCGCGTCGCCCGGCCCGGTGACCGACGTGGACGGCTTGAGGAACAGCACCGGCTCGGCGGGCGGCTCGCCGTTCATCTCCCGCACGTGCGACGCGTAGTTCCGGCCCGCGGCCACCACCTTGCTGGGCAGCACCGGCGCGAGCAGCCGCACCTCGGCCAGCGGGTACCGGTTCCCGGTCAGCCGGACACCGCCCGGGTCCACCCCGAACGGGTGCCCGTACAGTTCCGCGATCGTCACCCCGGAACCAGAGCCCTCCACCACGCCGTACGCGACCCCGTCGCCCTTGGCGAATCTCGCGATACGCACGCCACTCCTCTTTTGTCGGGACAGCCGGCTCGGCTACTGCATATATCCCTCGACCTCACGAACGGGTCGCGCGGCGGCCTCGTTCGGGTTCTCCCCGAACTCGCTGCGCGCCCGGCGCTGCCGGAGCAGGTCCCAGCACTGGTCGAGGGCTTCCTCGGCGGCCTTCAGCTGCTCGCGCTCCCCCGCGCTGCTCAGCTGACCAGCGGCAAGCTGCTCGCGGAGGGTGTGCTCGGTCT
This sequence comes from uncultured Actinomycetes bacterium, assembly GCA_963822765.1. Lineage (GTDB taxonomy): Bacteria > Actinomycetota > Actinomycetes > Streptosporangiales > Streptosporangiaceae > Palsa-504. The sequence goes on along the minus strand of CAWGJL010000050.1, from coordinate 146,672 downwards.
TGATGAGATCGTCGATGTGAGCCAGGATCTCCTTGTCGTCCATGCCCCTACCGTAAGTCCCCCGGACGACCCGGGGGGCACGGGGTCTAATTATGAGGCGGTCCGAAGCGGACGTCATGCCCGGCCGCGGGCGCGGCGAACTCCAGCAGAGCGCTGCCCTCGGCGCCGATGGCATCCTGCCTGAGGGCGCCCAGCGGCCCGAAGGGAAGGATCTCCAGGACGGCCCGGTCCCGGCCGCGGGTAATCCTCCACTCGGCCGCCCAGAACCCGTCCACGAGCAGGGTGCCGGCGCTCGCGCCGTGGCCGGGGGGCAGCGGCACCTGGCGGGCGCCGCGGATGACCCGGCTCCGGTCCGCGAAGGACAGCAGCAGGTTGTCGTACTCGGGCAGGAACCGGGGCGGAGCCGGGACGTCCGGATCGGGCCGGGGGGCGTCGGGCAGGTCGAGGAGTTCGGCGCCGCCGGGCCCGGTGAACGGGCGCAGCCGCGCGGCCAGGCGGTCGGTCACCTCGCGCAGCCGGGTCAGGCCCGACCACGCCTGGATGTCGTTGACCGTGGCCGGCCCGTAGGCCGCGAGGTAGCGCAGGACCAGGTCGTCCAGAGGCGGGAGTCGAGGTTGATCGTCGACCGTCGTCGACCCTTCCCGGTGATGGTGAGGGTCAGAAGGGGGAGTGGGTGAGCCGTCCAGCCAGGCGGTGGCTAGGAACCAGGTGGCGGGGCCGGTGCTGCCCCACAGGCCGCGCGGGGGGACCTGGACCAGTTGCAGCAGGTGGGTGGCGGCGTGGGAGAGGGCGGCCGGGTCGGTTTGCGGCCAGCGGGGGGACAGGCGCGCGGCGAGCTGGCCGCGGGTCAGCGGCTGCTGGGAGAGCAGGGCGGCGGCGGCGGTCCGGAGCTCGTCCAGGTCGACGCCGGCCAGGCGCTGGCCGAAGTGGGCGGTTAGGGCGCGGTCGATGAGCGGCTGGTACAGGGGGCGGAAGCGGGTGAAGTCGGCGGCGCCGAGCAGGTGAATCGTGTTGCGCATGAGGTGAGCGCGCACCACGGATCGTTCGGCCAAAAGATTTTTGAGGTCTTCGTGGCCGAAACGGGACAGCCTCGTCCACAACCCTACGTAGGGCGCGAGGGGGGCCTGGGCTTGCAGGCCGGCCAGGTGGCCGATCGCGGTCAGGGCGGGCAGCGGGGCCCGGCGCAGGAGGAGCTGGCGGGCCAGGGTGGCGCGGTTGAGCTGGAGCTCGTCGAGGCGGTCCACGGTTCAGCTCAGGGCGGCGGCGGTGGCCGCGTCGGCGGGGTAGAAGCCCTCGATGGCCAGCTCGGACACGGTCACGTCCATGGGCGTGCCGACCACCGTGGTGATGGACAGGAAGCTCAGGTCGCCGTAGCGGAGGGGGACCACCACGTCGGTCGCGGCGGGCGGCTGGGCCTGGCCGCCCGGGTAGGCGGCCAGCTCGTCGTGCAGGCCGGCCAGCCTGGTGTCGCCGGACGCCTCGGCCTGGCGGCGCAGCCGGTCCAGCAGGTGCGCGCGCCACTGCGGCAGGTTGGCGATGCGCGGGGCCATGCCGTCCGGGTGCAGGCTGAGGCGCAGCGCGTTGACCGGGGGTTTGAGCAGCTCCGGGCTGACGTCGCGGGTGAACAGGGCGATGCCCGCGTTGGCCTCGACCAGCTCCCACCAGCGGTTCACCACCACGGCCGGGTAGGGCTCGTGGCCCTTGAGGACCTGCTGCAGGGCGGTGCGGACCGCGTGCAGCTCGGGCTCGGCCAGGCCGCGCTCGGGGTAGGCCGGGGCGTAGCCGCCCGCCAGGAGCAGCGCGTTGCGGTCGCGGAGGGGGACGTCGAGGTGTTCGGCCAGGCGCAGGATCATGTCACTGGTCGGCCGGGACCGGCCGGTCTCGACGAAGCTCAGGTGCCGGGACGAGACGTCGGCCGCGATGGCCAGGTCCAGCTGGCTGAGCCGCCGGCGCTGGCGCCACTGGCGGAGCAGGTCGCCGGCGTGCGCGGGTCTGTCGGTCATGGGGCCCGAGTCTATTCGGTGGCCGTAAGCAGGGGCATTACCTGGGAGGTAATTGTTTTGCTCGCGGGGGCCCTGCAGGATCGGGGGTGTCACGGGGCTTTTCTACGGAGGGAGACATCCGATGCAGGAGATCATCGAGCGGTATCTCGAGGCATGGAACGAGACCGACGCTTCGGCACGGCGGGAGCTGGTCGCCGCGCTGTGGGCGGCGGACGGGAGCTACACCGACCCGCTGGCCGACGTGCGCGGGCCGGACGCGATCGCCTCCTTGATGGGGGCGGCGCAGCAGCAGTTCGGCGGCCTGAGCTTCACGCTCGGCGGCCCGGTGGACGCCAACCACAACCAGGCCCGGTTCACCTGGCACCTGGGGCCGGACGGGGGCGAGCCGGTCGTGATCGGGTTCGACGTGGTGGTGCTCGACGGGGACGGGCGGATCGCGTCGGTGCACGGGTTCCTGGACAAGGTGCCCGCCGCGGCGTAGGGCTCGGCGCGGGCCGCTACCCCGGGGGTAGCGGCCCGCGGTTTTAGCTCGGTTCGCGGCCGGAGCGCAGGAGGCAGTAGGTGACGGCTTCTTCGAGGGCGTGCCAGCTGGCGGCGATGATGTTCTCGTCCACGCCGACCGTGCTCCAGGACTGGCCGGCGCCGTCGCCGGACTCGATCAGGACCCGGGTGACGGCCCCGGTGCCGTGCGTCCCGGCCAGGATGCGGACCTTGTAGTCGGTGAGCTCGAGGCTGGCGAGTTCGGGGTAGAGCTGCTCGAGGGCGGCGCGCAGCGCCTTGTCCAGGGCGTTGACCGGGCCGTTGCCCTCCCCCACCGCGACCAGCCGCTCGCCCTTGGCTTCCAGGCGGACCGTGGCCTCGCTGGTCATCCGCTGATCCGGGTGGCGTTCCACGATGACCCGCCAGGACTCGACGGCGAAGTACTCGCGGCGCTGGCCGAGCTCGTCGCGCAGCAGCAGCTCGAAGCTGGCGTCGGCGGCCTCGAAGGTGTAGCCGCTGGCCTCGGCTTGTTTTCACGCGGTCGGTGACCTTGGCGATGACTCGCTGGTCGCCGGACAGGTCGTAGCCGAGCTCGCGGCCCTTGAGCTCGATCGAGGCCCGGCCGGCCATGTCCGAGACCAGCATCCGCATGTCGTTGCCGACCAGCGCGGGGTCGATGTGCTGGTAGAGCATGGGGTCGACCTTGACCGCGGAGGCGTGCAGCCCGGCCTTGTGCGCGAACGCGCTCAGGCCCACGTAGGGCTGGTGGGTGTCCGGGGCGACGTTGGTGACCTCGCTGATCGCGTGCGCGATGCGTGACATTTCCTTGAGGTTCCCTGTTGCGGCAGGACCGGTGCGGCCCTTCTTGAGCTGCAGGCCGGCCACCACGCTGAACAGGTTGGCGTTGCCGGCCCGCTCGCCGTAGCCGTTCGCGGTGCCCTGCACGTGGGTCACGCCCGCGTCGACCGCGACCAGCGTGTTGGCCACCCCGCACGCGGTGTCGTCGTGGCAGTGGATGCCCAGGCGGGCCTGGGTTTGCTGTTTCACGTTGGCTACCGTGTCGGCGAGCTCGGCGGGGAGCATGCCGCCGTTGGTGTCGCACAGGGCGATGACGTCGGCGCCGGCGGCGGCCGCGGTCCTGATCACTTCCAGGGCGTAGGCCGGGTTGGACTTGTAGCCGTCGAAGAAGTGCTCGGCGTCCAGGAAGACGCGCTGGCCGTTGCTCTTCAGGTGGGTGATGGTGTCCTTGATCATCTCGAGGTTCTCCTCGAGGGTGGTACGCAGGGCGAGTAGGACGTGCCGGTCGTGACTCTTGGCTACCAGGGTCACGACCGGCGCGCCCGATTCGCGCAGCGCGGCGACCTGAGGGTCATCGGCCGCCTGGGCGCCGGGCCGGCGGGTCGCGCCGAACGCGGCGAGCTGCGCGTGCTTGAGGTCCAGTTCGCTGACGGCGCGGCGGAAGAACTCGGTGTCCTTCGGGATCGCGCCCGGCCAGCCGCCCTCGATGAACCCGACGCCCAGCTCGTCGAGCTGGCGGGCGATGACGAGCTTGTCGGCCACGGTCAGGTTGAGCCCCTCCTGCTGCGCGCCGTCGCGCAGGGTGGTGTCGTAGACGTGGAAGCTGTCGTCGAGCATTTCGGGTTCTCCAGGGTTTTCTTTGGCTGGGTCTGGGGCTTTTCTGGGCTTTTCTGGCCAAAACAAAAGACCCCTCGCGAAGTCGCGAGAGGTCTGCGCGTCGGCGGGCCGGGTTGTCTTCCCCGGCGCTGGGGCTGGTGCCCTAGGTGCCGACGCGCCAGCCGATAATGATGCGGCCTGACGTCACGGCGCCAGTCTGCCACAGGTGTTCGCGCTTTGGCGCGTTCGTCTCAGGATGTGAGACGCGGTGTTACCCGGGGTTACCCGGGGCAGGCGGGCTAGCAGACCTTGTGGGTCCAGTTGAAGGGGTCGGGGAGGCGGCCGTACTGGATGCCGATCAGTTCCTCGCGCAGGCGGGTGGTGACGGGGCCGGGGGTGCCGTCGCCGACGGTCCAGTTCGCCGATTCGCCCTTGACCCGGCCGACCGGGGTGATCACGGCCGCGGTGCCGCAGGCGAACACCTCGGTCAGCTCGCCCGAGGCGCACTGGTCCCGCCACTGCTCGACGGAGATCTTGTCCTCGACGGCCTTGATGCCGAGCTCGGGGGCCAGCCGCAGCAGCGAGTCGCGGGTGATCCCGGGCAGCAGGGTCCCGGTCAGCGGCGGGGTCATGATCTGCGGGGCCCCACCCACCTCCCCATCCCCCTTCAATGCGTCGCTGCCGTCCGGATCGTGGACGAAGAACAGGTTCATGCCGCCCATTTCCTCGACCCAGCGGTGCTCCGCGGCGTCCAGCCAGACCACCTGGTCGCAGCCCTGCGCCACGGCCTGCTGCTGGGCCAGGAACGAGGCCGCGTAGTTGCCGCCGCACTTGACCGCGCCGGTGCCGCCGGGCGCGGCGCGGGTGTACTCCTGGGACAGCCACACGGTGACCGGCTTGACCCCGCCGCTGAAATAGGACGCGGCGGGCGAGGCGATCACGCAGAACAGGTACTCACTCGACGGGTGGTTGACGCCCAGGCCGCGCTGGGTCGCGATCAGGAACGGCCGCAGGTACAGGCTGTTCCCCTCGCCCGCGGGCACCCAGTCGCGGTCCTGGCCGACCAGCAGTTCCAGGGCGCGGACGAAGGTGTCCTCGGGGAGTTCGGGCATGGCCATGCGGCGGGCCGACCGGTTGAACCGGGCGGCGTTGGCGTCCGGCCGGAACATGGCGATCGACCCGCTGTCGTGCCGGTACGCCTTCAGGCCCTCGAAGAACTCCTGGGCGTAGTGGAACACCATGGTGGCCGGGTCGAAGGTGAACGGGCCGTACGGCTCCAGCCGGCCGTCGTGCCAGCCCTGGTCGGCGGACCAGCGCAGCGTGATCATGTGATCGGTGAAGACCTGGCCGAACCCGGGTGCGGCCAGCACCGCCTCGCGCTCGGCGGCGGGCATCGGGTGGCTGGCCGGACGGACGTCGAAATCAATCATGACTGGTACTTCCTCATCGCCTTGGTATCAACAGTAACCGGAGGCCTGACCTCGCATGCCGCGGTTGGCGGCGAGGTCAGCCGGCTACTCGCTCGGCGATGTCGTCGCCCACCTCGACGGTGGTGCGGGCCGCCCAGGCGCCCTGGCGCTCCAGCAGGTCCTCGGCCACGGCCTGCTCGATCCGGGCCGCCTCGGCGGTCAGGCCCAGGTGCTCGCACAGCATCCCGGCGGACAAGATGGCCGCGGTCGGGTCGGCCTTGCTCTGCCCGGCGATGTCCGGCGCGCTGCCGTGCACCGGCTCGAACATGCTGGGCGCGGTGCCCTCGGGGTTGATGTTGCCGCTGGCCGCCAGGCCGATGCCGCCGGCCACGGCGGCCCCCAGGTCGGTGAGGATGTCACCGAACAGGTTGTCGGTGACGATGACGTCGAACCGCTCGGGCTGGGAGACGAAGAACATCGACGCGGCGTCCACGTGGCAGTAGTCGACCGCGACGTCGGCGAACTCCTTGGCCAGCCCGTCGACGGTCCGCTGCCACAGGTCGCCGGCGTAGGTCAGCACGTTGGTCTTGTGCACCAGGGTCAGCTTGCGCCGCGGCCGGGCCATGGCCTTGGCAAAGGCGTACCTGGCCACCCGCTGGACCCCGAACGCGGTGTTCAGGCTCTCCTGGGTGGCGATCTCGGCGGGCGTGCCCTTGCGCATCACGCCGCCGGCGCCGGTGTACGGGCCCTCGGTGCCCTCCCGGACCACCACCATGTCGATGGACTCGGCCCGCATGCTGGCCAGCGGGGAGGCGACCCCCGGGTACAGGCGCACCGGGCGCAGGTTGACGTAGTGGTCAAGCTCGAACCGGAGTTTCAGGAGCAGGCCGCGCTCGAGCACCCCGCTGGGCACGCTCGGGTCGCCGACCGCGCCGAGCAGGATCGCGTCGTGGCTCTTGATCTCCTCGAGGACCGCGTCGGGCAGCGTCTCCCCGGTCCGGTGCCAGCGGCGGGCGCCGAGGTCGTAGCCGGTCTCGTCGAAGCTGATCCCGGGCGCGGCGGCGCGCAGCACCTTGAGCGCCTCGGCGGTCACCTCGGGGCCGATGCCGTCGCCGCCGATGACGGCGAGCCTAATCGTTCGTGAAGCCATGCCAGAACCTTACTGGCGGGTCGGGCCTGCCGAGGGCGTACCGGCCGCGGCTACCTCGGCGGCCGCGTCGCCGCCGTTGTCGCGCCGGTCCAGCGCGATCTGCACCGCCTTGATGGCGGGCTCGGGCTTGCTGGTGTCCGGGCGCTTGTCCCAGGGATACATGTCGTACATCTCAGGCTCCTGATCACGGACCGGGACTTATGGCCAGCACATCACCCCGCAGCGGGTGGCCGGCCTGCCCAGGATCAGGGTGGCTACTGAGCCCCGCTGCGGCTGGTTACAAGGACCAAGTGCCGCATAGTGCCTGCTACGCTACCTGACTCCCGTTCCGCGCGGACAGCCCGCAAGACGCCGATCTCAGTATGCGAGATACTATTTTCATGTCCTACTTCATCCAGCGGCGGTACTTGGGACGGGAGGCGTGCCGCCATACCCCTGCGGCTCGCGTTTGCTGCCGTGCGGCGTGGTGCAGCTCGCGCTCGTGCAGCAGGCCGTAGGTGAAGGCGTTCTCGCCGGCCAGGTGCGCGCCGATGCCGAGGTCGCGGGCGGCCTGGCGGGCCAGCACCGCGTCGTGGTGGTCGCCGAGCACCGACTGGACCTGCTTCATCTGCCGGGCGAACCTGCGGGCCTGCTTCCCGGCGGCCGGGCTCGCCGCCTCCGCGGCGTAGCGGGCGCGGCGGGCCGACTTGCGCGCCCGATGCAGGGCGGCGTCGCGGGCCGGGCCGTCCGGGGTGTGCCGGGCGGTGCGCATCCGGCGTTTGGCCTGCCGGTAGGCACGCCGGACGGCGGCCGGGAGAACCTCGCGGGCCTTCGCGGCGGCCAGCGGGCCGGCTGGCGGGCCGGCCGCGACCCGGTCCAGTTCGGCCAGCAGGCTCGCGTAGCGGGGGTCGTCGAGCGCCTTGATCAGGCTGGCGCGGGCCGCGGCCCGGCGGGGCGCGAAGTGGCCCTGCACGCGGGCCTGGACCGGCCCGATGAGCAGCTCGGGCGGGACCGGGCGCAGGCTGTCGCGCAGGTGCCCGGCCAGCACCTCGCCGTCGCGGGCCGCGCCGAGTTCGCGGCCCAGCCACTGCAGTTCGCTGGCCAGGTGCGCGCTGTCGGCTCGGGGAATGACCTGGCCGAACGTCCGGAGGGTGGCGCGCAGCCGGCGGGTGGCGACCCGCATCTGGTGCACCGCGTCGAACTCATCGGCGCGCACTTTTGGTTCGAGCGTCTTGAGGGCGTGGGCCTGGAGGCGCAGGTAGGCCAGCACCACGTCGCCCGCGGAGGAGTCACGGCGGGGCCGGGTCCCGGCGATCACCGTCTTGGGCTCTGTTTTCCGCTCCGGGCGGGTTAGCGTGTTCGCAGTCATCATGACCCGCTACCCCGCCCGGAGCGGTGAAACCTACTCGTCCTCGGCGAGCCAGGACATCAGCGGGCGCAGCTTGGCGCCGACCTGCTCGATCTGCTCGTGCTGCTCGGCCTCGCGGCGCTTGAGGAAGTTCGGCTTGCCCGCGTCGAACTCCTCGATCAGCTCGCGCGCGAACGAGCCGTCCTGGATCTCGCCCAGGATCCGGCGCATCTCCTCGCGGGTCTGCTCGTTGATCAGCCGCGGGCCGCGGGTGTAGCCGCCGTACTCGGCGGTGTCCGACACCGACCAGTACATCTTCGAGATGCCGCCCTCGTACATGAGGTCCACGATCAGCTTCACCTCGTGCAGGCACTCGAAGTAGGCCGACTCGGGCTGGTAACCCGCCTCGACCAGGGTGGCGAAGCCGGCCTTGATCAGCTCGGACAGGCCGCCGCACAGCACGGCCTGCTCGCCGAACAGGTCGGTCTCGGTCTCCTCGGTGAACGTGCTCTTCAGCGCGCCAGCGCGGGTGCCGCCGATGCCCTTGGCGTAGGACAGCGTGAGCGGCCAGGCGTTGCCGGACGCGTCGCGCTCGACGCAGACCAGCACCGGGGTGCCGCGGCCCTGGGAGAACTGGCGCCGGACCAGGTGGCCGGGGGCCTTCGGCGCGACCATGCAGACGTCCACGTCCGGCGGCGGGGTGATGAGGTCGTAGCGGATGTTCAGGCCGTGGGCGAAGAACAGCGCGTCGCCCTCGACCAGGGCCGGGGCGATGGCCTCGCGGTACAGTTCCCGCTGCAGGTGGTCGGGGATGAGGACCATGATCAGGTCCGCTTCCTCGCACGCGTCGGCGGGCGTGGTGACGCGCAGGCCGTCGTTGGCGGCCTTCTCCCGGCTCTTGGAGCCTTCGGGCAGGCCGACCCGCACGTCCACGCCGGAGTCGCGGAGCGAGAGCGCGTGCGCGTGCCCCTGGCTCCCGTAGCCGAGGACGGCGACGTGCCGGCGCTGGATGACGGACAGGTCGGCGCTGTCGTCGTAGAAGATCTCTGCCACTTTGAAATGGGCCTCTCTGTGTTTGTGAGCGTTTACGCGCTGCGCTCGACGGGCCGGAGCGCGCGGTCGGTGATGGAGCGGCCACCGCGGCCGATGGCCACCATGCCGGACTGGACGAGTTCCTTGATCCCGAACGGCTCGAGCACCTTGATCAGCGCGTCGAGCTTGTCCCGGTTACCGGTCGCCTCGACCGTGACGACATCGAGCGCCACGTCCACCACCCGGGCGCGGAACAGCTTGACCGTCTCCAGCACCCGCGACCGGCTCTCGGCGTCGGCCCGCACCTTGATCAGGATCAGCTCGCGCTGCACGGTGGCGCCCGGCTCCAGCTCGACGATCTTCAGCACGTTGATGAGCTTGTTCAGCTGCTTGGTCACCTGCTCGAGCGGATGCTCCTCGCCGTTGACCACGATCGTGATGCGGGAGATGTCGTCGTGCTCGGTCGGGCCGACGGCCAGCGAGTCGATGTTGAAGTTGCGCCGGGCGAACAGCCCGGCGATCCGGACCAGGACCCCCGGTTTGTTCTCCACCAGCACGGACAGCGTATGGCTAGTCATCGGAACCTCCCCAGTCCGGCGCCAGGCCGCGCGCGAACTTGATGTCGTTGTTGGACGTGCCGGCCGCGACCATGGGCCAGACCATGGCGTCCTTGTGCACCACGAAGTCCAGCACCACCGGCCGGTCGTCGATGGCCATGGCCTGCTCGATGACCTTGTCCACCTCGCCGGGCTCCTCGCAGCGGATGCCCTCGCAGCCGTACGCCTCGGCCAGCTTGACGAAGTCCGGGATGCGGGTGCCGGCTGGCTTACGCGGTTCGGCGGTGGCGTGCAGGTCGGTGTTGGAGTAGCGCTCGTTGTAGAACAGCGTCTGCCACTGCCGGACCATGCCGAGGCTGCCGTTGTTGATGATCGCGACCTTGACCGGGATGCCCTCGATGGCGCAGGTGGCCAGCTCCTGGTTGGTCATCTGGAAGCACCCGTCGCCGTCGATGGCCCACACCGTGGCGTCCGGCAGGCCGACCTTGGCGCCCATGGCGGCGGGCACGGCGAAGCCCATGGTGCCCAGGCCGCCCGAGTTGATCCAGGTCCCCGGGTGCTCGTAGTCGATGAACTGCGCGGCCCACATCTGATGCTGGCCCACCCCGGCCACGTAGACCGCCTCCGGGCCCGCGATCTTGCCGATCCGCTCGATCACGTACTGCGGCGCCAGCGAGCCGTCGTCCGGCTCGGCGTAGCCGAGCGGGTAGGTCGTCCGCCAGGAATCGAGCTGGGCCTTCCAGGCGCCCAGGTCGGGCTGGTGGCCCTGCTCGTGCTCGGCCCGGACCGCCGCGACCAGGTCGGCGATCACCTCCCGGCAGTCGCCCACGATCGGCACGTCGGCCCGGCGGTTCTTGGAGATCTCGGCCGGGTCGATGTCCGCGTGCACGATCAGCGCGCCGGGCGCGAACGTGTCCAGCTTGCCGGTCACCCGGTCGTCGAACCTGGTGCCCAGCGCGATCAGCAGGTCGGCCTGCTGCAGCGCGCCGACCGCGGTCACGCAGCCGTGCATGCCGGGCATGCCCATGTGCAGCGGGTGCCGGTCGGGGAACGCGCCCCTGGCCATCAGCGTGGTGACCACCGGGATGCCGGTCAGCTCGGCCAGCTCGCGCAGCTGCGCGGCGGCCCGGGCCTTGATCACGCCGCCGCCCACGTACAGCACCGGGCGCCGGGACTCGGAGATCAGGCGGGCCGCCTCGCGCACCTGGCGGGCGTGCGGCCTGGTCACCGGGTGGTAGCCGGGCAGGTCGTACGGCACCGGCCAGCTGAACTCGGTCATCGCCTGCAGCGCGTCCTTGGAGATGTCGACCAGGACCGGCCCCGGCCGGCCGGTCGAGGCCACGTGGAAGGCCTCCCCGATGGTACGGGCGATCTCCTCGGGCTTGGTGACCAGGAAGTTGTGCTTGGTGATCGGGATCGTGATCCCGGAGATGTCGGCCTCCTGGAAGCTGTCGGTGCCGATCAGTTTCGACGGCACCTGCCCGGTGATCGCGACGATCGGCACCGAGTCCATGTAGGCGTCGGCGATGGGCGTGACCAGGTTCGTCGCGCCCGGCCCGCTGGTCGCCATGCACACGCCGACCCGCCCGGTGGCCTGCGCGTAACCGGTGGCCGCGTGCCCGGCGCCCTGCTCGTGCCGGACCAGGATGTGCCGGATGATCTTGGAGTCGAGCAGCGGGTCGTAGGCCGGGAGCACGGCGCCACCCGGGATGCCGAACACCACGTCGGCGCCGACTCGCTCGAGCGCGTACACCAGCGCCTGCGCGCCGGTGGCCCGGACCCGGCTGGGGCCCGTCACCGGCACCCGCGGCGTCTCCGCGGGCCCGTGCTCGGCGGGCGCCGGGGCTTCGGCGCGGGGGTGTTCGGCGGCGTGGGAGGGGTCGGCGGCGCGTGTGGCGTCGCGGTGTGGCGAGCGGGCGGCCAGGTCCCGCGGGCTGGGCACGGCGGAGGCCGGCGGCGCAGGGCTGCCCGCCGGGCTCTCCGGGCCGGCGGAACCCTTGCGGCCCGTCATCTGCTCGGTCATCGGTTGGTCTCCCTGGCTTGCTTTGTTGACTGGTGGGCGGCGGCATAAAAAATCCCCTCGTGCCGGTCGGCAGTCGAGGGGAGCGCGCAGCTACTGGCTTGGTCAGCTGGCTGCGCGCCGGCCAAGTACGAGGATCTGCGAGGACTTCACGGGTAACACCCTACTGCGATCGGTGATCGGAACGTCAACCGATGGGGGAACTGTCTCACATCCCGAGACGTGCCGGCTCATTCGGTTCATGCTTGGCTGGCCCGCCTGGCGCCTCCCCCGAGGTCCTGATCAGCGCTTCGACACCGGGGGCGGCCATCGGCCGGGCGACCAGGAAGCCCTGCCCGTAGTCGCAGCCCATCTCGCGCAGCGCGCTGAGCTGGCGAGGCTGCTCGATGCCCTCGGCGATGACCCGCAGGCCGAGCTCGCGGCCGACCTGCACCACGGTCCTGGTCAGCAGGGTCAAGGTGTCGTCGTGGCCGAGGCCCGCCACGAACGAGGGGTCGATCTTGATGATGTCCAGCGGCACCTGGCGCAGGTAGGCCAGCGACGCGTACCCGATGCCGAAGTCGTCGATGGCCATCCGCACGCCCATCTGGTGCAGCTCCGCGAGCCGGTCCGCGATCAGGCCGTCCTCCTCGACCAGGATCCGCTCGTTGACCTCCACGGTGAGCGCGGTCGAGGGCAGGCCGGTCTCGGTCAGGATGGCCGCCACCCGGGCGGTGAAGCCGGGCGCGGTGATCTGGCGTCCGGACAGGTTGACCGAGACCCCGACGTCCCACGAGGCCCGGCGCCAGGCGGCGCCCTGCGCGCAGGCCTGGCGGAGCACCCACTCTCCCAGCGGCACGATCAGGCCCGACTCCTCGGCCACGCCCAGGAACTCGCGCGGGGCGACGACCTCGCCGTCGCGCCACCAGCGGACCAGCGCCTCGGCGCCGACGACGCGCGAGGTGGCCAGCTCCACGATGGGCTGGTACTGCAGGGTGAGCTCGCCGTTGCTGATGGCGCGCTGCAGGCCGGTCACGATCTCGAGCCGGCGGACCACGTCGGCGTGCATGTGCGCGGCGTAGACCTCGGCGCGGTCACCGCCGGCTTCCTTGGCCCGGGACATGGCCACGTCCGCGTTGCGCAGCACCAGCCCGGTCGGGTCGTCGGGGTGGTCCGGGGTGCCGGAGTCCCGCCCGGCCTGGGCCACGCCCACGCTCGCGGTGAGCGCGATCTGCTGGCCGGCCACCCGGAACGGCTCGGCGGAGATCGCCCCGACCAGCCGTTCGGCGAGCTCGGTGAGCTCCGCCGGGCTGCTCGCGTTCTCGACCAGGACGGCGAACTCGTCACTGCCCCAGCGCGCGACCGTGTCGTGGACCGGGACGGTGGCGCGCAGCCGCCGGGCGGCCTGGGCCAGCACCAGGTCGCCGGCGCCGTGCCCGATCGAGTCGTTGACCGCGGTGAAGCGGTCCAGGTCGAGGAAGATGACGCCGATCCGGCGGGTGGCCGTGGCGTCGCGCAGCACGTCCCGGGCCCGCTCCTCGACGTAGGCGCGGTTGGGCAGGCCGGTCAGGCCGTCGTGGAAGGTCAGGTGCGCGACCTGCTGGCGCAGCGCCACCTGATCGCTGACGTCGCGCGCGGTGACCATGATCTGGCGCGGGGCACCGGGTACCTGGTAGCGCAGCACGGTCGACTCGACGTGCCGCCAGGTGCCGTCGGCGGCGCGCACCCGGGCCGGGAACCGCCCGGTCCCCCCGCTCTGATTCGCGGCCTGATCCGCGGCCTGGCCCGCGGCCTGATCCGCGGCGCGGGCGCCGAGCGCGAGCCGGGACGCGGTGAGCACGGCGCCGCGGTCCTCGGGGTGCACGAAGTCCAGCAGCCGCCGCCCGGTCAGGTCCCCCGGCGCGTAGCCGTAGTCCCCGACCGCCAGGCTGGCGTAGCTGATCACGCCGTCGGTGTCGCAGACCAGCACCACGTCGCTGGTCCGGCTGGCCAGCTCGCGCAGGCTGCGGCTGGATTCCCGCCAGATGCCCAGGATGATCCCGTTCTGGTTGACCAGCATGAACACCCGCACGGCCAGCACCAGCACGCCCGCTCCGCCCGCCACGACCAGCGCGGCCCCGGAGGCGGGGGCGCCGGCCAGGCCGTTGGCGATGACCACGATGGTGGCCACGGCGGCGGTCAGCGCGGCGACGACGGTGGCCGCGGCCGAGCTCGAGGCCCGGCGGGTCCCGCCCGCCTCGGCCACCCGCCACGGGGCCGCGCCGAGCAGCAGCGCGGCGACCACGGCCAGCAGCTGGGCCGCGACGCCGGGGTGCCCGCCCAGGGCCCGCTGGCCCGCGGCCAGCGCGTCCCCGGCCAGCACGGCGAGCAGGGCCAGGTAGGGCAGCATGACCCGGCGCCAGGCGGTGGTGACCATGGGCAGCAACGCGCCGAGCACGGCCAGGTCGGCCAGCGGGTGGATGAGGGCGAGCAGGAAGGTGCCTGGCCGCTCGGAGGACCGGTGGAACTCGGCGCTGAACAGCGTGACCCAGCCGATCACGAGCAGGGCCACGGCCATGACGTACCCGTCGGCCAGCCCGGGCAGGACCGGGGTAGCGGCGCTCTCGAGCGGGCCCGACCCGTCGCTCAGCTGGCCCGCGGACAGCCGGCGGCCGGGGCCGTCCTTTTCCTTTTCCGCGGTGGTGAGCATCGCGATGCCGACGGCGGCGGCGGCCACGGCCAGCAGCGGCGGCAGGTCGGCGAACGACAGCCCGGAGGCCGGGCTGACCGCGGAACCGAGCACCTGCTGGATGATGAGCCCGGCGCAGTACAAGGCGGCGGCCCCGGCCAGCCACCGGTAGCCGCGGGCGAACGCGCTGGCGTGGCGGCGCGCGCCGAGCCACAGGCTCACCGCCGCCGCGAACCACGCCAGCATGCCAAGCACGCTCATGCTCGGTCCCCCGAGATGATCAGGCGCACCTGGGCTCCTTCCGTTCCGCCGTGTCCACCATGCCGTCTGTCAAGACTCAACGCACGCCAGGCAAGGACAGATAGCTGCGTCACGCTTTTCGTTACCTCGTCGTAACGAAATGTCGCCGGCGTGGCGCACCACCGAGCGCCGGCAACCACCGGGATCCCTAGCCCCAAGACGGCCTCGCAACCGGTGTGCGCTCACTCTACGTACCCGAGATCACACTTCGGTTGAGGAAGGGCCTACAGCGGGAGACAAACTCGGGCCCTGGTGCGTGACCCTGGTGGAGTAACGGGCTTCCCGGGCATGCTGACATTTAGGTCAGCGCGGCTCATGATCTACCTCGTCTAGACTCCTGCCAGGGCAGGCCAGGCCGGCGAACCAGGGAGGCCGAAGTTGCGCAAGGTCCTGATCGCGAACCGCGGCGAGATCGCGGTGCGTGTCGTCCGGGCGTGCCGTGACGCCGGGCTGGCCAGCGTGGCCGTGTACGCCGAACCCGACCTGGACGCGCTGCACGTCCAGCTGGCGGACGAGGCGTATTCGCTGGCCGGGACGACGGGCCCGGAGACCTACCTGGACATCGGCAAGATCATCAAGGTGGGGCTGGAGTCGGGCGCGGACGCGGTGCACCCCGGCTACGGGTTCCTGGCCGAGAACGCCGACTTCGCCCGGGCCGTCGCCGAGGCGGGCATGACCTGGATCGGCCCGCCGCCCGAGGCGATCGAGGCGCTGGGCGACAAGGTGCGAGCCCGGCACATCGCCCGGCAGGCCGGGGCGCCGCTGACCCCGGGAACGCAGGACCCGGTGAGTGACGCGGAGGAGATCCGGGCGTTCGGGGCGCGGTACGGATACCCGATCGCGATCAAGGCGGCGTTCGGCGGCGGCGGGCGGGGCCTGAAGGTGGCCTGGCGTGAAGAAGAGGTCGACGGGCAGTTTGAGTCGGCGGTGCGGGAGGCGACGGCGGCGTTCGGGCGGGGTGAGTGTTTCGTCGAGCGGTACCTGGACCGGCCCCGGCACGTGGAGACCCAGTGCCTGGCCGACGCCCACGGGAACGTGGTGGTCATCTCGACCCGGGACTGCTCGCTGCAGCGCCGGCATCAGAAGCTGGTCGAGGAGGCCCCCGCCCCGTTCCTGGGGTCCGAGCAGGTCGAGGAGCTGTACTCGTCGTCGAAGGCCATCTTGCGGCTGGCCGGGTACGTGGGCGCGGGGACGTGTGAGTTCCTGGTGGCGCAGGACGGGACGATCAGCTTCCTGGAGGTCAACACGCGGCTGCAGGTCGAGCATCCGGTGAGCGAGGAGGTGACCGGGATCGACCTGGTCCGGGAGATGTTCCGGATCGCCGACGGGGAGCCGCTGGGCTACGATGACCCGCCGGCCCGGGGGCACTCGATCGAGTTCCGGATCAACGCCGAGGACCCGGCCCGCAACTTCCTGCCCGCCCCCGGCACGATCACCGAGTTCCGGCCGCCGTCGGGACCGGGCGTGCGGCTCGACTCGGGGTACACGGCCGGGATGACGGTCCCGCAGGTGTTCGACTCGCTGATCGGCAAGCTGGTCGTGACCGGCGCGAGCCGGACGCAGGCGCTGCAGCGCGCGGCCCGGGCGCTGGGCGAGTTCGAGGTCGGCGGGATGCCGACCGTGCTGCCCTTCCACCGCGCGGTCGTCACCGACCCCGCGTTCGCCGCGCCGGACGGCTCGCTGCGGGTGCACACCCGCTGGATCGAGACCGAGTTCAGCGCGCCGATGCCGGACCAGGAGCCAGCATCGGCTGCGGACCCGGCCGACCGGGAGGCCATCACCGTGGAGGTGGGCGGGAAACGGCTGTCGGTGGTGGTTCCCGCCGCACTCAGCCAGGCGCGCCGTATTCCGCCCGGTCCTGTTTCGGCCGAACGGGTCCGTGGCGCGAGCCGGTCGCGACGCTCGGTTCCCGCTGGCAGCGGCGACACGCTGGTCAGCCCGATGCAGGGCACGATCGTCAAGATCGCCGTCGCGGACGGGGAGCGGGTGGCGACCGGGGACGTGATCGTGGTCCTGGAGGCGATGAAGATGGAGCAGCCGCTGACCGCGCACAAGGACGGCACGGTCACCGGGCTGGCCGTGGCGGTCGGCCAGACGGTGACGGCGGGCGCGCCCATCTGCGAGCTCAAGGACTGATCCGCGGTGAGCAGGCTCCCTGGCGACCCTAACGCGGGCCGGAAGGTGCTGTTCGCGCTGGGCTTCCGGCTGCCGGACCGGAACCGGGAGTGGGTGCGGCACGAGCTGACCGACGCCGGGTGGCGGGGCCGGCTGATCGTCCGGCACCTGCTGGTCACGCTGCCGGTGGCCGCCGCGCTGGCCGCCTTCCCCGGCCCGCTGTTCATCCACATCATGGTGCCCGCGTTGTTCCTGATCTGCAGCGTGGGCATCGTGGCGATGTACGCCGACGACATCCGCGTCTCCCGGCTGCGCCGCAACGGTCTCACGGCCCCCGACGACCCCGACCTGGGCCGCCCCTCCCACTGAGCGTGGATCGCCACTGAAGAGTTAGCTGACGAGTCAGCCTGAGGGGTGCACGACCAGGGCGCTGCCGCCGCCGAGCCGGACCGGCTCGGCGATGGACTCGGCCACGCCGTGGCCGAGGATCTGCAGCGCGGTCGCGTCCCCCGGGTAGTTGTCCAGGGGCAGGATCGGCCCGGTGGCCAGGGTGAACTTCTCGCCGAACTGGCTGGTCAGCTGGCGGGCTAGCGCGCTGTTGTAGAAGGCCGGCTCGGCCAGGGAGGCGGCCGAGTTGGTCTGGGCGACCCGCGGGGCGGCGAGCGCGGCGGGCAGCGACATGCCGAAGTCCACGTGGTTCATGATGATCTGCAGGATGGTCTCGATGATCGTGGACCCGCCGGCCGCGCCGACGCTGAACACCGGCTGGCCGCCGCGGAACGCGATGACCGGGCCCATGCTGGACCGGGGCTGCTTGCCGCCGGCCGGGAGGTTCGGGTCGGCGGCCCCGGTGGCGGGCGGGACGAAGTCGAAGTCGGTCATCTCGTTGTTGAGCAGGAACCCGTAACCGGGCACGGTCTGGCCGCTGCCGCCGAAGAAGTTGATCGTGTTGGTGTAGGCGACGATGTTGCCCCACTTGTCGACGGCCACGATGTTGTTGGTGTGGCCGCCTTCGGCCGCGGGCTGCGTGGTGCTCTGGCTGGGGCAGCCGGCGAAGGGCGGGTGCGGGTTACCGGGGGCGACCGGGGAGACCAGCGCCTGGTTGTGGATCAGGCACCGCCGGGTGGCGGCGTAGGCCGGGCTGAGCAGGCCGGACACCGGGACGCTGACGTAACGCGGGTCGCCCACGTAGGCGTTGCGGTCGGCGTAGGACAGCCGGGAGGCCTCCAGGTAGTGGAACAGCGCGGTGGCCCGCGGCTCGGCGGACAGGTTGTAGCCGCTCAGGATGTTCAGCGCCTCGCCGACGGTGGTCCCGCTGCTGGACGGCGGGGCCATGCTGTAGATGTCCAGGCCGCGGTAGCGGACGTGGGTCGGCGCCTGGACCCGGGCCTGGTAGTTCTTCAGGTCGGCCGTGGTCATGATGCCGGGCAGGGCGACCACGCTCTGGCCCGGGGTCAGCACGGGGTGGTCGTCGGCCTGGACGATGGCCTGGCCGAGCGGCCCGTCATACAGGTACGACGGGCCGTAGCGGGCCAGCAGCCGGTAGGTCTTGGCCAGGTCG
The DNA here is from genome assembly GCA_963822765.1 of uncultured Actinomycetes bacterium. GTDB lineage: Bacteria > Actinomycetota > Actinomycetes > Streptosporangiales > Streptosporangiaceae > Palsa-504. The sequence goes on along the minus strand of CAWGJL010000050.1, from coordinate 128,457 downwards.
GGGTTGCGGAGCAGGTACCCCACGGGCAGCGGGTTGCCGGACGCGGTCAGCAGCCAGTGGCTGGCCGGGTAGGCCTGCAGCTCGGGCAGGTCGGACTCGGTGAGCTGCTGGAAGTCGGCGTTGACCCGGAATCCGTGCTCGGCCACCCCGATGGCGGGCTGCAGGTCCTGGCCCAGGCTGTGGCGGCCGTACCGGCTGACGGCCTTCGCCCAGGTGGCGACCATGGACGGGACGCCGGTGGCCAGCGGCTGGTCCGACGCGTAGTCGTAGCCGTACGGCTGGCCGGTGGCCGGGTCGACGAACATGGTCGAGGTGCACGCCGCGGGGCAGTTCTCCCGGCCGTCGATGGTCACGACCTGGTGGGTCTTGGCCAGGTAGATGACCATGAACCCGCCGCCGCCGGGGCCGGCCACGAACGGGATGGTCACGCCCAGGGTGCTGGCCGTGGCCACCGCGGCGTCGATGGCGTTGCCGCCGCGGGCCAGGACGTCGATGCCGGCCTGGGTGGCGCCGGTGTCCATCGAGGCGACCGCCCCGCCGGTGCCGATCGCGACCGGCTCCTGCACCGCGCCGCCCGGGCCCTGGCCTGCGGCCGCGTGCGCGCTGGACGGCAGGGCCAGCAGGACCACGGCCAGGGCGCAGACGGCGGAAACCACTGGGATGCGACGCATGAGCACCTCCGGCCGGTTGACCCCGAAATGGGCTGCCTGTTCCTATGCTCGGAGACGCTCGTATTTAAACATGATCGAACAGCGGCGGGGTGGCTGGGACGGGGCTGGCTCGGGCGGAGGGCTGGGGCGGGCACGGGGTGAGCTGGGAGTAAGAGGCGGGCGGGCGTGGACGGGACCGCGGGCGGGTGCCACGGACCGTTCGGACAAATGATTTTGATCTTTTTAGAGGGTGTCGGGGGGGAACTCCATCAGCTTGCGGGCCGCTTCGGTGAGGCTGCCCGACAGGGACGGGTAGACGGCGAAGGTCTGGGCCAGCTGCTCGACGGTGAGGCGCTGCTCGACGGCCATGGACACGGCCAGGATGAGCTCGCTGGCGCGAGGGGCGACGATCACGCCGCCGAGGATCACGCCGGTGCCGGGGCTGGACAGCAGCTTGACGAAGCCGTCGGTGACCCCGGCCATCTTGGCCCGCGGGTTGGTGGCCAGCGGGAGCTTGAGCACCCGGGCCGAGACCTCGCCCGCGGTGACCGCGCGCTGGGTCACGCCGACGGTGGCGATCTCCGGGTCGGTGAAGATGGTGGCGGCCACGTGGTCCAGGCGGATCGGGTGGACCGCCTCGCCGAGCGTGTGCCACATCGCGATCCGGCCCTGCATGGCCGCGACCGAGGCCAGCATGAGCACGCCGGTGCAGTCCCCGGCCGCGTACACGCCCGGCACCGAGGTGCGCGACACGCGGTCGACCTGGATGAACCCGCGCGCGTCGGTCTTGACCCCGGCCTGGTCGAGGCCGCAGCCTTCGGTCCGCGGGATCATGCCCACGGTGAGCAGGCAGTGGCTCCCGGTCAGGGTGCGGCCGTCGTCCAGGGTCACGGTGACGCCGTCGCGGTCGCGGGCGATGTGCCCGGCCCGGGACCGGCTCAGCACGGTCATGCCGCGGCGGCGGAACACGTCCTCGATGTGGTTGGCCGCGTCCTCGTCCTCCTGCGGCAGCACCCGGTCCCGGGAGGAGACCAGGGTCACCCGCGAGCCCAGGGCCTGGTAGGCGCTGGCGAACTCGGCGCCGGTCACGCCGGAACCGATGACGATGAGGTCCCGGGGGAGTTCGGTCAGGTCGTAGAGCTGGCGCCAGGTCAAGATGCGCTCGCCGTCGGGCGGCGCGCCGGGCAGGATCCGCGGCATCGCGCCGGTGGCGATCAGGACGGCCTCGGCCTTGATCTCGGCGTCGCCTGCTTTGACGACGCCCGGGTTCTGGGGTCCGGCCAGGCGGCCGGTGGCCCTGATCACCTTGATGCCCTCGGCGGCCAGCCGCGCGGTGATGTCGGCGGACTGGGCCCGGGCCAGGTCGGTGATCCGCTCGTACAGCCGGGCGGCGTTGACCGTGGCGGTGTTGACCATAGCGGGGCCGCCGGTGGCGATGCCGAGCCCGGCCGACCGGTTGAGCAGGGTCATCGCGTTGGAGGTCTCGATGAGCGTCTTGGACGGGACGCAGTCGGTCAGCACGCAGGCCCCGCCGAGCCCGTCCGAGTCGACGACCGTGACGTCCGCGCCGAGCTGGGCCGCGACGAGGGCGGCCTCGTACCCGCCTGGCCCGCCGCCCAGGATCGCGATGGTGTGCCGTGACATGGTTTCTCCCCTCGCGCGGGTCGCAGTCAGGTATCGGGCGCGGGGCATGCCCGGCGGACCGGGGCGGGACGCCGTACGCTTGCCCCCGTGGCACTGTACGCAGCCTACGGCAGCAACATGGACCCGGAGCAGATGCTCCTGCGCTGCCCGCATTCGCCCCAGCGGGGCACCGGCTGGCTGGAGGGCTGGCGGCTGACCTTCGGCGGTGAGGATATCGGCTGGGACGGGGCCATGGCCACCGTGGTCGAGGAGCCAGGATCCCGGGTGTTCGTCGTGCTCTACGACCTGTCGGCCGGCGACGAGACGGCGCTCGACAACTGGGACGGCGTGAGCCTGGGCTACTACCGCAAGGCCAAGATCCGGGCCCAGACCCTGGACGGCGACGTGCTGACCTGGCTGTACGTGCTCAACTTCTACGAGGGCGGGCTGCCCTCGGCGCGGGCCATCGGCATCCTGGCCGACGCCGCGGAGAAGGCGGGCGCGCCGGAGGACTACGTGACCGCGCTGCGCGCGCTGCCGTGCGCGAAGATGGGCGACGCTAATACCCGGCCGCAGGAGCCGCCCTGGACGTAGTGCTCGTCGTTCCTCAGAGAACGGCGATCACGATCAGGATCAGGGCGGGGATGAGCACGGCGAGCAGCGCGGTCCGGTTCCAGGTGCTCTTGAGCGGCTCGAGCCAGCCGGTGATCCGCAGGTCCGCGGGCGGTTCGACCTCGGCGGCGGGCTCGGTCGCGAGCTCCGTGGCGGTTTCCTGGCCGGGGCCGGCGATCTGGACGGTGCCCTCGGCCCAGACCGTCTCGGCCCGGGCCGCGGTCGCGTACTCGTTGAGCACCCGGACGATCCGTTCGGCGTCCGCCTCGGCCGCCGAGGCGGACGTGCCGCCCGCGGCGCTGCCGTACCCGGCCTCGCGGCGGGTGCCGCCGCCGTAGCCGGGGCCCATGCCGAAGCCGCCGCCGCTCAGGCCGAAGGTGCCGAAGGACGAGCGGCCGGAACCCGCCCGCGCGGCGGTCCGGCGGGCCCTGGTTTCCGCCACCATCTTGCGGCGCCGCGAGTAGTGCACGGCCCAGGAGTAGATGACCGTGGTGTCGCCGGGTCCTTGCTGGCAGTGCACCCGCAGCAGGTCGGCCAGGTCGACCTTGGTCACCCCGGCCCACCCGATGTGGTGGTCGCGCAGCGGGTTGACCAGCGTGACCCCGGCGGTGTCGGCGATGATCCTGGGCCGCTGGGCGGTGACGTAGGCGATGCCGGTGGCCAGCACCAAGATGGCCGCCGCGACCAGCGACGTGTGGTCGCGGCCCTGGACAGCCAGGTCGACCAGGTTGGCCACGGCGAACAGGATCCACACCCACCAGATGATGACCGCGGTCGGCGAGCGGAATACCTGCGGGCCGCCGGTGGCCTCGGCGCGCTTCTTGCGGCCGACGGGCACGGTTCCCATCCGTTCAGCCTAACCCCATCTGCCGGGGCCGCGGGTTACGCGCTGGTCACGCCGGGGAGGGCCTGGGCGACCATCGCGCCGTCGTCCCACAGCGCGTTGATCGCGGTGGCGACCATCGCCTTGACCCCGATCCCGATGGCCCGCTCGTCCACGTCGAAGGTCGGCTGGTGGATGTCGAGCGAGACGGCCGAACCGGGCACCCGGGTGCCCAGCCGGGCCAGCGCGCCGGGGACCGACTCCAGGTACCAGGCGAAGTCCTCGCCGCCGAGGCTCTGCGGGGTCTGCACCACCGAGCCGGCGCCGAGCACGTCGAGCGCCGCGGCCGCGAGCATGGCCGCGCTGCCCTGGTCGTTGACCGTGGGCGGCACGTAGCGCTGGTAGGTGAACTCCGTGTTCACCCCGTAGGCCAGGGCCACCGAGTCGATGAGCCCCTTGAGCAGGTCGGGCGCCCGGTGCCAGGCCTCGTCGTCGAGGCAGCGGACGGTGCCCTCGACGATCCCGGCGTCGGGGATCGCGTTGGCCACGGTCCCGGCGCTGACCCGGCCCCAGACCAGGCTCAGGCTGGACCGGGGGTCGACCCGCCGGGACAGCGCGGCGGGCACCTCGGTGATGATCTTGCCGAGCGCGTACACCAGGTCCACGGTCAGGTGCGGCCGGGCGGTGTGACCGCCGGGCCCGGACACCCGGACCTGGATCCGGTCGCAGGCGGCGGTGATCGCGCCGGAGCGGACGCCGAGCTGGCCGGCGTCCAGCCGGGGGTCGCAGTGCAGGGCGAAGATCCGGCCCACGTCGGCCAGGCCGCCCGCCGCGAGCACGTCGAGGGCGCCGCTGGCGGCCTCCTCGGCGGGCTGGAAGACCAGCCGGACCCGGCCGGGGAGCTCACCCGCGGCGGCCCGCTCGGCCAGGTACAGGCCGGTGCCGAGCAGGACGGTGGTGTGCACGTCGTGGCCGCACGCATGACAGGCGTTCGGGATGGTGGAGCGGTAGGGGACGTCCTTCTCGTCGGTCATGGGCAGCGCGTCCAGGTCCGCGCGCAGCGCGACCACGGGCTGGTCGGCGTAGGCGTCCTGGTCGTTCAGCGTGCCGATGTCGACCGTCAGGCCGGTGCCCTTGGGCAGGATCACCGGGCGCAGGCCCGCCGCGGCCAGGCGCAGCGCGACCCGGCGGGTGGTGCGGTGCTCGGCGTTGGCCAGCTCGGGGTGGGCGTGCAGGTCGCGGCGGAACTCGATCAGCTCGTCCTCGTGTCTGGCCAGGAACGCATCCAGATCCGCGGCCAGATCAGCTTCTTCCATGCCCGGCACCCCCCTGCGTGCAGAACCTATCGTCGGCGAACTCGGTGATCAGGGCGTCTACCACGCTGATCAGGTCCCCTGTGCGCGCGTAGACGGCCCGCTGCCGTTCGTACGAGGCGCCCCGCTCGAGCACCTCGAAGGCCACTGCGAGTTCCTGCAGGCAGCCCAGCCTCGAGGCTACCGGCTCCAGCTCGCGGAGCAGTTCGTAGAGCTCGTCACGGAGCGGCGCGGTGGCGCCGGCCTCATCAGTGATCACGGTCGCGTCCAGCCCGTACCGCGTCGCGCGCCACTTGTTGTCCCTGACCACCCAGGCCGAGGGCGACGGCAGCGTGTAGCCGCGGTCCAGCTGCATGTCGAACAGCTGGACCAGGCACTGCGAGAGCGCCGCCACCATGCCCACCTCGCGGAGCGTCGGCACCCCGTCGAACATGCGAATCTCGACGGTGCCGAAGTCCGGGTGCGGCCGGATGTCCCACCAGACCTCCTTGATGCTGCGGATGGTCCCGGCCCGCAGCAGCGTGTCCATATAGTCCTCGAACTGCTCCCAGTTCGCCAGCCGGTTCGGCGGTCCTGCCGTCGGCAGGGCCCCGAAGGTCACGGACCTGCTGGAGGCAAGCCCCGTGTCGTACCCGCACCAGAACGGGCTCGACGCCGTTATCGCGAGAAAGTGCGGCAGGTACGCGGCGAGCGCATTGACGATCGGAATCGCCTTACGCCCGTCCCGGATCCCCACGTGCACATGTACGCCGAAGGTCTGAATCCGGCGGACAAGCCATTGCATTTGCTCGACGAGCTCCGCATAGCGCTGGATAGGCGCCATGGTCGCGTCGCGCCAGTCACTCACCGGGTGGGTCCCGGCGCATGCCAAAAGGATACCGTGCCCGGACGCGGCTCGCTGGAGTTCACTGATCGTTTTGGCCAGGTCCTCTTTAGCCTCCGATACCGTACTGCAAATGCCGGTGACCACCTCGAGGGTGGACTGCATCAGCTCGTGACGTATATGCGGGTGCTCACCGGTGTCGCCGATTACCGGCAGCTCGGCGAGCAGCTTGGCCGCCTCCTGCCGCAGCAGCCGGCTCTCGGAGTCGATGAGCTGCACCTCCCACTCGACGCCGAGCGTCGCGCCGCGGGAAGGATTCCACTCGATAGCCATGACCGACCTCCGGGCCCGGAATTGCTGTATTGGTTAGAGCTCGCCGGGCTGGTATTCGCCCCATACGTCACGCAGCGCGTCGCAGACCTCTCCCAGGGTGGCGTCCGCGCGCAACGCGTCCCGGAGCGGGTAAAGCACGTTTTCCGCGCCTTCCGCGGTTTTCTTGAGGGCGCCGATCGTCTTCGCCACCGCGGTCTTGTCCCGTTGTTCCCTGAGGCGGGCGAGTTTCTCGGCCTGTTCGGCCTCCAGGGCCGGGTCGAAGCGGAGCGGCTGATACGGTTCCTCGCCGGTGGTGACGAATTTGTTCACGCCTACGACAACGCGGTCGCCCGCGTCGATTTCCCTGGTGACCTGATAGGCGGCGTTCTCGATCTCCGCCTTCTGGAAGCCGCGCTCGATGGCGGCCACCGCGCCGCCGAGGTCTTCGACGGTGTTGATGAGCTCTTGCGCGGCGGCCTCGATGTCGTCGGTCATCGACTCGATCGCGTAGGAGCCCGCGAACGGGTCCACGGTGGCGGTCAGGTCGCTCTCGTAGGCGATCACCTGCTGGGTGCGCAGCGCCAGCCGGGCCGCCTTGGTGCTGGGCAGGGCCAGCGCCTCGTCGTAGGAGTTGGTGTGCAGCGACTGGGTGCCGCCCAGCACCGCGGCCAGCGCCTGCAGGCTGACCCGGATCAGGTTCACCTCCGGCTGCTGCGCGGTGAGCTGCACGCCGGCCGTCTGGGTGTGGAACCGCAGCATCTGCGACCGGGGGTCTGCCGCGTTGAACTCGTTCTTCATGATGTTCGCCCACAGTCTTCTCGCCGCCCGGAACTTGGCCACCTCCTCCAGCAAGGTGGTGCGGGCCACGAAGAAGAACGACAGCCGGGGCGCGAACTCGTCTACGTCCAGGCCTGCTTTGATGGCGGCCCTGACGTATTCCCTGGCGTTGGCCAGGGTGAAGGCGATCTCCTGGACGGGCGTGGCGCCGGCCTCGGCCATGTGGTAACCCGAGATCGAGATGGTGTTCCACTTGGGCAGCTCCGCGCGGCAGTAGGCGAAGGTATCGGCCACCAGGCGCAGCGACGGGCGCGGCGGGTAGATGTAGGTGCCGCGGGCGATGTACTCCTTGAGCACGTCGTTCTGGATGGTCCCGGTGACCAGTTTCGGGCTCACGCCCTGTTCCTCGGCGACGGTCTGGTACATCAGCAGCAGCATCGCGGCGGGCGCGTTGATGGTCATCGAGGTGGACACCGTTTTCAGCGGAATTTCGTGGAACAGCGTGCGCATGTCGTCGGTGCAGTCGATGGCCACGCCGACCTTGCCCACCTCGCCGTGCGCGATCGGCGCGTCGGAGTCGTAGCCCATCTGGGTGGGCAGGTCGAAGGCCACCGAGAGCCCGGTGGTGCCCGCCTCGATCAGCTCGTGGTAGCGCCGGTTAGACTCCCTCGCCGTGGCGAAGCCGGCGTACTGCCGCATGGTCCACGGCCGGTCGACATACATCCGCGGATACACTCCGCGAGTGAACGGATACTCTCCCGGCGGGCCGAGCTCCTCCGCGGGCCGGAAATCCGTAAGCTTGCTGTCGTCGTAGACGGCATCGATGGGTAGTCCGGACTCCGACGTTCGTTCCATAACGCTCAGGTTACTTCGGGACCGGCCGGTAACCCACGGACGGAGGCTCATGCTGAACCGGATCAGGCCGCGGGCCGTCCTGGTCGCCGCGCTTCTTGCTGGTCTGGGCTCGGCGGCCGCCGGTCCGGCGGTCCCGGCGGCAGCCGCCGTGATGGTGGATGGTGCTGCGTCCCCTGGTGCTGCGTCCCCTGGTTCTGCGTCCCCCGTGGGCGGGCCGGAGCTGGCGGGCAAGGGCGTGCTGGTCAATGACCCGTCGCATGCGGCGCCGGGGCTGCCCGGGGTGGCCGCGTCGGCGTGGGTGGTGGCCGACGCCGGCACCGGGCAGGTGCTCGCGGCCAAGGACCCGCACGGCTGGTACCGGCCGGCCAGCACGCTCAAGATGCTCACCGCGGTGGCCCTGATCCCGCTGCTCAACCCGGACGGCATGGTGGCGGCCAGCAAGCAGGCCACCTCGACCGTGCCGAACGTGGTCGGCCTGGTCACCGGGCGGGCCTACAAGGTCTCCGACCTGTTCACCGCGCTGCTGACCATCTCGGCCAACGACGCGGCGATCGCGCTGACCCAGGCCACGGGGTCGTTCGGCGAGGGCATGGCGGCGATCAACGCGGAGGCGCGGTACCTGCAGGCCGACGACACGGTCGCGGTCGACCCGAACGGCCTGGACGCCCCGGGCCAGCACACCTCGGCCTACGACCTGGCGCTGATCGCCCGGCAGGCGCTCAAGCTGCCCGCGTTCCTGACGTACGACCAGACCAGGAGCGCGCGGTTCGTGGTGGCCAGGCGCAAGGCGGTCGAGCTGTACAACCAGAACTCCCTGCTCACCACCTACCCCGGGGCCGTGGGCGGGAAGATCGGCTGGACCAGCGCGGCGGGCGCCACCTACGTCGGGATGGCGACCCGGCACGGGGTCACGCTCATCGTCACCCTGCTGCACTGCCCGGCGCTGACCGAGATCACCGCCGCGGAGAAGCTGCTCAACTGGGGTTTCGCCGCCGACGGCAAGGTCTCCCCGGTCGGCACGCTGGTCGGCCCGGAGCAGCCGCCCGCGGCGACGCCGGCCGCCAGCGCCACCGCCACCGCCGCGGCGCCGGCGCCGGGCCGGGCCGGGGTCGTCACCCGGTCGCGGCCGGCCGCGGCCGGGCCGTCCGCGGCCGCCGCGGCCGGGTTCAGCTGCGCCGCGGTGCTCGCGGCTTTGGTCGGCTTCATGTACAGCCGCCGGGGGCGGCTGCGGGCGTTGCGGGCCGATCGCGAGCGTGCTGGTCGCGGCCGCGCTGGGCGTGCTGGGCGTGCTGGCCGCTCGGCGCGCGAGCCGGTGTAGCTCGCGGGCTGACGGCAGACGACACCGATGTTCCATCGCTGCCGCCAGGACGACACCGATGTTCCATCGGTGCGGTACCAGGGGGCTAGGGCTGGGCTTTGAGGAGGCCGATGCGGTCGCGGGCGACGGTCATGGTCTGGCCGGCGACCTGGCGGGCGCGGGCGGCGCCGTGGGCGAGGATGCGGTCCAGGCCGGCCGGGTCGGCCAGGATCTGCCGGGTCTTCTCCCGGATCGGGGCGAAGGTGGCCACGACCAGCTCGGCCAGGTCCTTCTTGAATCCGCCGTAGCCGGCGCCCTGATACTTGGCCTCCAGGACGGCGACCGGCTCGCCGGACAGCGCGGAGTAGATCCGCAGCAGGTTGGTCACGCCCGGCTTGGCCTCCTGGTCGGCGCGGATCTCCGAGCCGGGGTCGGTGACCGCGCGGGCGATCTTCTTGCGGATCACGCCCGGCTCGTCGAGGACGTCGACGATGCCCTGCGGGGAGGACGAGGACTTGCTCATCTTGGCCGTCGGGTCCTGCAGGTCGTAGATCTTGGCCACCTCGGCCAGGATGTAGGGCTGCGGCGGCACGAACGTCTGGCCGTAGCGGTGGTTGAACCGCTGGGCCAGCGTCCGGCTCAGCTCCAGGTGCTGGCGCTGGTCCTCGCCGACCGGCACCTGGTCGGCCTGGTAGAGCAGGATGTCGGCGGCCTGCAGGATGGGATAGGTGAACAGGCCGACGGAGGCCTGGTCGTGGCCCTCCTTGGCCGACTTGTCCTTGAACTGGGTCATCCGGCTGGCCTCGCCGAACCCGGTCATGCAGCCCAGGATCCAGGCCAGCTCGGTGTGCTCGGGCACGTGACTCTGCACGAACAAGGTGCACCGGTCCGGGTCCAGCCCGGCGCCGAGCAGCTGGGCGGCGGCGATCCGGGTCCGCCCGGGCAGCAGGGCGGGATCTTGCGGCACGGTGATCGCGTGCAGGTCCACCACGCAGTAGAAGGCGTCGTAGCTGTCCTGCAGGGCCACCCACTGGCGCAGCGCGCCGAGGTAGTTGCCGAGGTGGAAGGAGTCGGCGGTGGGCTGGATGCCGGAGAGCACGCGGAGCCGGGACATGCGCAGGAGTCTAGCGGCGGCCGTGCGGGGGGCCGGAATCGGAGACGACGACCTCGACGCGCTGGAACTCCTTCAGGTCGGAGTAGCCGGCCGTGGCCATGGTGCGGCGCAGCGCGCCCATCAGGTTCATCGAGCCATCGGGAACGGTGGACGGGCCATGCAGGATCTGCTGCAGGGTGCCGATCGTGCCGACCCGCAGGCGCGCGCCGCGGGGCAGCTCGGTGTGGTTGGCCTCGCTCCCCCAGTGGTAGCCGCGGCCGGGCGCCTCGGCGGCCCGGGCCAGCGGCGAGCCCACCATCACCGCGTCGGCCCCGATGGCCAGCGCCTTGGCGATGTCGCCGCTGCTGGTCATCGAGCCGTCGGCGATCACGTGCACGTAGCGGCCGCCGGACTCGTCCAGGTAGTCGCGGCGGGCCGCGGCCACGTCGGCGATCGCGGTGGCCATCGGCACCGCCACCCCGAGCACGGTCACGGTGGTGTGGCCGGATCCGCCGCCGAACCCGACCAGGACCCCGGCGGCGCCGGTGCGCATCAGGTGCAGCGCGGCGGCGTAGGTGGCGCAGCCGCCCACCACCACCGGGACGTCGAGCTCGTAGATGAACTGCTTGAGGTTCAGCGGCTCGGCCCGGCCGGAGACGTGCTCGGCCGAGACCGTCGTGCCGCGGATCACGAAGATGTCCACCCCCGCGTCCACCACCGCCTTGTAGTACCGGGCGGTGCGCTGCGGCGACAGGCTGGCCGCGGTGGTCACCCCGGCGGCGGCGATCTCCTCGATCCGGCGGCCGATGAGCTCCTCGGAGATCGGCTCGGCGTACATGGCCTGGAGCCGGCGGGTGGCGGCCTGTTCGTCGAGCTCGGTCACCTCGGCCAGCAGCGGCCCGGGGTCCTCGTACCGGGTCCACAGGCCTTCCACGTCGAGCACGGCCAGCCCGCCGAGGCGGCCGATGGCGATGGCCGTCTCCGGGGAGACGACGCTGTCCATCGGGGAGGCCATCAGCGGCAGGTCGAACCGGTAGGCGTCGATCTGCCAGGCGATCGACACCTCCTCGGGGTCCCGGGTCCGGCGGGCGGGCACGATCCCGATCTCGCTCAGCGAGTACGCCCGGCGGCCGGACTTGCCGCGCCCGATCTCCACGTCGGTCACTGCTGGGCCCCGGCGCGGCCGCCGTAGTTGGGGGCCTCGACGGTCATCTGCACGTCATGCGGGTGGCTCTCGGTCAGGCCGGCCGCGGTGATCTGGATGAACCGGGCCTCCTGCAGGTCGGCGACGGTGCGCGCGCCGCAGTAGCCCATGGCCGCGCGCAGCCCGCCGACCAGCTGGCCGGCCACGGCGGCCAGCGGGCCGCGGTACGGGACCTGGCCCTCGATGCCCTCGGGGACGAGCTTGTCCTCGCGCAGCACGTCGTCCTGGAAGTAGCGGTCCTTGGAGTACGAGCGGCCGCGCTCCCGGTTCCGCATGGCGCCCAGCGAGCCCATCCCCCGGTAGAGCTTGTACTGCTTGCCGTTGATGAAGACGACATCGCCGGGGCTCTCCTCGCACCCGGCCAGCAGGCTGCCGAGCATGACCGTGTCGGCGCCCGCGGCGATGGCCTTGGCGATGTCGCCGGAGTACTGCAGGCCGCCGTCCCCGATCACCGGCACCCCGGCCGGGCGCGCCGCCTGCGCGGCCTCGTAGATCGCGGTCACCTGCGGGACGCCCACGCCCGCCACCACCCTGGTGGTGCAGATCGATCCCGGCCCGACGCCGACCTTGACCCCGTCGGCCCCGGCGTCGACCAGGGCGCGCGCGCCGGCCCGGGTGGCCACGTTGCCGCCGATGACCTCGGTGTCGGCGTTCGCCTTGATCTGCGTGATCATGTCCAGCACGGCCTGGGCGTGCCCGTGCGCGGTGTCCACGACCAGGAAGTCCACCCCGGCCTCGGTCAGCGCCTGCGCGCGGCGCTTGGCGTCCTCGCCGACGCCCACCGCGGCGCCGACCACCAGCCGGCCGGCCGCGTCCTTGGTCGCCGCGGGGAACTTCTCGCTCTTGGTGAAGTCCTTCACCGTGATCAGGCCCTTGAGCCGGCCCTGGGCGTCGACCAGCGGCAGCTTCTCCACCTTGTGCTCACGCAGGAGCTTGAGGGCTTGGTCCTGGTGGACCCCCACCGGGGCGGTGACCAGGGGCATCGGGGTCATGACCTCGGTGACCCGGCGGCCGTGGTCGGTCTCGAACCGGATGTCCCGGTTGGTGACGATGCCGAGCAGGACGCCGTCCGGGCCGGTCACCGGGACGCCGGAGATCCGGTACCGGCCGCATAGCTGGTCCACGTCGGCGATGGTGGCGTCCGGGCCGCAGGTCACCGGGTGGGTGATCATCCCGGCCTCGGACCGCTTGACCATGTCCACCTGCTGGGCCTGCTCCTCGATGGCCAGGTTGCGGTGCAGCACGCCGGCGCCGCCCTGGCGGGCCATGGCGATGGCCATCCGGGCCTCGGTGACGGTGTCCATGGACGCCGACACCAGCGGGATGCGCAGCCGCAGGCGGCGGGTGATCCGGCTGCTGGTGTCCGCCTCGCTGGGCAGGACCGCGGAATGGGCGGGCAGCAGGAGCACGTCGTCGAAGGTCAGCCCGATGGGCGCGAACTTGTCCGGCTGGTCCGAAAAAGCGTGATCAGTCATGGCACCTTCACCGGGAGTGGCAGCGGGGATGCTTCCATCTTAGTGAAGCCGGGCTTAGCCTGCCGGGCCGGAACAGCATGAAACCCGGGTTTCACCAGGCTAGAGCGTGGTGAAACCCGGGTTTCATCGGGTTGGGGAGGTGCCGCTAGTGGCTGTGGCCGTGGCCGTGGCCATCGCCCGCGGAGGCCTTCTCCTCTTCCGGCTTCTCGACCACCAGGGTCTCGGTGGTCAGCAGCATGCCGGCGATCGACGCGGCGTTCTGCACGGCGGACCGGGTGACCTTGACCGGGTCGATGATGCCCTGGGCTATCAGGTCGCCGTACTCGCCGGTGGCGGCGTTGTAGCCGTGCCCGGCGGGCAGGGTGGCGATCTTGGCCACCACGACGGAGCCCTCCACGCCGGCGTTCAGCGCGATCCAGCGGGCCGGCTCGGACAGCGCGCGCTTCACGATCCCGACGCCGGTCGCCTCGTCACCCTTGCGGCCCAGGTCGCCCAGGTCGGTGGCCACATGCACCAGGGCGCTGCCGCCCCCGGCGATGATGCCCTCCTCGATGGCGGCGCGGGTCGCGGAGATGGCGTCCTCCAGGCGGTGCTTCTTCTCCTTGAGCTCCACCTCGGTGGCGGCGCCGGCCCGCAGCACGCAGACCCCGCCGGACAGCTTGGCCAGCCGCTCCTGCAGCTTCTCGCGGTCCCAGTCGGAGTCGGTGTTCTCGATCTCGGTCCGGATCTGCCTGATCCGGTCCTCGATCTCGGACTTGTCGCCGGCGCCGTCCACGATCGTGGTGTCGTCCTTGGTGACGACGATCCGGCGGGCGCGGCCCAGGGCCTCCAGGCCGACCGACTCCAGCTTGATGCCGAGTTCCTCGCTGATCACGGTGCCGCCGGTCAGGATGGCCATGTCGGCCAGCATGGCCTTGCGGCGGTCGCCGAAGCCGGGCGCCTTGACGGCCACCACGTTCAGCAGGCCGCGGATCTTGTTGACCACCAGGGTGGCCAGAGCCTCGCCCTCGACGTCCTCGGCCACCACCAGCAGCGGCCTCTTCACCTGCGCGATCTTCTCGAGCAGGGGCAGGAAGTCCTGCATGGAGGAGATCTTGGCCTGGTGGATCAGGACGTACGCGTCGTCCAGGACGGCTTCCAGGCGCTCGGGGTCGGTGATGAAGTACGGCGAGATGTAGCCCTTGTCGAACTGGAGGCCCTCAGTGAACTCCAGCTCGAGGCCCATCGTCGGCGACTCCTCGACGGTGATGACACCGTCCTTGCCGACCTTGGCGAACGCCTCGGCGATCAGCTCGCCGATCTTGGCGTCCTGCGCCGAGATCGTCGCGACGTGCGCGATCTCGGTCTGCTCCTCCACGTCACGCGCGGACTTGAGCAGCCGGTCCGAGACCTCGGCCGCGGCGGCGTCGACGCCGCGCTTGAGGTCCATCGGGTTCGCGCCGGCGGCCACCGAGCGCAGTCCGTAGTGCACCATCGCCTGGGCTAGGACCGTCGCGGTCGTGGTGCCGTCGCCGGCGATGTCGTTGGTCTTGGTGGCGACTTCCTTGGCCAGCTGGGCCCCGAGGTTCTCGTACGGGTTCTCCAGCTCCACCTCCTTGGCGACGGTCACGCCGTCGTTGGTGATGGTGGGGGCGCCCCATTTTTTATCGATGACGACGTTGCGGCCGCGCGGGCCGAGCGTCACCTTGACGGTGTCGGCGAGCTTGTTGACGCCGCGCTCGAGGGAGCGCCGGGCGTCCTCGTCGAACTCCAGGATCTTGGGCATAGAAATCCTCAACCTACGGTTGGATCGAGTTCAGGTGCGTCCGGCGGGGCAGGCTCCTGGCCTGCCCCGCCGGACCGCGAGCTCTACTTTTCGATGACGGCGAGCACGTCGCGGGCGGAGAGCACCAGGTACTCCTCGCCCGAGTACTTCACCTCGGTGCCGCCGTACTTGCTGTACAGCACCACGTCGCCGACCTTCACGTCGATCGGCACTCGCTTGGTTCCCGCGTCGTCGAAGCGACCCGGGCCCACAGCCAGGACTTCGCCCTCCTGGGGCTTCTCCTTGGCGGTGTCCGGGATCACAAGTCCGGACGCCGTGGTCTGCTCCGCTTCAAGCGTGCGGACCACGATCCGGTCTTCGAGCGGCTTGATTACTACTTTGGTGGCGGTCGTCACGATCTGACCTCCCCCTCCGGAAAGGCTAATGGTGAGTTGCTAGAGAGGGCGAACATGGCGGCCTGCCGTCGCGGGGATCAGACTGCCTCGTCGCATTAGCACTCTACACTAGTGAGTGCTAAACCCGAACAGTAGTAGCGCTAAGCGGACTCGTCAACACGGGGCGCCGGGACGCGGCCGGGGAGGGCGGCCCGGGAAGCGGTCGGGGAGGGCGACCGGGAGCCCTGGAGCACGGCCAGCCAATTTCGCTCTCCGTACACAACTGATTACATGGAGCTACTAGAGTTGTCGGGTCCTGAGCCGTCCGGACTGGTCGCGGGCGGCGCCGGGGCGGGCAATGCACTCTGGCCGCTGCGCGGCGGGCCCTTCTGAAGGAGCACCATGGATCAGCCGGGAAACCACATCCTGCTTCGCGGAAACCAGGCAGGCGCCGCCGACCGCATGCGCGAGCTGCTCGCGCGCACGGTCCAGGATCACGTCGCGGACCAGCGGTCGAACGCGGGCGCGCTGGAGGACATCCGCCAGCGGATGGAGGGACTCGAGTGGCTGGTCAAGGAGGTCCGCGAGCGGGAGATGCCGGGCCTGGCGGCCCGGCTTGACGGGCTGGCCGGTCACCTCGACCAGGCCGCGGCCAAGCCGCCGGCCTGGGCCGAGACGCTGGCCGAGCACATCGAGGTGCTCCGCACCCAGGTCGCGCCGCTGGCCGAGCTGCACTCGGTGTGGCCGGAAATGAGCACAGCCGTCAGTGCCGTGGCGGAGAACGTCGAGCAGGCCCTGCCGCGGCTGCAGACGGTGTGCGACACCGTGGGCCAGGCCCTGGAGGCCCTGCGGGCCCAGGACGAGCGGACGGCCCGGCTGCTGCACAGCGTGGGCAAGCTCCAGCAGAGCATGGAGACGGCGGCGGGCCGGTTCAGCCGGCTGGACAAGGCCGTGGCCGAGCTGACCCAGCGCACGGCGCAGCTTGACAAGGAGATGTCGGCGGTCAAGGGGCGCACCGAGGTGGGGTTCGGCGCGCTCACGGCCAAGCTCGACCAGCACGCCGAGGCCACCGGCATCCAGGTCGGGGAGGCGGCCGGGAAGATGGCCGACGCGACCAGGAGCCTGGCCGAGACCGTGACCGGCCTGGGCGGGCAGGCCGACGTCCTGGGCGGCCAGGTCCAGGTGGTGCACGGCCGGATCGAGCGGCTCGAGGAGCGGCTGGACGAGCGGCTGGACGACACCGACGACAAGCTCGGGGCGCTGGACGCCAAGCTCACCGCGGCCGACGCCAAGCTCACCGCCGCGGACGCCAAGCTCACCGCGGCGGACGCCAAGATGGGGTCGGCCGACGCCCGGGTGACCGCCCTGGACACCAAGCTGGAGCGGCTGGACGAGCGGCTGGACGACCAGTACGACCGGGTCAGCGTCATCGACAAGGGCCTGGTCTCGGTGGACGGCAAGCTGGGCGCCATGGCGGGCAAGCTGGGCCCG
The DNA here is from genome assembly GCA_963822765.1 of uncultured Actinomycetes bacterium. Classification (GTDB taxonomy): domain Bacteria; phylum Actinomycetota; class Actinomycetes; order Streptosporangiales; family Streptosporangiaceae; genus Palsa-504. The sequence goes on along the minus strand of CAWGJL010000050.1, from coordinate 111,970 downwards.
GTGGACAGCAAGCTGAGCGCGGTGGACAGCAGGCTGGGCACCGTCGACGGCAAGATCGGCGCGCTCGGCGGCCGGCTGGACGGGCTGGGCGGCCGGATGGAGAACGTCGGCGAGCGGGTGACCGCGCTGGACGGGCGGATGGCGGGGATTGGCGAGCAGGTCAGCGCGGTGGGCGCGCGGCTGGACTCGGTGGACGAACGGCTGGCCGGGCAGGACGAGCGGCTGGCCGGGCAGCTCGACCCGCTGGCCGACGAGCTGCGCTCGCGCCCGGGCCACGCCGAGGTGTCCGATGTGGTGGCCAAGATCGTCGACGCCGCCCAGGGCGAGGTGACCGCGCGGATCGGCTCACTGGAAGAAACCGTCCTCACCCTGGCCGAGGCGCTGCTGCGGCCGCAGGGCGGACCCCGCGAGGGCACCCGGATCTAGGCGTTATCGTGGCCGTATGCCCGAGGTGCTGCTGCTAGACCGGGAGTACGCCGAGAAGCTGGACGCGGCGGATCCGCTGGCCGGATACCGCGAGCGGTTCCTGCTCGAGGATCCGGCGCTGATCTACCTGAACGGCAACTCGCTCGGCGCGCTGCCGCGGGCCACGCTGGCGCGGATGGAAACGGTGTTCCGGCAGGAGTGGGGCACCGCCCTGGCCCGGTCCTGGGACCACTGGGTCGACCTGCCCGCCCGGGCCGGTGACCTGGTGGGCGAGCTGATCGGCGCCGCGGCCGGGCAGGTGATCGTCACCGACAACACCACGGTCAACCTGTACAAGCTGGCCAGCGCGGCGCTGGACACGCGGCCCGGGCGGCACGTGATCATCACCGACCACGACAACTTCCCCAGCGACCGCTACGTGCTGGCCGGGCTGGCCGCCCAGCGCGGCGCGGAACTGCGCATGCTGGACACCGACATCAACGAGGGCCTGGACCCGGACCTGGTCCGGGCCGCGGTGGACGACGACACGGCGCTGGTCAGCCTGTCCCACGTGGCCTACCGCAGCGGCGCCCTGGCCGACATGGCGGGCATCACCGCGATCGTGCACCAGGCCGGGGCGCTCATGCTCTGGGACCTGTGCCACTCGGTCGGGGCGGTCCCGGTCGACCTGGACGGGTGCGACGCGGACCTGGCGGTCGGCTGCACCTACAAGTACCTCAACGCGGGGCCGGGCGCCCCGGCGTTCGCGTACGTCTGCGCCCGGCTGCGCGAGGTGCTGCGCCAGCCGATCTGGGGCTGGTTCTCCCAGCGTGACCAGTTCGACATGGGTCCCGGCTACGACCCGGCGCCGGGCATGGCCAAGTTCATGACCGGCACGCCGTCGATCCCGGGCACGGCGGCGGTGGAGGAGGGGGCGCGGCTGCTGCTCGAGGCGGGCATCGCGCCGATCCGGGACAAGAGCATGCGGCTGACCGCCTACCTGATCGAGCTGGCCGACGCCCGGCTGGTCCCGCTGGGGTGCACGGTCGCCACGCCGCGGGAGGCCGGCCGGCGCGGCGGCCACGTCAGCTTCCGCCACCCGGACGCCGAGCGGATCGTGGCGCGGCTGGCCTCCGAAGGGGTCATCACCGACTACCGGACCCCGGACCGGTTCCGGTTCGGGCTGTCCCCGCTCACCACCCGGTTCACCGACGTGTGGGACGCGACCGAGGCGGCCCGCGCGCTGATCGAGGGGGAAAGTTATGGCTGAGCCCAGTCACCTACGCGGGGTACCTGCGGCTGGACCAGCTGCTCTCGGCCCAGGAACCCCGGTCGGCCGAGCATGACGAGATGCTGTTCATCGTCATCCACCAGATCTACGAGCTGTGGTTCAAGCAGCTGCTGCACGAGCTGGCCCGGCTGCAGGCCCAGCTCGAGGCCGGGGAAACGACCCACGCCATGCGCACGCTGCGCCGCACCCTGGCCATCTTGAAGACCGTGGTGGCCCAGCTCGACGTGCTCGAGACCATGACGCCGACCCAGTTCACCCGGTTCCGGGGCGCGCTGGGCACCTCGAGCGGCTTCGAGTCGGCGCAGTTCCGCGAGCTCGAGGCGGTGCTGGGCCGCCGGGACCGGATGATGGTGGCGCAGTACCCGGCGGGCAGCCCGGAGCACGACCGGATCACCGCCGCGATGGGCCGGTCGTCGGTGTTCGACTCGTTCCTGAGCTACCTGGCCGGCCAGGGCTACGACGTGCCCGCGGACGTCCGGGCCCGCGACGTCACCCAGCCGCTGGCGGCCTCGGCCGAGGTGCAGCAGCTGCTGAAGAAGGTCTACGACGACGACACCGACGCCACCGCGGTGTGCGAGCTGCTTGTCGACCTCGACGAGGGCATGCAGGAGTGGCGGTACCACCACATCAAGATGGTGGAGCGGACCATCGGCGCGCGGCCCGGCACGGGCGGCTCGGCGGGCTCGGCCTACCTGCGGACCACGCTCGGCACGCCGACCTTCCCCGACCTGTGGGCTATGCGGAGCCTGGGGTAACCGGCACCGGGTGCGAGCCGTTGGCCAGTGAACCACTGGCCGGCGGCGCGGGAACGTCGGCGGCGATCTCGGTGTCGGGCAGCAGGACCGCGAACTCCTCCCCGCCCTTGCGGCCGGCGAAGTCCCGGGTCCGCAGCACGCTGCGCAGCGTCGCGCCGACGCTGGCCAGGACCTGGTCGCCCACCGGGTGCCCGCGCTGTGAGACGGTCAGCATATCGGAAAAGCGGCCGGCATATATAGAATGCGCGGCCGGGTAATTCAGCGACCGCGCACGTCCTATTAAGATGGCATTTATGCGGGTTCGGCAGTATGTATTCCGGGGCGGGAAGCATGGTCCGTTCGGAAGAAATGTCTTTATTCTTTTATTCCCATTCGATGGTGCCGGGCGGCTTGCTGGTGACGTCCAGGACGACCCGGTTGACCTCGGGGACCTCGTTGGTGACCCGGGTGGAGATCCGGGCCAGCACCTCGGCGGGCAGCCGGGCCCAGTCCGCGGTCATGGCGTCCTCGCTGGTCACCGGGCGGAGCACGAGCGGATGGCCGTAGCTGCGGCCGTCCCCCTGCACGCCCACCGAGCGCACGTCGGCCAGCAGCACGACCGGGCACTGCCAGACCAGGTCGTCCAGCCCGGCGGCGGACAGCTCCTCGCGGACGATGGCGTCGGCCTCGCGCAGGACCGCGAGCCGGTCCGCGGTCACCTCGCCGACGATCCTGATGGCCAGGCCGGGCCCGGGGAACGGCTGGCGGCGGACGATGGCCTGGGGCAGGCCGAGCTCCTCCCCGACCCGGCGCACCTCGTCCTTGAACAGCGCGCGCAGCGGCTCCACCAGGCGGAACTTCAGGTCGTCGGGGAGCCCGCCCACGTTGTGGTGGGACTTGATGTTCGCGGTGCCGGTGCCGCCGCCGGACTCGACCACGTCCGGGTACAGCGTGCCCTGGACCAGGAACTCGCACGCCTCGCCGTGCTCGCCGGCCTCGGCGGTGATCTCCCGGGCGGCGCGCTCGAAGGCGCGGATGAACTCCCGGCCGATGATTTTCCGCTTCTGCTCGGGGTCGGTGACCCCGGCCAGCGCGGCCAGGAACGCGCCGGCCTCGGTGGCGACCTTGAGCCGGACGCCGGTGGCGGCCACGAAGTCCTGCTCGACCTGGTCCGCCTCGCCCTTGCGCAGCAGCCCGTGATCGACGAACACGCAGGTCAGGCGGTCACCGATGGCGCGCTGCACGAGGGCCGCGGCGACCGCGGAGTCCACCCCGCCGGACAGCCCGCAGATCGCGCGGCTGCCGCCGACCTGCTCGCGGATCGCCTCGACCTGGTCCTCGACGATGTTCAGCATGGTCCAGGACGGGCGGCACCCGGCCAGGTCCAGGAACCGGGCCAGCACCCGGGTGCCGTACTCGGTGTGCACCACCTCCGGGTGGAACTGCACGCCGAACAGGCCGCGGCCCGGGTTCTCCACCGCGGCCACCGGGGTGGCCTGGGTACGCGCGGTCACCGTGAAGCCGGGCGGGGCCTTGGTGCAGGTGTCGCCGTGTGACATCCACACCTGCTGCTGTTTCGGCGTGCCCGACAGCAGGCGGCCGCCGGTGTTGTCCAGGGCGGTGGCGCCGTACTCGGCCAGGCCGGTGCGCTCGACGGTGCCGCCCAGCCCGGCGACCAGCAGCTGGAAGCCGTAGCAGATGCCGAGGACGGGGACGCCCGCGTCGAGCAGCCCGGGCGGCGCGGGCGGCGCGCCTTCGGCGTAGACCGAGGACGGGCCGCCAGACAAGATGATGGCCTTCGGGTGCCGGGCCAGCATGTCCGGCACCGGCATGGTCGAGGGGACGATCTCGGAATAGACGTGGCACTCGCGCACCCGGCGGGCGATCAGCTGCGCGTACTGCGCGCCGAAGTCCACCACGAGCACGGTATCGAAGCCGCTGGGCACGCTAACCGCCTTCCACCTGGGATTTCTCTGACTCTGCCCGGGCCGGGGTGGCCGGGGTGGCCGGGCGTGGCCGGGTGGCCGGGCCGGCGCGGCCGCTCGGGGCGCGATGCGGAGGCGGGCGATGCGGCGGCCGTCGAGCTCGGTAACCGTGATCGTATGCCCGTCCACCTGCACGCTGGCCCCGGCCGACGGCAGGTCGCCGAGCACGGCCAGGACGTAGCCCGCGGCCGTCTCGTACGGGCCTTCGGGCAAGGTGATGCCGGTCTGTTCGGCGAAGTCACTCAGGTTGAGCAGGCCGTCGACCTCGACCTCGCCGCCGAGCAGCGTGGTCGCCTGGCCCTGCTCGGTGTCGTATTCGTCCCTGATGTCGCCGATCAGCTCCTCGACCAGGTCCTCGAGGGTGACGATGCCGGCCGTTCCGCCGTAGTCATCGACCACGATGGCCAGGTGGGCGCGCTCGCGCCGCATCTCGGACAGCGAGGACAGCACGGTCTTGCTGATCGGCAGGAACTTCACCGGCCGGGCGATCCGGCCGACCGGCACCGAGCGGTTGGTTACTCCCGGGCCGAGCAGGTCCCGGACGTGCACGAAACCGATCACGTTGTCGTAGCTGTCGGTGAACACCGGCAGCCGGGAGTGCGGCACCCCGGCCGCGAGCGCGGCGGCGGCCGACACCGGGGTCTCGGCGTCCAGGAAGACCACCTCGGTCCGCGGCACCAGGACCTCGCGGATCTGCCGCTTCCCGGCGTCGAACACCTCACCCACGATGCGCCGCTCGTCCATGCTGAGCGCCTGCGCGCCGGTGACCAGGTCGCGCAGTTCCTCCTCGGTGATGGCCTGACGGCCGGCCCGGGGATCGCCGCCCAGCAGGGCGATCACCCCGTTGGTGGAGACGGTCAGCAGCCAGACCGCGGGCCGGGCCAGCGACGCGATCCGGTCCAGCATCGGCGCGGCCAGCAGGGCCAGCCGCGGCGCCCGCTGCAGCCCGATCCGCTTGGGCGCCAGCTCGCCGAGGACCAGGCTGACGAACGTGATGCATACGGTGACCACGACGAACGACAGCGTCGCGGCCCAGCCTTCCGACACGTGCTGGCGGACCAGCCACGACTTTCCGAAGCCGGCCAGGGTGGCGGCCCCGTAGGCGCCGGAGACCAGGGTGGCCAGGGTCACGCCGATCTGCACCGCGGAGAAAAACCGGGTCGGGTCGCTGGCCAGCCGGGCCGTTCGCTGGCCGCGCCTGCCTCGCTTGGCCAGCGCTCTGACCTGGCCTTCTCGTAGCGAAACGAGAGCCATCTCCGAGGCCGAGAAGAATCCCCCGATGCACACGATGACCAGGACGACGATGATGTCCAGGACTAGTTTGCTCATTCTCTTATCTGCCTGGTACGGGATGTGTCTGGCCAGTGTAGACCGGATAAGTTATGAGTCTCGTGAGCACCGAGCCAATCTGGAAGGCCAGTACCCGGCTCGCCGACGGGCGCGAGATCGTGTACTACGACGAGGCGCCGGGCCTGGACCGGGTGCTGGCCCGCGACACCCGGCCGCTGCCCCTTTTGCCGCCGGGGCCACCCGGCCCGCCGGCGCGCCAGCCGGCCCAGCGGCCCTGCTGGGATCGCCCGAGCAGGGCATCCGCTGGGATCCGCTGGCCGGGGAGTGGGTGGTGATCGCGGCCGCCCGGCAGGACCGGACGTTCCTCCCCCCGGCCGATCAGTGCCCGCTGGACCCGTCGGCGCCGGGGCGGCCGACCGAGATCCCGGCCGCCAGCTACGACGTGGTGGTGTTCGAGAACCGGTTTCCCTCGCTGCGCGAGCCGCTCGGGCGCTGCGAGGTGGTCTGCTTCACCGCCGACCACGACGCGTCGTTCGCTCAGCTCAGCCCGCGGCGCGCGCGGACCGTGCTTGAGGCCTGGGTGGACCGCACCGAGGTGCTCGGCGCGCCGGCCGGAGACCCGGCAGGTGTACTGCTTCGAGAACCGGGGCGAGGAGATCGGCGTCACGCTGAGCCATCCGCACGGGCAGATCTACGCGTTTGGGTTCGTCGCCCCGCGGCTCGCGCGCATGGTCGAGCAGGCCCTGCGCTACGAGGGCGGGAACCTGTTCGACGACCTGGTCGCGGCCGCGCTGGCGTCTGGCACGCGGATCGTGGCCCGGAACGAGCACTGGGTGGCGTTCGTGCCCGAGGCGGCGCGCTGGCCGTACGAGGTCCGGATCTTCCCCGCGGCCCGGGTGCCGGACCTGCCCGCGCTCGGCGAGGCGGCGCGCGAGGCGTTCGGGCCGCTGTACCTGGACGTGCTGCGGCGGTTCGACCGCCTGTTTCCCGGGCCGGCTCCCTACATCGCGGCGTGGCATCAGGCGCCGGTGGGGGACGACCTGGCCCGTAGCGTCTTCGCCGTGCACCTTCAGGTACTGTCGATCCGGCGTGCGGCCGGCAAGCTGAAGTACCTGGCCGGGACGGAATCCGGGATGGGCGTGTGGATCAACGACATCGTCCCGGAAGAGGCAGCGCAACGACTCAGGGAGGCCTTGTGAGAGTGCTCGTCACCGGCGGTGCCGGATACATCGGCAGCGTTGTCGCCGCGCAGCTCATCGCGGCCGGGCACGAGGTCACCGTGCTCGACGACCTGTCCACCGGGTACGCCGACGCGGTGCCGCCCGGGGCCGTGTTCATCAAGGGCACGCTGCGCGACTGCGCCGCCGAGGTGCTGGCCGACGGGATCGAGGCGGTCGTCCACCTGGCCGCCAAGTCGCTGGTCGGCGAGTCGGTGGCCGAGCCGGCCAAGTACTGGTCGGTCAACCTGGGCGGCACGATCTCGCTGCTCGAAGCGATGCGCGAGATCGGCGTGCGCACGATCGTGTTCTCCTCGACCGCGGCGGTCTACGGCGAGCCCGAGCGCACCCCCATCACCGAGACCGACCCGACCCGCCCGACCAACCCGTACGGCGCGAGCAAGCTCGCCGTCGACACCACGCTGACCGAGTTCGCCCGGCTGCACGGGTTCGGCGCGATCAGCCTGCGCTACTTCAACGTGGCCGGCGCGCACCGGGCCGGCGACGGCGCCTGGTTCGGCGAGCGGCACCAGCCGGAAACCCACCTGATCCCGAACGTGCTGGCCAGCGTGGCCGCCGGCCGCCGGATGCAGGTCTTCGGCGAGGACTACCCGACGCCGGACGGAACCTGCATCCGCGACTACATCCACGTCACCGACCTGGCCGGCGCGCACCTGCTGGCGCTGCAGGCCTGCCGGCCCGGCCAGCACCGGGTATACAACCTGGGCGACGGGACCGGCTTCTCCGTCCGCCAGGTCATCGACGTGTGCGCCGAGGTCACCGGGTCCGGGATCGGCGTCGACGTGACCGCGCGCCGGCCCGGCGACCCGGCGGTGCTGGTCGCCTCGTCCGCGCGGATCCAGGCCGAGCTCGGCTGGCGGGCGGAGCGGGACCTGCGGGCCATGGCCGGCGACGCCTGGGAGTTCGCGCGGTCCCGCGTGCCACGGTGACCCACCCGTCGCCTGCGGGGGTCCGGGAGCTGTTCCGCGCGCGGTTCGGCGGGCCGGCCGACGGCGTCTGGCTCGCGCCGGGCCGGGCCAACCTGATGGGCGAGCACACCGACTACAACGAGGGGTTCGTGCTCCCGTTCGCGCTCGGCCAGGGCATCATGGCCGCCGCGGCGCGCCGGGCCGGCCGGCGGCTGGTGCTGTGCTCGGCCCAGGAACCGGGTTCTGTGGCTTCCGTTGCCTTGGATGATCTGGAGCCGGGCCGGGTCACCGGGTGGGCCGCCTACCCGGCCGGGGTGGCCTGGGCGCTGTCTGCTGCTGGGTACGAGGTGCCCGGTGCCTGCCTGGCGATCGACTCCGACGTGCCCGCGGGCGCGGGCCTGTCCTCCTCGGCCGCGCTGGAATGCGTGACCGCGCTCGCGCTGACCGAGCTGGCCGGGCTGTCCGTGGACCGCCGCGAGCTGGCCGCGATCGCCCGCCGGGCCGAGAACGAGTTCGCCGGGGTGCCGACCGGGATCATGGACCAGTCCGCGTCGCTGCTGACCCGCAGCGGCCACGCCCTGCTGCTCGACTGCCGCTCGCTGGAGACCGCCCAGGTGCCGTTCGATCCGGCGGCGTCGGGCGCGCGCCTGCTGCTGATCAACACCCGGGCGCGGCACGAGCTGAGCGCCGGGGAGTACGGCCAGCGGCGCGCGGAGTGCGAACGGGCCGCGCGCCTGCTCGGGGTTCCTTCCCTTCGATACCTGACGGACGTGGCTGACGTCGGCCGGCTCACCGATCCCGTCCTCCGGCGCCGCGCGCGCCACGTCGTCACCGACGACCAGCGAGTGCTGGAGGTGGTGGCGCTGCTTCGGTCGCCGGAGTCTCCGGACCGTCATGTCTATCCCGAGATCGGGCGGCTGCTGACGCAGGCGCACGTGTCGCTGCGCGACGACTTCGAGGTGTCCTGGCCCGAAGCGGACGTGGCGGTGGACGCGGCGCTGGCCGCGGGAGCGCTCGGGGCGCGGATGATCGGCGGCGGGTTCGGCGGCTCGGTGCTCGTGCTGGCCCGCCCGGCGGCGGCCGGGGCGGTGCGCGCGGCGGTGGCCGAGGCGTTCGCCCGGCGCTCCTGGACCGGGCCTGCTTTCCTGGACGCGGCTCCCTCGGCCAGCGCCCGGCGCGTGGCATTAGGGTGAGTTCTCGTTGAGCTCGTCGAGCTCGTCGAGCTCGTCGTGAGGAGGATGCGGTGCGGGTACGGGATGAGGCGGCACAGATCGCCGGCCAGATCACTGAGCTGCGGCACGCGATTCACCGCGAGCCCGAGATCGGCCTGGACCTGCCGAAGACCCAGGCCAAGGTGCTCGCCGCCCTGGACGGGCTGCCGCTGGAGATCAGCACCGGCCAGGGGCTGAGCTCGGTCACCGCGGTGCTGCGCGGCTCTGCCAGTCCCGGGCCGGGGCCGGTCGTGCTGCTGCGCGGCGACATGGACGCGCTGCCCGTCACCGAGGAGACCGGCCTGCCCTACGCGTCGGTGATCCCCGGCGCGATGCACGCCTGCGGGCATGACCTGCACACCGCCATGCTGGCCGGCGCGGCCCGGCTGCTGTCAGCCCGGCAGGCCGAGCTGGACGGCACGGTGGTGTTCATGTTCCAGCCCGGCGAGGAGGGCTACGCCGGCGCCCGGCAAATGATCGCGGAGGGGGTCCTGGAGCAGGCGGGTAGCGCGCCCTGTCGCCGCGTACGGCCTGCACGTGACGTCGCAGCGGCTGCCGTGCGGCACGTTCTCCACCAGGCCCGGCGCGATGCTGGCCGCCGCGGACCAGATCACGGTCACCGTGCACGGGCGGGGCGGGCACGCCTCGACCCCGCACCGGGCCGCGGACCCGATCGTGGTCGCGTGCGAGATGGTGACCGCGCTGCAGACGCTGGTGACCAGGAAGTTCGACGTGTTCGATCCGGTGGTGATCACCGTGGGCAGCTTCCACGCCGGCACCACGGACAACGTGATCCCGGACCAGGCCACGTTCCTGGCCACGGCCCGTTCGTTCAGCCACGAATCCCGGGGCGCGCTGGCCGAGCTGGTGCCGCGGCTGATCGGGGACATCGCGCGCGGGCACGGGCTGACCGCCGAGGCCGTCTACGCCAGGGAGTACCCGGTGACCGTCAACGACGCGGCCGAGGCGGCGTTCGCGGGCGAGACGATCGCCGACGTGTTCGGGGCCGAGCGCGGCGAGCAGGCCGAGTTCCCGCTTACCGGGGCCGAGGACTTCTCGTTTGTCCTGGAGCAGGTGCCCGGGGCGTTCGTCATGCTGGGGGCCTGCCCGCCGGGCCGCGACCCGCTGACCGCGCCGACCAACCACTCGGCGCACGCGGTGTTCGACGACGCCGCGCTGGCCGAGGGCACCGCCTTGTACGCCGAACTGGCCCTGCGGCGGCTGATCCGGGGCGCTGCCTGATCCTGGGCGGTGCCTGCGCCGGGGCGGTGCCTGCGCCCGACGACAGCGATGTTCCATCGGTGCCGTCATAGCGACACCAATGGTCCATCGCGGCCGGGGTGAGCGGGTTGCGGGGCCGGGGCCCGGGTGGGCGGGGTGCGGGTGGGGTCAGAGGGTGGCGATGTCGGCTTGCTTAGCGCGGACGGCCTCGGCGGCGGTGCGCAGGGCGGCCAGTTCGGTCTCGGTGAGGTCGCGCTCGACCACGCGGCGGACACCGGTCGCGCCGATCTCTGCTTCCACGCCCAGGTAGACGCCGGAGATGCCGTACTCGCCGTCCACCCAGGCGCAGACCGGCAGGATCGCGCCGGAGTCCTCGGCCACCGCGCGGGCCATCCGGGCCGCGGCGGCCGACGGGGCGTAGTAGGCCGAGCCGGTCTTGAGCAGCGCGACGATCTCGCCGCCGCCGTTGCGGGTGCGGGTGACCAGCTCATCGATCTCGGCCTCGGGCAGCAGGTCGGCCAGCGGGCGGCCGTCGACGGTGCAGGCCGAGGGGACCGGGACCATGGTGTCGCCGTGCGAGCCCAGGGTCAGGGTGCGCACCGAGGCGACCGGGACGCCCAGCTTCTCCGCCACGAAGTAGCTGAACCGCGCGGTGTCGAGCATCCCGGCCTGGCCCATCACCCGGTGGTGCGGGAAGCCGGACACCTTGGCCGCCAGCGCCGTCATCTCGTCCAGCGGGTTGGAGACCACGATCAGCACCGCGTCCGGCGCGAACTTGGCCACGTTCTCCACGACGTTGCGGACGATCTTGGCGTTCGTCTCGATCAGGTCCATCCGGCTCATGCCCGGCTTGCGGGGCAGGCCCGCGGTGACGATCACGATGTCCGACCCGGCGATCGCCTCGTAGCCCTCGCCCGCCGGACCCGTGGTCTGGCCGGTCACCTTGGTCTCGAAGCCCTCCACGGGCCGCGACTGGTTCATGTCCAGGGCCAGCCCCTCGGGCTTGCCCTCGACGATGTCGGTGAGCACGACCTCATCGAAGATGTCGTACTCCGCCAGCCGCTGCGCGGTGGTCGAGCCGTAGAAGCCAGCACCGACCACGGTGACCTTGCCTTTGCGTGCCATGCTGAGACTCTCCTATCAGTGATCCGAACGACGTGATTGCGGCAACCATGTCGTCAGGTGCGCATGATTGTGGCAATCATGTCGTTGCGGCGGGCATGTCGTTGCGGCGGGGTGCGAAGGATCCTGGATCGAGGGGCGCGCCACGGCCCGTTCGGAAAAATGGTTTTAAGGGTTCATCGCCTGGCGCAGGTTATCGTCTAGGGCGGCGAGAAACTCCTCGGTGGTCAGGAACGGGGTGCCGCGGCCGACGAGCAGGGCGAGGTCCTTGGTCATCTTGCCCTCCTCGATGGTGTGCACGCAGACATCCTCCAGCGTGCGGCCGAACAGGGCGACCGCGGGGGTGTCGTCCAGCTTGCCGCGGTGCTCCAGGCCGCGGGTCCAGGCGAAGATCGACGCGACCGGGTTGGTCGAAGTCGGCAGGCCCTGCTGGTGCTGGCGGAAGTGCCTGGTCACGGTGCCGTGCGCGGCTTCGGCCTCGACCGTGCGGCCGTCCGGGGTCATCAGCACGCTGGTCATCAGGCCGAGCGAGCCGAAGCCCTGGGCCACCACGTCGGACTGCACGTCGCCGTCGTAGTTCTTGCAGGCCCAGACGATGCCGCCCTCCCACTTCAGGACCTGGGCGACCATGTCGTCGATGAGCCGGTGCTCGTAGGTGATCCCGGCCGCCTCGAACTCGGCCTTGAACTCGGACTCGAAGATCTCCGCGAAGATGTCCTTGAACCGGCCGTCGTAGGCCTTCAGGATGGTGTTCTTGGTGGACAGGTAGAGCGGGAACCGCCGGTCCAGCGCGTAGCGCATGGTGGCCCGGGCGAAGTCGCGGATCGAGTCGTCGAAGTTGTACATGGCCATGGCCACGCCGCCGCCGGTGAAGCGGGCCACTTCCATCTCGATGGGCTGGCCTTCGTTGTCCGGCACGTAGGTGATCGTCACCGTGCCCGGGCCTGGCACCACGAAGTCGCTGGCCTTGTACTGGTCGGCGTGCGCGTGGCGGCCGATGATGATCGGCTTGGTCCAGGTCGGGATCAGCCGCGGGATGTTGGAGATGACGATCGGCTCGCGGAAGATGACGCCGCCGAGGATGTTGCGGATGGTGCCGTTCGGCGACCGCCACATCTTCTTCAGGCCGAACTCGGTCACCCGGGCCTCGTCCGGGGTGATCGTGGCGCACTTCACGCCGACGCCGTGGCGCTGGATGGCGTGCGCGGCGTCGATGGTGACCTGGTCGTCGGTGGCGTCGCGGTGCTGCACGGAAAGGTCGTAGTACGCCAGCTCGATATCCAGGTAGGGCAGGATCAGCTGGTCCTTGATGTACTGCCAGATGATCCGCGTCATCTCGTCGCCGTCGAGTTCGACGACGGGATTGGCTACCTTGATCTTGGCCATGTGTTGCCTCGTTCCCTTTTCCTCATTTATGGCGGCTGCTTGTGGCAGCCGCTTTATGGCAGCGACGCCGCGACCGCGAGCACCGCGGCGCCGAGCACCGCGAAGGCCGCCACGTCTTGCGCTTTGCTCCGCGACGCGAGCAGCCCCGCGTAGCGCGGCGGCAGAGCCAGCCGGGCCAGCGCGGCCACCAGCAGCGCGGCGCCCACCACCGCCGTGCCCCGGCCCGCGTGCCGCGAGCCCAGCCAGGCCTCGACCAGGCCGGCGACCGTGCCCGCGAGCACGATCAGGTACGGCAGCCAGGCCACGACCGGGGACGCTGGCCTTGCCGCCGGCCCGGCCTGGGCCGGTGCTGCGTGGGCGGGTGCCGTCGGGGCCGGTGCCGTCGGGGCCGGTGCCGTCGGGGCTGGTGCGGCGCGGCGGCCGCGGGGGAAGTCCTGGTGGTGGACGGGTGGCGGTGCGGCGGCGGGTCCTTGCGGAGTTGCCTGCGGAGTTGCTTGCGGCACTCCCTGCGGCGTTGCTTGCGGCATTCCTTGCTGCGGCGTTGCTTGCGGCATTCCTTGCTGCGGACCAGCGCTGTGAGCACCGGCGTTCGCCGGCCTATTCGCCATGCACGTGCCTCCCGGCTTTCCGCAGGGAAGTTTACCGGGGGCGGGACCGGGCCGGGGCCGGGGACCTGCCTCGCTTCGAGACGGGCTGGTGTCTGTCTTCGAGACGGGCTGTTGTCTGTCTTCGAGACGACATCTCGGTGTAAGACCCGTGACACAGGGGGTGACCAGATGGTGAGATATCCCTATCGGCTCCGATAGACGGGAGGGTCGCCGTGGATACACCGTTTCTCCGCGTTGAGGACAGCGGCGAGGTGATCTCGCTGCGCGGGGAAGTGACTACCGTCGGCCGTGGCCGGGGCGTCGACATCCATCTCGACGATCCCAGCGTCTCGCGCCTGCACGCCGAGCTTATCCGCCGCGGGCCCTACGTCTACGTCGTCGACCTCGGTTTATCACGCAACGGCACCCGGGTTAACGGCCGTCCCGTCGCCCGCCGCGTCCTGGACGAAGGCGACGTGCTGAGCTTCGGCGCGGCCCGCTGCCGGATCGGCGGCCTCCCGCAGGAGGACCTGGCCGACGAGGCCGAACTGCGCCGGGCGGCCGCGCCCGAGCTCACCCGGCGCGAGCTCGACGTGCTCACCTCGCTGTGCCGGCCCGCGCTGTCCGAGGAGGCGTTCGCGATGCCCGCCACCGCGCACGAGATCGCCACCGACCTGGTGGTGACCGAGGCCGCGGTCAAGCAGCACCTGCTGCGGCTGTACCAGAAGTTCCGCGTGCCCGAGGGGCCGAACCGGCGGACCCGGCTGGCCAACGAGGTGGTGGCACTGGGGCTGGTGAGGCCGATGCCGCTGGCGGACGTGAACGAGGCCTCAGGCGTGCCGGAGCAGCCAGTCCGCCGCCGACGAGAGCAGGCCTCCTAGCCGGGGCACTGCATGCAGCCCGCGCGTGGCGTGCAGCGCGGGCCCGGCGTGCAGCCCGGGCAGCCTGGCGCGCAGGTTGCCGATCAGCGGCCAGCCGTGCAGGGCGGGCAGGTGCGGGCTCATCACCGGCCAGTAGTACGGGGCCTGCGACGCGGCGAAGATCACCGCGCCGATGGCCAGCGCCCACACCGCGAGCGCGGTCACCGCGGCGGTCAGCGGGGTGCGGGCCAGCGCGCCCGCCATCCGGTTCAGCTGCCGTCGCGGCCGGCCCGAGCCGGGGCCCACGCCGTACCAGGCGACGATGGCCGCGGCCGCGTACGCGCCGGCCCGGGGCAGTTCCAGGCTGCGGGTGAGCGCGAGGGTGGCGATGTAGACCGCCGCGCCCACGGCGAAGGCCAGCGGGGCGAGCAGCGCCTCGGTGAGCAGCGCCCGGGCCACGGTCAGCGGCGCGGTGACCACCACGACCAGCAGGTCGCTGGCCCGCGGGCCGCGCACCGACCGGCGGACGGCCAGCGCGCTCTGCGCGTGGTCGGCCGCGCGCAGCAGGGTGATCAAGGCCAGCGAGACGATCAGGCCGGCCACCGGCAGGATCAGGGTCAGCGCCACGGCCGCGATCATGATGGCCAGGCCGGCCAGGGTGGACCGGCCGGGTTGCGGGGCGGGACGGGCGTTCGGGGGCTGGGAGGGCTGGGGGGCTTGGGGGCTGCTTCCGGGGGCTTGCGGGGCGTAGGGGGATTGAGGACTGTAGGGGGCTTGCTGGTTGTAGGGGGCTTGGGGTGCTGGCCAGGCTGGGTTCGGCGGGGCGGCGGGGCGGGCGAAGGGCGGGGCGGCGGATGACGCCTGGGGGTGCCCAGGGGGTGACGCCTGGGGTCGTGCCTGCGGGAGCCCGGGCGGCGGGAGCGGGGCGTAGCTGACCGGGGGAAGCAGGTCGGCGACGTCGCGGGCGGCCTGCTTGGGCGCGGGGTAGGCCAGGTTCCTGGCTTGCTTTTCCTTTTTCTTGTCCGGCTTTGCGCTGGCCGGCTTTGCGCTGGCCGGCTTTGCGCTGGCCGGCGCGATCGGGCGGGGGCCCAGGGCGGTGGCCGCCGGGCCGGCCGCGGCCAGGTCCAGGGAACTGGCCTGGGCGCTCAGCCAGTCGGCCGACGGGCGGTGGGACGGGTCCCGGGCCAGGGCCGCGGACAGCAGCGGCACGAGCGGCCCGGGGACGCCGGACAGGTCGGCGTGGCCGGAGACGATGCGGTAGAAGATCGTCTGGAACGAGTCGCCGCCCCCGCCGTAGGGCGCGCGCCCGGTGGCCGCGTACGCCATCGTCGCGCCCCAGGAGTGCACGTCGGAGGCCGGGCTGCTCGGCCGGCCCTCGATCACCTCGGGAGCCAGGTACCCGGGCGTCCCCATGACCAGGCCGGTCTGGGTCAGCCGGGTGGCGTCCGGGGACTGGGCGATGCCGAAGTCGATCACCACCGGGCGGTCGTCGGTGAGCATCACGTTGCCCGGCTTGAGGTCGCGGTGCACCACGCCCGCGGCGTGGATCGCGGTCAGCGCCTCCGCGGTGCCGTAGGCCAGCCGGCGCAGGCCCGAGCCGGACAGCGGCCCGCGGCTGCGCACCATGGCCTCCAGCGTCGGGCCGGGCACGTACCGGGTCACGATGTAGGGGAACTCGCCGGTTACGTCGGCGTCCAGCACCTCCGCGACGAACGCGCTGCGGACCCGGCGCATCGTCTCGACCTCGCGGGCCAGGCGAAGGCGGGCGTTGACGTCCTCGGTGGTGTTGGGGTGGAGCACCTTGATGGCCACCAGGCCGCCTTGCGGATCGCGGGCGAGATGGACCACCCCCATGCCGCCTTCCCCTAGGCGGTCCTGAAGGCGATACGGGCCGAGAGTCCCCGGCAGTCGATCCGTCGCAGGCATCGCGAGATCCAGAGTACGAAACAGATGCCACATTGGGGAGGGAAAGAGAAGTTGCCTATCTATAACGGTGCGACCGGGACCAGCGCTCCCGGGCGTCCCGGCCGGCCAGGGCGCCGTGTCCAGTTCGTCCGGCGGCCAGCCGGTTCGCATACGCTCGGCTTCCAGCGCAAGTGTGGAAAATACCTCGTAGCGACCGGTGCGGGCGGCCCGCGCTGGTGCCGGAACCGGCCCGCTGAGAAGTTGCCTATCGGTTACGGATGGGCGCCCGACTAGAATTTCGGCATCGCTACCTGTGGAGCCGCTACCAATGACTGAGCATGACGACGCGCTCTCGCTGGACATGGTGACCGCCGCGCTGCGCGCCGACAGCACGGACGTGGCCATCTACGCCCGCGTCCTGACCCAGTTGCTGGGCGAGGCGCTGCCCAGCGAGTTCGTCACGGTGGACCGGGACCGGAGCGTGTCGGACCGGATGCGCGGGCGCCCCGGGGAGATCTCCCGGATCGCGGTGCAGCTCGGCGACCAGCAGATGACGCTATCGGTGCGCAACGGCCAGGCGGTGGCGGAGGTCTGCCGCGCGGTCCGCGGCGTGGTGCTGTCCCGGCAGACGATCCCCATCCACGAATGGGCCGCGGCGCTGGCCGCCGGGCTGGTCGCCTACGCCGAGCAGAACGCCCAGGCCGCTCAGGCCCTGCGCCGGATCGTCGCCGGGGGCCCCGACAGCATCGGCAGCTGAAGCCCGGGCGGCGGCCGACGCGGCGGGGGCGGAAACATACGGCACACTGCAGGCTCACCCGGCTCTGGCGGCACACGGGTGCGGCCGACCCGACCGGTGAGTGTGGCACTGTGATGGCCCTATCGGGCAGGCCGCCGTTTCCCGACCCGGATCGCGGATTTCGGATGAGGTGCGTGTGCCACAACCCCCGTCTACCGGGGCATGTGTGCCACAACCCCCAAACGGGGCGCAGCGGGGGACGGCGGGCGGGGGTTAGCGGCCGGTGAAGGTGGCTTTGCCGGGGCCGTTTTCTATGAAGCTGCGCATGCCGGAGCGCTGGTCTTCGGTGCCGAACAGGGCGGCGAACTGCACGCGCTCGATTTCCAGGCCGGTGGCCAGGTCCACGCCCAGGCCGTAGTCGATGGCCTGCTTGGCCGCGCGCAGCGCGAGCGCGGGGCCGGTGGCGTACCTGCGCACCAGGTCCAGGGCGGCCTGGTACACCGACTCGTCCGGCGCGACCAGGTTGACCAGGCCGATGGCGTGGGCCTCGGCGGCCTTGACCATGCGGCCGGTGAACACGAGGTCCTTGGCCTTGGCCGGGCCGACCAGGCGGGGCAGGCGCTGGGTGCCGCCCGCGCCCGGGATGATGCCGAGCTGGATCTCGGGCTGGCCCAGGCGGGCGGTCTCCCCCGCGACCCGGAAGTCGGCGGCCAGCGCGAGCTCGAGCCCGCCGCCCAGGGCGTACCCGGTGATCGCGGCGACCACCGGCTTGCCCAGGCCCGCGACCAGGTCCATGGTGTCCTGCAGCCGCTTGGACCGCGCGGCCATCTCGGCGTAGCCCGCCTCGGCCATCACGCCGATGTCGGCGCCGCCGGCGAAGACCCGCTCGCCGCCGTAGATGATCACGGCGCGGATCTCGTCCGCGTCCGCGGCCCGGGCCGCCTCGGCCAGCTCGGCGGTCACCTGGTCGTTCAGCGCGTTGACCTTCGGCCGGTCCAGCCGGATGGTGCCGATGCCGTCCGCGACCTCGAGACGCACGAATTCACCCATGTCACAACCTTAACTCTGCTGGTGCGCGGGGAGGGGAGCGGGCTGGTGCGCGGGGAGGGGAGCGGGCTGGTGCGGCGGGGAGGGGAGCGGGCTGGTGCGCGGAGAGGGGGAGCAGGAGGCACCGGTTAGCGGAGGTCGCCGTTGGTCATGCCGGCCGGGGCCTGGGGGTAGGTGACCAGGCCGAGCTCGGCGCGGCTGTCCAGCAGGCGGTGATTGGGCAGCACGCGGACCGTGTAGCCGAACGGCCCGGGCCGGTCCAGCGAGACCTCACCGGAGTACCGGACCGCGCCGTCGGCGGCCGGGTCCGGCTCCGCGGTCAGCGTGGCGTAGGCGGGCCTGACGATCTCGTCGTCCTCGTCGGCGCGCCCGTACACGACCTCGACGGCTACGTCGTCCCTGGTCAGCGGGCCGAGCGCGACCGAGACCCGGACGGCCAGGGCCGCGCCGAGGCGCTGCCCGGCGGCCGACTCGGACTCCACGTGCTCGATCCGCACCTGCGGCCAGGCCTCGATCACGAGCTTCTTCCACGCGGCCAGCTCGCGCGCGGGGCCGAACCCGTCGGCGTCGGTCAGCGCCCGGGAGGACGCCGCGGCGGGCACGTACAGCGCGTTGACGTACTCGCGGACCATCCGCTCGGCCTGGACCTCCGGGCCCAGCGAGCGCAGCGCGTGCCGGATCCGGTCCACCCAGCCCTGCGGGACCCCCTCCGCGTCGCGCTCGTAGAACAGCGGCGCCACCGACTTGGCGAGCAGCTCGTACAGGGCCTGGGCCTCGAGCTCGTCCCGGCGCCCGACGTCGGCCACGCCGTCGGCGGACGGGATCTCCCAGCCGTTGCCGCCGTCGTAGAGCTCGTCCCACCAGCCGTCCCGGACGGACAGGTTGAGCGCGCCGTTCAGCGCCGCCTTCATGCCCGAGGTACCGCACGCCTCCAGCGGGCGCAGCGGGTTGTTCAGCCACACGTCGCAGCCCTGGACCAGGGTGCGGGCCATGGCCATGTCGTAGTCGGGCAGGAAGACGATCCGGCGGCGCACGTCCGGGGTGTCGCTGTACTGGACCATCTGCTGGATCAGGGCCTTGCCGCCGTCGTCGGCCGGGTGCGCCTTGCCCGCCACCACGATCTGCACCGGCTGGGCCGGGTCGTTGAGCAGCTGGCAGAGCTGGGCCGGGTCGTTGAGCATGAGCGTGAGCCGCTTGTAGGACGGCACCCGCCGGGCGAAGCCGATGGTCAGCACGTGCTCGTCGAGCACGTCGTCGATCCAGGTCAGCTCCGCGCCGGACGCGCCGCGCTGCTGCCAGGAGGCGCGCAGCCGGCGCCGGGTCTCGGCCACCAGCCGGGAGCGCAGCAGCTGCCGGGTGGCCCACAGCTCGGCCGCCGGGGCGGCCGCGGCGCGTTCCCAGTCTCCCCCGGCGGCCAGCGCCCCGACCTCGGACGCGACCCAGGTGGGCGTGTGCACGCCGTTGGTGACCGAGCCGATGGGCACCTCGCGGGTGTCGAAGCCCGGCCACAGGCCCGCGAACATCTGCCTGCTGACCTGGCCGTGCAGGAGCGAGACGCCGTTGACCCGCTGGGCCAGCCGCATGCCCATGACGGCCATGTTGAACACGTCGGGGTCCCCGCCCGGGTAGGTCTCGGCGCCGAGCGCGAGCACCTGGTCGACCGGCAGCAGCGGGTCGTCGTCGAAGTGCTGGCGGACCAGCTCGCGGCCGAACCGGTCGATGCCGGCCGGGACCGGCGTGTGCGTGGTGAACACCGTGCCGGCCCGGCACACCTCCACCGCCTCGCCGAAGCTCAGCCCGCGCTCGGCGTACTCGCGGATCCGCTCCAGGCCGAGGAACCCGGCGTGCCCCTCGTTGGTGTGGAACACCTCGGGCGAGGGGTGCCCGGTCAGCGCGCAGAAGGCCCGCACGGCCCGCATGCCGCCGATGCCGAGCAGCAGTTCCTGGCGGAGCCGGTGGTCGCTGCCGCCGCCGTACAGCCGGTCGGTGACCTCGTGCAGGTCGGGCTCGTTCTCCTCGACGTAGGAGTCGAGCAGCAGCAGCGGGATCCGGCCCACCTGCGCCACCCAGACCTGCGCGGACAGCTGGCGGCCCGCGGGCAGGCTGACCGCGACGCGGACCGCGGACCCGGTGGCGTCGCGGAGCAGCTCGAGGGGCTGGCCGTTCGGGTCATCGCTGGGGTAGCGCTCGGCCTGCCAGCCGTCGGCGGACAGCGACTGGGTGAAGTACCCGTGCCGGTACAGCAGCCCGACCCCGATCAGCGGCACGCCCAGGTCACTGGCGGACTTCAGGTGGTCTCCGGCCAGGATGCCCAGGCCGCCGGAGTACTGCGGCAGCGCGGCGGTGATGCCGTACTCCGGCGAGAAGTACGCCACCGCCGCGGGACCGGCCTGCGTCTGGCCGTCTTTGGTCTGGCCGTCTTTGGTCTGGCCGTCTTTGGTCTGGCCGGCGTCGGCGTACCAGCGCGGGCCCGACATGTAGTCGCGCAGGCCGCGCTCGGCCTCGTGCAGCCGGGCCAGGAAATCCGGGTCGCCGGCCAGGGCCGTCATCCGCTCCGGCGGTACCGCGCTGAGCATCGCGATCGGGTCGCCGCCCGCCGCCTGCCAGGCGTCGGGGTCGATCGAGGCGAACAGCTCGGCGGTCGGCGCGTGCCAGGACCAGCGGAGGTTCAGCATCAGGCCCAGCAACGCGGCCAGCGGCTCGGGCAGGGTGACGCGGACGGTGAACCGGCGAATCGCTTTCACGGGCAGACGATATTCGGTCCGCGCTCACCACGCCGAACCGTTCTCGCATCGCGGACTGCTTACCGGCGGGCCGTTAGGGAAAAATGATTTCAAATTAGGCCTAACGAACAGTGCTGACAGCACCCGCACTGACCTCGGGAAAACCGTGGTCGCGCCACGCGTTGTATACCGGCACCCGCGCTGGCATCAACCGGCCCGCGGTCGGTAGCGTAACCAGGGTGATTGGACGAATCCCGATCCTTGACGTCGAGCCCGCGGTGGAGTGCGGCATCCGCCCGGCGAAGGCGGTGGCCGGCGAGACCTTCGGGGTGAGCGCGACGGTCTTCCGCGAGGGGCACGGCGTCATCGGCGTCGGCGTGGTGCTGCGCGATCCGGACCGCATTGCTACCGGGCCGGGCCGAGCCCGGTCGCGCCGATGCGCGAGCTCGCTCCCGGCACGGACCGCTACGGCGCGGACGTGACCGTGACGCAGGAGGGACTGTGGCGCTTCCACGTGGAGGCGTGGGCCGACCCGATCGCCAGCTGGCAGCACGACGCGGCGATCAAGATCCCGGCCGGCCAGGACGTGGAGCTGATGCTGACCGAGGGCGCGCTGCTGTTCGAGCGGGCCGCGCGGCGGATCCCCCAGCCGCCCGGCGCCGCCCGCCCGGCGGCGGCCAGGACCGCGCTGCGCGCGCTGGTGGCGCGGATGCGCGACCGCTCGCGGCCGCCGCTCGACCGGTTCGCGGGGTCCGCAGGATCGGGCCATCGCCGAGATCCTGGCCCGGTGGCCGCTGCGCGAGCTGGTGACCCGGTCCAAGGCGCTGACCGTGCAGGTGGACCGGCAGCGGGCGCTGTACGGGGCGTGGTACGAGTTCTTCCCGCGGTCCGAGGGGGCCCAGGTCGACCCCTCCGGCCAGACGGCGCCGGTATCCGGCACGTTCCGCACCGCGGCCGGGCGGCTGGACGCGGTCGCGGCCATGGGCTTCGACGTGGTGTACCTGCCGCCGGTGCACCCGATCGGCATCTCGTTCCGCAAGGGCCGGAACAACACGCTGACCCCGCAGCCGGGCGATCCCGGCTCGCCGTGGGCGATCGGGTCCGCGGACGGCGGGCACGACGCGATCCACCCGGACCTGGGCACGTTCGAGGACTTCGACGCGTTCGTGGCCCGCACCCGCGAGCTGGGCATGGAGGTCGCGCTCGACCTGGCCCTGAACGCCTCGCCCGATCACCCGTGGGTGAAAAAGCACCCGGAGTGGTTCACCACCCGGGCCGACGGGTCCATCGCCTACGCCGAGAACCCGCCCAAGAAGTACCAGGACATCTACAACGTTCAACTTCGACAACGACCCGGAGGGCATCTACGCCGAGGTGCTGCGGGTGGTGCGGCTGTGGATGGACCACGGGGTCCGGATCTTCCGGGTGGACAACCCGCATACCAAGCCGGTCCGGTTCTGGGAGCGGCTGCTCACCGAGATCCGGATCACCGATCCCGACGTGCTGTTCCTGGCCGAGGCGTTCACCCGCCCGGCCATGATGCGGACCCTGGCCAAGATCGGCTTCCACCAGTCCTACACGTACTTCACCTGGCGGAACGAAGAAGAAGAGCTGACCGAGTACATGCTGGAGCTGTCCCGGGAGACGGCGCCCTACATGCGGCCCAACTTCTTCACCAACACCCCGGACATCCTGCACGCCTACCTGCAGTACGGCGGGCTGCCCGCGTTCCGGATCCGGGCCGTGCTGGCCGCCATGCTCTCCCCCACGTGGGGCATCTACTCCGGGTTCGAGCTGGGCGAGAACGTCCCGCTGCGGCCGGGCAGCGAGGAGTACCTGGATTCGGAGAAGTACCAGTACCGGCCGCGGGACTGGGCGGGCGCCGCCGCGCTGGGCTACGGCATCGCGGACTACATCACCGCGCTCAACCGGATCCGGCGCGCGCACCCGGCCCTGCACTGGCTGCGGAATCTGCGCTTCCATCGTGTCGACCAGCCCGAACTGATGTGTTTCTCCAAGCGGGCGAGTAGTATCCCGCCAAGCCCGGTGACGGGCCGGGGGCAAGCGGACACGGTCCTGGTCGTGGTCAACCTGAATCCGTACCGGACCAGGGAGGCGACGGTCTGGCTTGACCTGCCCGCGCTCGGCGTGGACCGTGAGTTCATGGTGACGGACCAGCTGACCGGCGAGTCATTCCTCTGGGGGCAGGCCAATTACGTCCGCCTCGATCCGGCCACCCGGCCCGCGCACATCTTTGCCGTTCAGCAAGACCAGGAGATCCGGCCGTGACAGAGCACCACGAGGCGATAGCCGACTCGTTCGACGCGGACCAGCCGCGCGACCCGGAGTGGTACAAGCGCGCGGTGTTCTACGAGGTGCTGATCAGGGGTTTCCAGGATGCCAACGGCGACGGCACCGGCGACCTGCGCGGCCTGATCTCGAAGCTGGACTACCTGGAGTGGCTCGGCATCGACTGCCTGTGGCTGCTGCCCATCTACGAGTCCCCGCTGCGCGACGGCGGCTACGACATCGCCGACTTCATGGCGGTGCTGCCCGAGTACGGGAACATCGGGGACTTCGTGGCGCTGGTCGACGAGGCGCACAAGCGCGGCATCCGGGTCATCGCCGACCTGGTCATGAACCACACCTCGGACCAGCACCCGTGGTTCCAGGCGTCGCGGTCTGACCCGGACGGGCCGTACGGCGACTTCTACGTCTGGTCCGGCACCGACGACAAGTACGCCGGGGCCCGGGTCATCTTCGTCGACACCGAGCAGTCCAACTGGACGTTCGATCCGGTCCGGGGACAGTACTTCTGGCACCGGTTCTTCTCCCACCAGCCGGACCTGAACTTCGAGAACCCGCGCGTGCAGGACGCGATGATCGAGGTGCTGCGGTTCTGGCTGGACCTGGGCATCGACGGCTTCCGGCTGGACGCGGTGCCCTACCTGTACGAGCGCGAGGGCACCAACTGCGAGAACCTCAAGGAGACGCACGAGTACCTGAAGCGGATCCGGGCCGAGATCGACAAGCTGTACCCGGACAAGGTGCTGCTGGCCGAGGCCAACCAGTGGCCCGCGGACGTGGTGGACTACTTCGGCGACCCGTCGGTCGGCGGGGACGAGTGCCACATGGCGTTCCACTTCCCGCTCATGCCGCGCATCTTCATGGCCGTGCGCCGGGAGCAGCGCTACCCGATCTCGGAGATCCTGGCCCAGACCCCGCCCGTCCCGGCCGGCTGCCAGTGGGGCATCTTCCTGCGCAACCACGACGAGCTGACGCTGGAAATGGTCACCGACGACGAGCGCGACTACATGTACGCGGAGTACGCCAAGGATCCCCGGATGAAGGCCAACATCGGGATCCGGCGGCGGCTGGCCCCGCTGCTGGAAGGCGACCGGAACCAGCTCGAGCTGTTCACCGCGCTGCTGCTGTCGCTGCCCGGCTCGCCGGTGCTGTACTACGGCGACGAGATCGGCATGGGCGACAACATCTGGCTGGGCGACCGGGACGGCGTGCGGACCCCGATGCAGTGGACGCCGGACCGCAACGGCGGCTTCTCCCAGACCGACCCGCAGCGGCTGTACCTGCCGCCGATCATGGACGCGCTCTACGGCTACCAGGCGCTCAACGTGGAGGCGCAGCAGCGCAACCCGGCCTCGTTCCTGCAGTGGACCCGGCGGATGATCGAGATCCGCAAGCGGCATCCGGTGTTCGGCACCGGGGTGTACGAGGAGCTGACGTCGTCCAACCCTTCGGTGCTGGCCTTCGTCCGGCTGCCGTATGCCGATGATCTGGACAGCGACGGCGCGGACCGGATCCTGTGCGTCAACAACCTGTCCCGGTTCCCGCAGCCGGTCGAGCTTGACCTGCGGCGGTTCATCGGGGTCACGCCGGTGGAATCCATGGGCGGCGTGACGTTCCCGCGGATCGGCGAGCTGTCGTACCTGCTGACGCTGCCTGGCCACGGGTTCTACTGGTTCCAGCTGCCGCCCGCCCGCGAGGAACGGCAGCCTTCCAGGCCGGAGCCGGCCGGCCCTCAGCTGTATCACGGTTGACGGCGTATTCGCCGGGTAAGGGCAGGCTCATGGTCTTTGAGGACGTACTGGCCGGATGGCTGGTCAAACAGCGGTGGTTCGCCGGCAAGGGGCGGACCGTCCACGACCTGGCGGTGGTGGCCGACACCGAGATCATCCCCGGCGACCCCGGGCTGCGGCACCTGCTCGTCACCGTCTCGCACGGCGCGACCTCCGACTGCTACCAGCTCTTTATCGGCCTGCGCGCGCGGCTGCCCGCCCGGCTCCGGCACGCGCGGATCGGTTCGGTTGACGGGATGCAGCTCTACGACGGGCTGCACGACAGCGACCTGACCCGGACCCTGCTGGACGCGATCGCGGCCGGCCGGAGCGTGGGCGCGCTGCGGTTCTGCACCGTCGAAGACGCCGACCTGTCCTGGGCGTCCGGCGCTCCCGGGGGCCTGGACGGCATGGTGCTGACCGGCGAGCAGAGCAACACCAGCCTGGTGTTCGGCGAGTCGGCCATCTTCAAGGTGTTCCGCCGGGTGGCCGCGGGCCCGAACCCGGACCTGGAGGTGGCCGCGGCCCTGGCCGAGCTCGGCTCGACGCACATCGCCGAGCCCTACGGCTGGGTCGAGACGCGGCTGGACGGCGCGACCGCCGTGCTGGCCATCTTGTCCCGCTACCTGCGCGCGGCCTCGGACGGCTGGGCGCTGGCCGCGACCAGCGTCCGCGACCTGTACGCGCTGGTCCTGGAGGCCGGGGTTGACGTCGCGGGCGAGGCGGGCGGCGACTTCGCGGGCGAGGCCGAACGGCTCGGGGTGGCGACCGCGCAGGTGCACACCGACCTGGCCGATGCGTTCGGGAGCTCCGAGCTTGAGCCGGAGGCCATCCGCGAGCTGGCCGAGCAGATGTTCCGCCGGCTGGACATGGCCATCGCGGCCGTCCCCGAACTGGCCCGCTACGCGGACATGATCGGCGACGCGTTCTCCAGCCTGGCCAAGCTGACCGAACCGGTGCCGGCCCAGCGGGTGCACGGGGACTACCACCTGGGCCAGGTGATGCGAACCCAGACCGGCTGGGTGGTGCTCGACTTCGAGGGCGAGCCCGCCAGCCCGCTGGCCCAGCGCCGGGCCCGCTCCTCGCCGCTGCGGGACGTGGCGGGCATGCTCCGCTCGTTCGACTACGCGGCCAGGCACCAGCTGCTCACCCATCCCGACCGGGCCGCGCTGACCCCGGTGGCCAGCGACTGGGTCCGGCGCAACGGCGAGGCGTTCTGCGCGGGCTACGCTGAGGCGGGCGGCCTCGACCCGGCCCGCAACGCCGTGCTGCTGCGCGCGCTGCTGCTGGACAAGGCGGTCTACGAGGTCATCTACGAGGCCAGGAACCGCCCGACCTGGCTCGCCATCCCCCTGGAGTCGATCGCCGAGATGCAGCTATGACAGAAACTCCGCCCTCTGCTGACGTCAGCCTCGGCGAGCTCGAGCGGCTGGTCTCCGGGCAGCATCACGACCCGCACTCGGTCCTCGGCGCGCATCCCGGGCCGGACGGGGTCGTGGTCCGGGCGCTGCGACCCATGGCCCGTTCGGTCCAATTGATTTTGGATGATGACCGCCGGGTGCCGATGACCCACCTGTACCAGGGCGTGTTCACCGTCACCCTGCCCGACCTGAAGGTGCCCGACTACCGCATCGCCACCTCGTACTCCCCCGAAGGGGACGACGAGACCGTGGCCGAGGACCCGTACCGGTTCCTGCCGCAGCTCAGCGAGTACGACCTGTACCTGATCGGGGAGGGCAGGCACGAGGAGCTTTGGCAGGTCCTCGGCGCGCACGTGCGCGAGGCCGATCAGGTGACCGGGGCGTCGTTCGCGGTCTGGGCGCCGAACGCCCGCGGGGTGCGGGTGACCGGCGACTTCAACTACTGGGACGGCCGCGCGTTCCCGATGCGCTCGCTCGGCGTGTCGGGCGTGTGGGAGCTGTTCATCCCGGGAGTGGCCGACGGCGCCCGGTACAAGTACTCGGTGTGCGGCTTCGACGGGGTGTGGCGGGACAAGGCCGACCCGCTCGCCCGCTACGCCGAGCTGCCGCCGGCCACCGCGTCGGTGGTGTTCACGTCTTCGTACGCGTGGTCTGACGTTGACTGGATGACGGCCCGGCCCTCGCGTGAGCCGGTTCGCGAGCCGATGAGCATCTACGAGGTGCACCTGGGGTCGTGGAAGCCCGGGCTTTCCTACCGGGAGCTGGCTGCTGAGCTCGTGGCCTACGTGGTCGACATGGGGTTCACGCACGTGGAGTTCCTGCCGGTGGCCGAGTACCCGTACGGCGGCTCGTGGGGCTACCAGGTCACCTCGTACTACGCGCCCACGTCGCGGTTCGGCGACCCGGACGACTTCCGCTTTCTGGTGGACGCGATGCACCAGGCGGGCATCGGCGTGCTGCTGGACTGGGTGCCCGCGCACTTCCCGCGGGACGAGTGGGCGCTGGCCCGGTTCGACGGCACCCCGCTGTACGAGCACCCCGACCCGCGGCGCGGCGCGCACCCGGACTGGGGCACGCTGATCTTCAACTTCGGCCGGACCGAGGTGCGCAACTTCCTGGTGGCCAACGCGGTCTACTGGCTCGAGGAGTTCCACATCGACGGGCTGCGCGTCGACGCGGTGGCGTCCATGCTGTACCTGGACTACTCCCGGAAGGCCGGCGAGTGGGCGCCGAACGAGTACGGCGGCCGGGAGAACCTGGACGCGATCTCGTTCCTGCAGGAGGCCAACGCCACCTGCTACAAGCGCGTGCCCGGCATCACGATGACCGCCGAGGAGTCCACCGCGTGGCCTGGCGTGTCGCGGCCGGTGTACCTGGGCGGGCTGGGGTTCGGCTTCAAATGGAACCTGGGGTGGATGCACGACACGCTGTCGTACCTGGCGCTGGACCCCATCTACCGGCAGTACCACCACAACGAGATGACGTTCTCGATGGTGTACGCGTACACCGAGAACTTCGTCCTGCCGCTGTCGCACGACGAGGTGGTGCACGGGAAGGGCTCGCTGCTGGGCAAGATGCCCGGCGACGAATGGCGCCGGTTCGCGGGGCTGCGCACGCTGCTGGCCTATATGTGGGCGCATCCGGGGAAGCAGCTGCTGTTCATGGGATCGGAGTTCGGCCAGGGTAGTGAGTGGTCCGATACCCGGGGGCTGGACTGGTGGGTGCTTGACTTCGACGTGCACCAGGGGACGCAGCGGCTGTCGCGGGACCTGAACATGGCCTACCGCGCGTTTCCCGCGCTGTGGCAGCTCGACGCGTCGCCGGACGGGTTCCGCTGGATCGACGCCAACGACGCGCAGGGCAACGTGCTGTCGTTCCTGCGCTTCGCTGCTGCGCCTGTTGATTCTGCTGCGCCTGTTGATTCTGCTTCGCCTGCTGTGCCTGCTGTGCCTGCTGTGCCTGCTGTGCCTGCTGTGTCTGCTTCGCCTTTGGCTGGCGCGGGCGGGGCGCCGGGGGTCATCGCGTGCATCGCGAACTTCTCCGCGGTCCCGCACCTGGACTACAGGGTGGGCCTGCCCGCGGCCGGGCGCTGGCGTGAGGTGATCAACACCGACGCGATCGTGTACGGCGGCAGCGGCGCCGGGAACCTGGGCGGCATCGAGGCCGAGCCCGAGCCGTGGCACGGCCTGCCCGCCTCGGCGTCGATCACCGTCCCGCCGCTGGGCGTGCTCTGGCTGACGCCCGAAGAGTAGGCGGTTCTTCCCCTGTATCAGCGGTCTGGTTTTCGCCCTCCGGGAGGTCAGGTAGGCAACTCGGGCGGGGAATCGGAATGCGGCGGTCACGGGTACGGCTCGGGTGGTGCGCCCTGGCGGGCGCCATGGCCCTGGCCTGGCCCGCCGCCCTAGCCGTCCCGGCGGTGGCCGCCCCGGCGGTGGCCGCCCCGGTCAGCCTGACGGTCTCGCCCGCCACGGTCCAGGCCGGCCAGGAAGCCACGCTCCTGTTCACCTTCACCGCCCCGACCCCGCCGCCGACCCAGTTCCTCGTCGTCACGCTGCCCGTGCCGGCGGGCTGGACGGCGATCCCGCCGTCCCCCGCCGACCTGTCCTGCCAGGGTTCCGGCTGCTTCCTGGCGGCCAGCAGCACGCAGACCTCGGTCACGATGAACCTGGACGACGTCACCACGTTCACGCTCGCCGTGCAGGCCACGCCGCCCGGGTCGGCCGGCCCGGCGACCTTCACCGCGACCGGGAACTTCCGGGGCCTGCCCACTCCCCTGCAGGCCACGGCACCGCCGGTCACCGTGGCCTGCCCGGCCGACGGCCTGGGCAGCATGGCTGTCAGCCCGCTGACCGTCCGCGCGGCCACGACCGCGACCCTGACCTTCACCTACACGGCGGGCAGCTGCGGGCTGGGTCCCGGCGGCATGGTCGGGGTCACCGTGCCGGGCGGCTGGACGCCCGCGGGCACGGTCATGGTGCTCGCGGCGAACCTCGCGCCGGGCACGGCGGTCTCCTTCAGCTACGGGCCGGCCCAGGCCAGCTCGGCCGGCCAGGCGACGTTCGCGGCCTGGCAGTCCGGCACCGGCGGGCCGCAGCAGGACCTGGTCTCCTCGCCGGTGGTCACGGTGACGCCGGCCGGGGTGGTCGTGACGCCGCCTCCGCCGCCCCCGCCTCCGCCGCCTCCGCCGCCGGGCGGTGCGGGGACGATGACGGTTACGCCCGTGCAGGTGACGGCGGCGCAACCGAGCACGCTGCGGTTCACCTACACCGCGGGCGCGGCGGGCATGTCGCCGTCCGGTGAGGTCACCGTGGCGGTGCCCGCCGGGTGGACCGCCCCGTCACCGGCGCCGGGACAGGCCGGCTACACCAGCGCGAGCGGTGGCCGGCTGACGCTGGCGGGCCGGCAGATCAGCGTTACCGGCGTGACGCTGCGGCCCGGCCGGCAGCTCGTGATCACTTACGCGGCCGGGAGCGCTCCCCGGGTGGCCGGCCTGGACACCTTCCTGACCCGGGAGCGGGCCGCCGGCCCCGCGACCCTGGCCGCCCTGGCCAGGTCGCCCGCGGTGACGGTCGCCCTGGTCAGCAGCCAGCGGGGGCGCGCGGGGATGAACTGGCTGCCGATCGCGCTGGCCGTGACCGGCCTGGTGCTGGTCGCGGGCGCGGCCGGGCTGGCGGCGTTCCGCCCGCTGCGGCGCGGCCCGCATGGGACGGCCGCGGGGGACGTCCGGGCCGTCCCGCATGCCGGGCCGCCGCCGTCGGTGACCATCCGTGACACCGGCGGCCGGCCGGCGCTGACCGTGCGCATCGAGCCGCGGGCCGGCACCCCCGTCACCACGATCAAGGAGAGGCAGCTATGACCACGACCGCCCACGCGGGGCCGGGTACCGCCGCGAACCTGCTGTTCGGCCCGGCCGCGAAGACGGCCGAGGCGCTCCAGCCAGGTTTGGACCGGGCCCTGGACCGGGGCCTGGGCCACCTCCCCGAAGCCATCCGCAAGGCCGCCGTGCGCGAGGCCGCCGCCGCGGCCGCCGGGTTGCTGGACGTCGACCTGGACGGCCTGCTGCTGGCCGGCTGGCGGATGCACCACGACCTGGCCGGCGCGGCCCGGCGCACCCTGGCCACGCCCGGCAGTACCGAGCTGGTGGACCTGGTCCGGCATCAGGTCAGCGTCAGCCAGGAACCGTCGGTCGCCGTCGTGGTCGACGGGCGCCAGGTGGGCACGATCGAGCTCGGGCTCGACGTCGAGTTCGACATCACCGCCCTGGTAGCCGGGATCAAGGGCGGGCTGCTGGCCGCCGTGCACGCCGGGAGCTGCGACGTCACCGCCACGCTGGCCATCCAGGGCGCCGAGGTACAGTCCGCGAGCACGCATCTGGACCTGCCCGCCGCGCTGACGGTCACCCCGGGGATCCGGCTGCTGCCCGCGGAGGACTACCCGGCCGGCAGCGTGCCCGGCGCGCGGCGCTACTCCGAGCGGATGTCGTAGTCGTCCTCCTCGACCACGTGGACGGCCGCTTCCTCCGCGGTCGCGCCGCCGCCATCGATGCCGACGTCGGTGGCCACCAGGTCCGCTTCGTCGTCCGGATGAGCCCCCTCGTCCTCGGCCACCAGCCGGCCCGCGGGTCGGGGCCGTCGTCCAGGAGCAGGCCGTCTACGTCCTCGTCCGCCGCGTCGTCGTCGTCTTCGTCTTCATCGTCCTCGTCGTCGTCCTCGAACTGCAGGGCCGGGTCGGGCTCCTCTTCGGCCAACAGCTGGTCCAGGGATTCGCCTTGTTCCTGCTCCTGCTCCGTGACGCCGTACCTGACCCCGGCCGACCAGCGCTCGGGCGGGACGACGCCGCGGTCCAGCGGGTCGTTGCCCGGGGCGCCGCTGAGCGTGTCGGTGCTGTCCTGGACCTGGTAGTCCTCGAGGTCCTCGGACTCGTGGCGGGTCTCGTCGGGCATCGGTCAGCTCCTGTCGTATCGGTCCGGGCACCACAAACCTATCCGAGCGTTGCGTACCGTCCGCGGCCGGCGTTACGTGATCGGCGTTACGCGGCGCTAAGGCTCAGGCGGTGGCCAGCTGGCCACCGTCGACTACCAGGACCTGGCCGGTCATGTAAGACGAGGCGTCGCTGGCCAGGAACACGGCGGGGCCGGCCATCTCCTCGGCCCGGCCCCAGCGGCGCATCGGGACGTTGGCCACGGTGGCCTGGCCGCCGTCCGGGCCGTCCCACAGGTTGCGGTTGAGCTCGGTGGCGGTCCAGCCCGGGCACAGCGCGTTGACCCTGATCCCGGCCTGCGCCCATTCGACCGCGAGGGTCTTGGTGACCGAGATGACCGCGGCCTTGGAGGCGCCGTACGGGGAGAGGCCAGGCGCCCCGGACATGCCCGCGACCGACGCGACGTTGATCACCGAGCCGCGGCCGCGCTCGCGCATGTGCGCCCCGGCCGCCTGGCAGACGTAGACCGTCGAGTCCAGGTTGAGCCGCATGATCTTCTCCCAGCCGGAGATGCGCATGTCCAGGAACGGGACCATGAAGTTCATGCCGCCCGCGTTGTTGACCACCACGTCGAGCTGGCCGAGCAGCCGGATCGCCCCCTGCACGGCGGCGGTGACATCGTCCTGGCGGGTCACGTCGAGCGGGAAGACGAAGGCCTTGCGCCCGAGATCGGTCACCTCACGCGCGGTCTCGGCCAGCCCGTCCTGGCTGCGGGCCGCGATGGCCACGTCGGCGCCCGCGGCGGCCAGCGCGACCGCGATGATCCGGCCGATCCCCCGGGACGCGCCCGTCACGAACGCCTTCTTCCCGGTCAGATCAAACGCGGTCAAGTTTCCTCCCACTGTGTCGGTAGCGTCATCGTAGGCGGCACCAGCGCGGCCGGGTTGACCCGGCGGACGATCTCGTCCAGCGCGATGCGCACGTAGCGTTCCCCGACCCACAGATGCTTGGCCCCGGGGACCCCGACGACCTCGGCCTGGGGCACCCGCGCGAATCGCCGCCGGGCCTCGTCGGGGCGCAGGTAGTCGTCGAACTCGGGAACCAGCGCGACGAGCGGCTTGCCAGCGGACGCCCAGCGGTCCAGGTCGGCGTCGCCCGCCCGGCGCAGCGGCGGCGACAGCAGGATCGCGCCCTCGATGCCTGCTGCGCTGCCGGCGTGGCCGCCTTCGCGGCCGGTACCGTCGCCGGCCTCGCCGTCCAGGCCCCACCTCAGGGCCAGCTCGGTGCCGAACGACCAGCCGAGCAGCCACCGGGCGGGCAGGCCTGCCTCGGTCGCCCAGGACACGCCGGCCGCCACGTCGTACCGCTCGGACTCGCCGTCCCCGAATTCTCCCTCGCTGGTCCCGTGCTCGGACGACGTGCCGCGGGTGTTGAACCGCAGCACGGCCAGCCGGGCCAGGGCGGGCAGCCGGAAGGACGCCTTCCTGAACAGGTGGCTGTCCATCATGCCGCCGTGGGTGGGCAGCGGGTGCAGGCAGATCAGCGTGGCCACCGGGTCGGCGTCCGCGGGCAGGGCCAGCTCGCCGACCAGCCGCAGCCCGTCGGCGGTGGGCAGGGTGACCGGGGTGCGCTTGGCCGGCAGCACGGTGGCCGCCCGGATCTCGCTCATGGGCCTGTCTTCCTCATCCGCTCTTCCTCATCCGCTCTTCCTCATCCGCGGTGCCCGCGGTGCAGCCGGTTCTGCCAGCACGCGCGGTGCCAGTGCCTGCGCTCGTCAAGGCCGACGTTGATCCCGTCCGCGGGCCAGGCCACCACGTGCGGTGTGCCCGGCGTGATCTCCTGGTCACAGCCCGGGCAGCGGTAGGTCTTCGTGGTGCCCGCGCCGGGCTGCTGCCGCACCACCCAGTCCCCGTCGGGCCAGGATTCGACGCGCTCGGGCCCGGGCACAGGCGCCGGAAGACCAGAGCGCTCGCGGCGGGTCCTGCGCGGGCTCACACCTGTCCACCCTATGTGGCTACGCTCGCGGCATGACGGCAGGCTGGGACCCGGTGGCCGCAGGCGTGCTGCGGCTGCCCTCGGGCCGGCTGGTCCGCGGCCGGGCTCTAGCGCGGCCGGTGCCGGAGGGACCGTCGCCGGATTTCGGCTTGTACCTGCTGGGGCACGAACCGCCTGCCGTGGCCTGGGAGACACGCTGGCTGCGCTGGCCAGATTTCGGGTTGCCGGCCGACCCCGCGGCGGCCGAGGTGGCGCTGCGCGAGGCGTGGGAGCGGGCCCGTGCGGAGCGGGTCGAGATCGCCTGCCACGGCGGGCACGGGCGGACCGGCACGGCCCTGGCCTGCCTGGCCGTCCTGGACGGCGTGCCCGGCCGCGAGGCGGTCCGCTACGTCCGGGCGCACTACGCGGCGCGCGCGGTCGAGACGCCCGGGCAGCGCCGCTTCGTCGCTCGTTTCCCGCCCGGCCAGTAGAGTTACCCGACGTGCGGCTCGTTATCGCCCGGTGCAGCGTCGACTACGTCGGCAGGCTCACCGCCCACCTGCCCTCGGCCCTGCGGCTGCTCATCGTCAAGGCCGACGGGTCCGTGCTCGTGCACAGCGACGGCGGCTCGTACAAGCCGCTGAACTGGATGTCGCCGCCGTGCCGGCTGACCGAGGAGCCCGGCCTGTGGACGGTCACCAACAAGGCCGGGGAGACGCTCGCGATCACCATCACCGAGGTGATCAGCGACACCTCGGTCGATCTCGGCGTCGACCCGGGGCTGAAGAAGGACGGCGTGGAGTCGCACCTGCAGGAGCTGCTGGCCGCCCAGCTCGAGGTGCTCGGCGACGGCTGGCGGCTGGTCCGCCGCGAGTACCCCACGCCGATCGGCCCGGTGGACCTGATGTGCCGGGACGAGACCGGGCAGAGCGTGGCCGTGGAGATCAAGCGCCGCGGCGAGATTGACGGAGTTGAGCAACTCACCAGATATCTGGACTTGCTCAACCGGGACCCGCTGCTGGCTCCGGTGCAGGGCGTGTTCGCCGCTCAGGAGATCAAGCAGCAAGCGCGCACCCTGGCCACCGACCGGGGTATCCGTTGCGTCACCCTGGACTACGACCGGATGCGTGGCGTCGTGCCGGAGAACACCCTGTTCTAATCCAGCGTGAAACCATGTCAGGCATGTCGCGGAGTGCCGGTTTTTTCGATCAGTGGTATGCGGAGATGGGCCGCTCGGCATCCCGTGACCAGATTGTCCGGCGGGCGCTGGGGCTGCCCGCGGACATGGAAGCAAGCGGCCTGCTGCCCTGGGCGGGCGTGGCCGAGGTGGCCGCGGTGCTGAACCTGGCGCCGGGGCAGCTGCTGGTCGATCTCGGCTGCGGGCGCGGCGGGTACAGCCTGGAGATCGCCCGCCAGACCGGCGCCCGCGTGCTGGGCCTGGACTTCTCACCAGTGGCCGTCGCAACCGCCCGCGGCCGCACGGCCAGCGCGGACATCACCGGACGCGCCGAGTTCTGCGTCGGCGACATGACAGCGGCCGGTGTCGGCACGGGCGTCGCGGACGCCGTCGTGTGCATCGAGACGATCATGTTCGCCGGCGCGCACCTGGACGCGCTTCGCGAATGCCGCCGGATCCTTGCTCCGGGCGGAAAGCTCGTCCTGACGGGCTGGGAGGCAACGAACCTCGCGGACGAGCGGCTGCCGCAGTGGCCACGGCGCATCGACCTGATGCGCGACCTCACCGAGGCCGGCTTCGAGCAGGTCGAGGTCGCCGGGAAGCCCGCATGGCGTGAGGCCGAGCGTGACCTATACGAGTCGTCCATCCAGGCCGACGCGGCCGGCGATCCAGCGATCGAGTCCCTGCAGGAACAAGCCCGCCGGGGCCTGGAACTGTTTGACAGCTCGCGCAGGGTATGGGCGAGCGCCACTGCGCCGGGCTGATCCACGGCTCGTCCGGTGAACCCGGGAGCACCTCGATGGCCTCGCCGGCCCAGCTCGTGCTAGAACGGATTGGTGCACAAGGTGCAGGCGAAAACGCTCGATGAATATTTTAACGCCGATCCGACGCGGAAAGGTGATCTCGAAGCGCTAGATTTGCTCATCCGCGACACCGCGTCAAAGCTCGGACGATGGTTTTACGCAGGTGCATCCGAAGGCAAGCCTGGTATGCGCATGAGCCTCATCGGCTATGGATCATTTCAATACGAAATGAAGTCGGGCGAGCGTGTGGTGTGGCCGATTGTCGGCGTGGCCCTGCAGAAGAATTACATGACCCTCTATACCTCAGTCTTTAAGGATGACACGCCTATCGTAGATAAATACATAGGCAGGCTTGGTGAGCTGAAGGCGGGCATAAATAACTTTAGCTTCGTGACGTTTGACCAGCTCGATCGGGATGCGGTCGCCGCACTCGTCAAGGATATCGAGGAGACGATCCAGCAGGACCCGATCGGATCGTTGCGATACGGCACCTACCGCATCGTGTCATCGTCGGCTGGACCCGCCACCGCATAACGTGCCGGCGGTCACCGCGGGTGCGCGTCAGATTTGTAGGTGACTGACAGGTAACTTGCCGCTGACGGCGTGGCGTTGCCGGTCAGGGCCGGGTCAGGCGGCGGCTGTCTGGTTGCGGGCCGCTGCCAGATCTGTTCCCGGTGGCTGCTGGCCTCGCGGCAGCGCAGGATGGCCGCGGACCGCAGCGTGCCCGCCCGACCTGACCTGCCGGCCACTGCCGATTGGTTGGCTGTGCCGCCGTCGCGGTGCCAGGATGACGGTTATGCCTGCTTTCCATGCCGTTGACGGAACCAAGCTGGCGTACCACGTTCAGGGTGAGGGCGCGCCCCTTGTCTGCGTGCCCGGCGGGCCGATGCGCGATTCTGCCTACCTCGGTGACCTCGGCGGCATGGCCGCTGTGCGGCGGCTGATCATACTGGACCTGCGGGGCACCGGTCAGTCGGCGGTGCCTGCCGACCCGGCGAGCTACCGGTGTGACCGCCTGGTCGATGACGTCGCCGCGCTGCAGGAGTACCTCGATCTTGAACGTATCGACGTACTGGCTCATTCGGCAGGCGCCAACATTGCGGTGCAGTACGCCGCGCGCCATCCGCTGCGGGTCGGCAAGCTGGTCCTGGTTACGCCGAGCACCCGCGCGGCCGGCCTGGCCGCCAGCAGCGAGATGCGACGCGAGATCGTCAGCCTCCGCCGGGGCGAGCCCTGGTTCGCCGGCGCGGCCGCCGCCTTCGAGCGGATCCAGGCTGGTTCGGATGCCGACGAGGACTGGGACGCGACCGTGCCGTTCTTCTACGGTCGCTGGGACGCCACGGCCCAGGCCCACGCCGCCGCGAATGAAGAGCAGGTCAACCAGGAGGCGGCCGGCGTGTTCGGCGGGCCGGGCGCGTTCGACCCGGAGGCCACCCGCGCGGCGCTCGCCGCGTTGTCCTCGCCCGTGCTGGTGCTCGCCGGTGAGGCGGACGCGAACACCGTTCCGCTGATCGCCGCCGAGTTCGCGGGACTGTTCCCCGGCGCCAAGCTGGTCGTCCAGCCAGGTGCCGGGCACTACCCCTGGCTCGACGACGGCGGCTGGTTCACCGCAGCCGTCGCAGGCTTCCTCGACGACCGCGGCTGAGCGGGCGCTGCCGTCCCGAAGCGAATGCCGGGCGTGCCGGGGTGCACGTCAGATTTGTAGGCAACCAAGGTCACCTTCAAGATGAAACTGTTCAGATGGCCGGCCCATGTCGGCTGCGTACGACACGCCAGACGGGCTGCTCAGCAGCGGCGTAGCTCGCGTGTGACGCGCTGACCAGCAAGTTCCATCTGGATGTGACCGTGCAACCAGATCAAGCCTGCTACCAGCAGGAACGCGTCAGCCCCTAAATATTGACGCACACCCGGTCACCGCCGACCGGAACCGAAATGTCGTACCCGCCTGTTAGTGTCAAATTCATGTTCGACACCCTGCAGGAGGGCCGTCGCTCCGACGGCACCATGTTCAATCCTGACGAGGCCGGGCCGGCCTCGGTTCCGCTGGAGCGGCTCGAGGCGCAGATCTGCGAGCTGGCCGGGCACCTGGCCGCGGCCACCTGCCGGTTCCTGGTCCTGCTCGGCGACTTTGACGAGCGCCGGGGCTGGGCCAGCTGGGAGATGACGAGCTGCGCGGCGTGGCTGTCGTGGAAGTGCCAGATGTCTTCGGGGGCGGCCCGGGAGCACGTCCGGGTGGCGCGGGCGCTGCGGGACCTGCCGGTGATCCGCGGGGAGTTCGGCGCGGGCCGGCTGTCGTACGCCAAGGTGCGGGCGCTGACCCGGATCGCGACCCCGGACACCGAGGCGGACCTGGCCGAGCTCGCCGGGCCGATGACCGGGAACCAGCTGGAGCGGTTCGCCCGCGCGCACCGGCAGGTCAGCACCGTCGACGACGACGCCCGGATCCGCCGCCGGCTGGCGTGGCGGATCGAGGACGACGGGTCGCTGGCGGGCACGTTCCATCTGCCGCCGCTAGCCGGGGCGGTGCTGCTGAAGGCGCTGCGGGCGGCGGCCTGGGATCTGGAGCACCCGCATCAAGGCGACGCCGAGCACGGGCTCGCGGCGCAGGGGCCCGGCGTCTCCGCGGAAACGCCGGCCGCGGGCCAGCCGGAGCCGCCGACGTCCTCGAGCCTGGCCGACGCGCTGCTGATCATCGCCGAGGCGTTCCTGGCGGGGAAGGTCGCCGCCGCCGATGACCCGGATGTGTACCAGGTCATCGTGCACGTCGGCACCGACGCCATCACCCCGGCCAGTCCGGCCAGCCCGACCGACGGCCCGGCGGGCGTTTCCGCGGAGACGCCGGCGGACGTTTCCGCGGAGACGCCGGCGGGCGTTTCCGCGGAGACGCGGGCAGCCGTTCCGGGCAACCCGGCGGACCCGGCGCGGTGTCACGTCGAGGACGGCCCGGCGATCAGCGTCAGCACCGCGCAGCTGATCGGGTGTTCCTCGTCGTGGACCTGGATGCTGCACGACAGCGCCGGAAAGCTGCTCGACCTAGGCCGACGGCGGCGCCGGCCGAACGCGGCGCTGCGGCGGGCGGCCCGCGAACGGGACAAGTGCCGGTGCCGGTTCCCGGGCTGTGAGTCCCGCCGGGTCGACCTGCACCACATCCGGTACTGGTCCAACGGCGGCCAGACCAAGCTGGACAACCTGGTCAGCTTGTGCAAGTACCACCACCTGCTGGTTCACGATCGCGGCTACCTGATTGCCGTCGCCCGCGACGGCACCTTCACCTTCTACCGGCCGGACGGCACGATGATCCCGGCCAGCCCGTCGCTGCCGCAGGCGGACGGGACCATCGAGGACTGGCACGATGCTGACATCACCCCGGAGACGATCATCCCGCCCTGGTACGGCGAGCGGCTGGACCTGGACTACGCCATCTACACCTGCTTCGCCAACGCGGCCAACCAGGCCAGCGGGCCGACTCCGCCCCAGGTGGATCAGTCCGGTGAGACCGACCTGCCCGCGCCGCTCCCGTCACCGACCAATCGGGTGATCGAGCCGCAGGACTGGATGCCGAGCTTCCGCGGCGTGTACACGCTCGGCTGAAGGCGCGGGTACCGGGTCTTGCTGCGGGACCGGGCCTTCCTCCATCTCGCGATGGCCGACGTGGCGATGATCGCCGACCGGCGGGGCGGCGCCGGGGCCCGAGGAGGGGCCGGGGCGGGAGGAGGGGTAACTTCTGCTGCTGGGGGCGGGCCGGTTTTCCGGACCAGGCTAGGAGGCCGGCGGCCGCGGCGACCAGGACTGACAGGGCGGCCGGGATGAACAGCGCGTCGCGCAGGCCGATGCCGGAGGCGGCCGCGCCGATCGCGACCGGGCCGCCGAGCAGCCCGCTGTAGGCGACCGCCGCGATCCGGCCGATGTTGCGTCCCGCGCGGGAGGGGTCCAGCCGCACCGCGGACGAGACGATCTGCGGGAAGATCCCGGCCTGGCCCGCGCCGAGCAGGGCGAACCCGGCGATGGCCGCGGCCGGGGTGCCGATCAGCAGCCCGGCGGCCAGTCCCAGGCCGGCCAGCAGGCCGCTGACGCGGACCAGCCGCGCCGAGCCGAACCGGGCCGCCAGCCGGTCGCCGACCATCCGCCCGGCCGCCATCGTGACCGAGAACGCGGCCAGCCCGGCGGCCGCGACACCGGCCGATGTGCCCAGGTTGACGTGCAGGTAGACGGCGCTCCAGTCACCGGCCGCGCCCTCGCCGACCTGCCCGAAGAGCGCGAGCAGGCCCAGCACCCAGATGACCAGCGTGATCTGGGCCGCCGAGCGGGGCGGCGCGTCGCCGGGCCGCGGGGCGGGCTCGGGCGGGGCCGGCGGGATGACCATCCGCGGGCCGGCGACCAGGCCGCCGGCGATCAGCACGACGGCGGTCGCGGCGAACGTGGGCAGCGGGGCCACGCCCAGCGCGGCGGACAGGCCGCCGATCCCGGCGCCGGCCAGCCCGGCGATGCTGTACCCCGCGTGCAGCGAGGACAGGATGGGCCGGCCGTAGGCGAGCTCCAGCTTGGCCCCGCAGGCGTTCATCGACACGTCGAGCAGCCCGGCCACCGCCCCGTAAAAGGCCAGGGCGGCCACCAGCACGGCCAGCTCGCCGGTCTGCGGGCCCAGGCCGATCGGGATCAGCGCGGCCGGGCACGCCGCGCCCGCGATCCTGGTCACCCGGACCGCGCCGAACCGGTCCGCGATCCGCCCGCTGACCGGGAGGGTCAGCACGGCGCCCGCGGGCACCGCGAACAGCGCGAGCCCCAGGCGGCCGTCGCTGAGGTGCAGCGCCGCCTTGATGGCCGGCAGCCGGGCGGCCCAGGTCGCGGTGGCCACGCCGAGCACG
This sequence comes from uncultured Actinomycetes bacterium, assembly GCA_963822765.1. Classification (GTDB taxonomy): domain Bacteria; phylum Actinomycetota; class Actinomycetes; order Streptosporangiales; family Streptosporangiaceae; genus Palsa-504. The sequence continues at coordinate 72,085 of CAWGJL010000050.1, read as the reverse complement.
AAGAAGTAGCTGATCACCGCGACCCGGGTCCGCCGTAGCTCGGGTGACGTCACGCGATCACGGACACGGGCAGGGGCAGGGGCAGCGGCGCGGTCATTACCTCGTTTCTAGCACCGGCCCGGCCGGCTGAGATCTCCGGGGTCGCGCTGACCACCTGACGGACCAGGGCGGCCACCGCGCCATGGTCGGCCAGGGCCGGCTGGGCCCGCCCGTTGACGGTGATCTGTGCTCCGCCGCAGCCGGACTCGGTGGCCCGGACCACGACCGCGGGACGGCTGGGCCCGGACACCGAGAAGGACAGCTGGTAGTCCTCGAAGTCCGCCGGACAGGCTACGGCTACGGGCGGCTCGGCTTGCATCTGGTCGAGCGTGCCGGCGAGGCGGGCGATGAAGGCCGGCGAGGTCACGATCTTGTGCACCGTGTGCGGGCGGCGGCCGTAGAGATAGACGGTGATGGTCAGGACGTGGTAGCGCGACGGGTAAGGCGGGCGCCGGGCGGCAGTTGCAGCCGGGACAGCATCAGCCGGGCCAGCGCGGCGGCCCGGACGGCGACGAGGGTCCGGGCCGCGGGGAGGGATATGCGGATCGGGGGCGGCACGGCAGGTTAGACGGCGGGACTGGGGCCGGTGGTTCCGGATCGGGGGGTGACGAGGTGGGCGTTGATGGCGTGGGCGCGGGGGGCTAGGTCGGGGATCTCGATGACTTCGACGCCGGCGGCGTTGAGCTGTTCGGCGCCTGCGCCGTCGGTGAACAGCCGGGGCTCGCGCCAGGCGAAGACGACGCGCGGGAGGCCGGCCGCGACGATGTGCTGGACGCAGGTCACCGGGCGGGAGGCGCGGGCGCCGCAGGGCACCAGGGAGCTGTAGATGGTGGCCCGGCGCAGCCTTGGGTCGTGGAAGCCGAGCTTGCGCAGGGCGACCTCCTCGGCGTGGTCGTGGTCCTCCTGCTCGCGGGAGAAGCCGGTGCTCAGCACCTGGCCATCCTCGCCTACGATCACCGCGCCGACGGAGAAGGCCGAGTCCGACGGGGGGCACAGGCGGGAGAGCTCGACGGCCCAGCTCAGGAAGCGGCGGTCGGGGCCGCCGGGGCCGAGCAGGTAGCGGAGCACAGAGATGCCCTCGAGGCGCTCGGCGCTCGACGAGGCTCATGGGACTACTGGGGCCGTGGGGATTCGGGGAGACCCTGATCTGGGAGACATTGATCTGGGAGACATTGATCTGGGAGACATTGGATCTGGGAGACATTGAGGCGGGGGGCGGCGGGGTCGGCGACGAAGAAGGGGGCGACGGCTAGGTGCAGCTCATCGGGCAGCTCGGAGGCCAGGAACTCGGCCAGGAGCTGCGCGCCGCCCTCGACCAGGAGACGAACCACGTTCCGTTCGGCCAAATTATTGAGAACGAACTCTAGGGTCAGGGGGTCACCGGCGTCGATGAGTACGGCCCGATCCCCGATCCGGGCGCGGGCGCGGGGCAGGGCGGGGGTGGCGCAGTAGACCAGGCGTTCGGCGGTGGGGGCGAAGAAGCGGGCGGCGGGGTCCAGGTCGCCGGTGCCGGTGACGGTGACGCGGGCCGGGTGCTCGGGCAGGCCGCGGGCGGCGCGGCGGGCGCGGCGGCGCGGGTCGCGGATCAGCAGGCGGGGGTCGTCGCGGCGGATCGTGCCCGCGCCGACCAGGATCGCGTCGCAGCTCGCGCGCACGTCGTCGACGCGGTCCAGGTCGGCCGGCCCGGACAGGATCAGGCGCTGCGGGCAGGCGTCGTCCAGGTAGCCGTCGGCCGAGGTGGCGCAGCTCAGCAGGACATACGGGCGTGACGGCACGGAACCCCCTGGTTCGGTCTCGCCCCAGCGTAGCTTCGGTGCTTTACTGGTCACCGATGCTTGAGACAGTCAATCCCGCGACCGGAGAAGTGCTGGCCACCTTCCCGGTCCACGGCCGCCGCGAGGTCGACGCGGCCGTCGCCGCCGCCCGCGAGGCGGCCGGCTGGTGGGCCGGGCTCGGCTGGTCCGGGCGGCGCATCCGGCTGCTGGCCTGGAAGTCGCACCTGATCCGGTACATGGGCCGGCTCGCCCAGCTGATGCACGAAGAGACCGGCAAGCCGCTGGACGACGCCAAGCTCGAGATCATCACGGCCGTGCTGCACATCGACTGGGCCGCGCGGCACGCGCGCCGGGTGCTGCGGCCGCGCCGGGTGCGCAGCGGGCTGGCCGCCATCAACCAGGCCTCCACCCTGGAGTACCTGCCGCTGGGCGTGGTCGGCGTGATCGGGCCGTGGAACTACCCGGTGTTCACCCCGGTCGGCTCGATCGCCTACGCGCTGGCGGCGGGGAACGCGGTGGTGTTCAAGCCGTCGGAGCTGACCCCGGCGACCGGGCAGTGGCTGGTCCGGTCGTTCGGTGAGGCACTGGAGGTGTTCGGTTCGGCGCAGCCGGTGCTCCAGCTGATCACCGGGGGCGGGCCGACCGGCGAGGCGCTGGCGCGCAGCGGCGTGAACAAGATCGCCTTCACCGGGTCGGCGGCCACCGCGCGCAAGGTGATGGCGGCGGCGGCCGATAACCTGACCCCGGTGCTGGCCGAGTGCGGCGGCAAGGACGCGCTGCTGGTCGGGGCGGACGCCGACCTGGACGCGGCGGCCGACGCCGCGGCCTGGGGCGCGATGTCCAACGCCGGGCAGACCTGCGTGGGCATCGAGCGGGTGTACGTGGCCGACGCGGTGTACCACAGCTTCCTGGAGCGGCTGAATGTGAAGGTGGCCGGGCTGCGGCCGGGTTTTGATTTCGATGCCGCTTACGGGCCGATGACGCTGCCGTCGCAGACCGAGGTGGTGGCCAAGCACGTGGCGGACGCGCTGGCCCGGGGCGGGCGCGCGGTGGTGGGCGGGCACGAGGCGGTGTCCGCGCCTTACGTGCGGCCCATCGTGCTGGTTGACGTGCCGGAGAATTCTTCGGCGGTGCAGGACGAGACGTTCGGGCCGACGCTGACCGTGAAGCCGGTGGTCAACATGGCCGAGGCGGTGTCGTACGCCAACGCCGGGCGGTACGGGCTGGGCTCGGCGGTTTTTTCCGGGGATCGCCGCGCGGCCATGAACGCGGCGCGGTCGCTGCGCACCGGGATGACGTCGGTGAACTCGGTGATCGGCTTCGCCGTGGTGCCCGCGCTGCCGTTCGGGGGGGTGGGGGAATCGGGGTTCGGGCGGATTCACGGGGCGGACGGGCTGCGGGAGTTCTGCCGGCCCAAGGCGATCACCAGGCAGCGGATGCGGCCGCTGTTCAACGTGCTGACGTTCGGGCGTTCGGACAAGGACATGCGGCGGCTGGTCATGGTGATGACGCTGCTGCACGGGCGGCTGTACCGGCCGCGGCGGGCTAAATCGTCTTCGCGGCCGTAGCCGGGCTGTCGGCCAGGGTGAAGCGGTCGTTAAGGTTTGCTTCGCGGAGGTGCTGCTCGAGGTGGGCGGGGAGGCCGGCCAGGATCATCCGGGCACCTTGGGTGGCGCTGACCTGCTGCTGCGCGGTGATCAGGGCGGCCAGGCCCGCCGAGTCCCAGCCGGTCAGGCTGGCCAGGTCCAGGATCAGCTTGACGCTGCCGTTTTCGTTGAGCAGGTCCGCTATCGTGCGGCTGAACTCGGCGGCCGAGGCTAGGTCGAGAGGGCCGGTGACGGTCAGGACGACGCAGCCGTCTGCTTGGTGTCCGGCCATGTCGTGACGGTCCAGGCGGAAGGGCGGTCCGGCGGCGGCCAGGGCGAAGCTGATGGTGGCCGAGGTGCCGTCGCGGCCCGAGCTCAGGCTGGTGTGATCGGCGACCTGGCGGACCAGGGACAGGCCGTGGCCGGGCTCGGTGCGCCACTCGGGGGCCTGCGCTTCTGGCGCCGCGTTTTCCGCGTCTTTCGCTTCCGGGACGCCGTCGTCGGTGATCTCGCAGCGCAGGGCCTGATCGGACCGCCAGATCCGGAGGCGGCCGTGCCCGGCGCCGTGGCGTACCGCGTTGGCGGCCAGTTCGTGGACGGCGATGACCAGGTCGTCGGCGCGGCCCGGGGCCAGGCCGGCCTGGGTGGCGTGCGCGGCCACCGCGGCGCGCAGGGTGTACAGGGAGCCGGCGTCGAAGGCCTGGTCCAGGATGGGCGTGCTTTGCGGTGGTGTCGTGGTTTGCGGTGGTGTTGTGCTTTGCGGTGGCGGGCGGCCGTCGCCGTTAGTGGTCATCGACGGTCACCAGGCTTAGGGCGGGGATGTCGGCCGCGCCGAGCAGGACGAACCGGGCGGCCAGGCCCGGGCGGCAGCGCAGGATCACCCGCCTGCGCGGGGTGCTGGGGTTCAGGCCGCGCGCGGCGTCCAGGATCATCCGGGCGCACGAGACGTCGATGAAGGCCAGCGGGGCCATGTTGATCGTGACGTCGCCCTCGAGCCGGATCGCCTCGGTCAGCGCGAGCGCGAGGGAATCGGCGGCCTGGTAGTCCAGCTCGCCGGCCAGCCGGATGCCCGGCGGCGCGTACTGGCGGCAGATCCGCAGCATCACGTCCGCGTGGTACGTGGCGGCCGCGACCGACCGGGTGTGGAAGGCGGCCACCGAGGCCAGCGTGACCGGGTCGAAGCGCTCCCGGTCGTACTGGCACAGCACCGACACCGTCGTGCCGGTCACCGCCGCCGCGACCTTCTCCTCGAACTCGGGCAGCTGCTCGACCCCGGAGACCGGGCCCAGGGCCCAGCTCATGTCCACCGCCAGCCGCAGGCCCTGGGTTCCGGCGGTGGCCATCTCGGCCGCCAGCCAGGTCATGGCCTGGCCCGCGCTGAACACCTGCCCGGCCAGCAGCCGGCCCTCGTAGCTGGCCGCGACCAGCTGGCCGGAAGCCAGCGCTTCGGCGACGGCGATGCCGCGCCGGGCCAGTTCGGCGGTGGCCCGGTCCGGGGTGGCGTCGCTCAGCCACACCACCTTCAGCCCGCCGTCCAGCCCGTCCCGGACGAACGCGGCGGTCAGGTCGAACAGCTCCTCGGACTCGCCGAACGTCAGGCAGGCATGGTCGTTCACGGTCAGGTCGGTGATCTGCGTGTCCGCGCTTACCGTCACCGTAACCCCCTCGCCTGTGCTTATGCTGCGCTGACGGCGGTCGCCATGGCGTCGACCGGATCGGCCGGGTCGGCCGGGGCCAGCGGGGCCCGGCCGGCGATGAGATCGGCGGCGCGTTCGGCGATGGCGATGGTCGGCGCGTTGGTGTTCCCGCGGGGCACGGTCGGCATCACCGACGCGTCGACCACGCGCAGGCCGTCGACGCCCCTGACCTTCAGTTCGGGGTCCAGGACGCTGCCCCACCGGGCCTCGCTGCCCATCGCGCAGGTGCCGACCGGATGGTACAGGGTGACGACGCTGTTCCTGACGTAGTCCAGGAGTTCGGTGTCGGAGCGGACGTGGGCGCCGGGGGCGATCTCGCTGCGGCAGATGGCGGCCATGGGCCGGGCGGTCACGAACTCCCGGGCCAGCTTCAGCCCGGCCAGCAGGGCCCGGGCGTCCCCGCCGCCGTCGGACAGGTAACCCGGGTCGATGGCCGGCCGGTGCCTGGGGTCGGCGCTGCGCAGCCTGATCCGGCCCCGGCTCTTCACGTCGACCAGGCCGACCAGCACGGTCATGGCGCGCTGGGCCGGGTCGGCCAGGCCCTGGTTCTGGTACGCCGCGGGCAGCACGTGCAGCTGCAGGTCCGGCGCGGGCAGGCCCGGCTCGGAGTGGGCGAAGCCGCCCGACTCGGCCACGTTGCTGGCCACCGGGCCGCGGTGGGTCAGCTGCCAGCGCAGCGCGCCCGCGTTGCCGGTCTTCTCCCACAGGCCGCGCAGCCGCGGCGTGGACCAGATGACCGGCAGCACCGGGTGGTCGCTGAGGTTGGCCCCCACCCCCGGGCTGTCGGCGACCGGCTCGATGCCGGTGTCGATCAGGTGGTCGGCCGGGCCGATGCCGGACAGCATGAGCAGCTGCGGGCTGTTGACCGCGCCGCCGCACAGGATCACCTCGCCGTCGGCGCGGGCGGTCTCGGTCTGGCCATGCCGCAGGTAGGTCACGCCGGTGGCCCGGCCGCCGTCGATGAGGATCTTGGTCACCAGGGCGTCGGTGTGGACGGTGAGGTTCGGGCGGGACATGGCGGGGTGCAGGTAGGCGGCCGCGGCCGAGCAGCGCCGGCCCTTGCGGATGGTGACCTGGTACCAGCCGACGCCGTCCTGGCGGGGCCCGTTGAAGTCCTCGTTGGCGGTGGCGCCCTGCTCACGGGCGGCGGCGATGAACGCCTCGCACGCTGGGCTTTTGTAACGCGGGTCGCTGACCGCCAGCGGGCCGCCCGCGCCGTGGTACGCGGATGCGCCGCGCGTGTTGTCCTCGGCCCGCCGGAAGTACGGCATGAGGTCCTCGTAACCCCAGCCGGTGCAGCCGTTCTCGTCCCGCCAGGTCTGGAAGTCGCGCCGGTTGCCGCGGATGTAGATCATGGCGTTCATGCTGCTGGAGCCGCCCAGGACCTTGCCGCGCGGCCAGTAGACGGACCGGCCGCCCGCCCGGTGCTGCGGGACCGTGCTGTAGTTCCAGTCGTAGGCGCTCTGGAACAGCCTGCTCAGCGCGGCGGGCGCGTGGATCTCGTCGGCGTCATCGGCCGGGCCGGCCTCCAGCAGCAGGACCTTGACGCTGGAGTCGGCGGACAGCCGGGCCGCCAGCACGCAGCCCGCGCTCCCGGCGCCGACGATGATGTAGTCATACACGGCGGTCTCCTTCTCGGGGACAAAGGGAACAATAACGCGCCGTGGTCGGTGCTGGGGGCTTTGGGGGGTTCCGGTGTTGCTCGCGGTCCGTGGCTTGCTGGCTTGCGGGGCTTGCTTGCTGGCTTGCGGGGCTTGCTGGGCTTGCTGGCTTGCGGTGCGCGTCCGGGTCCGGCGGACCCCCGAGAACCGCCGGACTCCGGACGCTGACGATGCTCACCGTCCTGGGACGCATCAACGGCGTCGGACACGCACGGTGACAGCGGCGGGCATCCCTGGTTGTCGCGGCCGCTGGTGACCATCGCTCTGATCACTCATCGTAGCCATACGATGTCACATCGTGGTCGGAAAGGAAATATCTGGTGGCGTTCGGTGATCACGGTTTGGTCGCGCTGCGCGTGGCTCGGGCCGCGTTGGCGCATGGCTCGGGGCGCTGGCGCATGGCTCGGGGCGCTTGGCGGGGGCGTGGTCCCTTAGGGTGAAGCTCATGGCGCCTCACCGCAGCGAGAACCCGGTTGTGCTGTCCCGCATCTACACCCGCACCGGCGACGACGGGACGACCGCGCTCGGCGACGGCAGCCGCACGGCCAAGACCGACTCACGGCTGGCCGCCTACGCCGACGTGGACGAGGCCAACACCGCGATCGGCATGGCCATCACCTTCGGCGAGCTGCCGGCCGAGGTCGTCACGCTGCTCACCCGGGTGCAGAACGAGATGTTCGACGTGGGGGCGGACCTGGCCACTCCGGTGGTCGAGGCGCCGCCCTATCCGCCGCTGCGGATCGATGAGGCGTACGTGACCCGGCTGGAGGGCGAGTGCGACGCCTACAACGAGGGCCTGCCCACCTTGCGCAGCTTCCTGCTGCCCGGCGGGAGCCGGGGGTCAACGCTGCTGCACGTGGCGCGGACGGTGACCCGCCGGGCCGAGCGCAGCGCCTGGGCCGCGGCCGATGAGCACGGCGACTCGATGAGCCCGTGGCCCGCCCGCTACCTGAACCGGTTGTCCGACCTGCTGTTCATCTTGTCCCGGACGGCCAACACCGGGCACGGCGACGTGCTGTGGAAGCCGGGTGGCGAGCGCGGGTGAGCCTTTCGCGGCCCTCGGCTCGCAGCCGCCGCGCGCTGCGAGCCGGTGTCGCGGTGCTCGGGCTGATGGCGGCCGGGGTGCAGCGGCGCGCCGGGTCCTGCGGCGCCGGCCCGCCCGCTCACCCAGCAGGTCGCGAACGGCCGGTTCACCGTGACGTTCAGCGGCCCGGCGATCGGCTACGACATCGTCAAGGACTACCGGGACCGGCATCCGCAGGTGAGCTGGTCCGCGCTGACCGCCACCAGCGCGGCCGCGATCCTGGCCGGCAGTAGTTACCGGCCTTGCGCGCGGTAACAGAGCCACGTCGAGGTGGGAGCCCGGAGGGGCGGCTTCGAGCCAGACGAGCAGGCCGGTGAGGGCCGACTCGGCCATGGCCAGGTCCACGGTCCCGGGGGCGCCAGCTTCACCTGGGCTGTCGCCGCCGCTCGCGCCTAGCTGGCACTCCGCCACGATGCGGTCCGGGCCGAGGATGGTCACCTCTTCCTCGGTGGGCGGCCGGCGGGCCACCACGGCCAGGTCGCGGCGCGGGAAGGCCTGCTCGGGGCGCATCGAGAAGCCGAACACGCGATACCAGTAGAACTCGTCGAGCTGGTAGGAGGCCAGGCCCAGGCGCCATGACCCGCCCGGCCGGCGCAGGCCGCACTCGACCTTGGCGCCGCCGCGCTCGAGCAGGAACCGCCGCACGGCGATGCCGGAGGCGGCCAGGACGAGGAGGATCAGGAAGGCGGCGAAGAGCCAGGCCGCATCGAGCGCCAGCGCTTCGCCCAACCGAAACCCCCGTCAGGCCTGACCGGCAGCCCGCAGCAGCGCCCTGGCGTACTTGGCGTCGGCCGGTTCCTCCGGGCCCGTGCCCGCCTCTTCGAGCGCGGTGTCGAGGTCACGTCGCGCCTCGTCGGCGTTGACCTCGGGGCCGAGCTGAGCCTGCGCGGCCAGGACCGACACCTGGTCGTCGGCCACGGACAGGAACCCGCCGCTGACCGCCGCGCGCACCCTGGTCTCGTCGTTGACGATCTCGACCAGGCTGCCCTCGGCCAGGACGCCGAACACCGGCGAGTGCCCGGTCAGGACGCCGATGTCGCCCTCCGTGGTCTTGGCGATCACCGTCGTGGCCTCGCCCGACCACAGCTCGCGGTCGGGCACGACCAGCGCTACGTGCAGGGTCACCGCTCCAGCCCCTTGGCCTTCGCTTCCACGTCCTCGATCCCGCCGACCATGTAGAACGCCTGCTCGGGCAGGTTGTCGTACTTGCCCTCGCTGATCGCCTTGAACGAGGAGATGGTCTCCTCCAGCGGCGTGAAGACGCCCGGGCTGCCCGGTGAACTGCTCGGCCACGTACATGGGCTGGGACAGGAACCGCTCGATCCGCCTGGCCCGCTGCACGGTGATCTTGTCCTCCTCGCCGAGCTCGTCGACGCCGAGGATGGCGATGATGTCCTGCAGCTCCTTGTACCGCTGCAGGATCCGCTGCACCTCGCGGGCCACGTCGTAGTGGTCCTGACCGATGTACCTGGCGTCCAGGATCCGTGAGGTGGAGTCTAGCGGGTCGACCGCCGGGTAGATCCCCTTCTCGGTGATGGCCCGGGACAGCGTGGTGGTCGCGTCGAGGTGGGCGAACACGTTGTGCGGCGCGGGGTCGGTGATGTCGTCGGCGGGCACGTAGATGGCCTGCATGCTCGTGATGGAGTGACCCCTGGTGGAGGTGATCCGCTCCTGCAGCTGGCCCATCTCGTCGGCCAGCGTGGGCTGGTAGCCCACCGCCGACGGCATCCGGCCCAGCAGGGTGGATACCTCCGAGCCGGCCTGGGTGAAGCGGAAGATGTTGTCGATGAACAGCAGCACGTCCTGGCCCTGCACGTCACGGAAGTACTCGGCCATGGTCAGCGCGGACAGCGCCGACCCGCAGCCGGATGCCCGGCGGCTCGTCCATCTGGCCGAACACCAGCGCGGTGTCCGCGATGACCCCGGACTCGGTCATCTCCAGGAACAGGTCGTTGCCCTCGCGGGTCCGCTCCCCCACCCCGGCGAAGACCGAGACGCCGCCGAAGTTCTGCGCCACCCGGCGGATCATCTCCTGGATCAGCACGGTCTTGCCCACGCCGGCCCCGCCGAACAGCCCGATCTTCCCGCCCAGCACGTACGGGGTGAGCAGGTCGATGACCTTGATGCCGGTGGTGAACATCTCGGTCCGCGGCTCGAGCTGGTCCAGCGGCGGCGGGTCGCGGTGGATCGGCCACCGCTCGGTGATGTCCAGGGAGGCGGTCGGCACGTCGAGCGACTCGCCGAGGGCGTTGAACACGTGGCCCTTGGTCACGTCGCCGACCGGCACCTCGATCGGCGCCCCGGTGTTGGTCACCTCGGCGCCGCGGACCAGGCCGTCGGTGGGCTGCATGGAGATCGCGCGCACGATGTTGTCGCCGATGTGCTGCTCGACCTCGAGGGTCAGGGTCCGGGTCTCCTCCCCCAGCACGATGTCGACGTGCAGCGCGAAGTAGATCTCCGGCATGTGCTCGGCCGGGAACTCGACGTCCACGACGGGGCCGGTGACCCGGGCGACCCGGCCGGTGCCAGCCGCAGCCTCGCCGCTGGCGGCTGAGTTTTCTACGGTCGCGGTCATGTCTTCCTCACTAACTCGTTGCGCTCGCATCGGCCAGCGCGTTGGCGCCGCCGACGATCTCGCTGATTTCCTGGGTGATCTCGGCCTGCCGTGCGTTGTTCGCCTCACGGGTCAGCGTCTCGAGCAGATCGTTCGCGTTGTCGGTGGCGGCCTTCATCGCGCGCCGCCGCGAGGCGAGCTCGGCCGCCGCCGCCTCCAGCAGCGCGTAGAAGATCCGGCTCGCCACGTACTGCGGCATCAGGGCGTCGAGGACCTCGGCCGGGCCGGGCTCGAACTCGTACTGCGGGAGCGGGCCTGTCGGGCTCGGCTCGTCGGTCTCGGTGATCTCCAGCGGCAGCAGCCGGCGCGACGACGGCCGCTGGGTCAGCATGGACACGAACTCGGTGCCGACCAGGTGGATCTCGTCGACCTTGCTGTCGTCCTCGGCGTTGAAGGCCTCGAGCAGGGCGTCGGCGATCGCCTTGGCGTCCCGGTACCTGGGCATGGCGGAGAACCCGCTCCACGACCTGGCCAGCTCCAGCTCGCGGAACCGGTGCCAGGTGATGCCCTTGCGGCCGGCCACGTACAGGACCGGCTGGACGCCCCGGTCCCGGAGCAGCTGCCGCAGCTGGGCCGCCTCGCGCAGCACGTTGGCGTTGTAGGCGCCGGCGAAGCCCTGGTCGCTGGTCAAGATGAGCACCGCGGCCCGGGTCGGGTGCTCCGGCTCGGTGGTGAACGGATGGGTGATGTTGGTCGAGCGGCTGATCACCGCCTCCACCGCCCGGGTGAGCTCCCGGGCGTACGGCTCGGCGGCGCGCTGCTGCTGCTGGGCCCGGACGATCTGCGAGGACGCGATCAGCTCCTGGGCGCGGGTGATCTTGGCGATGGACTGGACGGTGCCGATCCGCCGCCTGACCAGGCGAAGCTGGGCTCCCATGACCTACTTCTTCTGTGCTGGCTGGGTCTGTGCTGGCTGGGTCTGGGCGGGCTCGGGCGGGCGGCGCCGGGTGATGGTCTCCTGGCCCTCGTCCTCGAGCGCCTCGGCCTGCTCGTCCTCGGCGCTGAGCAGCTCGCCCGCGCTGGTCTCGAACGACTTGCGGAACTCCTCGACCGCGTCCTTGAGCGCGGTGACCGTGTCCTCGGACAGGGCCTTGGTTTCCCGGATCGCGGCCAGGATGCCGTCGTGCGAGCGCCGCAGGTTGTCCAGGAAGTCGTGCTCGAACCGGGCGATGTCCTCCAGCGGCACATCGTCCAGGTAGCCGTTGCTGCCCGCCCAGATCGAGACGACCTGCTCCTCGACCGGGAACGGGTCGTACTGCGGCTGCTTGAGCAGCTCGACCAGCCGCGAGCCGCGGTCGAGCTGGGCCCGGGAGGCCGCGTCCAGGTCGGAGGCGAAGGCGGCGAACGCCTCCAGGTCACGGAACTGCGACAGCGAGAGCCGCAGGTTGCCCGCCACCGACTTCATGGCCTTGACCTGCGCGTTGCCGCCGACTCGCGACACCGACCGGCCGACGTTGATGGCGGGCCGGACGCCGGCGTTGAACAGGTCGGCCTCCAGGTAGATCTGCCCGTCGGTGATCGAGATGACGTTGGTCGGGATGTAGGCCGAGATGTCGTTGGCCTTGGTCTCGACGATGGGCAGCCCGGTCATCGAGCCCCCGCCCAGGTCGTCGGACAGCTTGGCGCATCGCTCCAGCAGCCGGGAGTGCAGGTAGAACACGTCGCCCGGGTAGGCCTCGCGGCCCGGCGGGCGGCGCAGCAGCAGCGAGACCGCGCGGTAGGCCTCGGCCTGCTTGGACAGGTCGTCGAAGATGATCAGCGCGTGCTTGCCCTGGTACATCCAGTGCTGGCCGATGGCCGAACCGGTGTACGGCGCGATGTACTTGTACCCGGCCGGGTCGGAGGCCGGCGCGGCCACGATCGTGGTGTACTCCATGGCGCCGGCGTCTTCCAGCGACTGGCGCACCTGGGCGATGGTCGAGCCCTTCTGGCCGACCGCCACGTAGATGCAGCGCACCTGCTGCTTCTCGTCGCCCGAGGCCCAGTTCGCGCGCTGGTTGATGATCGCGTCGATGGCGATCGCGGTCTTGCCGGTCTGCCGGTCGCCGATGATCAGCTGCCGCTGGCCCCGCCCGATGGCGGTCATCGCGTCGATCGCCTTGATGCCGGTCTGCAGCGGCTCCTTGACCGGCTGGCGCTGCACGACCGTGGGCGCCTGGGTCTCCAGCGGGCGCATTTCGTGGCTCTCGATCGGCCCCTTGCCGTCCAGCGGCTCGCCCAGCGGCCCGACCACGCGGCCCAGGAAGGCGTCGCCGACCGGCACGGACAGGACCTCGCCGGTCCGCTTGACCTGCTGGCCCTCCTCGATCTCGTTGAACTCGCCGAGGATGACCACGCCGATCTCGCGCACGTCCAGGTTGAGCGCCAGGCCCCGGACGCCGTTCTCGAACACGAGCAGCTCGCTGGCCATGGCCGAGGGCAGGCCCTCGACCCGCGCGATGCCATCGCCGCACTCGATGACGGTGCCTATCTCTTCCCGCGCGGCGCCTTCCGGCTCATATTCCTGGACGAAGCGCGCCAGCGCGTCCCGGATCTCCTCCGGCCGGATCGTCAGCTCAGCCATTGCCCTGCCTGTCTATGTCGTTCGTTATGGTCATTGGCATCTCAGCTCGCCAGCTTGCGCCGGATGTCGGCCAGGCGGCTGGCCGCGGTCCCGTCGATAAGCTCATCCCCGATCTGGACCGATATTCCACCAACCACCGCGGGATCGATGACGACGTCCAGGTGAACGTCGTGCCCGTAGGAGCGGGCCAGCGCGTCCGCGAGCCGCCTGCGCTGGGCCGCGGACAGTTCGGTCGCCGAGCGGACCACGGCGATGAGCTGCTGCCTGCGCCGCGCCGCGATGTCGGCGCACAGGTCCAGGGCGGCGTTCAGGGACCGGCCGCGCGGATGCGCGACCATCTGGTTGATCAGGCTGAGCGTCACCCCGGTCACCTTGCCGTCGAGCAGGGTGCCGAGCAGCCGCTGCTTGCCCGCGCCGGGCAGGGACGGATCGGCCAGCGCGGCCCGCAGGTCGGGATTCCCGGAGACCACCCGGCCGAACCGGAACAGCCCGTCCTCCAGGTCGTCCAGGTTGCCGTCGGCCTCGGCGGCCAGCACCATCGCCTCGACCGCGAGCTGCTCGATCGCGTCCACCAGGTCGCCGGTGGTCGCCCAGTGCGCCTCGACGGCCGCCACGACCAGCGCCTCGGCGCGCTGGGTGATCTTGCCGTGCAGCAGCGCGCCGGCCACCGCGGCCTTCTCCGCCGCCGGCTTGCCGGGGTCGGACAGCGCGCGCCGCAGCCCGTGCTCGGTGTCGAGCAGCCCGACGACCGCGAACAGCTCGCTGCCCAGCCGGGTGGCCACGGTGGCGCTGGTGATGTGCTCGGCCGAGAGCCGCTCGGAGAGCTCGGTGAACGAGGTCCTGCTCACACCGCGCATGCGCACTTGCCTTCCCGGCGTACTCGGAATTTTTCTGCCGAACGGAGCGTGCTGCCAGCTCCCGGGCTCGTGGCGTGCCGCACCGGCGCTACACCTGCTCCAGCTCGTCGAGGAAGCGGTCCACCATCCGGCTCTGCCGGGCCTGGTCGGCCAGCGACTCGCCCACGATCCGGCTGGCCAGCTCGGTGGCCAGCGTCCCGACCTCGGCCCGCAGCGAGGTCAGCGCCTGCTGCCGCTCGGCCTGGATCTGGGCCTGGGCGGCCTCGGTCACCCGGCGCGCCTCGGCCTGGGCCTGCTCGCGCATCTCGGCGATGATCTGCGCGCCCTGCTCCCGGGCCTCCTCACGCATCCGGGAGGCCTCGTGCCGGGCCTCGGCCAGCTGCTGCCGGTACTGGTCGAGCAGCTCCTGGGCCTCCTTCTGCGCCTCCTCGGACCGTTGCAGGCCGCCCTCGATCTTCTCGGTGCGCTCGGCCAGGATCGGCTGGATCCGGGGCAGCAGCAGCTTGGCGAAGGCGCCGAACACCAAGATGAACAAGATCGTGCCGATGATGAACTCGGGCCACGAGGGGAGCAGCGGGTCCGTCGACGCCGTGCTGGCAGCGAGGTGGTGGATCATCGTGCGCTCACTTCCTGGACCGGGATTCTCAGGACGAGAAGATGAACGGGGCGACCAGGCCGATCAGCGCCAGCGCCTCGGTCAGCGAGAAGCCGATCCACATGTACAGCGTGATGCGCCCGGTGGCCTCGGGCTGCCGGGCCATGGCCTCGATCGCGTGGCCGAACACCAGGCCGATGCCGATGCCCGGGCCGATGGCCGCGAGACCGTATCCGAGCGCGCCGAGCTGCTGATGTCCAGCACCGTCGTGGTCGAGGCGGCGAGCGTGGCGGCAAGTGACATTTGGTTTCATTCCTTTACGTTGCGGTGGAATCGGGTGCAGGTTAGTGTGCCGGCTCCGTTGAGCTGGCTATGTAGGTCGCGGTCAGCGTGGTGAAGATGAACGCCTGCAGCAGCGTGACCAGGATCTCGAGCAGGAAGACGAAGATCGCCAGAAAGAAGGAACCCGCGGCGTAGAGCAGCCCCACGGACAGGGACAGCAGGTACCACGTCGCGACCGTGAAGATGGTCAGCAGCAGGTGGCCGGCGAACATGTTCCCGAACAGCCGCACCCCGAGGGTGAACGGCTGGAAGACGAAGAACCTGAGCAGCTCGACCGGGACCAGGATGATGTAGATCGGCCACGGCACGCCCGGCGGGATCATGGACTTGAAGTAGCCCAGGAAGCCCTGGTGCTTGAACCCCAGGAACAGGTAGAGGAAGTAGACGATGAACACCATCGGCCATACGAAGCCGATCCGGGACGGGACCGGGAACTGGAAGACCGGGATCAGCTCCATCACGTTCATGATGTAGATGAAGAAGAACAGCGACACGAGCAGCGGCAGGTACGAGTCGCCCTTGCGGCCCAGCGACGGGCGCAGGATCTGGTCCCGGACGGCCAGGATGGCCATCTCGCCGAGGTTCTGCATGCCGCGCGGCACCAGCTTCGGCGCCCGGAACGCCAGCCAGAAGAAGCCGATCACCACGGCCGCGGCCAGGATCGCGAGCAGCATCGGCTTGGTGAACCCGAACGAGCCGATGGTGAAGAACGGCTTCCAGTTGAAATCCTGCAGGCCCGGGGCGGGAAATCCGCACCCGCTGAAGATGTGGCACCCCCACCCCCTCCGCTGGCCCCTTCAGGACTCCGACGTCACCGGTCACCGGTACTCTCCTTCCGTGGCCGCTCTGCCGCTTGCTGCCTGCCGAAGCGGTGGATGATGTAGCCGATCGAGATGCCCAGGCCGACCAGCATGCCGAGCGGGAACAGCAGCGGGACGTGCACGGCCCGGCCGATCAGCCAGCCGATGGCGCCGTAGGCCGCCATGCCGGCCAGCAGGTAGCTGAACACGGTCCAGCCGGTTTCCAGGCCCTCGGCCCGGCCCTGCGCCGCGGCCTGCTCCTGGGCGCGGGCGGCCGGGGTGAGGGCGGCCTTGCCGTGGTCGCTCATCTCACCCGCCTCGCCGCGCGGCCGGCTGCTGCGGCTCCTGCTCCGGCTCGACGTAGAGCATCTTGACCTTGATCGCGGTGATGACCTGCGTGGCGCTCCAGACCAGGATGCAGCCGAGCGCGGTGAAGCCGAGGGCGCGGCCGCTGAACGCGGTCACCCCGTGGAGGGTGGATACCACGATGCCCAGGGCCACGATCTTGACCACGTAGGTGATCATCGCGGCGACCATCATGGCCTGCGGGCTGACTCGCGCGGCCCGCCCGACCACCAGCACGCTGAGGCCGAAGAACACGGTCACGAGGGCGACCCCGATCAGCGCGCCGTACAGCCCCTTGACGCCGACCAGCGCGGCGCTCACGGCGACCATGATCGCGGCCGCGACGGCGGTCAGCGCGCCGGCGCGCCGGACGATGATGGCGTACTTCGCCAGCATTACTTGGCTCCTGAGGGGTCGACATCAACTACGCGGAAGCGGGGGGGCACCCCGCGTTCCTTGCAGGAGCCGGTCGCCGCGCCGTAGGGCCGGTGCGGGTATCCGGTTGGGTTTACGAAAGGTATCACGGGCCTCTGCTTTGCCGAAGTGGGGCTGCTCGTGAAACATATCACAAACTTCTTTGCTCTGTCTTTACCTTACTGGGCACAATTTATGACCAACTTCGGGCCCGGGGCCCGGCCCGGCCTTGCGTGGCGCCGTCCCGCGCAGTCTGGAGGCGGGGTGCGATTGGCCCTTACGGCGCTCCAGATGGGGAAAAGGCCAGTAGAAATGGACATTTTGCCCTGCTTGCGACCAGCCGCGACGAGGTCGCGACTGGGGGCGCGACGGGGCCGGGACCGGGCGGTAGGCGGTCCTGGTTGGCAAAGTAGAGGTAAAAACGGAGTAACTTGGCGCCGCGATGAGGGTCCGCTCGCGGTGGCATGGCCAGCGGTGCGGGCCCTGGTGTTACCAGGGCTGCGCGTCGTGGTGCTGGGGAGGAGGAGCAAGCGGGTCGGGGCTGTCGGCCGGGGCCGGGCCTTGGCTGCAGCGGGCCTTGGCTGAGCGCGGCCTTGGCTGAGCGGGCCGGGGCTCGAGCGGGTCGGCGGGGTAGGCCGGCGCGAAGGGGGCTAGCGGGTCGACGCCGGGCAGGCGGCCCGCCCGGGGCAGCTGGTCACCGGGGAACTGGTCACCGGGGAACTGGTCACCGGGGAACTGGCCGTTGGGGAACTGGCCGCCTGGGGAACTGGCCGTTGGGGAACGGGGCATCGGGGAACGGGGGGCGCTGGACCGGAGCGGCGCCGGATGTGGCAGTGCCGTTGAGGACGGGGCCGTTGGGGACGGGGGCGTTGAGGACGGGGCCGTTGGGGACGGGGGCGGCCAGCCGGGGCGTGCCCCGCCTGGTTCCGCGGCGGGCGGCGGCCGCCCCGGTCCCGCGGTGGGCCGCGGGGACGGTGCCGCGGTGCGCGGCGGTGGCGGCGGGTGCCCGGTGCGCGGCGGTGGCCGTCCCGCGCCGGGACACGGCCGGGATGGCCTGGCCGCCGCGGAGCAGGCGCCAGGGGCGCAGCCTGGGCATGGTGACGGGCAGCAAGGTGAGGACCGCGACCGCGGTCGCGACGACGAACACGACCAGGCGGGTCCGGACCACCGACAGCGAGACGACCGTGACCGAGAACAGCGCCGCCCACAGGTACATGATCAGCACGCTCTGCCGGTAGGAATGGCCGATGTTGAGCACCCGGTGGTGCAGGTGCTGCCGGTCGGCGGCCATCAGCGGCTTGCCCGTCCGGGTCCGGCGGATGATCGCGAACATCAGGTCCGCGTACGGGATGACGAAGATCGCGGCCGGCACCAGCAGCGGCAGGAAGGTCGGGAACCGGTCCAGGGTGTTGCCGTCGGAGTAGTTGGTCAGCAGGGCCGGGTCGAGCGAGGCGGTGCTCGAGATCGGCCCGTAGGCCAGCATCAGGCCGAGCAGCATGGCGCCGATGTCGCCCATGAAGATCCGGGCCGGGTAGAAGTTGTGCGGCAGGAACCCCAGGCACATGCCGGCCAGCAGCGCCGAGGACACCGCGGGCAGCGACTGGGAGGAGTTCCCGATCGTCTTGATGAGCGTGTAGGAGTAGACCAGGAACGACAGCGCGGCGACGGCCACGATGCCCGCGGCCAGGCCGTCCAGGCCGTCGATGAAGTTGATCGCGTTGATCGTGACCACGACGAGCAAGATGGTCAGGGTCAGGCTCAGGTCGGGTTCCAGCGAGAACACGCCGCCGCTGGGCATCGGCAGCCAGGGCAGCGACTGGCCGCTCCAGACCAGGATGCCCGCCGCCGCGACCTGCCCGGCCAGCTTGCTGATCGCGCTGAGCCCCCACCGGTCATCGATGAACCCGACCACGACCACGAACGCGCCGGCCAGCAGCAGCCCGACCGCGGTCTTCGACCCGGCGGCCCGGAACGGGTCCTGCAGCGAGGTCAGCCGGCTGGCCACGATCAGCCCGGCGACCAGCCCGCCGTACATGGCCAGCCCGCCGAGCAGCGGGGTCGGCTCGGTGTGGGTGTCCCGGGACCGGGGCGCGTGAATCGCGCGGGTCCCGACCGCCACCCGCCGCACCAGCGGGATGAGCAGGTAGGTCACCGCGGCGGTGACGAGCAGGACGAGGAAGTACTCGCGCATGCCGCCTCAGTGTCTCCGCGGATGGGGGACCGGGATCGGGTCGGCTTCCATTACCGCCACTTTATGCCACCGGCTAGCCACCCGAGGGCGGCTCTTCGACCGGCGAGTCGGTCATTCCACCGGGGCGCGGCCCGTCGTGTTCGTCTCTGGCCAGCGGATGCGGCGCGGCCGGCTTGTAGTCGGCGGCACCCACGGTCAGCTGCTCGTCGTCGGCGATGATCGAGGCCACGGTGCGCAGCCGGTCCACCGAGATGGCCCCGGCGCGCAACAGCGTGGGGATCGTCCCGGTCAGGTCGAGGATGGTCGATGGGATGCTGTCGGCGCACGGCCCCCCGTCGAGGTACACCGAGACCGCCTCGCCGAGTTGCTGCTGCGCCTCGTCGGCCGTGGTGGCGGCGGGCTGGCCGGTGCGGTTCGCGCTGGACACCGCGAGCGGCCCGGTCTGCTTCAGCACGTCCAGCGCGACCGAGTGCAGCGGCATCCGCAGGGCCACCGTGCCCTTGGTGTCGCCCAGGTCCCACAGCAGCGTCGGGCTGGCCCGGAAAATCAGGGTCAGCGCGCCCGGCCAGAACTCGTCGATCAGGTCCTGCCCGAACGCCCCGAGGTCGTCGACCAGGGCCGCCGCGGCCCGCGCGGTGCCGACCAGGACGGGCGGCGGCATGTTCCGGCCGCGTCCCTTGGCCGCCAGCATGGTGGTGACCGCCGCGGGGATGAACGCGTCCGCGCCGATGCCGTAGACCGTGTCCGTCGGCAGCACGATCAGCTCGCCCGCCCGCGCCGCCGTCACGGCGGCGTCGACCCCGGCGATGCGCGACTGCGGGTCCCGGCAGTCGTAACGTGTGGTCATTTCAGGCACCCTCACCCGACCAGGCCGACGTGACGAAGCGGTCACGCCCGGCCAGGTCCTTGTTGTTGCGCGTGTCCCGCCAGCCGGATTCCTCGGGGAACACCCAGTACACGGCGGCGCCCTGCTGCGCGCCGTGCTCGACGGCGACCAGCCCGCCCGGGCGCAGCAGCCGCCGCGCGGTGCGCTCCACGGCGCGGATGGCGCTCAGCCCGTCCGCGCCGCCCCACAGCGCGGCGGGCGGATCGTACTCGCCGACCTCGGGCGGGACGGACGCCCCGACCGGGATGTACGGCGGGTTGGTGATCACGAGGTCAACCGTACCGTCGAGTTCGCTGAGCACGTCGCTGAAGTCGCCCGCGTGCAGCATGACCCGCCCGGCGGTGTAGGGGTCGCTCTCGACGTACCGGGTGATGTTGCGCTCGGCCCAGGCCCGGGCCAGCGGGTCGGCCTCGACCGCGTGCACCCGGGCCCGCGGCACCTCCTGCCCGATGGCCAGCGCGATGGCGCCCGACCCGGTGCCCAGGTCGGCGACCACGGGCTCGGCGACGTCCATCTCCCCCAGCCGGTCGATGGCCCAGCCGGTCATCACCTCGGTCTCGGGCCGGGGGACGAACACGCCCGGCCCCACCTCGAGCTCGAGGTAGCGGAAGTGCGCCTGGCCGGTGATGTGCTGCAGCGGCTCGCGCGCGGCCCGCCGGGCGATATCGGACCAGAACCGCGCGTCGAAGGCGGAGTCGGGCACGGTGTGCAGCTCCCCGCGCCGGACCCGGTGCACGCTGGCCGCGATCAGTTCGGCGTCGGTGCGCGGCGATTCCACCCCGGCCTCGGCCAGCCGGGCCGCGGCCAGCGCCACCTCATCAAGCAGCAGGCTCATCATCGCCGGAGACCCCAGAAGTCCCGGAATCCAGCTTCGCGGCCAGGTCGGCGGCGGCCAGCGCATCGATCACCGCGTCGAGATCGCCGTCGATGACGTGGTCGAGGTTGTAGGCCTTGTAGCCCACGCGGTGGTCGGAGATGCGGTTTTCCGGGAAGTTGTAGGTGCGGACCCGCTCGGACCGGTCCACGGTCCGGACCTGGCTGCGCCGCTCGGCGCTGGCCTTCGCGTCGGCGTCGGCCTCGGCCTGGGCCAGCAGCCGGGCCCGCAGCACGCGCAGGGCCTGCTCCTTGTTCTGCAGCTGGCTCTTCTCGTTCTGGCAGGACACCACGATGCCGGTCGGCAGGTGGGTGATCCGGACCGCCGAGTCGGTGGTGTTCACGCTCTGGCCGCCGGGCCCGGAGGAGCGGAACACATCGACCTTCAGGTCGTTGTCGTTGATCTGCACTTCGATCGGGTCGGCCTCGGGCACGACCAGGACCCCGGCGGCGGAGGTGTGGATGCGGCCCTGGGACTCGGTCACCGGGACCCGCTGCACGCGGTGCACGCCGCCCTCGTACTTCAGCCGGGACCAGGCCCCCTGGGCGCCCTTGCCCTTCACCGCGACGGTCGCGTCCTTGATCCCGCCCAGGCCGGTGACGGTCGAGTCCAGGATCTCGGTCTTCCAGCCGCGCCGTTCGGCATACCGCTGGTACATCCGGAGCAGATCGCCGGCGAACAGCGCGGACTCCTCGCCGCCCTCGCCCGCCTTGACCTCCAGGAGGATGTCCCGTCTGTCGTTCGGGTCGCTGGGCACCAGGAGCCGGCGCAGCTCGGCCTCGAGCTCCTCGCGGCGCGCCGCCAGCTGGGTGGCCTCGTCGGCGAAGGAGGAATCCTCCCGGCCGAGCTCACGAGCGGCCTGCTCGTCCGCGGCGGTCTGCCGCCATTCGGTGTACGCGTGCACGATCGGGGTCAGCTCGGCGTAGCGGCGGCTCAGCGTGCGCGCCTTCTCCTGGTCGGAGTGCACGGCGGGGTCGGCGAGCGCATGCTCAAGCTCCGCATGCTCGCTAACCAGGTCCGCTAGCCGGTCAAACACTGAAAGGGCCTTTCGTATGGTCTCCGGACACAGCTCTCCGGACACAGCAGAGCCGGGGTCCGGGAGACGGACCCCGGCTCGGCGGGGTTACTTCTTGGTGGCCTGCTGGCCAGAGGTCTTGCCGAAGCGCTTCTCGAAGCGGGCCACGCGGCCGCCGGTGTCCAGGATCTTCTGCTTGCCCGTGTAGAACGGGTGGCAGTTCGAGCACACCTCGGCGTGGATCGTGCCGCCGGACGCGGTGCTCCGGGTGGTGAACGTGTTCCCGCAGCTACAGGTCACCGTGGTGACGTGGTACTGAGGGTGGATTTCAGGCTTCACGGACAAACTCCTGCCTTCGGCGGTCGCCGGGTCGCCCTGGCTTATAGCCAACGCAGAGCGTGAACCGGTACCGCATGGTTGCGGCTTTTAGTGTGCCAGATCCTGGAACCACTTTCCGCTGACCTGGCATTCCCCACGGCAGCTTTAGGAGCCGAGGGTGGTTTTCTGGACCTGGAGCAGGAACTCGGCGTTGCTCTTGGTCTTGCGCATCTGCTCCATGAGCAGCTCCAGAGCCTGCTGGGGCTCCAGGGCGTGCAGCACCCGGCGCAGCTGCCAGACGATCTTGAGCTCGTCCGGGGGGAGCAGGATCTCTTCCTTACGGGTGCTCGACGCGCCCACGTCGACCGCGGGGAAGAGCCGCTTCTCGGCGAGCTCACGGCGCAGCCGCAGCTCCATGTTGCCGGTGCCCTTGAACTCCTCGAAGATGACCTCGTCCATCCGGGAGCCGGTCTCGATCAGGGCCGCGGCCAGGATGGTCAGCGAGCCGCCGTTCTCGATGTTGCGCGCCGCGCCGAAGAACCGCTTGGGCGGGTACAGCGCGGTGGAGTCCACGCCACCGGACAGGATGCGGCCGCTGGCGGGCGCCGAGTTGTTGTAGGCGCGGCCCAGCCGGGTGATGTTGTCGAGCAGGATGACCACGTCGTGGCCCATCTCCACCAGGCGCTTGGCGCGCTCGATGGCCAGCTCGGCCACGGTGGTGTGGTCGTCGGCCGGGTGGTCGAAGGTGGAGTGGATGACCTCGCCCTTGACCGTGCGCTGCATGTCGGTGACCTCTTCTGGCCGCTCGTCGACCAGCACGACCATGAGGTGGCACTCGGGGTTGTTCTTGGTGATGGCGTTGGCGATGGCCTGCAGGATCATCGTCTTGCCCGCCTTGGGCGGGGACACGATCAGGCCGCGCTGGCCCTTGCCGATGGGGCAGATCAGGTCGATGATCCGGGTGGTCATGAGGCCCGGGTCGGTCTCCAGCCGGAGCCGGTCCTGCGGGTACAGCGGCACCAGCTTGGAGAATTCCGGCCGGGAGGCGGACCGCTCGGGGTCCAGGCCGTTGACCTTGTCCAGGCGGACCAGGGCGTTGAACTTCTCCCGGCGCTCGCCGTCGCGCGGCTGGCGGACCGCGCCCTCGATGACGTCGCCCTTGCGCAGGCCGTGCTTGCGCACCTGGGACAGGGAGACGTAGACGTCGTTCGGCCCGGGCAGGTAGCCGGTGGTCCGGACGAACGCGTAGCCCTGGCTCTCCAGCACGTCCAGGATCCCGGCGATCGGGATCAGGACGTCATCCTCGGCGATCACGGGCTCGGGATCGCTCTGCCGGTCGCGGCGCCGGTTGCGGTTCCGGAACCGGTCGCGGCTGCGGCCCCGGCGGCCGTCGCCGTCGTCGTCGAACTGGCCGCCGCCGCTCGGGCCGCGGTTCGCGGCGGCCGGCTCGCGGCTGTCACGGCCCTGGTCCCGGCGGTCGCCGCCCTGGTCCGCGGCCTGGTCACGGCCCTGGTCACGGCTGTCACGGCCGTCGCGGCTCTGGTCGCGGCTGTCACGGCTCTGGTCGCGGCCGCCCTGGTCGCGGCTACCGTGGTCCCGGCTGCTCTGGTCCCGGCCGGACTGCTCACGGCCGGACGGCTCGCGGGACTGGTCGCGGCTGCTCTGCTCGCGGCCGGACGGCTCGCGGGCGGACTGGTCGCGGCTGCCCTGGTCACGGCTGGACGGCTCGCGGCTGGACTGGTCGCGGGTGCGGGACGGCTGCCCGTTCCTGCGGCGGCGGTCGCCGCGCTGGGTGTCGCCTGGCGCGGTCTCGGTGGCCGGGGCCGCGGCGGGCGCCGCGGCGTCGTGGGCCACGGTCTCCCGGCGGGCGGCCGAGTCGGCCTCCTCGTAGAAGCTGAGCTGCTGCTGGGCGGCCCCGTCAGCGCCGATGCCGGCGGGCGCGCCGGCGCCGAGGCCGGACTGCGTGCCAGCGCCTATGCCCGGTCGCGAGTATGTGTCTGGTTCCATGGCGTCCTGCTTCTGCAGGCGGGCCGCGCCGGCTCCCGCGGACGCGGCACGCTGGTCCGAACCCTTGCGAGCGGCACTGCTCTCCTGGCGGGGGGCCCCGCCCTGGCGCGCCTCGATCGCCTCGACGAGCTGGCTCTTGCGCATCCGGCCGGCGCCGGGGATGGCCAGGGTCTGCGCGATGCGCTGCAGCTCGGGCATGAGCAGCGAGGAAAGCCCGGTACCTCCGCGACTGCGCGACTTGGACGTCGATGCCGTCGCTCCTGCGGCCGCGGGGGCATCCTCAGGCGCGGCTGGCGCGCCGCCGAGGATTTCGGTTGTGTCGCTCACTAATGGTCCTTCCATGATTTCCTCGGCCGCCTGGGTGAACCCGCTAGGCCCGTCGACCCTGTACCGCAGCCCCTCGGGGCCAGAGTTGATACGCGCTGCTTTCGTCTGCCGCCAGATTCCGCGATTGCCGCAACGCTTAGCGTTCCTCCGTGCGTCGCCGTGTGTCCGCAAGCCAGGGGGATGAGTCGGAAAGCGCCCGGACGGCCGGGCCGCTCGCACCCTTCATACCGGGGAGAGAGCGAGGCACCCGCGCCAAAGACCTCGGGTACGGCAACAATACCGTCCCATAGGGGTTTTCCGGCTAGCGCCCGGTTTGCCGACGAGCACCCTATCCAGAGCGGGGCACCCGGTGCGCCACCAAGCCTAACACTATGCGGGCTCACGGCATTCCTTCGCAGCCATCCGTGTCGCGCGGAAGAGGAGGCAACGGTCCATGAGGCTCGCCAGCAGGCCTCGGGCATCCGGCACGCTCAGTACCAGGGGTGACGATTGGCCTGGCCTTGCGGCCGCATGCCCGGTCGGACGGATTGGCCGCTCTGCTCCCGCGTCAGCAGTCCGACGGGGACTCCGGGCGCAGGACACGCGCACCTTGCCGCTCGACGTCTAGCGAGCTTGTGTGCCATGCAATACCCGTTTCTCTCACGATTGAACCCAGGCTGTCCAGGTCGCGACGATAATCCGGGCCGCCGCGGGCGCCGAGGAAGACGAGCACCGAGGGACCCGCCCCCGAGACCACGGCGGGCAGGCCCGCGGCCCGCAGGGTGCGGACCAGCGCGTGGGTCGGCGACATGGCGCTGGCCCGGTACTCCTGATGCAGCCAGTCCTGGGTCGCGGCGAGCAGGACGTCGCGGCCCGGCGCCGGGCTGGGTCAGCGCGGCGACCAGCAGGGCGCTGCGCCCGGCGTTGGCCGCCGCGTCCCAGTGCGGGATCAATTCTGGCAGCAGGCCCCGGGCCACGTCGGTGCGCAGCGGCGCGGGGGCGACGCACACCACGGGCGTGACCGAAGCCAGCGGGTCGAGGCGGATCATGTGCGGGCCGTCCGCCGTCGTCCAGGCGATGGTCAGCCCGCCGCCCAGGCACGCGGCCACGTTGTCCGGGTGCCCCTCGAGGTCACAGGCCAACGGGAGCAGCCCCGCATCCGGGAGCTTTCCCGAGTCGGACAGGGCCCGAGCGGCGAGCAGGCCGGCCACCACCGCGGCCGCCGAGGAGCCCAGGCCCCGGCCGTGCGGGATCCGGTTCACGCAGCGCAGCTCCAGCCCCGGCGGCTGGCCCCCGGTGACGGCGAACGCCTTGCGCATGGCCCGGACCACCAGGTGCTGCTCGCCCGCGCCGGCCAGGTCCTCGCCCTCGCCGCAGATTTCGATCGACAGGCCGGACGGGAGGATGCGCGCCGCCACCTCGTCGTGCAGCGTCAGGGCCAGACCGAGCGCGTCGAAACCAGGGCCGAGATTCGCGCTGGTCGCGGGAACCCGCACCCGCGCCACGCCTTCGGACCAGCCCATGTGGCTCCTAACCGGCTAGGCCAGGCCGAGGGCGACGGCGGCGGCGCCCGGGTCCGCGGAGATGGTGGCCGGGGACGGAGCGCCGGACAGGGCCCAGTCCGGGTCCTTCAGGCCGTTGCCGGTGATGGTGCAGACCACCCGCGAGCCGGGCGGGATCTGGCCGCTCGCGCTGGCCTTCAGCAGGCCCGCCACGCTGGCCGAGGAGGCCAGCTCGCCGAACACCGCCTCCCGGGCGGCCAGCAGCCGGTAGGCGGCCAGGATCTCCCGGTCGGTCACCGAGTCGATCAGGCCGCCGGACTCGTCGCGGGCCGCCTCGGCCTGGTGCCAGGAGGCCGGGTTGCCGATCCGGATCGCGGTCGCGATCGTCTGCGGCTGCAGTACCGGCTCGCCGGTCACGATCGGCGCCGCCCCGCTGGCCTGGAACCCGAACATCCGGGGCGCCCGGGTCGCGAGGCCGTCGCGCTGGTACTCGGTGTAGCCCAGCCAGTAGGCGGTGATGTTGCCGGCGTTGCCGACCGGCAGGCAGTGCACGTCGGGCGCGTCGCCGAGGTCGTCGACGATCTCGAACGCGGCGGTCTTCTGGCCCTGCAGCCGGTCCGGGTTGACCGAGTTGACCAGGGCCACAGGGAACTGGGCGGCCAGCTTCCTGGCCACCTCCAGGCAGTCGTCGAACGACCCGTCCACGTGCAGCAGCCGCGCGCCGTGGACCAGTGCCTGAGCCAGCTTGCCGATGGCGATCTTGCCGCGGGGCACCAGCACCGCGCAGGTCAGCCCGGCCCGGGCCGCGTAGGCGGCGGCGCTGGCGCTGGTGTTGCCTGTCGACGCGCAGATTACCGCCTTGGCCCCGGCCCCGGCGGCGGCGCTGATGGCCACCGTCATGCCCCGGTCCTTGAACGACCCGGTCGGGTTGCCGCCCTCGACCTTGAGGTAGACCTGGCAGCCGGTCCGGGCGGACAGCACCGGCGCGGGGAGCAGTGGCGTGCCGCCTTCCCGCAGGGTCACCACCGGCATCTCATCGGTGACCGGGAGCCGCTCCCGGTACTCGGTGATGACTCCGCGCCAGGTCTTCCTGGCGTGTTCGGTCACGGGCGTCATTCTTCTTCCCCCTCGACCCGCATGACGCTGGCCACGGCGCGCACCATGGAGAGCGCCTCCAGGTCGCGGACGGTCGCGGCCAGGTCCGCGTCCCGCGCCGTGTGGGTGACGATGACCAGCTGGGCCTCCTGGCCCCGGCTGGCCTGGCGGACCGTCTCGATCGACACGCCGTGCCGGGCGAAGGCCTCGGCCACCGGGGCCAGCACGCCGGGCCGGTCGTCCACGTCGAGCGAGACGTGGTAGCGGGTGAGCGTCTCCCCCATCGGCATGACCGGCAGGCCGGCGTAGGTGGACGCGTCCGGGCCGCGCGTGCCGGCCAGCCGGTTCCTGGCCACCGCGACGATGTCGCCGAGCACGGCGCTCGCGGTCGGCGTGCCGCCCGCGCCCGCGCCGTAGAACATCAGCTGACCCGCCGACTCGGCCTCGACGAACACCGCGTTGTAGGCCTCGGCCACCGAGGCCAGCGGATGCGAGCGCGGGATCATCGCCGGGTGCACGCGGACCGAGATCCCGCCCTGTCCATTTCCGGCCGAGCGCTCGCAGATGGCGAGCATCTTGACCACCCGGCCCAGGGTCCGGGCACTGCCGATGTCGGCCGCGCTGACCTCGGTGATGCCCTCGCGGTGCACGTCGGCCGCGGTCACCGGGGTGTGGAAGGCCAGGCTGGCCAGGATGGCGGCCTTGGCGGCCGCGTCGAACCCCTCGACGTCCGCGGTCGGGTCGGCCTCGGCGTAGCCCAGGGCCTGGGCCTCCTCCAGCGACTCGGCGAAGCCGGCCCCGGAGGAGTCCATCCGGTCCAGGATGTAGTTGGTGGTGCCGTTGACGATGCCGAGCACGCGGTGGATGGTGTCCCCGTACAGCGACTCGCGCAGCGGGCGCAGCAGCGGGATGGCCCCGGCCACCGAGGCCTCGTAGTACAGGTCGGCGCCGTACTCCCGGGCCGCGCCGTAGAGCTCCGCGCCGTTCTCGGCGAGCAGGGCCTTGTTCGCGGTCACGACCGGCTTGCCGTTCTTCAGCGCGGCCAGCAGCAGCGACCGGGCCGGCTCGATGCCGCCGATCACCTCGACCACGATGTCGGTGTCCGGCCGGGTGACCAGCGCGTACGCGTCCGCGGTGAGCAGCGCCCGGTCGATGCCCGCGGCCCGCGGATGGCTGACCCGGCGCACCGCGATGCCGGCCAGCTCGAGCCGGGCGCCGATCCGCAGGGCCAGGTCGTCGGCCTGCTCGATGAGCAGCCGGGCCACCTCGGAGCCGACCACCCCGCAGCCCAGCAGGGCGACCTTGAGCGTGGGCCTGGTCCCGGTCATCCGAGGTCCAGGCTGAGCAGGTCGTCCAGGGTCTCGCGGCGGACGATCGGGGCGGGTTCGGCGCCGTCGGCCACCGCCACCACGGCGGGCCGCGGGACGTGGTTGTAGTTGCTGGCCAGGGACCGGCAGTAGGCACCGGTGGCGGCGACGGCCAGCAGGTCGCCGGGGGCCAGGTCGGCGGGCAGGTACGCGTGCCGGACCACGATGTCGCCGCTCTCGCAGTGCCGGCCCACCACCCGGGCCAGCATGGGCGGGGCCGACGACTCGCGGGAGGCCAGCGCGCACGTGTACGACGCGTCGTACAGCGCGGTCCTGATGTTGTCGCTCATCCCGCCGTCCACGCTGACGTAGGTCCGCAGCCCGTCCACGTCCTTGATCGTGCCCACGGTGTACAGCGTCACCATGGACGGCCCGACGATGGCGCGGCCCGGCTCGACGGTCAGCCGCGGCCGGGGCAGCCCGGCCATGGCGCACTGCGCGTCGACGATCTGGCGCAGGCTCTGGGCCAGGTCCTTGACCTCGGGCGCGTCGTCCTCGTCGGTGTAGGCGATGCCGAACCCGCCGCCCAGGTCGAGTTCGGCGATCTCGATTCCGTGCGCGTCCCGGATCCGGACGGCCAGCTCGATGACCCGGTGCGCGGCCACCTCGAAGCCGGCCGCGTCGAAGATCTGCGAGCCGATGTGCGAGTGCAGCCCGGCGAACTCCAGGCCCGGGCAGGCGATGACCCGCCGCACCGCCTCGTCGGCCGCGCCCGAGGCCAGCGAGAAGCCGAACTTCTGGTCGTCGTGCGCGGTGGCCATGAACTCGTGGGTGTGAGCTTCCACCCCGGTGGTCACGCGGACCAGGACCTTGGCCGAGGGGGTTTGGGGGGACAGGTTTCCCCCCAAGAGCAGGGGGGGTTTGGGGGGATCGTCCCCCGGATCGCACTGCCGGTCAGGTAGGCCAGGCGCGCGATCTCCTCGAAGGAGTCGGTCACGATGTGCCCGAGGCCGGCCTCGATGGCCCGGGCCAGCTCATCCTGGCTCTTGTTGTTGCCGTGCAGGGTGATCTGCTCGGGCGGCACGCCGGCCGACAGCGCCACCTCCAGCTCGCCGCCGGTGCAGACGTCGACGCCGAGGCCTTCGGCGCTCACCCAGCGCAATACGGCTCGGGAGCAGAACGCCTTGGCCGCGTAGAACACCCGCGCCTGCGGGCCGAACGCCTCGGTGTAGTCCCGGCACCGGGTCCGCACGTCGTTCTCGTCGCACACGTACAGCGGCGTGCCGAACCGCGCGGCCAGCTCCCGCACGTCCGCGCCGCCCAGGGTCAGCACCCCGCCGTCCCGCCGGGCGCCGCGCGGCCAGATGCCGGGGTGCAGGGCGTTGAGGTCGTTCGGGGGGGCGGGGGGATGGTCGGCGGGCAGCACGTCACCGTGGCGGGGCCCGGCCGGGTGGGCGACGCGGCTCATCTATATCCTTTCCGGCGCGTCGACGCCGAGCAGTTCCAGGCCGGCGGCGAGCCCGGTCCGCGCCGCGTCCGCCAGCCACAGCCGTTCGCTGCTGATGCTCGATATCGTGGTGAAGCCAGTAGTGCTCATGGTGTCAATCGTCCGTGCGGCCAGTTCGGCCAGGTACCCGGCGAACTCGTCGGGGCGGCCGCGGCGCGCGGCCATGGCCACCCGTTCCGGGACCCAGGACAACGCGCCGAGCAGCGCCAGCTCCGGGGGTGCTGTGAGCAGGCGCGGCCGGAACCCGCCTGGTCCGGAGTCCAGCGAGGCGGCCCAGCGCAGCACGGCGGCAGCGGCGGCATGCGCGTACCGAACAGCATAGGCGGGATTGCCCAGCACGTGCCGCGCGATGACCTCGGCTTTTGGCGGAGCACCGCCCGGCGGGGTGGCGGCCAGCGCGAACCGGACCGCGGGCAGGCCCGCGTAGGCGACCGCCGCGGGGACCGGTGAGGGGGTGGCGGGGGGTGGAACCATGGACCGTTCGGCCGAAAAAATAGTGGTCGCGCCCGCGGTAGCGGCGAGCCGGGCGGTCAGTTGCGCGGCGAGGGCCGCCCGGGCGGACGGCCAGTCTGATGCGGCGGTCAGGTCGGTGCTGGCGGGGGCGGGGGTGGTGCGGCCGGCGAGCGCGTCGCTGGCCGCGCAGGCCGGGCCGGCCCTGGTGATGCGCACCGCTTCCGTGGCCAGCGCTTCGTGAGTGACGGCGACGGTGAGGTAGCCGGTGATCTGCGCGGTAGCGATCCAGGGCTCGGTTTCGAGGCGTTTGGTGAGGGCCTTTTGTTCTTCTCGGCTGAGGTGGAACGGCAGGCTGGAGGTGTAGCTGCCCGGCACCGGGCCGGGGCGGAGCAGGGGGTCGTGACCGGGGCCGGCCGCGGCGAGGAGGGCGCGCCGCAGGTCGGCGGTGATCATGGCGCTGGCGTCGCCAGTTCGCGGACCACGCGGATCATCTCGTTCGGGTCGAACGGCTTGGTCAGGTAGGCGTCGGCGCCGACCCGGCGGCCGTGGCTCTTGTCGTCCTCCTGGGCCCGGGCGGTGATCAGCACCACCTTGATGTGGGCCGTATCCGGTGACCGGCGCAGTTGCACCGCCGTCTCCCAGCCGTCCAGCCGCGGCATCATCACGTCCAGCGTGATGACGTCCGGGTCGATTTCCGTCACCTTGTCCAGGCAGTCCTGCCCGTCCACCGCGGTCTCCACCTCGAACCCCTCGAGCTGGAGGTTTACCGCGATCAACCGTCTGATCACCTCGTCGTCGTCGACGACGAGCACCCGTCCCAATCCGTGCGTCACTCGCGTGAGGGTAGCGTCTCGCGGGCGGTGATGGCACATGCTGACGCGACGTGTCCGCGGTTGCTCGTCCGGCGACGGTGCCGGTGTCCTGGTGCGGGTGGGTGCGGTGGTGCGTTCGCGGCCCGTGGTGCGGGCTGCGGGTGGCGTTTTTCGGGGTCGATGTGACGTTGTGCCTGCTCTGACCCGAAAATAGAAGCTCAGCTGGGCGTGCGGCAGCGGACCTCGGCGGGTGGGTGCCGGGCCGGGGCCTGCGGGGCGGTATTGGTCAGGCGGCCTGGGTCTGGCCTGGTGTGTCCGGGCCGGGGCCGGGGAGGCGGGCGAGGGTGACTTCGAAGCCGAGGGCGCCGAGTTTGCCGACGTGGTGGGCGATCTGGCGGCGGGTGTCGGCGCGGCGTTCGTAGTAGTCCGGGCCGAGGTCTTCATAGCGCATGCCGGGGTTGGACAGCAGCTTGTGGTAGACCTTCAGCTGGGTGTTGCCCAGGGCGACCTGAGCTTTGTTCTTGCCGCGGCGGCGGGCGATCCGCCGGTAGCGGGCGCCTTCGCGGGTCTGGGTGCGGCAGGCCGCCACCGCGGTCTCGCCGAGGACCCCGGCTAGGTACCGGTTGCCTTTCTTGACCCGGGCGCGGCCTTTGCGGGTGCCGGACTGGTGGTCCAGCGGGGCGCGGCTGCCCCAGGAGACCAGGTGGGATCCGGTGGGGAACCGGGTCATGTCGGCGCCGGTCTCGGCTAGGGCGTCCTGGGCGGTGCGCCGGCCCCAGCCGGGCATGGACCCGGCCTGGGCCAGCTGCTCTTCGTAGGGGGCCAGCAGGGTCTCGATGACCTCCGTCAGCCCGGTGATCTCTGCGGTGACCCGGTCGATGCGGGTCAGCATGGTCGCCAGCAAGGCGGCGTGCTCGGCGGTGAAGAACTCCGCGCCGTCGAGGGCCTCTTCCAGCTGGGCGATCTTGCGGCGGGCCGTCCCGCGGGCCAGCTGGGCCAGTGCCTTCGGGTTCCGCTCGCCGGCGATCAGGTGGTCCATGATGTCCCGGCCGGTGACCCCGTGCAGGTCGGTCAGCACCGAGGAGACCTTGATCGCCGCCGATTCCAGCAGCTTCTCGGCCCGCTGCTTGTCCCGGGTGCGCTCGTCGGTCAGGTCCCGCCGGTACCGGGTATGCAGCCGGATGATGCGGAACTCCGGCGTGGCCACGAAACAGGCGCTGACCGCGCCGCGCTCAAAGCACGACGCCAGCCACCGGGAGTCGGACGGATCCCGCTTGGGCCGCCCGGGCAGGTTCTTGACCTGCTTGGCATCGGCCAGCACGCACTCGAACCCTTCGGCCTCCAGCCGGTAAAACGGGCCCTTCCAGTAATCCCCGGTCGCCTCCATCACCACGCACGGCACCTGCCAGCACCGCAGCCAGTCCGCCAGCGCCAGCACCTCCCGCTTGGTGGTGCCGAACGTGCGGGTCTCGGCAGCCCGCCGCGACCGATCCCGGTCCGAGGGCACCCGGATCGTCGCGACCAGCTGCGCCTTGCCGATATCGATGCCGCACACCCGGTCCCGGTACAGCGGCTCGTCTGTGACCTCGTCCACCTGTCCTCGCCTTCGCTGAGTACCAACCTGCAGACAGGTACCGCCCGGGGATCTGGAGGGCAAACGGAAGAATCTGACCCGCGTGCTCGCAGCAACAATGAACGGCCCTTCAGGGGACCAGATCCCAGCGCCAGACTTTCAGACGGCCTCACCCGACCAGAACAGGACGGCGTCACGGGCGGTACCACCAGCTATTTTCACGCCGGTACGGCGTCGAGGCACCCGACACCACGACTTTCAGGTACGGGGTGACATCGACCAGCATCCGGTTGGGGATCGGCCGCGGGGTAGCGTGGCTTCCCCGGGCGACGGGTCCGTGCGGCCGTTGCGACTGGTACCCTTTGATGTCGCGCAGCCCCCATAGCTCAGGGGATAGAGCACCGCCCTCCGGAGGCGGGAGCGCAGGTTCGAATCCTGCTGGGGGCGCTTATCGTTAGCAGGCCCTTCTCGGCCTTGACCTGCGGGTACGCGGAAATGTCCGTTGTCACGCTTGGTCACGGCATGCCACCGTTCGCCGTTGCGGGACGTGTCCCGCGTCCCCTGTGCGTCCCCGGGGGTCATGGCTGGTCCTGGGGCAGGGTCCGGGTCATGCGGGTGATCCAGAGGTCGTCGAGGCCTTCGGCGCGGCCCGCGTAGACGCGGCGGAGCATTTCGACGCTGTGCCCGGCCCAGGCGGCGACCTGGGCGTCGGGGACGCCGGAGTCCAGCCGCCAGGTGATGCCGGAGTGGCGCAGGTCGTAGGGCCGTTTCATCAGCGGGCTCGCGAGCTGGCCGGGGGTGAGGGAGGCGGCCCGGACTTTCTGCCAGACCTGCCACCAGGTGGAGGTCTGGATGGGGTTGCCGCGCTCGGAACGGAACAGGCGGCCGTCGGGGCCGGTGCCGTAGGCCGCGATGTGCTCGCGCAGCAGGGCGACGAGCTGCGGGGGGATCGGGACTTTGCGGGCGGGCCTGCGGGCTTGCGGGTTGGGCCGGCCTTTGGTGCGGCCTTTGAGGCCGCGGTGCTCGTGGACGGCGCCGCCTGTCATGAGGACCGCGCCACGCCTAGCTGGTGATGTTTGGCGCAGCCGCGTAGTTCCGTGCTGAGCGGTAACGTTCCCGGAACGATCCGGTCGTATGGTGGCGTCGTGGGGAGGACACAGCTGGCAGGCATGCCGACGGCGGGCGCGGCGGCGCGCCGCTTCGGGCTGACGTCCTCGGCGGCCTGCGCGGTCATTGGTGTCGTGGTGCTGGTCTTGTTCATCGCCGCGGTGCCGCTGGCCGGGCTGGCGCACCAGAGCCTGTACGCCAGCAGCGGCTCGCTGCCGGTGTGGGTGACGGCCCCGTTTGCCGTGGTGGGCCTGGTGCTGGCCTGGCGCAGGCCCGCCAATCCGGTCGGCTGGATCATGCTCGCCGGGGCGTTTTTCTTCGCGCTGAGCGAGGATGCCAGCTATTACACGGTGGCTGATTACGGGCTGCGGCACGGCGATCTTCCGCTCGGCGGGGTCGCGTTGTTCGCCCAGCCCGGCTGGGCTCCCGGGATCGTGCTGCTCGGCCTGCTCATTCTGGTGTTCCCCGACGGCCGCCTGCCCTCGTCGCGGTGGCGGTGGCTGATGTGGGCCTGTGCGGCGGTGGCTGCGCTGTGGATTGCCGGCACCGTGGTGATCACGGCGGGTGCCCTTATCGATCACCACACCCAGGTGGATTCCGGCGGGGACCTGCTGCTGCTCAGCAGCTCCGACTCGGCCGCCGGGTGGTGGAACGTAGTCCAGCTGGTGTTCTTCCCGTTGCTGGCGGCCTGCTGGCTGGCGTCGCTGGCCGCGCAGGCGGCCAGCTACCGGCGCTCGTCCGGGGAACGCCGCCAGCAGCTCAAGTGGCTGCTGGCCGGGACGGCCTTCGTCCTGGTCGGCGCCCCGCTGTCCATCCTGCTCAGCCTGGTCAAGAGCCCATCGTGGGCAGGGAGCCTCGTCCTGGTCGGCTTCGTCGCGCTGCCGGTGAGCATCGGCGTGGCCGTCTTGAAGTACCGCCTGTTCGACATCGACCGGATCATCTCCCGGACGCTGGCCTACGCCATCGTGACCGGCCTGCTGGTCGGGCTGTACGCGGGCCTGGTGTTGCTGGCCACCCAGGTGCTCCGGGTCCACACCCCGGTGGCGGTGGCCGCCGCCACGCTGGCCGCCGCGGCCCTGTTCAACCCGATCCGGCGGCGGGTGCAACTGCGGGTGGACCGGCGGTTCAACCGGGCCCGGTATGACGCGGACCAGATGGTGGCCGTGTTCGCGGCGCGGCTGAAAGACACCGTGGACCTGGATTCGGTCCGTGATGACCTGGCTAGTGTCGCGTCCCAGGCCCTGGAACCCGCCCACGTGTCGGTCTGGATCAGCCACCGCGACTGACGAGCGGGCAGCTCCGCTGTCACGCATTGCTCTGGCCGCGGGCGCGTACTGTGGATGGGTCATCACTGGCTTGCCCGGCCAGGTTCCGTCCGGCTGGCGCCCTGGGCGGGCGGCCAGGTTGTGCTCAGTGGTGCGAGGCGGCGGGCGATGTTTGAGCGGTTTACCGACCGGGCGCGGCGCGTGGTGGTTCTGGCTCAGGACGAGGCCAGGAGGCTCAACCACGACTACATCGGCACCGAGCACATCCTGCTCGGCCTCCTCCATGAGGGCGAAGGCGTCGCGGCCCGGGCGCTGGAGTCGCTGGGGATCAGCCTGGACGCGGTGCGGCAGCAGGTCGAGGAGATCATCGGCCGGGGGCAGCACGCGCCGTCCGGGCACATCCCGTTCACGGCGCGGGCCAAGAAGGTGCTCGAGCTGTCGCTGCGCGAGTCGCTGCAGATCGGGCAAAACTACGTCGGCACCGAGCACATCCTGCTCGGCCTCATCCGTGAGGGCGACGGCGTGGCCGCCCAGGTGCTCGTAAGGCTTGGCGCTGACCTGAACCGGGTCCGGCAGCGGGTCATCGAGCTCATCAGCGGGCAGCAGCCGGATCGCGGGCTGCCCCAGGAAGGCGTGCCGGTGGCCGACGTACAGGCTCGGCTGGACGCGATCGAGGACCGGCTGGCAGCCGTTGAGCAGCAGGTGGGTACCGCGGCGGACACCAGCGACCTGGACGCGCAGATCGACACGGTCCGCGGCGAGCGGCACGCCGCCGCCGATGCCCAGGAGTATGAGCGGGCCGCGTCTCTGCGTGACCGGGAGAAAGAATTGCTGGCCGCCAAGACCACGCGGCAGGAGCAGTGGGCCGCTAAGCACCCGGCGCTGCCGGATCTGGCCGAGCGATGCCAGCAGCTCGCCGACGAGATCGAGCGGCTCCGCGCCCTGCTCCGTGAGCACGGTATCGGTATCGACCCGCAGGATAGGCCAGCCTGACCTAAAACCTGGAAGCGCCTCGCAGCCTGAATGTGGGCCTGGCAGTTCCCACCTGGACCGGACACACCCCACGGCGGCCCCGCCCCCACAGCGCTCCGGAATGCTGTTCGGGCTGGTCTTCCTGCTGTTCCCCGACGGCAGGCCGCCGTCCCCGCGGTGGCGGTGGGTGCTGTGGACCTATGCCGGTATCGGCCGGGTTGATCGCGCTCTCGCTGTGTACGGGGGTGGCGGTGCTGAGGTACCGGCTGTTCGACATCGACCGGGTCATATCCCGGACGCTGGCGTACGCGATCGTCACCGGCCTGCTGGTCGGTGTGTACGCCGGGATCGTGCTGCTGGCCACCCAGGTGCTCCAGATCCACAGCGCGGTGGCGGTGGTGGTGGCGACCCTGGCCGCGGCGGCGATGTTCAGCCCGCTGCGCCGCCGGGTGCAGAACATCGTGGACCGGCGGTTCAACCGGGCCCGCTACGACGCCGACCAGATCATCGCCGGGTTCGCGTCCCGGCTGCGAGGTACGGTCGACCTGGACGCCGTGCGGGCCGACCTGGCCAGTGCAGTTCCCGGCAGTGCGGAGATCGGCCGGCTCCGTGACGAACTCGAAGACCTGACCGGCAAACCCGTACTGCTGAACACGCTGGAAGATCACCCTCTCCCGCAGGAGAGACGGTAGGACGCAGAGTCCGGGCATCCACCGGTCCGCCCAGATGAAGGAAGCACCAGATGACCGGCGCAACGGGCAAGCACACCGGAGCGGGGCCGGCGGGGAGCCTTCGGCCCGCCGGAGATCGAGCCATGACGGCCGCAGTACCCGTCCTGGTGATCACCGGGCCGGTCGGGGTCGGGAAGTCGACCATCGCTAACGAGGCGGCATGGCTGCTGCGCCAGGCGGACGTCCCTCACGCGCTGGTCGATCTTGACCGGATCGAGCAATGCTGGCCCGTGCCGGCCGACGATCCGTGGAACGAGCGCGTGAGCCACCGCAACCTGGCCTGCATGTGGGCCAACTTCCGCCAGGCCGGCGCTAACCGGCTGATCCTGGTGCGAGTGCTCGAGGCCCGGAGCCTGCTGCGGCGGGTGGCCCAGGCGGTGCCGGGCGCCCAGATCACCGTGGTCCGGCTCCGAGCGTCGCTTTCGGTGCTGCATGAGCGCATCCGCTCGCGGGAAGCCAGCGACCCGAGCTGGTTCCTGGGGGCCGCCACTCACACGGCGGAGGTGTTTGAGCGGGCACAGGTCGAAGACCACCTGGTGGACAACGAGAACCGCCCCGTGACAGTGGTCGCCGAGGAAGTGCTGCACCGGGTCGGATGGCTGCACCATGCCGGGGGACAGTGAACGGGTGAGCATCGAGGGCTCCGGGCGATCGGGGAGGCTGCCTGCGGCGGTCCGGGAGCTCGCCCCGGCCCGTCAGGTGCGCCTGGCTTGGGAAAACGAGGACGCACTTACCTTCGTGGTGGGTATAGATTCAGACCGGTGCTTCGTCAAGTGGGCGCCTGCCGGTTCCCCGCTGGACCTGGCCGCCGAGGCGGCCCGGATGACCTGGGCGGTCGCGTATACGCCCGTCCCGCGCGTGCTCGGCCTGGATGCCGACGGCGAAGGCTCCTGGCTGATCACGGCGGCCCTGCCCGGTCACAACGCGGTCTCGCAACGGTGGCTGGCCGACCCGCGTGCCGCGGTGACCGCCATCGGCGAAGGGCTCCGTGCGATGCACGATACCCTGCCGGTCACCGACTGCCGGTTCTCCTGGACGGCACAGCAACGGATCGCCGCAGCGCAGCGGGCGGCCGCGGCTGGGTGGCTCGACACCTCGGACTGGGCTCCAGAACACCTGGAACTCGGCATCGAGGGTGCGATCGCCCAGGTCCAGAACATCCCGGCAGCCGACCAGCTGGTCGTCTGCCACGGTGACGCCTGTGCACCGAACACGCTGATCGCCGATAACGGACGATGGTCCGGCCACGTCGACCTCGGCGACCTCGGGGTCGCCGACCGCTGGGCCGACCTGGCCGTCGCGACCTGGAGCACCGAGTGGAACTACGGGCCCGGCTGGGAGGAGCTGCTGCTCGACGCCTACGGGATCGAGCCAGACGCAGAACGGACCCGCTACTACCGGCTGCTCTGGGAACTCGGCTAACGGCCAGCCGTCAGCTACTGCAGAAACCGAGGTGATGCCAGGCCAGACACCCTGGTCGGTCTGTACGTGAGCGACGTCGACGCGGTCGTGGCCGAGTTCGGCCGACCGACCGGCGAACCGCCGTACGGGTGCGAGCTCGAACTTCGCGACCCGGACGGCAACCGGCTGCGGATCAGATCGGCGAGCTGAGCGGATGAATGCAGGTCGGCGTCGAACATGGGTCGCCGCGACCGAGGCGTGGTGACCGGGCAGGCACCTGGCTGGTGCGGTAGGTTGGGCAGCGGCGCGGGAGGGCGCCACCGGGCCCGCGGGAAGGACTGAGTCCGCCTCCGCTCAGGCGCGTGATGATGCTGGACAGCAGGACCGTCTTC
Source organism: uncultured Actinomycetes bacterium (assembly GCA_963822765.1). GTDB lineage: Bacteria > Actinomycetota > Actinomycetes > Streptosporangiales > Streptosporangiaceae > Palsa-504. Next base: position 33,999 of record CAWGJL010000050.1, on the reverse strand, counting down.
AGCCGAGCCGGAACGCGGGCCCCGGCGGCGTGAGGAGACGTGCCATGTCCCAGCTTCCTGCCCGCCCCGCGGCCGAGCCCGGGCCAGCGGCTGCCCCGCCGCTGAAGTCCTGGAAGGAGATGCGGGAGTGGGCGGCGAGCCTGTTGCTCACCCGCACCGGCCAGGACGTGACCGTATGGAACCGGCGCGTGGCCGCGGCCGGGCTGGGTGACGAGCAGGCACTGCGGGCGTGGCTGGACAGCCAGGGCGTGACGGGCTATGGCCAGGCGCTGCTGGTCTGGGAACGGTTCGGTTACCCGGAGTTCCTGACCGCGGAGGGGGAGGAGCTGATCGCCGGCCAGTACGCCGACCGGCCGCACCTTCGGCCCGTCCTGGACGCCGTGCTGGCAGCGCTGCCCGCGGTCGGCCCGGCCACGGTGCAGGCTCGCAAGACATTCGTCAGCCTGGTCACTCCCCGCCGCACCTTCGCCGTGGTCCAGGCGGCCACCAAGAGCCGGGTGGACCTCGGCCTGCGCCTGGACCAGGAGAACCCCGGCGGCCGCCTGCTCCCGGCCAGGGATCTCGGCGCGGCCACCGTTCGGATCCCGCTGACCCGGCCCGAGGACGTCGACCCTGAGGTGCTCGGCTGGCTGCGGCGCGCCTACCGCGAGAACGCGGCGCCGCCATCGCCCCGGCGCCCGCCCCGGCGCCCGGCTCCGGTCCTCGGGCAGCTCACCGTGCTGATCGAGGGCTTTGACCTGCCCGGCCTGACGTGCGCGCCGGAACCCGGCGGGCAGGTACACCACAACATCTACGTGGCGCTCGCAGGCCCCCGCAAGGACGGGCGCGGGCCGGGTAAGGACCGGCCTGCGCTCGTCATACCAGGCAACCCTTGGCTGGCGACCGAACCGGTACCGGGCGACTCTCCGTCGGCGCGCTGGGAGCTGCCAGTCACCGTGCGCCGCGACAACGACGGCCTGGATTTCGGCGGGCCGTTCGTCCGCGGCGACCGCACTGACCGCCACCTCGGCCTGGCCTGGGGTGACGTGCCTGGTGACGGCACGCTGCGGCTGTTCCGCGGCGCCAAGCTCCGGCTCGTCGACATCGATCCGCGCCTGGTCGAGGAAGCCCTGCGCCCCCGGCACCGGCTGGTCGCACGAATCCGGCTGACCGACCCACGAGGGAACCCGGTCTGCGCCCGCGTGCACCCTCCGGCCCTCACCTGGTCGGCCGCGGGCGCATAGTGTGGATGGGGTCATCACTGGCTTGCCGGCAGGTTCCGTCCAGCCGGTACTGGGGCCAGGTTCGGCTCAGGAGCGCGAGGCGGCGGGCGATGTTCGAGCGGTTTACCGACCGGGCGCGGCGGGTGATTGTGCTGGCCCAAGAAGAAGCCAGGATGCTCAATCACAACTACATCGGCACCGAGCACATCCTGCTCGGCCTCGTCCGTGAGGGCGAAGGCGTAGCGGCCGAGGCGCTGGAGTCGCTGGGGATCAGCCTGGACGCGGTGCGGCAGCAGGTCGAGGAGATCATCGGCCAGGGCCAGGAGGCGCCGTCCGGGCACATCCCGTTCACGCCCCGGGCCAAGAAGGTGCTCGAGCTGTCGCTGCGCGAGTCGCTGCAGCTCGGCCACAACTACATCGGTACCGAGCACATCCTGCTCGGCCTGATCCGCGAGGGCGACGGGGTGGCCGCGCAGGTGCTGGTCAGGCTAGGCGCGGACCTGAACCGGGTGCGCCACCAGGTCATCCAGCTCATCGCCGGCCTGCCGCTCCAGGAGGGCGCACCGGGACCCGAGGTACAGGCTCGCCTGGACGTGGTCGAGATCCGGCTCGCGGTCCTTGAACACCGGGTAGGAACCGGGCCGGACACCAGTGACCTGGACGAGCAGATCGCTCAGGTTCGCCGTGAGAAGGAATCCGCCGTCGACGCCCGGGACTTTGAGCAGGCCGCGGCGCGGCGTAACCGGGAGAAGGAATTGCTGGCCGCCAAGGCCGCGCGGCAGGAGCAGTGGGTCGCCGGGCACGCGGCGCTGCCGCTTCTGGCCGAGCGGGTCCAGCAGCTCGCCGACGAGATCGAGCGGCTCCGCGCCCTGCTCCGCGAGCACGGCATCGATCCGCAAGACAAGACAGGCTGAGCTAAAGCCTCGCCGGCTGAATCAGGACCTCGCAACCTCCACCTGGGTAGGCCACGCCCTGAGGGGCCGAAGCCAGGCGATCAGGTCGCGGGGCGGTATCGTCGCGAGGGACATGGCGTGACTGACGACAGCGCGTTCAAGGGTCCGTGGCTATGACCGAGCCGGATTTTCTGCGTGATACGCGCGCCTCCTATGACACCGTGGCCGCCGCTTATGCGGAGCGGTTCGGTGATGAGCTGGACGCCAGGCCGCTGGACCGCGGGATGCTGGCGGGGTTCGGTGAGCGGGTGCGGGCCGCTGGTGCCGGGCCGGTCGCTGATGTCGGGTGCGGTACGGGCCGGGTGACGGCGTACCTGGACCGCCTGGGCATCCCGGCGTTCGGGATCGACCTGTCGCCAGGAATGATCGAGGTGGCCCGGCGAACGTACCCCGGCCTGCGGTTCGAGGTGGGCTCGATGCTGGCGCTGGACCTGCCCGACGGGTCGCTGGGCGGCCTGCTGGCCTGGTATTCGGTCATCCATGTCCCCGATGAGCGGGTGCCGGAGGCCTTCGCCGAGTTCTGGCGGGTGCTGGTCCCGGGTGGCCTGGTGCTGCTGGGGTTCCAGGTCGGTGACGACTCGTTGCACCGGTCGGAAGCGCTGGGTCACCCGGTTGCGCTCGACTTCCGGCGGCGGCGGCCGGAGTGGGTGGCGGAGCGGCTCGGCCAGGCCGGGCTGGTGGTGCGCGCCCGGCTGCTGCGCGAGCCCGATGACGACGGTGACTTCCCCGAGCGGGAGCCGCAGGCTTTCCTCCTGGCCCGCAAGCCTAAAGAGCTTGTCTGAACCCCGGCTGCGGGGAACGATCACTCCATGGATACGCCCCCGCGGCTTGAGCCGCTGCTTGCGCAGTACGACTGGGGCTGCCTGCGGCTCCTCAACCGGATATCCGGGCCCGAGGTCGACAGCGGCGACGGGACGCCTGTTGCCGCCGGGCCGATGACAGACGAGGAGTACCGGTGGGAACCGGTGCCTGGCTGCTGGTCCGTCCGCCGTCGCGCGGACGGGCCCGGGCCGGGCGCAACTGAGCTTCTCGGTACCGGGGAATGGGGGCTGGATCTGACCTGGCCCGCGCCGGAGCCTCCGCCGTTCACCACGATCGCGTGGCGGCTCGTCCACCTGAGCGACATGCTGGCCATGCGCGCGGACTGGACAACCGGGAGTCATTCCCTGTCCCTCGACGACTGCGTGATTCCCGGTGACGCGCGCGGCGCGGTTACCGCGTTCACCGAGGCCGCCGCGGCATGGCGCGCGACCCTGCATCGGTCGAAAGAACTCGGCGCCGACCTGCGCTTCGGCACCGAGGCGGACGTGCTGGGGCAGGACGCGGACGGGGTCACCGTCCGGTTGCGGGACCGGGCCAGCGGGGACGTTCGGACCGTCCGGGCGGACTATGTGGTCGCGGCCGACGGGCACCGGGGCCGGACCCGCGACGCGCTGGGCATCGGCATGCACGGCCGGGGCGTGCTCAGCACCGCGATGAGCATCGTGTTCGAGGCCGACCTGACCCGCGAACTGCGGGGCCGGGGCGTGGTGCTGTACCACATGCGAGGGTCGCTGCCCGGCGCGACGTTCGCCACCACCGACGATCCGGGCCGGCACAACGTGCACGTCGGGGTCGGCGAGGGCGAGTGGGACGAGGAGCGCTGCGTCGAGGCGGTGCGCATCGTCACCGGCGTCCCGGACCTGGCGGTCCGGGTGCTCAGCTACGCGCCGTGGGACACCGCGGCGTGGGTGGCCGACGCGTTCAGCGCGGGCCGGGTGTTCCTGATCGGCGACGCGGCCCGGGTCATGCCGCCGACCGGCGGGATGGGCGGCAATTCGGCGATCGGCGACGGGTACTCGCTGGCCTGGAAGCTGGCCATGGTGGTGTCCGGCCAGGCCGGGCCGGGGCTGCTGGCCAGCCACGACCCGGAGCGCCGGTCCTTCGCGGAGGAGCTGGTGGAACAGCAGTACGCGGCCATGGTGGACCGCGTCGCCCCGGACCGCCGGGACGACACGGTGGCGGCGCAGATCGACCCGGCCGCATTCCTGTTCGGGTTCCGGTACTCCGACGGCGCGTTCACCCCGGCCGGCGCCGGCGGCCGGTACGAGAACCCGGACGCGCCGAGCGGTTCTCCCGGCTCGCGGCTGCCGTTGCTGCCGCCGGCCGCCGACCCCCGGGACTACGAGCTGACCTTGCTCACCGCGTCGCCGGACTGGGCCCGGGCGGCGGGACGGGTGGCGGACGAGGTGGGCGTCGACGTGCAGGTGCGGCTGGTGCCGGACGCGGGCTCGGCGGAGACCAGCTGGGCGGAGACGGCCGGCGTGGGCGCGGAGGGCGCGGTGCTGGTCCGGCCGGACCGGTTCGTCGCGTGGCGGTCGCTGCAGGCGCCCGGCGCGGAGTCGCTGGAGCACGCGCTGCGCACCATCCTCGACGCTTGAGCTGCCCGGGTCCCAGCGGCACCGATGGAACATCGGTGTCGTTACGTGGCGGTGCGGGGACGGGCGGGGCTGGGGCGCCGAGCGGACAGCGTGGCAGGTGTTGCCACTGGGATAGGTGGTGCCAGGGTTAGCGGGGGGATAGGTGGTCTAGGAAGAGGGCTTCGGCTAGGCAGGCGCGGTGGAAGGTTTGGAGGTGCAGGCTTTCGTTGGCGCCGTGGGCGCGGGCGTCGGGGTCTTCCACGCCGGTGATAAGGATCTCGGCGGCCGGGAAGCGCTCGGCGTAGGCGGTCACGAACGGGATCGAGCCGCCGACGCCGATGTCCAGGGCGGGTCTCCCCCAGGCTTGCGCCAGGGCCTGGTGGGCGGCCTGGTAGGCGCGACCGCCGGTCTGGACGGTGAACGGGGCGGCGGTGCCGCCGGAGGTCGCGGTGACGTGCGCGCCCCACGGGGCGTGGGCGCGCAGGTGGGCCTTGACCGCCTCGCAGGCGCGGTCGGCGTCGTCGCCGGGGGCGACGCGCAGGCTGACCATGGCCCGGGCCACGGGCTGCAGGGTATTGGAGGCGTTGGCCAGGGACGGCGCGTCCAGGGCGATGACGGTGATCGAGGGGGCGGCCCACAGCCGGCCGGTGAGGCTGCCGGTACCCATCAGCCGCACCCCGTCCAGGACCCCGGCGTCTCCGCGCAGCTGGGCCTCGGTCAGGTCAACCGGGTCGGCGGGGCCGCGGTGCAGGCCGGCCACGGCCACGTCGCCCTGCTCGTCGTGCAGCGTGGCCAGCAGCCGGCACAGCGAGGTGAGCGCGTCCGGGACCGGGCCGCCGAACAGCCCGCTGTGCACCGCGTGGTCCAGGGTGCGCAGCTCCACCGTGATCGTGGCCCCGCCGCGCAGGCTGGTGGTCAGCGACGCCACGTCGGCGGTCCAGTTCACCGCGTCGGCGAACACCACCACGTCGGCGGCCAGCCGGTCGTGGTAGGTGTCCAGGAACGGGAGCAGGGTCGGCGAGCCGATCTCCTCCTCGCCCTCGACCAGCACGGTGACGCCGACCGGCAGGCCGGCGCCGTGGGCGCGCAGCGCGGCCAGGTGGACGGCGATGCCGGCCTTGTCGTCGGCGGCGCCGCGGCCGAACAGCCGGCCGCCGGTCTCGGTGGGCTGGAACGGGTCGGTGTCCCAGCTGGCCCGGTCGCCGGCGGGCTGGACGTCGTGGTGCGCGTAGAGCAGGACGGTGGGCGCGCCGGGCGGGGCCGGGCGGCGGGCGACCACGGCCGGCTGGCCGCCGGGCACGGACAGGACGTCGACCTCGGGCAGGCCGGCCGCTTCGAGCAGGGCCGCGACTTCGTCGGCGCTGCGGCGCAGGTGGGGGGCGGCGGCCGGGTCGGCGGACACGGACGGGATCCGGACCAGGCGCTCCAGGTCGGCGCGGACGGACGGCAGGATCTGCTGCACGGCGTGGTCGAGGGGCATGGATTCGACGCTACCGCAGGACGGCCGGGCGAGGCCGGCGGGGAGGGGATGGTTACCGCGAAGGCTCAGGCGGCGTAGAGGCGGAGGTCGGCGGCGAAGCGCCGGGCCATTTCCAGGGTCTGGGACAGGTCGGGGTGGCGGACGATGACCATGCCGTCGGCGATCAGGGTGGCGCGCCAGTCTCGCCGGGGCGCGCCGACCGGGAGCAGGTCGACCGCGACCACGTGGTCGCCGTACTCGGCCAGCAGGGCATCGAGGCCGGCGACGTCGACGATCCGGCCGGCGCCGCTGGCCCGCTTGAAGATGCTGGCCGCATTGTAGTTCCGGGTGACGGGCTCGAGGATCCGGCCCTGGGTGACGGCCTGGGCCCAGGCGGTGAACAGGTCGGCGTCGGTGGCGTAGTTCATCACGTCGACGGTGCGCGCGCCGGGCGGGCGCGCGCCGATCTCGCCGAACACGACCTCGCCGTCGGCCTTGCGGTACCACTCCATGTGGGTGAACCCGTCCCGGAAGCCCAGCGCGGCGATCACGTTGACGCCGAGTTCCCGGCCGGCCTGCAGACCGGGGTCGTCCAGGTCGCGCAGGGCCAGGGTGACCGGGCTGATCCACTCGTGCATCTTGGTGACCAGGGGGCGCGGGTGGTACTGGCAGATGTTCTCGAACAGCACCTGCCCGTTCGCGCAGATGGTGTCGTAGGTGAACTCCTCGCCGTCGACGAACTCCTCGACGCTGACCGCCGGGACGTGCCGGATCATGGGCAGCACCGCGTCGAGCTCGGCGGCGTCCTGCACCCGGTAGGTGTCGGCCGAACCCGCGCCGTCGACCGGCTTGACGATGAGCGGGTAGCCGACGCGTTCGGCGGCGGCCCACACGTCGGCCACGGTCCGGGCCTGCGTGTGCCACGGGGTGCGCAGCCCGGCCGCGTCGAGCAGCTGCTTCATCCGCTCCTTGTCCCGGAACGGGACGGTCTGCGCCACGGTCAGCCCGGGCAGCCCGAGCTCCTCGCGCAGCCGCGCGGCGAGCAGCATGTACGGCTCCCACAGGCACTCGACCGCGTCCACCGGGGTGCGCCGGGCCAGCTCGCGGACCACGGCGGCCACGTGGTCGTCGGCGGCCAGCGAGCCGACGTGGATGTAGTGGGTGAGCGCGTCCCTGGCCACCGGGGGCAGCGCATCGGTGGACTGGTCGCCCAGGCCGATCACGCCGGCCCCGGCCCGGGCCAGCCCGCGGGTGAAGAACGCCATCTCCGCCGGGTAGCCCGGTGAGATCATCAGGACGTTCACGGCGGTCAGCCGAGCTCGACGCGGACGGTGCCGAGCACGTCGGATAGCGCGCTCGTGACCACGCTGGTCTCGCGGTCCCGGACCGTGATGTAGCCGTCGCCCTCGTAGCTGCCCGAGGACGGCTGCCCGGCGCTGGGCAGCCGCGAGTCGACCACCAGCCCGGCGACCCAGTCCGGCAGCCGGTCCACGCCGTGCACCGCGCGGACCTGGCCCGCGCCCTGGCCGCGCAGGTACACGGTGCCGGCCGACCACTGGCGCGCCGGCGGGTCGAAGGTGCCGTGGATCATCAGCTTGGCCCACGCGCGGTACAGGTCGAAGTCGTGGGCGAAGCACAGCATCGAGGTGATCTGGGCGCCCGGCGGGCGCGCCCCGACCTCGGACACGGCCACCGACCCGTCCGGGCGGCGGAACCACTCCATGTGGGTGAGCCCGGTGTCCAGCCCCAGCGCGCGCAGGGCGACCGGCGCGACGTGCCTGATGCCGGTGTACTCGGGGCCGTCGATGTCGCGGGGCAGCAGCACCACCCACTGCATCCACGGGTGGCGCAGCACCTCCAGCGGGGTGGGCACGTAGTTCGACACCGAGTCCCAGACGATCTCGCCGTTGACCATCACGCTGTCGTAGGAGCCCTCCTCCCCGGTCAGGAACTCCTCCATCAGCGCGGGCCGGTCCGGGGCGGGCGGGGCGAGCTCGAGCCAGGACTCCAGGTCGCCCCCGTCATCCAATCGGAACGTGCTCTTGGCCCCGGCGCCGGCCGGCGGCTTGACCACCAGCGGGAAGCCGACCTCAGCAGCGAAGTCGGCCGCCGCGGCGGCGGATTCGGCCAGCCGGTGCCGGGCGCAGGGCACGCCCGCGGCGCGCAGCACGGTCTTCATCTGGTCCTTGTCCCGGAAGTTGCGGGCCGTGGCCGCGTCCATGCCGGGGATGCCCAGGTGCTCGCGGACCTGGGCCAGCGGCACCTGGAGCTGTTCGAGCACGGCCAGCAGCCGCTGCACCGGGCCCACGGACCCGGACAGGCCCTCGACGGCCCAGGCGATCTGGCCGGCGTCGAGCGGGTCGTCGACGCGCCAGTGCCCGGCCAGGTGCTGCTTGAGTTCGGGCGGGAGGCGGTCGGCGGGTTCGGTGGTGATCAGGGCGAGCCTGGTGTCCTCCAGGCTCGCGGCGGCCTCGACGAACCGCGTCGTGGTATCGAGCAGGTAGGGCGCGACGAACCCGGCGGTGACCATGGGACGAACTTACTCGCCCGACCGCGGGCCGGGCAGCTGCCGGGCCCCGAGCTGCTCGCTGAGGCGCCGGATGGTGTCCAGCTCGGACTGCAGCTGGCTGGCGACGGTGGTCAGCCGGCTGTCCGCGTGGTCCAGGCGGCCCTGGATCTTCCGGCCGTCCAGCCGGAGCTGGTCCCGGTCCTGGTGCAGTTCGGCGACGACCGCCTGCAGCTGGCGGCGCAGCTCCGCCGACGTGGCCTCCAGCTGGCCGGCCAGGTCCTCGATCAGCGGCGCGGTCGTCCGCCGGACGCGCTGGCCCAGGGTGAGGGTCACGTAGAGCACCGCGGCGGCCACCACCAGGGTGGCCACGGCCAGCACAATGTCCACTACGTCCTCCCGAAGCGATAAGGCCAGACCTCGCGTGTGGTGATCGTCACCGCCGCGGCCGCCAGGGCCAGGGCGAGGATCGCGGCTACCCAGATGATCCAGTCGCGCACCGGCCGGCCGGCCGGCAGGCCGGCCGTATGCCACACCTTGACCGCGCCATTGGCGCCGGCGCTGGCCAGCTCGCCGTCCGGGCCGAACGCCACGCCGGTCACGCCGCTCCCGGCCTGCAGCGGCGGCCCGGCCGGCTGCCCGGCGACCGGGTTCCACAGCCGGACGGTGCCGTCGCCGTAGGCGGCGGCCAGCACCGTGCCGTCCGGGCTGAACGCTACCCCGGTCGCGCCCGCGGTACGGGTGCCCGAGCGGAGCACCGGGCCGTAGGGCAGGCCGGTCGCCACCGTCCACAGGGTGACCCCGCCGTCGGCGTCGGCGCTGGCCAGGAACTCCCCGTCGGGGCTGAACGCGATGGCCCGCACGCCGCTGCCGGCCCACAGCGGCACCCCGGCCGGCTGACCGGTGGCCGGATCCCACCGCGCGATGGACCCGTCGCCGTACGCGGCGGCCAGCTCCTTGCCGTCCGGGCTGAACGCCACGCCGGTTACGGCGCCCGCGGGACTCGAGCCGGGACGCAGGACCGGGCCGGAGACCTGGCCGGTCGCGACGTTCCACAGGGTGACCCCGCCGTCGGTGCCGGCGCTGGCCAGCAGCTTGGCGTCGGGGCTGAACGCGACGCCGGTCACGCCGCTGGCGGCCCGCAGCGGCGGGCCGGCGGCAGCGCCGGTGGCCGGGTTCCACCGGCCGATGGTGCCGTCGGCGCCGGCGCCGGCCAGCAGCGCGCCGTCCGGGCTGAACGCCACCGCGGCCACCGGGCCGGAACCGGACCGCAGGACCGGGCCGCGCTCGGCGCCGGTGGCGGTCACCCACAGCCGGACCGTGCCGTCGGCGTACCCGGCGGCGAGCAGCGTGCCGTCGGGGCTGAACGCGACCGCGTCGACGCGGGGGGCGGCTGGGGCGGCGGGGGTGGCAGAGATGGCTGGGGCGGCCGGGCTGGCGGCGGCGGCGGGGGTGGCGGGGCTGGCTGTGGCGGGGGTGACGGCGGCCAGGACGGCGGCCAGGGTGGCGGCCAGGACGGCTGCGGGCAGGACGGCTGCGGGCAGGGCCAGGAGGGCGGTGATCACTGTACGTCGCCAGTGCCGGCTGCGGCAGTGAGCACGAACGGCCATGCCCTGATGAGACCACGACCCGCGCGCGGTGGCGAGCCCCAATGCGGCGGCCCAGCTCAGAGCGGTGGCGGCGGGCTGTACCACGGGTCGTTCGGGATAAAAAATATCGGGCCGAACGGGCCGTGGCGCTACGGCCGATTACTGGTGACCGCGTGGCCGTCTACCATTCGAGGCATGAATGTGGTTTTCGTCGAGCCGTTTTTCCCGCGCAACCAGCGGGAGTTCGCCCGGGCGCTGGCCCAGGCGGGCGCGACCGTGATCGGCATCGGGGAGTACTCCCTTGACAACATGGATGACGACCTGAAGGGCTGGCTGGACCACTACGAGCAGGTGCCGTCGGTCACCGACGTGGAGGCCATGACCCGCGCGGTCCGCTGGGTGCAGGACAGGCTGTGGGTGGACCGGCTGGAGGCCACCGTCGAGGCGCACATCATGTCCACCGCGCAGGTGCGCGAGGCGTGCACGATCCCCGGGACGTCGGTGCATACCGCCTGGCTGTGCCGGGACAAGCCGTCGATGAAGGAGGCGCTGCGCGCGGCGGGGGTGCCGACCGCGGCGTCGGCCGCGGTGGCGTCGGCGGCGCAGGCGCGCGCGTTCGCCGCCGAGGTGGGGTACCCGCTGATCCTCAAGCCGCGCAGCGGGGCGGGGGCGTCGGGGACGGTGCGGGTCGACTCGGACGCCAGCCTGGATTCGGCGCTCGGGGTGTTCGGCGGGCAGGGGACGGACTCGATCGCGGTCGAGGAGTTCATCGAGGGGCACGAGGGGTTCTACGACACGATCGCGGTCGACGGGCGGGTGGCGGTCGACTTCGCCTCGCACTACTTCCCGAACGTGCTGGAGGCGATGCGGACCCGGTGGATCTCGCCGGAGTTCATCTCCACCAACCGGCTGGACACCGCGCCGGAGTACGCCGAGCTGCGCAAAATGGGGCAGCGGGTCATCACCGCGCTCGGCATCGGGACGTCGGCCACGCACATGGAGTGGTTCTTCGGGCCCAAGGGGCTCAAGTTCTCCGAGATCGGGTGCCGGCCGCCGGGGGTCGGGGCCTGGGACCTGTACTCGGCCGGCAACGACATGGACCTGTACCGGGCGTGGGCGGACGCGATCGTGCACGGCCAGGTGTTCTCGGCGCCGTCGCGGGGGTTCGCCAGCGGGATCGTCGCGCTGCGGCCGTCGCAGGACGGGACGATCAGCGGGTACAGCGGGGTGGACGAGCTGCAGGGGCAGTTCGGCGAGTGGGTGATCGACGCGCACTTGCCGCCGGCGGGCACGCCGACGCAGGGCGTGGAGGCCGGGTACATGGCCAACGCGTACGTCCGGATGCGCCACCCCGACTACGACGTGCTGCACGACATGCTCGACACGGTGGGGCGCACGCTGCACGTCTACGCGTCGTGAGAACGATCCTGCTCGGTCCGCAGCGGCGGCCGACGCTCGGCTCGCTGGGTCTGCCCGGGCCGTTCGCGACGGTGACGGCCGGGTGGCAGGAGCGGGAGCCGGACGACGCGGAGCTGGTTTCCCTGCTGGGCGGGCAGGCCGTGAACCTGTCGCTGTACGCGCGGTGGCTGGACGTGCAGGAACGGGATCCGGAGTACGCGCTGGCCTCGCGCGCGCTGGCCGACGTGCTGGCCGAGCTGGCCGAGGAGTATGAGCTGCGGCTGGACTACGCGCTGCAGGCGGTGTACGCGCTGCAGCGCCGGACTTCCGGGCCGGCGCTGGCTGAGGCGGTCGCGGCGGTGCGGTCGCTGGATACCTGGCAGCTATCTCGCGTGAACGAGGTGCGGGGGGAGTTCTTCGACCGGCTGCGGCCGCATGACCGGCCGGTGATCGCCGAGCATCGTTCTGCGGTGGCGGCCGTATTGGGTTCGGCGGCGGCCTTCATCGTCGCCGGGGGGCACGTGGGGGTGCTGGCCGAGGTGCTGCACCTGTTCAACGTGGCGGCCGCATTGGATTCGCCGGTGATCGCGTGGTCGGCGGGGGCGATGGCGCTGACGGACCGGATCGTGCTGTTCGGCGACCGGTCGGCGCACGAGCCCGGGCACCCCGAGGTGTACGGCAGCGGGCTGAGCGTGATCCGGGACGTGGTGCTGCTGCCGCACGCCAAGGCCCGGCTGCTGCTGGACGACGCGCCGCGGATGGCCGTGTTCGCCCAGCGGTTCGCGCCCGCTTCGTGCGTGCTGCTCGAGGCCGGGACCCGGCTGGAGCTGTCCCACGGCCTTCTGCCGGCCGGGGCGCGGGTGCTGGGCGAGGACGGGCACGTGACGGCGCTGGGCGAGGCGGCGTGAGCACCGCCGCGCCGGCGGTCGCGGCGGTCGCGGCTTCGGGCCGCAAGCTCGCGATCAACCGGCTGCGGGAGCGCCGGCCGCTCGACGCCGGGGCGGTGGACCGGTTCCTGGCCCGGAACCAGGTGCCGATCGTGGAGGGGTCGCGCTGCACGTTCCTGTTCCGGGGCGAGGCGGACGAGGTGTTCGTCGTGCACCGGATATTCCGGCTGCCCGGCCCCGTGCCGATGCGCCGGCTGCGCGGCACCGACCTGTGGTACGTGGTGCTGGAGCTGCCCGAGGGGTCGAGGGTCGAGTACCAGCTGGAGGCGGTGCACGGCGGGCAGCGGTCGCGGTTCAACGATCCGCTGAACCCGCGGCTGGCCAGGAGCCCGGTGGGCGACTCGTCGGTCTGCTACGCGTACGGGTACGCGGTGCCGGACTGGGCGGTTTTTGATCCTGAGGCGCGGCCGGGGTCGCTGACCGACCTGGTGGTGCCGAGCCGCGCGCTGCGCCGGGAGACGCGGGTCACGCTGTACCTGCCGGCGCGGTTCCGGAGTTCGGCCAGGTACCCGCTGCTGATCGTGCATGACGGCGGGGACTACCTGTCGTTCGCCAGCGCCAAGACGGTGCTGGACAACCTCATCCACCGGCTCGACGTGGCCGAGCTCGTGGCCGCGTTCGTGTACCCGGGCGACCGGCTGGCCGAGTACGCCAACTCGGCGGCGCACGCCCGGTACCTGACCGCGGAGCTGCTGCCGCGGCTCGAGGCTGAGCTGCCGCTGGTGGGTCGCCCTGCGGCGCGGTGCCTGATGGGGTCGAGCTTCGGGGCGGTGGCGTCGCTGGCCACCGCGTACCGGTACCCGGAGACGTACGGGTCCCTGCTGCTGCAGTCCGGGTCGTTCGTGTTCACCGACATCGGCAACGACCACGGCGGCGGGCCGGTGTTCGAGCCGGTGGTCCGGTTCATGAACCGGTACCGGGGCGGCCCGCGGCGGGTCGCCGACCGGCTGTTCGTCAGCTGCGGTATCTACGAGCCGCTGATCGTGCCGAACCGGTCCATGGTCCCGGTGTTCGAGAGCGCCGGGATGACGGTCCGGTACGTCGAGGCCCGCGACGGGCACAGCTGGGAGGACTGGCGCGACCGGCTGCGCGCCGGGCTGTCCTGGATCTTCCCTGGTCCGCAGAAGTTCTACTACGAGTGAGGCTTTGTGGCTGACGAACTGAAGGTGCGGGAGCGGTGGTACTCCTCGCGGATGGAGCAGCAGGTCACGGTGGTGCGGTGGGGGGCGTTCGGGCGGCCGGTGCTGGTCTTCCCGTCGGCGGGCGGTGACGCCGAGGAGATCGAGCGGCACGGGCTGGTCGACGCGTGCGGCCCGCTGCTGGCCGCCGGCCAGGTCAAGCTGTACTCGGTGGACAGCGTGGCGGGACGTGCCATGGTGGCCAAGGAGGGCTCGGTCGAGCACCGGATGTGGCTGCTCAACCAGTTCCACGAGTGCGTGCGGTGGGAGGTGCTGCCCGCTGTGTTCGCGGATTCTGGCGGCGCTTCTTCGGATGTGGTGACGGCCGGCGCGTCGATCGGGGCGTTCAACGCGGTGGCGATGGTGTGCCGGTATCCCGATCTCATCAAAGCGGCGATCGGGATGAGCGGGACGTACCGGATCGAGCGCTTCTACGACGAGGCCTGGAGCCAGGACCTGTACTTCTCCGCGCCGCTGCAGTTCCTGCCGGGGCTATCGGGAGAGCAGCTGGAGGTTTTGCGGTCGCGGTTTGTGGTGCTCGCCTCCGGCGAGGGTGAGTGGGAGGACATCGGCGAGTCCTGGCGGATGGCCGACGCGCTGGGGGCCAGGCAGATCCCGAACCGGGTGGACAACTGGGGACCGCAGTGGGCGCACCAGTGGCCGACGTGGCGTTCGATGCTGCCGCAGTACCTGCGGGAGCTGACCTAGGGGCTTTTGTCAGCTTGCGCACCTGGGCCTGGGGTTTACCGCAGAACGTGCAGGACAGTAGCGGTGGACCGGGCAGGTGCAGCCGCCGGACGGCCCGGCATAAGGTGGAGGGGATGTCGCCGATGAGAACGACGGCCGACGATCCGTCTCGGCCTCCGCCAGGGCCGGGCCTTGGCGTTGGCGCCGGGCGGCACCGGTTCGTGGTGGTGGCCAGCCGGCTGCCGGTGGACCGGTCCGAGGGGCCGGGCGGCGAGGCGGAGTGGCGGCCGAGTCCCGGCGGGCTGGTCAGCGCGCTGGAACCGGTCATGCGCGAGTCGGGCGGCGTGTGGATCGGCTGGTCCGGCGACGCGGGACCCGCGCCCGGGCTGTTCCGGGCCAACGACCTGGACCTGGTGGGCATCGGCCTGTCCGCCGAGCAGGTCCGGGACTACTACGAGGGCTTCTGCAACGCGACGCTGTGGCCGCTGTACCACGACGTCATCGCGCCGCCGGAGTTCCATCGCCGGTGGTGGGACGCGTACGTGACCGTCAACCGGTCGTTCGCGCAGGCCGCCGTGGACCAGGCCGCGCCCGGGGCGACGATCTGGGTACACGACTACCAGCTGCAGCTGGTCCCGCAGATGGTCCGCGAGCAGCGCGCCGACGTCCGGATCGGCTTCTTCAACCACATCCCGTTCCCCGGCTACGAGATCTTCGCCCAGCTGCCCTGGCGCCGCCAGGTGGTCAACGGCCTGCTCGGCGCGGACCTGCTGGGCTTCCAGCGCCGCGGCGACGCCGCGAACTTCCTGCGCGCCTGCCGGCGGGCGGCGGGCCTGGTCACGCGGGGCTCGACGGTCCGGGTCGGCGACCGCGAGGTCCACGCGGCGGCGTTCCCGATCTCGATCGACGCCGCGGTCCTGGAGCAGATCGCCCGGCGGGACACCGTCCGCAAGCGCGCGGCCGAGATCAGGCTGGCCCTGGACGAGCCGCACACGGTCCTGCTGGGCATCGACCGGCTCGACTACACCAAGGGCATCCCGGTCCGGCTGCGCGCCTACGGCGAGCTGCTCCGGGAGGACCGGCTCGGCCCGCGCGTGGTCCTGGTCCAGGTGGCCAGCCCGAGCCGGGAGCGGGTCGGGGCCTACCGGGTGCTGCGGGACGTGGTCGAGCAGGCGGTGAGCCGGATCAACGGGGAGTACGCGGAGGTCGGCAGCGCGCCCGTGCATTACCTGCACCAGTCCTACCCGCGGGAGGAGATGGCGGCGCTGTACCTGGCCGCCGACGTCATGCTGGTGACCTCGCTGCGGGACGGGATGAACCTGGTGGCCAAGGAGTACGTGGCCTGCCGGTACGACGAGAGCGGCGCCCTGGTGCTGAGCGAGTTCACCGGCGCGGCCGACGAGCTGAGCGGCGCGTTCCTGGTCAACCCGCACGACATCGAGGGGCTCAAGGACGCCATCGTGCGCGCGGCCACGATCAGCCCCGCGGACGCCCGGCGCCGGATGCGGCTGATGCGCCGCCGGGTCTGCGAGCACGACGTGGCGCAATGGGCCCGGAGTTTCCTCGGCACCCTCGCGAGCGGAGCCGGGCCAGCATGAGCGTGCTGGCGGTCGCGCCGGACAGGCCCAGGATGATGAGCCGCGGATCGGACTTGTACAGGCCGAAGGTCAGCCAGCAGCACAGTTCGCCCAGGATGAGCAGCCAGGTGCCGGCGGAGATGCCGGTGGGGCGTTCGGTCCGGTAGGCGGTCCAGATGGACGGGGCGACCTGAACCGCGAACGCCGCGGTGAGGAGCGCCCCGAGGCCGGTACGCCCCAGGATGAGGTAGGCCGCGACCAGCATCGCGGCCCACCCGGCGATCGGGATCGCGGTCCTTGCCTTCGGCTGGCGCCAGAGCATTACCGCCAGCGTCCCGGACAGCGCGGTGGCCGAGGAGGACGGGATGAGCGCGGTCCAGTAGTGCTCAAGGGCGAAGTAAGTGAACCAGGCAGCGTTGTTGACGCAAGTGAGGGTGGCCCACGCCCAGGAGACGCCGGCCGTATCGCCGGTGGCCAGGAGCTTGCGGATCTGGGGCAGGAACTGCGGGACAGCGAACGCGGTCGCGGCGACCGGGGCGTAGTCGAGCGCGTTAATCACGTCGCAAAACTACGCCGATTATGGCGGTCAATTATTGCTTCTTTTTGCCGTGGACGGCTAATATTGGCAATAATCTTTGCTATGGATGCCATCGACCGAAAGATAATTGCTGAGCTTCAGACGGAGGGGCGCCTCACCGTCACCGAGCTCGCCGAGCGGGTCTCGCTCAGCGTGGCGCCGTGCCACCGGCGGCTCCGCGAACTGGAGCGGACCAAGGTGATCCGCGGGTACCGGGCCGTCATCGATCCCGCCGCGATCGGTCTCGGCTTCGAGGTGCTGCTCCAGGTGACGATGGACCGGGAAGACGCCACCACGATCGCGCGCTTCGAGAGCGGCCTGGCCGAGATCGCGGAGGTGCGGCACGCGGAACGGCTGTTCGGCGACCCCGACTACCTGATCCGGGTGGCGACCGCTGACCTGGCCACGTTCCAGGAGATGCGGGACCAGAAACTCGCCACGCTGCCCGGCGTGCAGCGGCTCAGCTCCACGATCGTGATGAAGCGCATCGTCGATGACCGGCCGTACCCGGTGCGGCCGTCCTCCGCTCGGGGCGGCTAAGGCTCAGACGGTCAGGAGGGCCTGGGACGGGGACAGGCGGGCGGCGCGGACGGCGGGCAGGAGCCCGGCCAGGGCGCCGATGATGACCGCCGCGGCCAGGCCGCCGGCCCAGGCCTGCGGCGGGATCACGACGCGATCCGGTACAACGTCACGGCCGGCGACATCTGGGTCAGCGCCTGCACCATGGCGGCCGGCAGCCAGCTGACCGTGGCCAATACCGGGCCGGTCATCAGCCCCGTGAGAGGCCGGCCGCATCTTCCAGCCGTTCGAGCGGCTCAGCGACCGCACATCCCATGACGGCTTCGGGCTCGGCCTGGCCATCGTTGCGTCCATCGCCGCGATCCACGACGGCACCGTCACCGCCCGCCCGGGGGCTTGTCCGTCACGGTCACCATCCCCTCGGCGGGCGGGGGTTCAAGTACATCGGATAGCAGGTGCGCGGGCGGTTGAGCTGGCGTCAGAACGCGGTGGCGTGCTCTGGCGCCCAGGGCGCGGCTAGGCATGCGTAGACCGTCGTTGGATCACTCATCGACGTGAGCTGATGGCAAGGATCCGTCGTGAGCTGCACGGCGGACTGCCTTACCGGGTTTTGCGTGCCTTGGCGGACCTGAGTTGGCGCGGCTATGACCATCATCACGACGGCGATCGCCAGTACTAGCAAGCCGGCGGCTCCGGTGAGCGAGGCCGACGTGGCGCGCTCCGGGCTAACGAGGGCAGTCATTTTCGTTACCCCTTTCCCCAACCGCTGTTGCTGCTGACCTACAACGCCAGCCTAGAAAGTGACCGCTACGAGATCGTTACGGGCAGAGTCTTGCGGAGCGCGTTTTTATCGGTGGGTTACGGGGCGGAGGCGATATCGGGACGTTCCGCGAGGACGGTCTTCCCGCTGGTCGCCCACGCCTGGGCTCTCCAGCCGCGGCGCTTCGCGGTGCCGCGTTAGGTCGTGTACACGGTGGGGGTGGTGGCGTAAGTCCGTCCAGCCGGGGTCCGCCAGACTAGGACGCCCGGCTCGGGCTGCGCCAGCCGCCAGCCGTGGGCTTGTTTGCACCGGTGGTGATGTCTGCAAAGCGGGGCGAGATCGCATTCGCAGGTGCGGCCGCCCTTGTCCCACGCGGTGGTGTGGTCCAGGTCGCAGCGGACCGCGGGACGGCAGCAGCCCGGCGCGGTGCAGGTGGCGTTGCGGGCGCGGACCAGGTGCTGGAGGGCGCGGCTGGGGTGGTAGCCGACCTGGCCGTGGGCGTGGTCGCACGGACCGCGGGTGATGGGGGTCAGCGGGGTGGACAAGATGCCCTGAGGGCCGGCGGTGCCGGGTGGTCCGGTGCCGGGCGGTCCGGTGCCGGGCGGTCCGGTGCCGGGTGGGGGGTGGCGGCCGGGGAGGCAGGCGTGGGCGGCGGCGGTGCCGTCGGGGTTCAGGGCGGTGATGCACCAGCGGGTGCGGGGGTGGCGGGCTGCGGCGGCGGCCAGGTCGCGGGCGTCGTCGCCGTCCAGGATGCCGTACCCGGCGGCTTCGCCGGGGGCCTCGGAGCGGCCTTGCCAGGTGGTCAGGGGGATGGTGATCGTGACCAGGGCGGCCAGGCTCGGGCCGGTCGACGGGCCGGGACGAGGCGCGGGACCAGGACCACCAGGCCCGCGGCCGGGGCCGTCCGCGCCGCCGGGTCCGGGGCCGTCCGGGCCGCCGGGTCCGGGGGCGGCGCCGGGCGGGTCGCTGCCGGAGGGCGGCTGGTCCGGGGCGGGCTGGCCGGAGGTGGGCTGCTCTTGGCCGGCGTCTCCGGTGGCGGGGGGAGCGGCGGAGAGGGTGCGGCTGTCGCGCTCCTGGAGGAGATCGAGGTAGGCGCGGACCCGCAGTTCTTGCAGGGTGCCCGGGACGCCGGCGGCGCGCAGGTCCAGGGCGCGCTGCTCGACGTGCTGCCAGGACGCCAGGACCTCATCGGAGGGGAGCTCGCGGGCGACCATCCCGCCGTTCCCGGACTCCTCCTGGAACCGGCGGACATGCGCCTCCCGCCGGGCGGCGTCCTTCCGCTTGCGGGCGATGTCGGGGTCGAGCGTGAGGACCAGCTTGCGGGCGGCGTACCGGAGTTCGCCGAAGGTCTGGCCGGGAGCCGACGCCGCCAGGACCGCGTCCGCCTTCGCCGCGTCGGCGGCGGACAGGAAACGGGTCTCTTCCTCGATGATCCGCAGGTGAATCGGGTGGATCAGGCCGGCGGCCAGCGCGGCGAAGGTTTTCGGGAGCCGCTTGGGGACCTCGGTGGCGAAGTCCATCTGCCCGGCGGCGCCCTGCTGGCTCATGTGCAGTTCGCTGGCTAGTTCGTCGGCGGCGAACTCGCCCTCGACGCCTGTGCCCGGCCCGGCGGGCGTACTCCCCGATCGCGGCCATCAGCGTCCACGCGTCCCGGGACTGCTGGCGCCACACCGCCGAGATGATCCCCAGCAGCTGATCATCCGAGCAGCCCGCCAGCCCCGAACCCTCCGGCCCCGCCACCGCGTCCACCACCGTGGCCAGCAACGCACCCGGAGCCATCGTGTCCGACGCCCCGCCCTGGCCGAAACCGGACAGGGTCAGCTGCTCCGCGGGAAGAGAGATGTACAGGCCCTGCTCCGGGCCCGGGGCGTCCTGGTCCGGCGGGAAGCCGTCAGGCCCCGCGTCGGGGTCGGGGTCGGGGTCGGGGAATAGGTCTTGGGACATGCACCACGCTCCGATTCGGAAGAAATAAGAGGAGGCGGTGGGAACAGTATAGCGTATCCATGTTCAAGAATCATCTATTATACGAACACTAGTTCAGAATTCTTGATGACCACTGGAGGCCCGGAGGCGAGATGACTGACGCGAGGGCGCGAGGCGAGGTGTAGGGCAGGGGCTGAGGGGGTTAGGCCGGGCGATGACCATTTACGGTAACGGAGAGGGGGCTGACGGGGCGCCGCGGTGGAGGCTGTGAGGGGGCGCGAGATGTCGGCGTGTCGCGGCGGCCTGGGGTGACGACTTGCTGGGCCAGATGCGCTAGCGACACGGCTGGGGGCGGTCATTGGCGTGGCGGGCGGCCGGGACGCAACAACGTCGTTGCCGCAACGACGCGGTTGGCTTGGGCGTAGGCGGCTGCCGTTGAGGAGCGGGGCGAGAGAAGGGCGGCGGGGGCGCCGGAAACGGGCGGGGAAGCGGGGCGCGGGGTGGTGGTGTTGCGGGGGGTGGTGGTGTTGCGGGGGGTGGTGGTGTTGCGGGTTAGCTGAAGCGGGCTATTTGGCGCATTTTGTTCATGGCGTCTAGGGCGGCGACTTTGTAGGCTTCGGCCAGGGTGGGGTAGTTGAAGACCGCGTCGACCAGGTAGTCGACGGTGCCGCCGCAGCCCATGACGGCCTGGCCGATGTGGATGAGCTCGGTGGCGCCGGTGCCGAACACGTGCACGCCGAGCAGCTGGTGATCATTAATGTTGACTAGGAGCTTGAGGACGCCGTAGGAATCGCCGATGATCTGGCCCCGGGCCAGCTCGCGGTAGCGGGAGATGCCCGCCTCGAAGGGGACGTTCTCGTGGGTGAGCTCTTCCTCGGTCCGGCCCACGAAGCTGATCTCGGGGATGGAATAGATGCCGATGGGCTGGGTCTTGCCCAGCTCGTGCAGCGGCTCGCCGCAGGCGTGGTGGGCCGCGATCCGGCCCTGCTCCATCGAGGTGGCGGCCAGGGCCGGGAAGCCGATCACGTCGCCCACCGCGTAGATGTGCGGGACCTGGGTGCGGAACATCTCGTCGACCACGATCCGGCCGCGCTTATCGGCGGTCAGGTTTGCTGCGGTGAGGCCCAGGTCTTCGGTCTGGCCCTGGCGGCCGGCCGAGTACATGACGGTGTCGGCGGGGATCTTCTTGCCGCTGGCCAGGGTGGCGATGGCGCCCTCGGGCCTGGCCTCGACGGAGACCACCGTCTCGCCGAACCGGAACGTGACGGCCAGGTCGCGCAGGTGGTACTTGAGCGCCTCGACCACCTCGACGTCGCAGAACTCGAGCATCCGCTCGCGCTGCTCGACCACGGTGACCTTGGTGCCCAGGGCGGCGAACATCGAGGCGTACTCGATGCCGATCACCCCGGCGCCCGCCACGACCATCGAGCGCGGCACCTTCTCCAGGTGAACGATCCCGTCGGAATCCATCACCGTGCGCTCGTCGAACTCCACGCTGGCGGGCCGGGCGGGCCGGGTGCCGGTGGCGATCACGATCTTGTCCGCGCTGGCCAGCCGGCTGCGGCCGTCGCCGGCGTCGACCTCGACCGTGTGCGGGTCGGTGAACCTGCCGGTCCCGGTCAGGACCGTGACCCGGTTGCGGGTCAGCTGGCTGCGCACCACGTCCATCTCGCGGCCGACCACGTGGGTGGTCCGCGCAGCCAGATCGGCGATGGTGATCTCGTCCTTGACCCGGTACGACTGGCCGTACATCTCCCGCTGGTCCAGGCCGGTGAGATACAAGATGGCCTCGCGCAGGGTCTTGGACGGGATCGTGCCGGTGTTCAGGCACACGCCGCCGATCATGTCCTTGCGCTCGACGATCGCCACGCGCCGTTCGAGCTTGGCCGCGGCGATGGCCGCCTTCTGGCCGCCGGGACCCGAGCCGATCACCAGGACGTCGTAGTCGTACACATGATCAGTGTGACCACTGCCCGCCGCGATGAGAAGGCCCGGCTCCGCAGTAGGGGCTACTTCTTGAACGCGTCGCGGATGTTCTTGCCCGAGTCCTTGACCTGCTCGCCGACCTGGCGGGTCGCGCCGTGGATGCGCTCGCCCTGGCCCTCGGCCTGCAGGTACGGGTCATCCATGGCCCGGCCGGCGTCCTGCTTGGCCCGGCCGCGGCCCATCATGAACCTGTTCCGCATCTTATCGATGAAACCCATGTCGTCTCCTTTTGATTTGCGTCTGGGACGACCTACTGCCCCGCAGCCCGCGAGTTAAGCGCTCGCGGGCTGCGGGGACGGGTTTATTAGCGGCTGACTTCGGACAACGGGCCCGCGTTGACCGGGAACTCGGCGGTGTTGAGGGCCTGGATGCCGGCGTGCTGCTCGCCGTTGAACGGGGTCACGGCCGCGACCTTCGCGCCGGGCTCGCAGCCCAGGGCGAACGGCAGGTTGGGGTCGTTGAACCACAGGCCGAGGTGGTACTGGTGGGTCGGCGCGAACGTGGTGGTGCCGCCGAGCGACACGGAGAAGGTCTCGCGGTCGAAGATGCCGCGAACCGAGGCCCGGCCGACGCCGTGGCTGTTGGCGTTGACGTCGGTCTGGTACCACGACACGCCGAACGGCTTGAGCGGCTGCTGGATCACGAACAGGTCGAAGTCGGCGTTGCGCGGCGCGCCGAAGACGGTCACCGGTTTCCTGAATGTTCATTTTGCGTTGAACGGGGAAGCGGGCGGAGATCCTGGCGATGATCGATGGGAGCGTCATGGCTCAGCCCGAGGCCGATACCAACGTCCTGACCACTCTGGACGACCGGGTGCCCACGGCGTTCTACTGGCAGCTGACCCTGCTGGCCACGCTGGGCGGGTTCCTGTTCGGGTACGACACGTCCAACATCGGGTCGGCGCTGAACTTCGTTCCTTACAACCTGCGCGGCCTGGCCCTGGGCTACCTGGTGTCGGGCGCGTCCCTCGGCGCGGCCGCGGGGGCGATCCTGGCCGGACCGCTGTCAGACCGCTTCGGCCGCAAGACGCTGCTGGTCGTCGACGCGGGCATCTACGCGGCCGGCGCGATCTTGTCCGCGGTCACCTGGCACGCGGCGGTCCTGCTGATCGCGCGGACCCTGATCGGGCTGGCCATCGGCGCCGACTCGGCGATCGCGACCGCCTACATCGCCGAGTACGCGCCCAAGGAGCGGCGCGGGTCGCTGACCATGCTCCAGCAGTGGATGATCACGGTCGGCATCTTGGTCTCCTACATCATCGCGCTGATCATCTTCAGCGCCTTCCCTGGTTCGGCGGCGTCCGTGGGCTGGCGGCTGGTGCTGGGCCTGGGTGCGGTCCCGGCGCTGATCGGGCTGGTCCTGCGGACCCAGATGCCCGAATCACCGCGCTGGCTACTCCGGCACGGGCGCTACGAGGACGTGCAGAAGGCCATGGCCGCTTTGGGCACCGAGGCGAGCATGGACGATGTGCGCCGGGCGGCCTCGGTGATTGAGAAGGTTGAACGGGGCGCCGGGCGGCGGGCCTGGACGCCGGGAGTGCGCCGGGCCCTGATCGTGGTCAGCATCTTCTTCATCTTCCAGCAGATCACCGGGATCAACGTGCCGCTGTACTACGGGCCGCACCTGCTCGGGCCCATCTTCTCCGGCGCCCACGCCAACCTGGTGCAGACCACCGTGGCCGGGGTCGAGGTGACCTCGATCATGACCGCGGTGAACGTGGCGTCGACCTATCTGGGGTTCCGCTGGATCGACAGCTTCGGCCGGCGCAAGCTGGCCATGGGCGGCTACACCGGGATGATCGTGTTCGCGCTGATCGCCGCGCTCGGCCTGGCCGCCACCTCCGGCACGCTGCGCCTGGTGGTCATCATGGTCGGCCTGGACGGTTTCATCGCCTCGTTCGCGGTTGGCGTCGGCGGCACCGGCTGGACCCTGCAGGGCGAGGTATTCCCCACCGCGGTCCGCGGTCAGGCCGCCGCGTTCTGCGCGATGATCGACTGGCTGGCCAACTTCCTGCTGATCGAGGTGTTCCCGGTCTGGCAGAACGCGATCAGCCTGGGCGGCGTCCTGGTCTGCTTCGCCGCGCTGGCCGCGCTGGCCATCGTGTTCGTCTGGAAGTTCCTGCCCGAGACCAAGGGCCTGCCGGTCGAGGAGATCGTCCGCCTCTTCGAGAAGCAGGCCACGTAGGTGCTTACCGGGTAGTTGCTATTGGGGCGGGCCCGCGGTGAGCTTGATGCTGCTGGTCGAGCGCTGGCCGGACGGGCTGACCCAGGTGACCTTGATCGTGGTGCCGGGCGCGGACTTGGACACCAGGCCGGTCAGGCTGTCCGGGGAGCCGATGGCCTGGCCGTTCACCGCGGTGATGACCGACCCGGCGGTCATGCCCGCGGCCATGGCCGGGCCGCCGCAGATCGTGCCGAGGATGAGCGTGCCCGAGCTGACGTTGGCGATGTTATTCGGGGGGGCTAGGTTCCGGTCGCTGGTGTAGCAGTTCTGGTGGCCGTTCCCGCCGTTGCCGCCGAACCCGCTGCCGCCGAACCCGTTCCCGGCGTTCTGCTGCTCGGCCTGGGCCTGCGGGTCGCTGTTCGAGCCCTGCCCGATGTAGATGCCCATGAACGGCGGGTAGCCGATGGTGATCGTCGAGCTGGCCTGGCCCTGGGTGATCTGCCCGGCCACCGCCAGCGCGGTGTTGATCGGGATCGCGTAGCCGGACGCGTCCTGCTGGACCGCGAAGCCGCCGTCGTTGCCCGCGGTGTCCATCCCGATGACCTGCCCGGCCGAGTTGGCCAGCGGGCCGCCGGAGTCACCGGAGACGATGTTCGCGTTGGTCTGGATCAGGTTGTGCAGGGTTTCCGACCTGACCGAGCCGGCCTGGTCGCCCGCGGTGATGGTCTGGTTCAGCGCGGTGACCTGGCCGGTGACGGGCACGATGGCGTTCTGCCCCTCGGCGTTGCCCATGCCGACCACCGGGTCGCCGGTCTTGACCGTGGCCGAGTTGCCGAGCGGGGCGGTGGTCAGGCCGGACGCGTGCTGCAGCTGGATCAGGGCGATGTCCCCGGTCACGTCGTAGCCGACCACCTTGGCCGTGTACTTGTGGCCGTTCGCGGTCCGCGCGGTGATCGCGGTGGAGTCCTCGATGACGTGATTGTTGGTCAGCACCAGGCCCGTGGAGTTGAGCACGATGCCGGTCGCCGCGGCCGCCTCGCTGTTGTACTGCAGCGTGGTGTTGATCAGGACCAGGCCCGGCGCGACCTTGTTCACGATGGCCTGCTCGCCCACGCTGGTGCTGGGGCTGCTGGCACTGGGCCGCGGGGTCGCGAAGCTCGGCGGCGGGCCGGGGTTCACCACGCCGCTGCTGGGCTGGGCCGACGCGGCGCTTTGTGCTGATGATGGGTGGTATAGGGCTACGACCGACCCGGCGCCCAGGGCGCCGGCCGCCAGGGCGACGAGCAGGTAGCTCAGCGCGCCGACCCGGCGCCGGGGCGGCCGCGGCGGCATGGGGGGCATCGGCATGGTCGGCCCGTAGTCACCCGCGGGCGGCTGGCCGTAGCCGCTGAAATCCTGCATCAGCAATCACGCCTTCGATCGGGCGGCGGAGTCCTTATCCCCAGTCTGCCTACGAACCTGATGATTAGCTGAGGGCTCGCTGCAGATTCCCGCTCGTAAGCAATGATTATCTCAGCCGAACGAACCGCGGCGCGTGCTGTCCCGGCTGCGCTGCACGGGAAGCCCCTGGTGGTGCTGGGGGGCGGCCTCTTTGTCGGCGATTGGGCCGGCGCTGTTGTCGACCGGCACGTCTTGTGTGCTTAGGCTGGGACGGGCGGCTGGGACATCCGGGGCCGGGCTGCTGGCCGGGGGATACGGGACTGGTTCCGGCTCGCCCTGCTGCTGTTGCTGCTCGGCGCGCGCTAGGGCGTCCTCTAGGTCGCCTAGGGCAAGCAGCCTGGACAGCCGCGTGCCGCGTTTCCGGCGTCTCCCCCACATACCAGGCCCTCCCTGGGACTCACCTGTTATCTATTTGTTACCTAAGATCCGTGCACGTGCCCAGCGGGCGGCCAGATATGCACACACTCGGGCCTCATCTTTTCAGTGAGGGATAAGTGACGATCTGTGACAAGAATATACCCGTGATCTCGCGGTTCACACCGGTAACCGCGAATATGCGCAGCGTGGCGGGGGTGCGGCCGCGTGCACTCCGGTCCGTTCGGCCAAAAAATCCTTATGCTACGGGCCTTCAGTGCCCCGCGAGCCGGGCCAGTTCGGGGACAAAATACGGCGCGTTCACCGTGCCGAGGCCCGTCGCCAGGTCGTAGCCCGGCCGGGCGGAGAAGCCCTGGATAGTGTCCTGCTGGTTGTTCTGGGTGAACGACACCGTGTTGTTCCCCTTGGTCACGTCCGTGATGCCGGGCTGGCGCGCGGCGGCCAGCCGGTACAGGGCCGGGTTGATCAGCCCCAGGGGGTGGCCCGCCACCTGGTCGGCCAGGGCCACGATCCCGGCGAACAGCGGGGTGGCCTCGCTGGTGCCGCACTCCGGGGACCAGCCGGACGGCGCCCCGGCGAAGGTGGAATACGTGACCACGGCCCCGTTGCAGGCGGCGCTCATCGAGATGTCCGGCACGCCGCGGCTGCCGCCCACCACGTCGCGCACGCCTTGCTGGTAGGCCGGCCGGGTGAAGAAGATGGACAGCCCGCCGCCGCCCGCCAGCGGGTTGGGACCTTCGTTGTTATTGGTGAACTCGTTCGCCTTGGTGTTGTACGTGTCGTTCCACGCGGTGGGGGCGGCCGGGGCGCCCTTCGCGGTGAAGTGCAGCTGGGTCCCGCCGACCGCGGTCACCAGGGGGTCGCTGTCCGGCCACGAGGTGACCCGGAACGCGTAGTAGGTGGACTGGTTCAGCCCCACGTCGGCGGCACCCGAGTCGCCGGACGCGGTCAGCACCGTGACGTGGTCCTTGGCGGCCAGCTGGTAGGCGCCGCGCAGGCTCTGGAGCTGCGATTTGCTCGCGAACGTCTCCTCGGTGGCGCTGAAGCTCTGGCTGATCACGTCGCCGAGGTGGTGGTTGAGCACGTACTTCTCGGCCGCGACGATCTGCGGGAAGCCGTGCACGCCCTCGGTCTCGGAGACCGGCGTCTCGACCAGCAGGAGGTTCGCCCCCGGGGCGACCGCGTGGGCCCACTCCACGTCCAGCGTGGTCTCGCCGGCCCAGCCAACCATGTCCGAGTTGGCCGGGTCGTAGGCCGGAATCCGGCCCGCGGGACGGATGATGCCGAACTTCGGCGGGGCGGGCAGGCGGTAGGCCCGGTCGAAGGCGGCCAGGTCGTTCCGGATGGTCGGGGAGCCGTAGGAGTCGACGATGACGATGGTGGCGCCGCGGCCGGTCACGCCCTTGGCGTACAGCGCGGGCAGGCCGTAGGCCCGGCGGACCTGGGCCGGCCCGTAGCACGCGATGCTGAAGTCCTTCTCGCAGGCGGCGGTGGTGAGCGGGGCGGCCTGCGCTTGGCCGGCGATATGGATCACGCCGGGCCGGACGACGACCACGGTCTGGGCTGCTGCCGGTGCCGGCTTCGGGCTGGCTGGGGTCACCGCGATCAGCGCGAAAATACCGGCCGCGGCCGCCGCCAGCCTCCCTACCCGCATGAATCGCTCCCGCTCTGTTAGCTTCTGGGCAGCCTGGCGGCCCCCGGCCCACATAATCTGTCACTGGTGACTATGGCATACCCCGCTGTACGCTAGTCCACCGTCACGCGGCGGGGGGTTCTGGCCGCAGTGGCAGAGGGGAGCAACATGCGCTTCCGGAGTAGCGTGGCGATTGACCTTGGCACGGTCAACACGCTCGTCTGGGTGGCGGGGCGTGGCATCGTGCTCGAGGAGCCGACCGCGATCGCTATTGATACGGCGGTCGGGAAGGTGGCCGCGGTGGGCGCGGCCGCGGACGCGCTGGCCGACAAGGAGCCGCAGGACATCGAGGTGATCCACCCGCTGCGGGACGGGGTCATCGCCGACCTGGACGCGACCGCCGCCATGCTGCACGACTTCCTGCGCCGGTCCCGGCGGTTCGGGGTGCTGCGGCCCAACGCGCTGGTCTGCGTGCCCAGCGGCGCGACCCCGGTCGAGCGGCGCTCGATCGTCGCCGCGCTGGGCGTCCGGCGCCCCCGGTACAACGTGCGGCTGATCGACGAGCCGGTGGCCGCGGCGGCCGGCGCCGGCTTCGACCTGACCGGCGGGGCGGGCGGGTTCGTGGTCGACATCGGCGGCGGCACCACCGAGGTGGCCGCGGTCGCGGGCTGGCGC
The DNA here is from genome assembly GCA_963822765.1 of uncultured Actinomycetes bacterium. GTDB lineage: Bacteria > Actinomycetota > Actinomycetes > Streptosporangiales > Streptosporangiaceae > Palsa-504. The sequence continues at coordinate 6,053 of CAWGJL010000050.1, read as the reverse complement.
GTGGTCCGGGCCCGGTCGCTGCGCAAGGCCGGCAACGCCATGGACGAGGCCATCGCGGCGGCGATCCGGACCGAGATGGGGCTGATCATCAGCCAGCGCGCGGCCCGGCAGCTCAAGATGACGCTCGGCGTGACCGGCGGGGCCGAGGGCTGGGCCGAGGCGGTCGGGATCGACTCCGCCCAGCGCACCCCGCGCACCGATTACGTGCCGGGCGGGCTGGTGGCCACCGCGCTGGAGCCCATCGTGGCGACGATCGCCACGGCGGTGCACGAGATGCTGTCCGAGATCCCGGCGGGCCTGGCCGAGGATGTCGTGCGCGGCAAGATCAGGCTGGCCGGCGGCGGCTCGCTGCTGCCCGGCCTGGCGGGCCGGATCGAGACCGCCGCGGGCATCGGCGCGGTCCTGGTCGAGGACCCGCTGCGCTGCGTGGTCCGCGGCGCCGCGGAGATCCTGGAGCGGCACGGCGACGTGGGCAAGCACAGCGGGCCCGGCCTGCGGCAGTTACCGTTGTGGTTCTGCCTTTGCCGCAGGCCGGGCCCTGTGCTTGCTGGTTATTCGTTTTGGTTATTCGAGGGGCTGGCGGGAAATGACCGCTGGCTGACGGCCGGCCAGCAGCCAGCCGCCGAGGCCGGCCACGATGGGCATGGCGACCAGGATGACCAGCAGGTTGGTGGTCGGCACGTTGGACAGTTCGGACAGGCCGTCCAGCTGGTTGTCCGACGCGAAGGCGATGGCCGCGACGTAAGCCGCCGCCGTGCCGGCCACGGCACCGCACAGGGCCAGGGCGAAGGCCGTGGTGGCGGTGATGGTCCGGCGGGTGACCCCGCTGGCCCCGGTAGCGGCCAGCGTGCGCAGGTCGCGGGCGGTCTCGCTGCGGATCAGGCCGATGCTCATGGCCAGGATGCCCAGCGCGAGCGCGATCCCGAAGACGGTGGCCCAGTCGAGGATCTCCGACGACGAGGGCGCGCTGTTCTTGGTCTCGATGGACATGCCCGCGACGGAGGCGGCGAGCCGGGCGTTGGCGATCTGGGCGGCGGTGGGCGGGTGCGGGGCCAGGATCAGCCAGCCCTGCGGACTGAGAGTGGTGCCGAGGCCGAGCGCGCGGATGGCGTGCTCGGTGATCACGGTGTTCGGCGCCGACGTGCCCGCCGGAAGCGCGCTGACCTCCTGGATCACCGGGTTGTTCCGGCACTGGGCCGGGCAGGTGCTGCCCTTGTCGCCGCCGGTGTTGAGCTGCATGCCCGAGACGCCGGACAGCCCGGGGCGGGCGGTGAGGATGTCCGCGTTGGGGTTGACGTCCTTGATCCCGAAGGCCTGCAGCAGCTGGGGCGTGGCCACGTACACCGGCCCGGACCAGGACCGCCCGGGCCCGGGGTGGTCCAGCGACGCGCTGGTCTGGTCGAGTTCGATGACGGTATCCGAGCCGAGGGCCCTGGCGATGCTGCGGGCGGTCGCCGCCTCGGCCTGCGGCGTGCTGTTTGTCTGGGTGCTGGATCCGCCGGGGCCGTTACCCGGGCCGTTACCTGGGCCACCGCCCGGGCCGCCGTTGGGTGTGTAGACGATGATCTGGTTGCTGGCCAGGTTGGGCCCGGCGTAGTCCAGGGCGTTCCCGTACCGCTGCGCGGTCAGGACGCAGACCAGGGCCGCGATCAGCACGCCGAGGCTGATGGCCGCCAGCGCCGAGCCCGACCGGGCCCGGTACCGGACTAGGTTGCGCAGGGCCAGGCGGACCGCGATCGGGGCCTGCCGCCCGAGCCGGGCCAGGAGCACCAGGCAGAAGGGGGACAGCAGGATCACCGCCACGATCAGCGTCACGAACCCGAGGACGAGCTCGAGCCCGCCGCCGCCACCGCCGCCGCCGACGCTCTTGCCGGTGAACCAGAAGCAGGCCACGGCGACCGCGAGCAGGATGACGCCGGGTATCACCGAGCGGTGCACCTGCTTCGGCGGAGCGGGCCGCCCGGACAGGGCGGCGACCAGGGGGATCCTGGTGATCGAGCGTGCCGGGCGCGCGGCCGCGAAGTACGTGGCCACGACGGCCAGCGCGATCGCCGGGCCGATCACGATCCACGGCAGCGCGAACGCGCCGATCAGGTGGTGTGCGTCCGCTTCGGCCGTCGGCCGGTAAGCCAGCCAGACGGCCAGGCCCAGGACGGTCCCGGCCAGCGCGCCGACCACCCCGACCAGGACGCCGTTGGCCCGCACCACGAGGCGGATGTTCCGGTCCGTGGCGCCCAGGGCGCCGAGCATGCCGAGCGAGCGCAGCCGGCGCTGGGCCAGCACGGTGAAGCCGCCGACCGCGACCAGCGCGATGAGCAGCATGCCGACCGTGGCCAGCGCCAGCACGATGGTCTCGGGGTTGAGCGCGTTGGTGTTCGTCGCCTGCTGGCGGTTCTGGACGTTCGGGCCGAGCGAGCCGGCGCTCACGCCGGGCGCGTTGAACAGGACGGTGACCTGAGTCGGCGCGCTGACCTGGCCCGGCACGACGAGCGCGAACTCATCCAGCAGGCTCTGCGGGTTCTGCACGATGCCGGTGACCGTTTTCGGGTTCTGGCCGGCCTGGTGCCACACGCTGCCGACCCTGAGGTTGTAACTGGAGGCCACGCCGCTGGTCACGGCCACCTGGTTTGCTGCTTGGGGATAGTGCCCGCTGACCAGGGAGAGCATCGGCTGGCCGAACGGGCCGGCCGGGTTCTGGGCGCGCAGGTCGTAGGTGCTGACCGAGCCGGGGATGGCGATGGCCTGGTTCTCGATCACGTCGACGCGGCCGAAGCGTTGCTGCAGCGCGGCGATCTGGCTGGCCAGATGCGGGCCGCCCGGGTAGGTGGCCATGTCCTGCGCGGTGCCGAAGCCCGCGCCGGCCGGCGCCGGGGTGCCGGTGGCCACCGCCGCGCCGACCACGGTGGCGGCCAGCGCGACCGTGATGAGCGCCAGGACCAGTATTTGCTGGCGCCACTCGCGGCGGAACATGCGCCACGCCCAGTGGATCACCGCGCGGCGGGCGGGAACGCCCCCGTTCCTGGTTCCCGCCTGCGCCGGGCGTTCGAGCAGTCCGGCGCTCACTGGCCCGGTCCTTGCATTCCCGGTCCCTGCATGAGCAGTGACTCGGGCCCGCGGGGCGGCGTGGTCTGGTCGGTTATCCGGCCGTCCCGGAGGAAGACCACCCGGTCGGCCCACGAGGCCAGCTGAGCGTCGTGGGTCACCACCACGGCGGCCACGCCCCGCTTGCACGCGGCGTGGATGAGGCGCATGACCGCCTCGCCGTTGGCCGAGTCCAGCGCGCCGGACGGCTCGTCGGCGAGCAGCAGGCGCCGGTCGCCGACCACGGCCCTGGCGATCGACACCCGCTGCCGCTCGCCGCCGGACAGCTGGTCGGGGAAGTTGTTTGATCGTTCGCCGAGACCCAGCTCGTCCAGGGCCTTCAGGCCGGCGAGGCGGGCCTTACGGGCGGACAGGCCGTCGAGCTCGAGGGGCAGGGCCACGTTCTCCGCCGCGGTCAGCCCGGGCAGCAGGTTGAAGTCCTGGAACACGTAGCCGATGTAGCGACGCCGCAGCTGGGCCTTGGCGTTGCGCGACATTTCGGTGACCGGGCTGCCGCCGATCAGCACCTCGCCGCTGGTGGGCTCCTCCAGCGTGCCGGCAATGGTGAGCAAGGTGGACTTGCCGGAGCCGCTCGGCCCCATGACCGCCACCATCGAGCCCGCTTGGATATTTAGATCGACACCGTTCAGCGCGTGCACCTCGGCGGCGCCCTGGCCGTAGCTCCGTGACACGTTCCGCATGTCGAGGACGCTCATCGCGATGCCTCTTTCCTGGCTTTCCTGGCTTTCCTGGCGTGCAGTTTCATGACGTTTCCCCGTTTCTTTTTACTGGTCCTTATCGGCTGGCTCGGGTGCCGCGGCGGAGCCTCGGCGTGGCCGTTCTCGTGTTGTTGCTTTGGTCGGGGCCGGCCCGCTTGATGCGGCCGTCGGCGGTGTCCAGCCACCGGATGACCGCGTCCAGCCGGAACAGCTCCGCGTCCACGACCAGGGCCAGGTTGAGGTCGGACTCGGCCTCGGCCTCCTTGATCCGGGTCCACTGCTGCATCAGCTCGACCAGGTAGCGGCGGTGAACCTGGATCACGTCGTGCACGTTGGTGCCCGGCACGCGCATCGCCACCAGAACCTTCATGACCAGCTCGTCCCGGGGCGGGGAGGCCATGTCGGGGGGCGTGCGCAGCCAGCCGGCGAGTTCGGCCTCGCCGTCGGCGGTGATCCGGTAGATCTTCTGCGGGCCGTCCTGCGCCGCGCCGTCGGACTCGGCGAGCCCGTCGCGCTCCAGGCGCTGCAGCGTGGTGTAGACCTGGCCGACGTTCAGCGGCCAGACCTCGCCGGTCCGGGCTTCGAACTCCTCGCGCAGCTGGAGGCCGTACTTGGGGCCTTCGGCCAGCAGCGCGAGCAAGGCGTGACGGACGCTCATCGTCCGGGATTCCTGAGTAGCATACTGAGTATCCTGCCGTGGCCGCGGGGGCCACGGCAGCCGGTTAGCACCCGTCTTCACCGGGCCGTACAGCCCCCTTCATTTATGTGGGGCAGCCCCCTTGCGCTTGGTCGCCGCGGTGTGATACCGACTCGTTCTCGTGTCTACTGGGTATTCGGGGCGGTCGCAGGCCGCGAAGCTGGGCCTGCGGTCCGGGCAGCGGGTTTACCTGCACCATGCGCCCCCGGGCTGGGACCTGGCCGACCCGCCCGACGGGCTGACCGACGCGGGCCCGGACGGCCCGGCCGACGTGATCATCGCGTTCTTCACCGCCGCGGCTTCGATCCCCGCGGAACTGGCGGGGCTGGCGCCGCGCATCTACCCGGCCGGGGCGCTGTGGGTCGCGTGGCCGCGGCGGGCCGGCGGGCACCGCAGCGACATCACCGACAACGTGATCCGCGAGCATGCGCTGCCGATGGGCCTGGTCGACGTCAAGGTAGCCGCGATCGACGAGGACTGGTCCGGGCTGCGCCTGGTCTGGCGCGTAGAGAACCGGCGCTGAGGCGGTTGCGGGCGGCCACGACCCCCGTGGGCGCCGTACGGCGCCAGCAGCGCGCGTGCAGCCGCGACCGGCTGACCCTTTCGTTACTTTAATCGATTTCAGTAACAGAATCGTGGAATATTTGGCTTACGTGGACGATCTGGGCAACTGGGGTTGCCCAAAGTTTCCACGGAAGCCGGATCGTCCACGCAAATGGGATACCTGGGACTGGCGTGACACAGGCGATAAATGTGACAGTCGGGACCGGTGCGGCGCCTGGCGAACGGCGCCTGCGCCACCCGGGCGAGCCGGCCACAAGTCCGCCGTGCCTTCGATGACCGGCTCGCGGGTCAGTGCCGCTTTTTCTGGGCGGCTCCGGTGGCCGGGCGTAGCATGTGGCCTATGGGTTTCACTTGACGTTGAAGGCCAGCGTTTTCCGCCTTGGCGGTCGCGCTCGCGGTCGAACTGGCCGACGAGCTAGTTGACGGCGCCAAGGGCGCCGCGCTTCCGCTGATCCGGCACGATCTGAGTCTGAGCTACGGGCAGGTCGGTCTGCTCGCCTCGGTGCCGCTGCTGGTCGGCGGAGCGCTCGAGCTTCCGCTCGGCATCATGGCCAGCGGCCAGGTCCGGCGCCGGCGGGCGGTGCTGGCCGGCGGCATCGTCTTCATCCTGAGCCTGCTCGCGGTGGCCGGGGCCCGGTCCTTCCTGGTGCTGCTGGCCGCGTTTACCGTGTTCTTCCCGGCCTCGGGGGCGTTCGTCTCGCTGACCCAGGCCGAGCTGATGGACGCCTGGCCGGACCGGCAGGCCCGGGTCATGGCGCGCTGGGACCTGGCCGGATCAACCGGCGCGGTGGCCGGGCCACTGCTGCTGACGGCCGTTCTGGCCGCCGGGGGCGGGTGGCGGACGGCGTACCTGGCGCTGGCGGTGGCGGCCGCCGTGGCGTGGCTCGGGACGTGCCTGCGGGATCCGGTGCCGGTCGCTGCTGCTGATGATGCTTCTCCTGATGCGGATGCTCCTGATGCTCTGGCGAACGGGGGGTTCTGGGCGCGGGCGC
>CAWGJL010000049.1:0-7650 GCA_963822765.1 uncultured Actinomycetes bacterium | reverse complement strand
CCGGTCGAGGCCGGCCTGCTGTTCGCCTGCAAGCTCAAGACCGCGATCGGGTTCCTCGGCCGCGAAGCGGTCGAGAAGGCCCGCGCCGAGGGTTCCCCCCGCCGCCTGATCTCCCTCGTCCTCGACGATCCCGCCGCCATGATCTGGGGCGGCGAGCTAGTCCTGGCCGACGGCCAAGCCGTCGGCCAGGTCACCTCCGGCGCCTGGTGCGACACCCTGGCCACCTGCGCAGCCCTGGCCTACATCCGCCACCCCGCCGGCCTCCCCCTAACCCCCGACCACATCCGCAGCGCCCGCTACCAGATCAACGTAGGCGGCCACCTCCACCCCGCCACCCCCCACCTCCGCCCCCCCTTCGACCCCCCAAGCCTCCGCGTCCAAGGCCGCTATCCCCCAGCCCCCGCCAGCCGCTCCGCCCCAGCCCCCCAGCCCCCCAGCCCCCCAGCCCCCCAGCCCCCCAGCCCCAGCGTGATCGATGGGCCATCGTGCATGCTCTTACGTGTACAACGGCCCATCGACACAGACGAAAGCGGCGTTTTGTCGGACCTTCGTGACATGTTGCAATCATGCCGACGCTTTCCGCATATGATCGCGAGCGATTCGCGCGGGTAACGCGGGGCCAGTACCACGTCGTGGCGCGAAGCCAGGCGGTTGACTGCGGCATGACGCGTAGCACCATCGCGTACCGGCTCCGGCCGGATGGTCCCTGGCGGCAGATCCTGCCGGGCGTGTACCTCACCGTGACCGGATCGCCCAGCCAGGAACAGCGGGAGACCGCCGCGCTGCTCTACGCGGGCCCGCGAAGCGTGATCACCGGAGCGGTCGCGGTCCGGCGGCACAACCTGCGATGCGCCGGCCTGAACCTGCTCGACGTGCTCGTACCAGCGGACAGCCGCCGCAAGAGCATCGGATTCGTCCAGATTCAGCGCACCACCCGGCTGCCCGCGTCGCTATATACCAGCGGTCCCCTCCGGTTCGCCGCTCCCGTCCGCGCCGTCGCCGACGCGGCCCGCGGGATGACCCAGTTCAGCGACGTGCAGGCCCTGGTCTGCGAGGCCATCCAGCGCGGCCGCCTTGCGCTCCAGGACCTGGTCACCGAACTCAACGAAGGCCCGTCAAATGGTGCACGCTGGTACCGCATGGCTCTCGCCGAGGTCAGCGAGGGTATCCGTTCCGTCGCCGAAGCCCGGCTGAAGTACCTGATCGACCGTTCTGACCTGGACCGCCCCATGTACAACGCGGACCTGTACACCCTCGACGGCACCTTCCTCGGCCGTCCCGATGCCTGGTTCGCGCGCGCCGGGGTGGCGGGCGAGGTCGACTCCCGCGAGTACCACCTAGCGGCCAAGGACTACGAGGCGACCACCACGCGCCACAACCGGATGGAAGCGGCCGGCATCCACATGCTGCACTGGCTGCCCAGCACGATCAAGGCCGAGCCGGGCCGGGTCATCGCCGACCTGCGGGCCGCCATCGCGGCCGGCAACAAGTGCCCCCCGCTTCCCATCAAGGCCATCCCGCCCCCGGCCTGACCCGGGTCAGCTCGCCGCCGAGGTGGGCTTGCCAGCGCCGAACGGCTGCGCGCTCGCGGTCTTCAGCAGCCCCGGCAGCTTGCTTACCTCCTTGGCGTAGGCGGCGCGGTACTGCTGGACCGCGGCGGCCAGCGCCGAGGCGTTGGCGTTCACGATCTGCTGCTCGTAGCTGGCCTGCACCGCGAAGTAGATCCCGGCCAGGTCCGCGCCCGCGGTGCAGTTAGCGTCGGTGACGGCCACCGCGATCTGCGCCTGGTTGGCCGCCGCGCTCACCTGGCTGTCCGGGGTTATCCCCCGCTTCCCGCCGAACATGGCCTGGAGCTCGGTGAAGAACACGGTCTGCGGCTGCTTGAAGCTGTACCCGTTCCTGGCCATGCACGTGACCCAGGCGTGGGTGGCGTTGCTCACCTGCGCGTCCTTCGTCACGTCGTTGTAGAGGTCGTTGGTCAGCGTGTCGATGCCGGCCAGCGGTCCCTGCTGCATGGCGTTGGTGAAGTTCTGCGTGATCGTCTCGCACTTGCCGATCGCGGCCTGCTCCGCCTTGGGCAGGCTGGCCGGATCCGGGCCAGGCCCCGTTGCGGCGATGCCCAGGTTCCTCAGCACCGAGCCCGCCGGGGCCCGGAAGCCGTACTGCTGCGCCTCGGCGGCGCCGAGGTAGCCCCACGCCCCCCAGGGCTGGGCGAACGACAGGTTCGCGGGTCCGATGTTGATCCCGAACGGGACATTTCCGCTGTTCGGGTAGCCCGCCACGCCCATGCACGCGCTGGACAGCGCCTCACCTGACTGGTTGGGCGCCAGTCCGTCGTTGTTGGACTGACCCAGCGCCGCGTACGGCGTGAACGCCATGTGCGACAGCGCCGCCTGGGCCGAGGACGGCGGTGCCGGCCGACCGACGGCCGGCGTGCTGACCGCCGTGACCGGGCCCGTGGACGCGGCGGCGGTGCACGCGGACAGGCCCGCGCAGCAACAAGTCAGGAGCAAAAGGGTATACCGGGCGCGCATTTTTCATTTCCTCCGAACGGGCCGTGGTTCACGCGTGCCGCAACGCCGCCAGCGGGCTGGTCCGCGCCGCACGCAACGCGGGATACGCGCCGGCCAGGAAGCCGACCACGCTGCCGATCAGCGGGGCGGGCAGGGTGTAGGCCGGGTTCAGCACCGCGGTCCAGTCCTTGACCGCGGCGAAGATGACCACGGTCCCGACGCCGATGCAGGTGCCGATCAGGCCGCCGAGCGTGCCCAGCGCGGTGCTCTCGGCCAGGAACTGGGCGGCGATGTGCCGCGGCCGGGCCCCGACCGCGCGGCGCAGGCCGATCTCCTCGGTGCGCTCGAGCACCGCGACGAGCGTGGTGTTCGCGATCCCGACCGCGCCGATCAGCAGGCTGATCAGCGCCAGGATCAGGAACAGCCCGGCCAGGTCGCCGCTCACCTGGCTCTGCAGGTTCTGCGGGTTCGGCGGCGAGGTCACCACCAGGCGGGCCGGGTCGGCCGGCAGTTCGGCGGCGGCGATCTGCCTGGCCACCGCCTGCGCGGCGCCGATCCTGGTCGCCACGACCATCTGGGCCTCGTCCTGGTTCCCGATGCCGGGCTGCGGGTTGCCGAAGTCGCCCCGGGCGGTGTTCTCCGGGATGAGCATGGCGCTCTCGTCGGTTACCACGCGCTGGGCGGAGCTGTAGATCCCGACGACCGTGTACGCGATACCGTCGACGAACACCGCGGGGTGACTGGCCAGGCGCGATACCGCGATGCCGAGCTCGGCCGCCGTGGTGGTGTCGATCACCGCCACGTGCTGGCTGGTGTCATTCTCGTAGCTGGTCAGCGTCGAGCCCGCGACCATGGTCAGCCCCATGGCCGCCGTCGCTCCCGGCGAGGCAGCCAGCAGGTTGATGGTCTGGGAGGCCGCGGCGGACAGCGCCAGCGAGCCGGTGAAGCTCGTCCCTTGCGGCAGGGACACCGGCCACCAGACCCCGGCGGCGGTCACCCCGTTGATGTGGTCGGCGACCGCGTCCGCGTCGGCGGGAAAGCCAATCGCGGGGTTGGCGTGGGGCGGGGCGACGTTGTTGGCAGGCCCGTTGTCCTCCACCGTCACCGTGGTGTCCTCAAGGACCGTGAACTGATGGGAGATCTGCCCCGCCCCGGTGGCGGTCAGGCCCAGCACGGCCACGAACGCCCCCACGCCCAGGACGGTGCCGAGCATGGTCAGCACGGCCCGGCCCGGCCGCTGCACGATTCCGGCGACCGCCTCGGCGGTCGCGTCCCGCGCGGTCAGCCGCGGCGGTGCCAATTCCCGGGGGAAGCCGGTCCGTGGCCTACGCATGACCGGCCCCGACCACTTCGGACAGCACCCCGTCGCTGATCGCGATCGTCCGGCCCGCGTGCGCCGCCACCGAGGCGTCGTGCGTGATCACCACGATCGTGAACCCGGCCCCGTTCAGCTGGTCGAGCAGGTCCATGAGCGCGGTCGCGTTCCGCGAGTCCAGGTTGCCGGTCGGCTCGTCGCAGAGCAGCAGGCTCGGCCGGTTGACCAGCGCCCGCGCGATCGCGACCCGCTGGCACTCGCCGCCGGACAGCGTGGTGGGCAGCGCGTCCAGCCGGTGGCCCAGCCGGACCGCGTTGAGCGCGTCGACCGCGGCGCGGACCCGGGCGGTGCGCGGGGTCTGGTTGTACATCTGCGCCAGCAGCACGTTTTCCAGCGCCGTCCGGTACGGCAGCAGGTGGAAGGACTGGAAGACGAACCCGATCCGGCTGCCGCGCAGCGCGGACCGGTCCCGGTCGCCCAGCTCGCCCGTGTCCACGCCGTCCAGCAGGTAGCTGCCCGCGGTGGGGGAGTCGAGCAGCCCGAGCAGGTGCAGCAGCGTGGACTTGCCCGAGCCGGACGCCCCGGTCACCGCGACGTAGTCGCCCGCCTCGATGACCAGGTCTGGCCGGGCGCAGCGCCGGCACCGGCGGCGGGCCGGGATAGGTGCGGGCCAGGCCGCGCAGCTCGATCACCGGCGTGCTCATCGCTGTCTCCCGCGCGCTCACCCGCTCACCGCCACGCGGTCACCGGCCGCCAGCGCGCCGGCCGTCACCGGGGTCACCTGGACGTAGCCGTTCTCGGAGATGCCCGGCGTGACCGCGACCTCGGTCTGCTTGCCGTGCGCGCCTACCACGGTGACGTCGCTGGTACCCGACGCGGTGGTGACGATGGCGGCCACCGGCACCGTGAGCACCGGCCCCTCGGTCCGCCCGGTCTGCACCGTGACCAGGACGTTCTCCCCGTTCAGCGCCGCGGCCAGCGGCTTGGACGGCCGCACGGTGACCGGGATGAACACCGTCGCCGCGGCGCTGCCCGACCCCGAACCCGACCCCGACCCGGATCCCGAGTCCGACCCCGAACTGCCCGAGCTGGACCCGGAGCCGGCGGACCCTGATGAGCCCGCCGAACCCGAGCCGCCCCCGATATCCACCACCGCCCCCGTCGGCGTGACGGTGGTTGCCGTGCCCAGGTCCGCTACGGTTCCCGTCGCGTGGATACCGGTCACCTCGTCGTAGATCGTCACGTTCAGCCCGGCCTTCACCTGCCCGGCGTAGGCCGGGGGCAGCTCACCGGTCAGCGCCAGCGACCCGCGCGCCGCGAGCTCGAGGAACGGCTGGCCGGGCTGCTCGCCGGTCGCGCCGTTCACCGCCACCACCGTGGCGGGCAGCGACGGCAGGAACACCACGTCCGCCGCGGGCACGCCGCCCGATGACGGCGGGGTGTAGCCGAGGTGCTCGTAGTACAGGGTCACCGCGTACTCGGTGGCCGCGCCGTAGTACCCGGGCGTGTCGCCGTCGTCGTAGTACCCGAGCGCGGCCAGGGCCTGCTGCAGTTCGGTGACGTCCGGCCCGGTCTCGCCTGGCGCCAGGTCTCGCCAGGCGGGCACCGTGCCGGTCAGCGCGAACAGCGGCTGGCCGTCGATCTCGGCGAGCTGCTTGCCGTTGGTGATCGTGTCGCCCGCCGCGACGTCCAGCTTGGAGATGTACACCGAGGACCCGCTGCCGCCCCCGGACGATCCCGGAGCCCGCAGCCCGTGTCCCCGGACGACGGCGCGGTCGCGAACACGTCGTACTGGGTCGCCGGGTACACCACGCCGCGCATCTGGACCGACGCGGTCAGGATCTGGGACACGACCGTGGCCGTGGTCACCGTGGCGGTCGGGGCCGCGGTGTCCGCGGCCAGCTGCTGCGGCGACTTCACGAACGAAGCGCCGATCAGCCCGCCGATGGCCGCCACGGCGGCCGCGATCCCCACCCCGATCAGCACGCGTCGCCGCCGCGCCAGCCGTGATCCGCGCATCGCCGCCCGGCGGCTGTCATCCTCAGGCCCGCTGTGCGTCGCCGTGGAGCCAAGTTGCGTCACGAGAGTCCTCCGTTATTCCGCTGCCGCCCTGGGCTGGGCCCTACCTTCCACGGCGGTGCTCAGGAAGCCGCGCGATCCGCGTGTGAGTTTCGTGTCAACCAAGGCCCGGCGGCGTTCACACGAAACTCGAAGATTTCTCGCACACAACGTTCACCGCCATATGCTGGGCTAACGTGATGTCACCCGATGACGGGACCCTGCTCGTGGTGGACGACGAGCTCTTCCTGCGGGAGGCCGTCGCCGCCTCGCTGCGCTTCCTCGGGTTCGAGGTGACCGCCGCGGAGAACGGCACCGACGCGCTCCGGCTGGCCCGCAACCGCCCCTTCGACCTGCTCATCCTGGACGTCCTGCTGCCCGACATCGACGGGTTCGAGATCGTCCGCAGGCTGCGCCGCGACGGGAACCGGGTGCCGGTGATCTTCCTGACCGCCAAGGACACCCAGGACGACAAGGTCACCGGGCTCACCATCGGCGGCGACGACTACATGACCAAGCCGTTCGGGCTGGAGGAACTCGCCGCCCGGGTCCGGACCGTATTGCGCCGGACCCGCCCGGCGCCCGTCGAGCCGGTCCTGTCGTTCGCGGACCTCACCCTCGACCAGGACACCTACGAAGTCCGCCGCGGCGCGCGCCAGATCGACCTGTCGCCGACCGAGTTCCGGCTGCTGCGCTACTTCATGCTCAACCCCGGCCGGGTCCTCACCCGCGCCCAGCTGCTCGACCACGTATGGGACTACGACTTCGGCGGGTCCAGCACGGTCGTGTCCACCTACGTCACCTACCTGCGCCGCAAGCTGGCCAGCGACGGGCCGGACCTGATCCACACCCAGCGCGCCGTGGGCTACAGCCTGCGCCTGCCGCGCCCCGGCGATCCCGAGGGGGCTCCCGATGAGTCATAGCGCCAGTGCCATGGTCGGCAGGCTGCTGCGGACCCAGCTCCGGCTCAAGGTGATGGCCGGCGTGCTGGCCGTCACGCTGGTCGCGCTGGTGGCCTTCGACGTCGCGGCGATCGGCACCGTCCGCCGCAACCTGCTGTCCCAGACCGACGCCAACCTGCAGGTGGCGCTGACCCTGACCCTGCCGCGACTGGCCGCCCTGCTGGCCGCCGTCCACCAGGCCGGAGCGCGCGGTGCGACCGCGGTGCCCAGGCAGCGCGTGCTGCCGCCCGGCGGATACTTCCCGGCCCTCCCCGGCGCCTACGACATGGTGTTCGTGCCGGCCCGCGGCGAGCAGGTCACCTTGCAGGTCGCCGCGAGCGGCGGCCCGAAGACCATCAACTGGACCCTCTCGCCCCGCACGGCCAGGATCGCCGCCCGGCCCGGCCCGCACACCCTGATCAGCCCGAACGGCGCCGCGAACCTGCGCGTGGTGTCCCTGCGCGCGATCGGCGGGTCCCTGGTCGCGGGAACCAGCCTGGACCAGGTTGACGAGACCATCGTCCAGGTCGAGCTCATCGTCATCTGGGGCTCGATCGCCGTGGTGCTGCTCATCGGCTTCGGCGTCTTCGTCGTGCTGCGCCGCGGCCTGCGCCCGATCGAGACGATGGCCGCGCAGGCCGACCGGATCACCGCCGGTGACCTCACCGACCGGGTCACCCCGCACCATCCCGGCAGCGAGGTGGGCAGGCTCGGCACCGCCCTGAACGGCATGCTGGCCCGGATCGAGGTCGGCGTGCACGAGCGTGAGGCCAGCCAGCAGCAGATGCGCCGGTTCTTCGCCGACGCCAGCCACGAGCTGCGC